>NZ_JBQFRA010000014.1:0-678 GCF_056537165.1 Ruegeria sp. CG8 | reverse complement strand
GAAGTGGTGCCCGGGGGCTGCTTGGGTTTCCCCTTCAGCTCCCGTTACAGGCACCTTCGCCGTTGATGGCCTCAGTGAAATAAGGGTTATCCGAACGTTGGAAAGCAGGTCAACAGGCGCGTCTTGTCCTACGATCTGTCCTACGGCGATCGAGATGGAGCCGCAGTGACCCCTCAGCCCCAGTACGTTTCCCGGGGGCGTACCCACATTGAACACAGGCTAGTTCTTAGCCCCCCATGGGGGACATTTCGGTCTGCAAACGAGGACATGTGTCCCTCTGGATCGAAGCAATACTCTCGAAACCCAGGTTGACTGAGGACGTTGTTTTTGTGGCGAGTCCTTTGCCCTTGTCCCAGACACTGAGGGGATGAAGCGTGGCAAAAAAGCCTAGAACTAGAAGAGTTCCCTAGCTCTAGGCTTCATTTAGGCTGCGATCTGGGAACGCCGCTGTTCACTGCTACGGATGAACCTCGCGGGACGGGCCCTTCGACCACGTTCACCTGGGACGAAGGTCCAACCGACTGAAGCCCAGGCATCGACTCGCTCCGCCAGTCGAGTTCCTCGAGTCTTCAGACGCGGCATACCCAGGATCTGTCCAAGGTCATGAACGGTGACCTCCGGGACATCCGGAGCAAGGCCAGTCAGGCCCTCTACCACTGCCTCGGTCATATCCCGTCG
>NZ_JBQFRA010000013.1:0-1285 GCF_056537165.1 Ruegeria sp. CG8 | reverse complement strand
AAAAGGCCGCCCCGGATTGGGACGGCCTTCTTTGGTTTCTCACCGAGTTGCTTTCGGCTGGCTTCGCTTTGGAAAACCGCCTGCCGCAACCGGGCGCGACAGGCGCGCCTTACTCGATGATTTTGGACACGACGCCTGCGCCGACGGTGCGGCCGCCTTCGCGGATGGCGAAGCGCAGACCGTTTTCCATGGCGATCGGGGCGATCAGCTCAACGCCGAACGACACGTTGTCGCCGGGCATGACCATCTCGGTGCCTTCGGCCAGGGTCACTGTGCCGGTCACGTCAGTCGTACGGAAGTAGAACTGCGGACGGTAGTTCGCGAAGAACGGAGTGTGACGGCCGCCTTCTTCCTTGGTCAGGATGTAGGCTTCGGCTTCGAACTTGGTGTGCGGAGTCACCGAGCCCGGCTTACACAGAACCTGGCCACGCTCGACGCCGTCACGGTCAACACCACGCAGCAGGGCGCCGATGTTGTCGCCGGCTTCACCGCGGTCCAGCAGCTTGCGGAACATCTCGACACCGGTGCAGGTGGTCTTCTGCGTGTCGCGGATGCCGACGATTTCGATCTCGTCGCCAACGTTGATCACACCACGCTCGACACGACCGGTCACAACGGTACCACGACCCGAGATCGAGAACACGTCTTCGATCGGCATCAGGAACGGCTGGTCAACAGCGCGCTCGGGCGTGTCGATGTACTCGTCAACGGCCGCCATCAGTTCGCGGATCTTGTTCTCGCCGATTTCCGGGTTGTTGCCTTCCATCGCGGCCAGAGCCGAACCTGCGATGATCGGAATGTCGTCGCCGGGGTAGTCGTAGCTGGACAGCAGTTCGCGAACTTCCATCTCAACCAGTTCCAGCAGCTCTTCGTCGTCAACCTGGTCAACCTTGTTCAGGAACACGACCATCTTCGGGATGCCAACCTGGCGGCCCAGCAGGATGTGCTCGCGGGTCTGCGGCATCGGGCCGTCAGCGGCGTTCACAACCAGGATCGCGCCGTCCATCTGCGCCGCACCGGTGATCATGTTCTTCACATAGTCAGCGTGGCCGGGGCAGTCGACATGCGCATAGTGGCGGTTGTCGGTCTCGTATTCCACGTGGGCGGTCGAGATGGTGATGCCGCGCGCTTTCTCTTCCGGCGCACCGTCAATCTGGTCATACGCCTTGAAGTCGCCGAAATACTTGGTGATTGCTGCGGTCAGCGTCGTCTTGCCGTGGTCAACGTGGCCAATCGTGCCAATGTTGACGTGCGGTTTTGTACGCTCAAACTTTTCCTTTGCCAT
>NZ_JBQFRA010000012.1:0-1509 GCF_056537165.1 Ruegeria sp. CG8 | reverse complement strand
GTAAACGGCGGCCGTAACTATAACGGTCCTAAGGTAGCGAAATTCCTTGTCGGGTAAGTTCCGACCTGCACGAATGGCGTAACGACTTCCCCGCTGTCTCCAACATCGACTCAGCGAAATTGAATTGCCTGTCAAGATGCAGGCTTCCCGCGGTTAGACGGAAAGACCCCGTGCACCTTTACTACAGCTTCGCACTGGCATCAGGACTGCAATGTGCAGGATAGGTGGTAGGCTTCGAAGCAGGGACGCCAGTTCCTGTGGAGCCTCCCTTGAGATACCACCCTTTGCATTCTTGATGTCTAACCGCGGTCCGTTATCCGGATCCGGGACCCTGCGTGGCGGGTAGTTTGACTGGGGCGGTCGCCTCCTAAAGCGTAACGGAGGCGCGCGAAGGTTGGCTCAGAGCGGTCGGAAATCGCTCGTTGAGTGCAATGGCAGAAGCCAGCCTGACTGCGAGACTGACAAGTCGAGCAGAGTCGAAAGACGGCCATAGTGATCCGGTGGTCCCGAGTGGAAGGGCCATCGCTCAACGGATAAAAGGTACGCCGGGGATAACAGGCTGATACTGCCCAAGAGTCCATATCGACGGCAGTGTTTGGCACCTCGATGTCGGCTCATCTCATCCTGGGGCTGGAGCAGGTCCCAAGGGTACGGCTGTTCGCCGTTTAAAGAGGTACGTGAGCTGGGTTTAGAACGTCGTGAGACAGTTCGGTCCCTATCTGCCGTGGGTGTAGGAGACTTGAGAGGAGTTGCCCCTAGTACGAGAGGACCGGGGTGAACGATCCACTGGTGGACCTGTTGTCGTGCCAACGGCAGTGCAGGGTAGCTATGATCGGACAGGATAACCGCTGAAGGCATCTAAGCGGGAAGCCCCCCTCAAAACAAGGTCTCCCTGAGGGCCGTGGAAGACCACCACGTCAATAGGCCGGAGATGTAAGCGCAGCAATGCGTTCAGTTGACCGGTACTAATCGCCCGATAGGCTTGATTTGATCCAGTAACAGAAAGACAAAGCTCACCGCCTCAAGTAGCGAAGCGGTAGGCGATCAAACAAGACCAAAAGCATACACCGACCTTGACCAAGGACAACGACGTGACAATCCGCAAAGCGGATTGCACGGGGTTGATTGATTATACAACCGTGCGGGAACGCGCATTCGCAAGCGAATACGCCGCCTCCCGCGCGTCGCCTTTTTGCAAAGCAAAAAGAGCGACGGGGATTTTCCTCGGTTTGGTGGTCATAGCGCAAGTGAAACACCCGGTCCCATCCCGAACCCGGAAGTTAAGCACTGCAGCGCCAATGGTACTTGGGCTCAAGCCCCGGGAGAGTAGGTCACCGCCAAACCTAGAAAAATCCCCCCTCTCTAAAACGATCAAAAAACACGACCAGGTCTCAATCAGCCAAATAGGCAACAGACCAACCCAAAGTGTCGCGGGATGGAGCAGCCCGGTAGCTCGTCAGGCTCATAACCTGAAGGTCGCAGGTTCAAATCCTGCTCCCGCAACCAAAA
>NZ_JBQFRA010000011.1:0-2328 GCF_056537165.1 Ruegeria sp. CG8 | reverse complement strand
GCCCTAAAGCATGCCCCAAATTCATCACTGTTGATTTGGGGATGAAAAAATCCTCAAGGATATCAACGAGCAAACACCAGATAGAAATAGGCAAGCGCGTCTTGCTGTAAAAACAGCACCCACACCAGCCAGAGGCGGTCTCGGATTTTCAGACAGTTGAGATAAGTGGATTTTGCTCCTGAAACTGGCATGATGCCAAGAACAGGAGAAAGACATGAGCAAACGACCCCGGCGCAATCACAGCCCTGCTTTCAAGGCGAAAGTTGCTCTGGCCGCTATTCGTGGCGAGAAGACGCTATCGGAACTGTCACAAGAGTTTGACGTCCACCCCAACCAGATCAAGCAATGGAAGGATCAGGCTCTGGATGCGATGCCAGAGGTATTTTCCGGCAATAAACCGGTCAAGCAGGAGCCAGAGGTTGATCTGAAGCGGCTGCATGCCAATATCGGTGAGTTGACGTTGGAGAATGATTTTTTAGAAGGGGCGCTCACCAAAGCGGGACTGCTGAGCGCAAAAAGATGATTGACCGCAAACATAAGCTACCGATTAATCGGCAAGCCAAAGCTCTGGGGATTGCGCGCAGCTCAGTTTATTATCTGCCCAAGCCAATATCCAAAGAAGACCTCGCCTTGATGCGGCGGCTGGATGAACTGCATCTTGACTATCCGTTTGCCGGAAGCCGAATGCTGCAACAGCTTTTGAAAGGCGAAGGATATGGTATTGGCCGGCGCAAAGTGCGTAGGCTGATGAAGAGGATGGGCATTGAGGCGCTTTACCGGCGTCCAGGAACTTCTAAACCCGCGCCCGGACACAAGATCTACCCATATCTGCTGCGGGATGTGGAAGTTACAAAGTCCAATCAGGCGTGGGCGATTGACCTGACCTATATTCCCATGGCCAAAGGCTTTGTCTATCTGATCGCAATTATCGACTGGTATTCGCGCAAGGTGCTTAGCTGTGGAATCTAGTCAGGTTGTTCTATTTAGGGCCTGAATTGGGGTTTGATTGTTAATGCCCATGTGGGTGCGTTGAGTGTTGTACCAGTTCACCCATCTTGGCAGATCCTGTTTTCTGGCTCTTGATGATTTAAACGGGATGGCATAGGCCCACTCACGCAGCATGGTTTGAATGAAGCGTTCGGCTTTTCCGTTGGTTTTAGGCGTGTAGGGCCGGGTGCGGATGTGTTTTATATTCAGCATCCGCAGTATCCTGCGGAACAGTTTTGCGATGTAACCGGAACCGTTGTCCGTCATCACTCGCTCGACTGCCACGCCCCGTCTGCGAAACCAGCGCAGAGCGCGGACAAGAAAAGCTGAGGTCGAGTGCCGGGTCTCATCGGGCAGAACTTCCACATAGGCAAGACGGGTGGCATCATCAATGGCCACATGCAGATAGTCCCAGCCAAGTCCCGGCGTGCGGCCTTTGCGATTGCCTGTAATGCGATGACCGTGCCCTTCAAAGCGCCCCAGTTTCTTGATGTCCAGATGTAATAGCTCCCCCGCTCGTTCGCGTTGATAGCGTCGCACAAGTGGCTTGGGATCAAGAGCCTTCAATTTACCAAGACCTGCATGCTTCAACCAAGCCGCAACTGTCGAGCGGGCAAGATTGAGCTTGGTCGCGATCTCTTGTGCCGTCAGACGGTAGTCCTTGCGAAGTTGTTCAGCTTTCTTGCGCCACCAGCTGGCCTGTACAGCAGCGGCAGACCTTGGCCGTGATGAGCGGTTCTCCAGACCGGCCCTTCCTTCAGCCAGGTAGCGGCCAATCCATTTACGCACCGTGCGAACACTGACTGCAAACGCCCGGGCAACCTGTTCCACCGGTTGCCGCTGTTCCAGCACTCGTTTTACCATCTGCTCTCGACTATACGTCGTGGTTCGGGCATTCTTATGCGGGTTGTTCATCTCATGGATCTCTTGTGTTGTTTTGTGGTGAAACCAACATCAAACATCTGAACGCGATGAACAACCTCTTCAGAGAATACACTTAGCGCGGGGCATAGTTATGTTGACTTCGTAATAAGTGATTTAAGTGTGATCTATGTTTGTCGACCCTGACGCAAGCGCCAAGTTTACGGAACCTCAGTGTTGATTAATAGTGATGGCTGCTTCTGAAAGTGGAAGCTTTTCTGCATCTCTACATCGTGATTGAGCGGCAAAACACTATGGACCAGTGCGAGAACGTTCTGATTACAGAAGCGCAGCAGCGGGCCATCTGAGGTACTCCATTTGAAACATTCGGACATGGTGGATACGTTGTAATGGGCCTAATTACTCTCAGCCGAAAAGGCCCTGTTGATTAGATGCTTACGCTTCTAGACGGCATAGATG
>NZ_JBQFRA010000010.1:0-2499 GCF_056537165.1 Ruegeria sp. CG8 | reverse complement strand
CGTAAGCGAGTAGGATCAAGTGATCCGCCGAGCTTATGCGAGGTCATCAGCAACCAAGGGTCGGTAGCTCAGGTGGTTAGAGCGCACGCCTGATAAGCGTGAGGTCGGAGGTTCAAGTCCTCCTCGACCCACCATATCTTTTAAGTTTTTGGAAATTGTGGCACGCAATCCGAGCGCGCAGCGTGAGTAGGACCAAGGGTCTGCCGAGCTGATGCGAGGGAAGCCAAGCCGACGGATGTCGGTGCCGGCGCTTGAGGCCAGAATAACGGGGCCTTAGCTCAGCTGGGAGAGCGCCTGATTTGCATTCAGGAGGTCAGGAGTTCGATCCTCCTAGGCTCCACCATTTTCCTTGATCTACTTTAGAGAGTATTCGTTTTGCGAGCTTTGTTCTAAGGCTTGCTTGTTCTGTGACATTTTGAAGAGAAGACATGATTGGCCGCTTGCCGCGCCAGAACCTTTATTGGGTTTGTGGCAAGTGACAGCTAGCCAGTTAGCCACCCTTTGGGTGGTCATGGGGGCGCTTGACCGCTGCCCCGCCAGTTGTGTCTCATGAACTGGTCTAGACATATGCATGCATATGTCTTTGATACATATTGATCTATTCAATGTGTGCCAAGTTGAAATCAAGCTTTGCTTTGATTGGATATAATCCTTGGTGATTATAGCTAATGAGAGTGATCAAGTGTCTTAAGGGCATTTGGTGGATGCCTTGGCGACTAGAGGCGATGAAAGACGTGATACGCTGCGATAAGCGTCGGGGAGCTGCGAATAAGCTTTGATCCGGCGATTTCTGAATGGGGCAACCCACCCGCAAGGGTACCCGCAAGGGGGCAAACCCGGAGAACTGAAACATCTCAGTACCCGGAGGAAAGGACATCAACCGAGACTCCGCTAGTAGTGGCGAGCGAACGCGGACCAGGCCAGTGGTCATATTTTAAGAACCGGAACAAGTTGGGAAACTTGGCCTTAGTGGGTGATAGCCCCGTACGGGTAGAAAGAAGTATGATCCTTGAGTAGGGCGGGACACGTGAAATCCTGTCTGAACATGGGGGGACCACCCTCCAAGCCTAAGTACTCCTAGTCGACCGATAGCGCACCAGTACCGTGAGGGAAAGGTGAAAAGTACCCCGACGAGGGGAGTGAAATAGTACCTGAAACCGAATGCTTACAAACAGTTGGAGCCCGTAAGGGTGACAGCGTACCTTTTGTATAATGGGTCAGCGACTTAATTTAACGAGCAAGCTTAAGCCGATAGGTGTAGGCGCAGCGAAAGCGAGTCTGAATAGGGCGTTTTAGTTCGTTGGATTAGACCCGAAACCGAGTGATCTAGCCATGAGCAGGTTGAAGGTGCGGTAACACGCACTGGAGGACCGAACCCACGAATGTTGAAAAATTCGGGGATGACTTGTGGCTAGGGGTGAAAGGCCAATCAAACTCGGAAATAGCTGGTTCTCCGCGAAATCTATTTAGGTAGAGCGTCCTGTGAATACTCCTGGGGGTAGAGCACTGGATGGGCTATGGGGGCTCACCGCCTTACTGATCCTAACCAAACTCCGAATACCAGGAAGTACTGCAGGGCAGACACACAGTGGGTGCTAACGTCCATTGTGGAGAGGGAAACAACCCTGACCGCCAGTTAAGGTCCCTAAGTTATGGCTAAGTGGGAAAGGATGTGAGGATCCCAAAACAACCAGGATGTTGGCTTAGAAGCAGCCATCATTTAAAGAAAGCGTAACAGCTCACTGGTCTAAATAAGGGTCTTTGCGCCGAAAATGTACCGGGGCTAAAGCCATACACCGAAACTGCGGGTGCATCTTTGATGCGCGGTAGCGGAGCGTTCTGTAAGCTGATGAAGGGTGACCCGTGAGGGCACCTGGAAGTATCAGAAGTGCGAATGCTGACATGAGTAACGATAAAGAGGGTGAGAGACCCTCTCGCCGAAAGTCCAAGGGTTCCTGCGCAACGCTAATCGGCGCAGGGTTAGCCGGCCCCTAAGGCGAGGCCGAAAGGCGTAGTCGATGGGAACGGGGTTAATATTCCCCGGCCAGTGGGTAGTGACGGATGCCGTGTATCGTATCTCCTTATTGGATTGGAGATGCGGTGAAGGTGTTCCTGGAAATAGCTCCCACGCTAAGACCGTACCCGAAACCGACACAGGTGGACAGGTAGAGTATACCAAGGCGCTTGAGAGAACTGTGCTGAAGGAACTCGGCAAATTGCTCCCGTAAGTTCGCGAGAAGGGAGCCCGGTACGAAGGCAACTTTGTATCGGGGGCACAGAATAGGGGGTTGCGACTGTTTATCAAAAACACAGGGCTCTGCGAAGCCGCAAGGCGACGTATAGGGTCTGACGCCTGCCCGGTGCTGGAAGGTTAAGAGGAGGTGTGCAAGCACCGAATTGAAGCCCCAGTAAACGGCGGCCGTAACTATAACGGTCCTAAGGTAGCGAAATTCCTTGTCGGGTAAGTTCCGACCTGCACGAATGGCGTAACGACTTCCC
>NZ_JBQFRA010000009.1:0-5657 GCF_056537165.1 Ruegeria sp. CG8 | reverse complement strand
GTCATGCCTCACACCGTGCCGTTTGCGGAACGCTGCAGGTCTGGCGTTCAAGAACGCACCTGGGAATAGATCGCAGATCTCCTGAGGCGACACATGATCCTGATAGGTCCACAAGCGCATCCGACCGCAGGTGCAATCGGCGTTGGCGACCCGCACCCGACCACGTGCGCCCAGCTGTTTGATCTGAGCTTTGTAGTCGTCGAAGCGAACTTCCCGAAAGATGCCCGTGAGCGGTCCGGTCTGGGCGTCCAGAAGCTCTTGGGAGACATCCGCTTGGCTGAATTGTAGGCCTCGCTGGATGTGAGCTGTTTTCGGTGCGTGATGAAGCCCGAAGAGAATGACATCGGTGCAGTCCACGTATTCGTTTGACCCAACATCAACCTTGAAGTGGGTGATCCGAACATCAATAGGCCTGTCGAGAAACTGCAGCTCAATGGCATTCAGCGCATCTTGGGCATGGCCGAGGAGCTTCTTCGGGACGACAAGCAGTATCTTGCTGTCCTTCGGGGTCTTCAGGACTAGGTCCACAATAATGCGCTTGAAGTTCTGCAGAGCCTCAGGTGACTGAAGAAGGTCGTTGTACCGAGTTGGTAGTTCCTTCGGCCAAGCATCCGCGATGATCTCCAAGTTTCGATAGTCGAGGTTCAAGCCTCGGCACTCCCGCACTTGGGTCTGATACGGCGATACCTGCCAGCCCTCCAGATGCACAGTAGCGGAGACGTGTATGGCACGCTTCACGCAAGGGAGCTTCATCGTCGTCGTACAGAAAACCGTCCTGTTCTGACCACCACCATCTTGCAGTTGCACGAACGCTCTTCCCTCAAATGAAGAAAGCACGAAGCTGACGACACGTCGGATAGCTTGTATCCCTTCACCCGTAGCCTCAAGGTCTTCGATCATTGCCGCAACGCCCTGCCACTCTACTTCGCGCTCGCTCAGTTCGGGCTTATGGTACTGACGTCGCCCCTCAATCGTTCCGGCCACTTCTTCTGCCCAGAGTAGCACCCGCCGGAGTGGGTACATCGCCGGACTCTGTAGTGCGTTGGCTTCGTCCCAGGCTCGACAGAAGTCAGTCAGTTCTAGAACATCAGCCCCGTCGAACTGGAGCGGCACTTCGTCAACGATCAGGAGATCACGAGGACCGATGTACCTCGCGACTTCCGAGCTTGATGACAGAAGGAAGTTGTGCGTGCCGATCACAACACGATGGTCGGCCAGCTGTTCCTTGAAGAAGCGGGCAGACGGCTCGAAGCCAGACGGATCGGGATGGCGAAGGTCGTGCGCTTGCGTCCACACGGCAACATCCACACCCCAAGACTTTAGCTGAGCGTATAGTTGGTCTGCGGCTAAGCGGGTCGGAACCGCGATGACGAACCTGGAGGCGGCATTCCTTGCGACATGCCACATGATGGCCGTCGTCTTGCCGGTCCCAGTATCCCCTCGATAGTACCAGCTGCCGCGTTGATCGGGGTCCGAGAAGTCCATTACTTCCTCAAGCAGCCGACCGAAGTCTTCAATTGTGTCCCGGACCACGGGCGAGAAGGAGTGTCGGGACGGGTAGTTCTGTTGTGTGTTCACTGTGGGCCTCAGAAAAGAAGAGGCCCCCGGTTGATCCGAGGGCCGTAGGGTCGATTGGATGATGTGTTTGGCTTGGCTACAGCTGCAATCACCGGAGCTGTTCGTCGGCGATCAGCAAAACTTGCAGGACGATGCAGATGCCAAGTGCGAGTCCCATGGTATGGATCTCCCGTCTTTCGATTATGTGGTCTTGATGGAGTGAGCGATCAGGGGAAGTCCCATGTATCGCGGAAAACAGGGGCGTCCGTATGGCTGAAGACGCCCCAATTCAGTTGTGATGGCTTCTAAGGTGAGCGAGTTCAGAGGCTCGGCTCACGGCGGTCACGGAAGGAAACCAGTAGGTTCGATCGCGAGAGGTTAGCCTTGTCACCATCGCGAAAGCGAACGGACCGGATATCATCGTAGTCACACCCGGTCAGCAGTACAGCCGCGATCTTTGATGGCGACAAGGTGTCGTTACGCCCTCTGTAGGTGACGCTGATAGTTCGCGGGTTTTGCACTGGCATTCCAGCGCAGCGGGTCTCCCATCGTCGCCAGCTGGCACTGTCGTTGAAGTGAGAGCGTGGCCTGTAAACCTTCCATCTCAGCCTTCCACTGATTGGGTCGAAATCGAAGCAGGTCGCGAGGAAGTCGTGGGTGCGAATGTTCTTTCGCTTGGCTTCATCCTCCTGGAGTAGGTCCAGATAGGCTGGTCGAAGCTGGGTTCGCTCGTGTCGGTCGCGATCAATCGCTCTGAGTAGATCGAGCGGAGTTGTTCCTTTGGGCATGTCCGTATGCGTTATTGGTGTTGTTCCCGGAGGTACGCACATCTTTTCCAATGGATATGCGCCGACGCGACGAGACCGCCCTATGTCCTTCAGGCTTCAGCAGACCCTGTGGGTACCTGCTTTCTACGCTTCGTAATTTCTAGATTGCAGAACAGCACTCGTTCCAAGCAATTCTATGCTCGTATCCTACGTCTTCGTCTTTCTCTAGAATTTCTGCGTAGTAATTGAGAAACTCAGTGGTGTCTGGAAGCAGCCGCAAATAGTACTTAACCGTCTCAAAGACACCGTTCACAATGATCTCACATCCATTCTGCTTCTCAAATTCATCTGCTTTTTTCAGAATCTCTTCCTTCTCCGTCGGTTCGATTCCTGACGTCGAAAGCAGGTAATAACGTGAGACACTTTCTGCGCGAACTTTGTCTATCGCCTCGAGTACATTTATAAGAGTAATTGTTTGATTGAACTTAATTTCAACCGCTTCAACCGGCTTGCCGTTTTCTACTACGACAATGTCACCCACTGTTCCTGCCTTGCGGTCTGCCGATTTCATTCGAGCGAGCGGTTCTAGGTCTTGCCCATTGAATCTGTCTACTTGGTTTAAGAGGCACCTGTAGATCGCGTAAATCGCAATCTGCGGAAGCCTTGGCGCACCAGTCTTGTATGAAACCGCCATATGGCTCCGCAGAAGTTTGTCGATCGTGACGATTGGTAGTGACTTGGGTCTGGTTAGAACTACGCGCTCTTTGTTTCTAATCTCGATAAGAGCAAGAACGATGAGCGTGAGGAGAGCGCGAGCGAGCGCCCCTGAAGCGTCGCTATTGGCCGCGTTGATGACTTTGATAAACAACGGGCCGACCTTCTTCGGCTGCGTCTTCAAAACTGAACCCGAGACAAGCGGACCAGCAAACGAGAGCGTCTGGGTCAACCAATGAGATTCGACGCTTCGAGGCAGGGACTTATCTATCAAGAAGGGAATTGTAGCCCGCGTGTCGTATGTCCGAGCGGCAAAGCCACCTGGATACTCAGATTTATGGGCGCAGATGTCCTGAGCAGGATTTAGGTTTTTGACTGCTAATAGGGTCAGAGCTGCGCCACGAAAAGCGTGCTTTGATCGGGCAAGTTCTAGTGTTTCCGCCGCGATATCTGCAGGGATTGCGTTGTTCGAAATGAAGTCATCTAAGCTGACATCCAATAGAGGCTCGGCAGCTTTGTATGCATTCTCGAAAAGTTGGCGCAACAAGCTGACATTACCAGAGACATCTGTATCGGACCAAGTCATTCGGCCACACTCGTTCGTTCGCGACTATTGTCACTCCGAGAGATGAGATCTGCCCGGCTTTCAACTAAGGCGCGCGGAGAAAGAAGTGGGAAGGGATATGTGCAGAGGAGCCGTTCGTCTCCGATGATTGGGTGGGTCTTGCTGGTACGAAAGTCGTACCGCAGCCCCCGAAAGGCGTCTGTCATGGATGGCAACTCGTGATCATCAATACACAACTTCTGGAGTAGATCTTCCTTTCGAATAAAATCACCGCAATTTCGCGTCTGGGAAAAATACTCAATCGCCTTTGTGAGGGGCGTAGTCTGAATATTAAATTCAAACGTGGACTCGACATCGACGACGTCGCCTCGGTTCGCGTAGTGGCCGTATATGTCTATCAATGTGAAAAAGCGTGATCTAGCAGTCAGCGCTTTCTCGATTTCCTGCCAAACATGGAAAACATCTGTGATGCGCGTGAGGGTACATCTGGCGGAAAGGGAGTCGTAGTCTGGCAGATACTTCCGAAGGCCGGTTATGGAGATCTCCAAATTAGCTACCGTTTTCGCGGAACTCATTGAGGTGAAGTCCAGGCTGACAGTATTTGCACTGTCAGTCAGCGTAATCTCCGCGCTAGATAGTCCGGCTCTCGGCTTGTCCCTGATCACCTTGCGGGCGAATAGAGTACTGTATTCCGTGTAGTAGCTAGTCTTTACGGTCTTTGCCTCGCCATTTTCGGCGTGCCGGGGTTTCTTGCCATACTGCTTTTTGATTGCAGACTGCGCAATCGACTTAAACCGCTTAGACCGCTCGCGCTGCCGTTGCCGAAAAGTGGATTTGAACCCGTCAGGCCGTTTCGGGAATGTAAGCTCGTTCACTTGGTCAAAGACTTGTTCGCGAAGTGCAGTGGCAATCACAAGCGCCAGTCTCGGAGGGACCGAATTGCCGATTTGCTCCAACTGCACACCGTAAGTTCCCTTCAGCTCGTAGTCGTCCGGAAACGTTTGTAGCCGCTTCAGTTCATCAAGGGTGAAATGACGATTCTTCCAATGGAATGGTCCAGTGAACTTACCCGGCTGTGCCTTGATCGTTCTGCACGGCTCGTCACGCTTCACCTTGTACAGAAGGTCGTGGAACTTGGACCGCCACGCAAAGACCGGCTCAGGGTGGCCCATCTCGGCAGTGAAGAAAGAGTAGTTGAGACCCTCGGGAACGTCGGGAAGTAAGTGCCCATATAGTCCCCCCAGATCATCATGGTAGGGTTCCTTCGGGTCTTGAAGATCTTGGATGGCGTCAGCCACCGAGACGAGCTGGAATCCGGTGTGCGAGTCGGGACCGTGCGTTGGCTTTGGAAATGCAAAGCTACCCTCACGGAGACCGACCATAATCAGCCGCTCGCGGTGTTGCGGCGTTCCATAATCTGCCGCATCCACGACCTCGTAAAAGAGGCGATAGCCATGCTGCTCAAAAGCTGCAACGATCTCGCGCCAAGGACCGCCTCCATTGGCGCCTGGGAGGCCATACACGTTCTCGAAGACAAACGCCTTGGGTTTCAGATTGTCTAAAATACGACAGTAGATGGCGTATAGTTGGCCCCTGGAGTCTTCGGTCCCGATAACTCCACCAGCTCGACGACCCGCTGCAGAGAACGTCTGACACGGTGGCCCCCCAATGATGCAGTCTATGCCTTGAGAGGCAAACTCAGTTTCATCAAAGTCTGCGATATCGATATTGAAGACCTTCGTGTCGGGCGAGAAATGTGTTCCGTTCTCGATGTTCGCCCGCAATGTCGCGCAATATTTGCTCTCAACCTCAACACAGGCGCGGATGTCGAAACCTGCTTGTTCGAACCCAAGATCAAGGCCGCCAGCACCACTGAACAAGCTAAGTGTAGGAATGGGAGTGCGAACTACATCGTTTGTGCGCCTGTTCATGGGGTCAGAATCCTGTCTCGTCCTACTGCTGCATAAGGGTTGTACCAGCTCTAACAAATCGTACAAGATGTAGGTTATCACAGTCCTAATTTTCTGCGATGCAGGTTAGCATCGGTGGCCTTG
>NZ_JBQFRA010000008.1:0-66643 GCF_056537165.1 Ruegeria sp. CG8 | reverse complement strand
GATAACCCTTATTTCACTGAGGCCATCAACGGCGAAGGTGCCTGTAACGGGAGCTGAAGGGGAAACCCAAGCAGCCCCCGGGCACCACTTCCATCGCCAACCCATTGATATCCCTCAGTTTACTGTGGAAACTTTTTGGGCGTAGGACATGGCGCTACACGCGGAGCGTTAGGCTCCTAGCATCCATTAATTCTATACCGGTTTTCTCGGCGAGTTCGCGGGCGCCTTTGGTGAAGCCAACCAGTGAGAAAACAATCACTCGGTCCACGTCAGGCCTCGTAGAACGAACTCCAACAAGTTCACGGACCACAGCAACTCCAACGTTCTTAGAGTGTTTTTTGGCTTGTATGATTGTGGTGCGGCCAGCTTCATCAATGGCTTCGATGTCAACGGCGCCGTCTTTGCTTGCCTGTGTAACCGTGGTCGACGAGAAGCCCATTTTTTCTAGAGCTCTCGCCACAGCGTGTTCGAACTCCAGCGGCGAAAGGGTTTGCCATCCGGAAAATTCCTCAAGACGCGCGTCAAAGGCTGTAAGCGCAGCTCGATCTGCTTTCTCTGCTTTCTGACGAAGGCTGTACTTCCATCTATGAAGTTCTTCTAACTTCTCGGGATCGGCAGATCTTGGGAGGCTCCAATCATGCTTCCTCAAGCCCAACAGTGCGCCGCTACCCATAAGCCCTGTGAATAGCGAGGCTACGATGCCGATTGGTGAACCGCCGGAAATGAGCACCACAGTGATCGCTAGGGCGGCCACGCTAAATAGTAACATACCTACGCCTTCACCGATCGTACCTTCTCTTTTACCGGCCCATGCCAACTCCTCTTGAGTTACTTCAGGGTGCGGCGAGACCGGCAGACGGCTGAGATTTGGCTCGCTTTGCCAACGTGCAATACTCGTATCATCGGATGTTAGTACGCGCAGTATTTTCGCGGTGACCTCAAGTTCGTTGGTCAGTCGCTCCGTTATATTGATCTCGACCTCGAGCCGATACTCGGTTGGACTCAGATTTGCGTGCCGCAACTGCCGTACTGTCCTAATCCCAGAGATCTCTTGTAAGTCAGGCGAGAGGTCGAGAACGATCACGCCTATCCCCCTTTGGGGCAGGTGGTAGGCGATGGCCTTACCGCTCTTGTTGTACTTGAACACGTCCAATCGCGAGACGTTGTTACCCTGGCCATAAAGAGCTTTGTTCATTTCTCAGATTTTCTCTACATATCAATGGATTGAGCATGTGTTGAGGAGCTTACTGATACACCTCTAGCCCTAATCTGCAATACGCTTCATCCATGAGAACAGCACTCTCAATGGGTACCCTCGGCCATAACTCTGCCCCACTCCTGAAGATTGCCAACCGCCGATCTGGTCAGCGATGTCAGATGGGCACTCGACAGCCCGAAGACGGTCACGCATCGAATGACGGAAGCTGTGCATGGTGCACCGCTCTGGCACCTGCGGCTTCATCCACTTGTTCAAGGCCGCGCTGGCTGCATTAGCATTTGTCTCATTTCTACGGTTGTATCGAGCAAAAGCGAAACGGCCATCGTCTTCCTGTTCCAATACGCGTCCCGCGGCCCACAGAGACATTCCAGTAAGCGGCACCACTCGTGCGCTTGTACAAGTTTTCAGACGTCGCCAGGGGTGCTCTCTGACCACCACATGTGGAATGTCTGCATCAACAACGAGGTCCTCGCGAAGTAGTCCCGCAGCTTCTGCGAGACGCAGCCCCGTGTCCGAGATGAGCGCGACGAGCCATCGAAGGTCATCATCTATCTTCATGCATTCCCTCTGCACTGCTTTGATGACGTCCACTGGCAGCGGGGCCCGTTCTTTTACTCCGGATTGACGGTCGTAGTAGACCCCGGTGAAAGGATTGGTAATGTTGACCCCAACTTCGCTTGCCGCGAAGTTCACCACTGATCTGACCGTCCCGAAGATTCTTGTGATGCTGCTTCCAGTAAGTTTCCGCTCAATGAGCGCGTCTCTGAAGCGTGTCGCATCTGCCTTGGAATAGCCGAGCAGGTCCTTGTCTCCGCAGACATCGATAACATAACCACACGCTCGCTCAGCGGCGCGGTGGAAGGTCACTGGCCTATTCTGGCCCTTCAGTCTGAGGTAGATTGCCACGGCTTCAGACAGGCTGACAGTAGCACTGTCGTCGTGTGCGGAAGGTAGGAATGACCCGGGAGCCTTGGTGGCGTTCTGTTGCATCCTGAGAAGGTGTTTGCCGGGGAGCTCGCTGTCCTTGATCCGTAAGTGGTACCAGTACTCATCAAGCTGCTGTGCTGCTCTCGTGGCTCTTGAAGCGGCTACCGAAGAAGACCGAGTCCTTAATGAATAGGCGATCTTGGACGCTGAGTAGTGCTTCTGAAGGTCTCTGGGGACCCTACGCTCGAAGTAGTAAATGCCATCTTTGGTGTATGAAAAGGGTACCGAAATGTCCTTCGCCATGTCCTACGCCCAAAAAGTTTCCACAGTAAACTGAGGGATATCAATGGGTTGGCGATGGAAGTGGTGCCCGGGGGCGGAATCGAACCACCGACACGAGGATTTTCAATCCACTGCTCTACCCCTGAGCTACCCGGGCACGGGAACGGCGTTTGCCGTTGGGTGCAGGCCTTCTATGACTTGCCAAACGCGGTGTCCAGAGGCTTTTTCAGATTTTTTCAGTGCGGGCGATCCTTGATTTCGACAGCATCCTGAATCTGATCGTCAAGGTCATCCTCGCGCTGCGACGGAACCGAATAGGAGCCGTTCAGCCACTTGGCCAGATCGATATCTGCGCAGCGTTTCGAACAAAACGGACGAAACTGTTTGACCGAATCTTCTCCGCAGATTGGACAGCTCATTTCAGGACCTCCGACAAAGGGATGCGGCCGCGTTTTCGCTGCAACTCGTAGTGGCCCAGCGGCGTCCAGCCGGCAAGGATCGTTTCTTCGCTGTCAGCCCTGAAGGCAGCGCGGAGTGCGGATTCGAACCCGCGCCGGTCCTTTTTGGGCATTGGCGCAAGGTCCAGCGTGATCTGCCCGCCCAACCCGCGCACGCGCAGGGCGCGCGGCAGTTCCTTGGCGCAGGCGAAATTGGCCTTTGTCCCCGCAGCCAGCGAGCCATCCGAACCGGTGTTCACATCCACGGCCACCAAAGCCCGGGTTAGTTCGACATACATATGCGCCCCACCCGCCAAAGGATGGGATGCGCCACGTGCGGCGTCCAGCGCCTCGAGCACTCCATGGTCCGCGAAACCGCCCGCCTGGGTCGAAACCTCGGCCGGCTCCACCCATTCGCGCCAGGCGAGAACATGCGGTCCGTCGCCCTCGGACAGCGTTTCCGGCGCGTTTCCGGTGTCGTTCACGACCTGCTCGGCCAGCGCTCGCATGGCGGCGATGTCTTCGGCGATCTCATCGGCATCCGCGCCCTGGCAACCGGAGCGCAGGATCAGACCGAAGGGGCTGCCGTCCATCTGCTCATGCGCGATCACCAGCAGCCGGTCGCGCTCCTCATCATCGCGGATCGAGCGGGAGATGTTCAGCCCGGGCGCGTCCGGCGTGACGATGGCATAGCGGCTTTTGAACAGGATGCGGTTCGTCACCGGCAGGGCCTTACCCGGTTCAGCATAGCCCGTGACCTGCACCAACAGCATCTCACCCGGCGCCAGTCCCTTGACCTGCCGAAGGAAAGCCGGACCATCCGGCGTTGTCAGGAACATCCCGCCCTGCCCTTTGATCGCCCGCTCGGCCCGGGCACGGTAGATCGTACCAGGGGCAGGCGCATCGGCGGCGATCAGGAAATCATCCAGTTTACCATCCACCATCAGGGCTGCGGCTTCGCGGCCTTGAATGTGATCCAAAATGATCGTTCGACCTTTCATAGTGCCTCGCGATACAAGGGGTAACCGATGCCTTGCAACAGTCCTGCGGTTTCGGACAAAGGCAGCCCGACGATACCGGTGAACGAGCCCGAGATCCACGGAATGAAGGCGCCCGCGGGCCCTTGGATGGCATAGGCACCGGCTTTGCCCTGCCAATCGCCGGTGGCGAGATAGGCGTTGATTTCCACGTCCGAAAGACGCTTGACCTTGACCTGGCTAACGACGTCACGCTGCAACACCCGATCGCCGCGACGCACCGCGACAGAGGTGATCACACGGTGGCGACGGCCCGACAGGGCGTGCAGAAATTCGGCTGCCTGTCCCGCATCCTCGGGCTTGCCCAATATGCGTCGACCCAGCGCAACCGTCGTGTCGGCGCACAGGACGATATCATCGGGCGCCGCAGTCACGGCATGCACCTTTTCACGGGCAATGCGCGCGCAATACGGCAGCGGAAGCTCGCCCATTTGGGGGTCTTCGTCGATGTCGGGGGCCGAAATGGCGTCGGGCTGCACGCCAAGCTGAGCCAGCAGGTCCAGCCGTCTGGGGCTGCCCGATCCTAGAATGAACGCCATTGCGGCAGGCGTTACTTGAAGCGGTAGTTGATCCGACCCTTGGTCAGATCATAGGGGGTCATCTCGACCTGAACCTTGTCGCCGGCCAGAACACGGATGCGGTTTTTGCGCATCTTGCCTGCCGTATGTGCGATGATCTCATGGCCGTTTTCCAGCTCGACCCGAAACGTCGCATTAGGCAGGAGTTCCTTCACGACACCGGGAAATTCGAGCGTATCTTCCTTGGCCATGTTGTCTCCATCTTTGCGTTGCCCTGCAGAATCCGCAGGTGGCGCTTAAATGAGCCTATTTCGGCCTTATTTCAAGGGTGGAATCACTTAAAGGCGCGACATTGTGACCGATTCGACTCGGGGCGTCTGCTCGGTCCAGTGGGATCGGTTCAGGACATGGCCATCCGCCCGAACCTCGGCGATCGCCGACAGATCGACGTCTGCGTAGGTCCAGCCTGGCTGGTTGAGCACGCCTTCTGCCAACACGCCGGTTTGTGGAAAGCCCTTGTCCGGCGGGCCGAAAACGCCTCCGGTCCCAGTGTTGGTGTCTACGGACTGAGACCAGTCGTTGTTGCCCACCAGCGACGCCATGACCGTAACGCATTGATTCTCCAACGCACGAGCCATCGCGCCGATGCGGACCCGCCAATAACCCGACAGGGCCTCGGTACAAGACGGCACAAGGATCACGTCGGCCTCTGACAGGGCGCGGCCCAGCAGAGGAAACTCGCTGTCATAGCAGATCAGAACGCCAATACGGCCCAGCGCCGTCTCGAAGATCTTCAACGGTCCGCCCGGCGCGATGTCCCAGTCTTCGCGCTCGAACCGGGTCATGATCTGCTTGTCCTGATGATCCTGCGCGCCTGAGGGGGCGTAAAATTCAGCGCGGTTCACCGGGCGAACTGGGCCGGCCTGAACCGGGGCGGACGCACCCAGAATGTACACATTGTACTCGGCCGAGAGGCGTCGATGCAGGATTTGTACATCTTCCATCCGCTCGGACACCGCCTGGATCGAGCGTTCGAGATCCCCCGCAACCTCGGCCCCGGCCAGCGTCGAAAGCTCCATCGCGCCGTACTCGGGAAACACCAGCAGTTTAGCCCCCTGCCCTGCGGCCTTCGAAACCCAAGCGTCCAGCTTGTCTTCGTATTGCGCCCAGCTGTCCAGCCAGTCGAGATTGTAGGCGGCGGTGGCGATTCTCATGATGCGGGTTCCAGTGCTGTTCTTGCGAAGAAGTAAATAGCCGTTGTTGCCCGGTGTACAGGCCAATCGGGTTGTGCGCGGCAACAGAAACTTTTGGTTCGATGCATAGCCTTGCAAAGCACGGGGCCGGGCCGGGAGAGCGCCGGACCCGCACCCAATCTGGACATTGCCGATCGTCCATGCGCACTGTGACCCATGTCGCTGATCGATGACCTGGAGCTCATTCTGGAGACTGTCGTGCCAAACGATCCCAGCTTTCGGCGGATCGAAAGGGCGGCGATAGACAGCTGTATCAGCGACAGTCGGCGATACGCACTTGAGGGCTCGGTCGAAGCATTTCTGCTGTCGGCGATGCGCCTTCTGGCACTTCCCAACAACGGGCACACAAGGCTGATCCCGAATGATGCCATCTCGGTGTTGCCTCTGCGGTTCGCGAGCGTGGGGCGTTCCGTCCAAGTCCTTGGGTCGGCATCAAGGGTGATCGCCCCACAAGGCAAGCTGCTGGCAGTCAATGGCGCAGCTGTGAGCGAAATCGAGGCCGCGGCGGACAAATTTCTGGCGGGAACGCGCCAGAGGAAGCGGGTCATCGGTCCGATTATCCTGGCTTGGCCGTACGCGTTGGAACGGCTGGGATTTTCGTCCGACGACGGTATGACCGAGTATCATGTGCAGGACGAAAACGGGCAGACAACCAATCTGAAAGTAGCAAATGGAAACACCGTTCCTGCGTCGACGCTCTACCCGAGAAACGAGCACGGCAAACCCGATCCAGCATGGGAACCCGAGAGCTTTGTGGAGATTGAGGATTCGCAGGCACTTGGGCTTTCAATTCAACTGCCGAGTTTCTTTGACCCGGGCAGAGATGCGCTGCGCAAAGCCATATCCGAGGCAGCGGATCGCGTGCGCGCTTGCTCTGACAAAACGCTTTTGATTGACGTTCGCGGAAACACCGGCGGTGATTTTCTTCGGACGATGCCTTTGATCGACGCAATCGCGCAAAGCGCAAATCAGCGGGTCGTCGTGCTTGTCGACAAATTCACGTTTTCAGCAGCGATCGTGTTTGTCGCCATCCTCAAGCATCGCTTGGGTGACAGGCTCAAACTCATCGGGGAAGAAATGGGAGACGGACTGACGTTCTTTGCCGAGGGCGGGTTGCTTGACTTGCCAGCGAGCGGAGCGGTCGTTCGATACTCCTCTGCCTTTCACGATTGGAAGACGGGAACGTCTGACGAAACGACACCGCCCGAAATCGCGCGGCAAATCGTGCCCGCAGGAAATTTGATTTTGGATTGGGAATGGGTCGCAGGGACCTCGGGTCATGCTTCACGAGGCGCGTTTCATAGGCAAGTCCTCAAAGGTTTGCGCGACTAGGCGAACGACCGGTGGGTTCGGACACCGATCGAAGATCGGCGTACAGGCGAGCAAACGCAATCGCATGGCAAGCGCGTCACAGATCCCGGATCCAGAACTGCAGCGGTTTGAGGGTTTCCGTCTCCTCGCCCAGATCTTTCCAAGAGAACTGGGCGATCACTCCGGGCAGAGGCGCATAACCGCGGGCGCGCCAGAAATCATCCAGCGGGCGGTAGGTCGCGGGCCGCATCGGGTGGCCGGCCGGGCGCTGAACGCCGCAAAAGGCGCATTGGGCAAAGCCCAGCGCCCGCGCGTGCCCCTCGCGCAGGTCAAAGAACGCATGTCCGACGCCTTGTCCGCGATAGTCGGGCAGCAAAACGGATTCGGCGCAATAGAAGATCTGCGACAAGTCCAGCCCGGTGCCGTCGAAAGCGGCGGCGAAATCCTCGGCATGGTCGGCCAGCGGCGCGCCGGTCGCGGCCCCTACCAGCCGCTCGCCGTCAAAGGCGCCAACCACGATCGCCCGGTCGCTGTCGCGGTAGGATTGCAGGTATCCGCGCTCATAGTCCAGATCGCCGTCATAGAGATAGGGCCAGTCGCGGAACACCGCGATGCGCAGGCGCGCCACGTCGTCCAGCGCCGCCGACAGGGCCTCGCCGGTCAGGGCGCGGACGGCCGTGACCTCAGCCACCCGACACCTGTTTCACCCAGTCAGCCAGATTGTAATAAGTGGTCACGCGGGTGATCTTGCCGTCCTTGAGGTCAAAGAACGAGCCGGCGGGCAGGCGATAGGTTTGACCCGAGGCCGCGGGCAGGCCGGCATCGGTTTCCAGATAGGTGCCGTTAACTATGTATTCAGCGGCCGCGCGGGTGCTGCCCTGGGCCTCGAAGATCACCATGTCGGTCAGGGTCTCGCGATAGCAGCGGTTCATATGCGCGCAGAATTCGGCGAATTTCTCTTTGCCGACGCGAATCTGGCCTTCGTTCACGTGATGGGCCACGTCGTCGGACAGGCAGGCCAGCATGCCGGCCACATCCCCGGCGTTGAAGGCATCGAAATAGGCTTGGACGGTCTGGGTCATGCGATCTCCGTAGGTTCCCCCCAGCGATCCTTCAGGTGTTTGATGATCTGATCGCGGGTCTGACGGTAGTGGTGTAGCTTTTCCTCGCGCGTTTCGCCCAGTCCGGTAGGGTCCATTATTGGCCAATAATCGACATCGAGGTGAAAAACCCGCGTCAGTTCCAGCGCTTTGCGCTGGCTGGCAGGCGACAGGGCCACAATCAGGTCGAATGATCCCAGGTCATCGCCCCATTCCTGCATCTCGTCGAACGACCGCGACCGGTGGCGTGACAGTTCCACGTCGATCTCCTGGCAGACGGCGATGCTGAACCCGTCGATTTCCAGGTCGTTGTGTACCCCGGCCGACTGCACATATGTGCCCGTGCCGTAGAATTTCTTCATGATGCCTTCGGCCATGGGCGAGCGCACCGCGTTGTGGTCGCAGCAGAACAGGACCGAATGCGGCAGAGGCTTCACCCGTCAGCCTCCGAAATGAAGCACGCAGATCAGCGTGAACAGGCGGCGGGCGGTGTCGGTGTCGATCTCGGCCTTGCCCTCGAGCCGTTCTTGCAAAACCCGGCTGCCTTCGTTGTGGATGCCGCGCCGGGCCATATCGATGGTTTCGATCTGGCTGGGCGGCAGGGTCTTGACCGCATCGAAATAGCTTTCGCAGATCTGGAAGTAGTCCTTGACCACCTGCCGGAACGGACCCAGTGACAGATGGAACTCGGCGGCTTTCTGGCTGTCTTCGGTGGTGACGTCGAACACCAGCCGCTTGTCGCGGATCGACAGTTGCACGTGATAGGGGCCGTCGGGCACCAGCCGGTCGTCACGTTTGGGCAGGGCAAACGAGTTTTCCTCGAGCAGGTCATAGATCGCAACCTTGCGCTCCTGCTCGATCTCGGGCGTCGGCGGCGGCAGGTTTCGATCGTCCAGTTCGATATGTGAAATGCGGGTCATGGTCATCGACTTCCGTTCAGGTCAGGCCAGACCTAGCGCACCTATGCCCGAGGGACAACGCGGGAAACGGGCCGAACGCAAGGTCAGATGGGGTGATCGTCGGGGTCGATCCCGTGCTTGCGCAGCAAGGTGTCAACAAGCGAACCGGGATTGATGGCGCGGTCTTTGAAGATTCTGCGAAACCACGAGCCGTAGAAATGGATCGAGGTTTTGTCACGCCAGTTCAAGAAATCCAGCTTCGAAAGTTCAGGGTCGTTCCAAAGCGCACGATGTCGTGGCGGTATGGCGTAGATTTCAGTGCGCTCGACAGCCATCTGCCGTTCCATCCCTTTGTAGACGAAATGATACAACATCGGCGGGCCCAGACTAAACAGTGGCAGGCTCCAATAGGTCGATCTGCCAAAGATCTTCAGATAGGCGCGCTGCTGCTCTTCCGGCCACCAGGGTGGAACCAGATCACTGTTAAAGGCAAAATCGCACATTTCGGCCAAGGCGGGGCTGTCGCTGGGAAAGGCCAGCACTCCATTCATCATGCGCCGGGTCTTCCGGTTTCCGAGCGGAAACAGGTACCCTTGCTCAGTTTGAAACGGCCGCAGGGCATAGGCATCCGCATCCACCCATATCTGATCGGTTTGTTGAAGAAGCTTCAGGCGGAACAGGTCCGCATGTACTGCGACCGACCGCGTGATCGGATCGCGATAGACTTCGGGCGCGTCGAATACCTCGCGCGCATCGCGGGCCTCAACATAGCCCGGAATGTCCTTCAGATCGCCATAGTGATAGACGATCGGCTTCTGATCCAAATCCGCAAAAGATTTTAGGCACAGATGCTCCAGAAAGCTGAAGCGCTCCCCGATCCAGAGGGTTGCGACACGTTCCAAATTCGGCTCCGGGTTTTTCCCAAGACGTTACCGGTTAAAACGCACGGGTCGGACGACCACCGCAAGTGGTTTTGCACGCGCCGCGGCAGTCGCAAGCCGGATGTGACCCCGCCGCCATGATGCCAAGGTCAACCGTTCAGCCGCTTGAGCCGCGCGCCCACGGATAGCCCGTGCGCCTCCAGGCTTTCCGACCGCGCCAATTGCTCGGCCGCCGGGCCGATGGCGCGCAGGGCCTCGGGCGTCATGTGGCTGAGCGTGGTGCGTTTGAGGAAATCCATCACGCTGAGCCCCGACGAAAACCGGGCCGAACGTGCGGTGGGCAGCACATGGTTCGGGCCGCCGACATAGTCGCCGATGGCCTCGGGCGTGTACTGGCCCAGGAAAATGGCGCCGGCGTGGATGGTCTTGCGGCTCAGCGCCACCGGATCGGCCACGCACAGTTCAAGGTGTTCGGGTGCGATGCGGTTCGACAGCGCGGCGGCTTCGTCCAGGTCGCGCACAGTGATCACCGCACCAAAGTCGCGCCAGCTCGCCCCGGCGATCGCGCGTCGTTCGAGTGTCTCCAGCCGTTTTTCCACCGCCTCGGCCACCGCGCGGCCGAATCCGGCATCATCAGTGATCAGGATCGACTGGGCGCTTTCGTCGTGCTCGGCTTGGCTGAGCAGGTCCAGTGCGATCCAGTCGGGGTCGTTGTCCTTGTCCGCGATCACCAGAATTTCGGAGGGGCCGGCGATCATGTCGATGCCCACCTTGCCGAACACCCGCCGTTTTGCCGCCGCGACAAAGGCGTTGCCCGGTCCGGTGATCTTGTCCACCGGCGCGATCGTGTCGGTGCCATAGGCCAGAGCGGCAATCGCCTGCGCGCCGCCAATGCGATAGATTTCGTCGACCCCCGACAGACGCGCGGCTAGCAGGACCAGCGGGTTGACCTGTCCGTCCGGCGTGGGCACCGCGATGGCCAGCCGCTCGACCCCGGCCACCTTGGCCGGAATGGCATTCATCAACACCGAGGACGGGTAGGAGGCCAGCCCGCCCGGCACGTAAAGCCCCGCGGCAGACACTGCCGACCAGCGCCAGCCCAGGGTCGCGCCCGCCTCGTCGGTCCATTCCTGGTCCTGCGGCATCTGGCGTTCGTGATAGGCGCGGATGCGCGCGGCCGCCAGTTCCAGCGCCGCGCGGTCATCGTCGCTGACGGTCGCGATGGCCTGCGTCACCTCGGCGGCGCTAAAGGCCAGAGTGTCCGGCGTCAGTTGCAACCGGTCGAATTTTGCGGTCAATTCGATCACCGCAGCATCGCCACGCGACCGCACGTCTGCGATGATCTGCGCCACGACGGCGTCGACATCGGGGCTGTCTTCGCGTTTGGCGGACAGAAGGGCCAGGAATCCGGTTTCGAAATCGGCGGATGTCGTGTCGAGGAAAACGGGCATTTGCGTACTCCGGGGCGTTTGAACGGGTCTTATCGCCCGCCGGGGCGGGCCTCAACCCTCAGCCTGAGGGGTGCAGCGATTTGCGCAGGGGAAATTGGGGAATGCCGTTCCAGTCCGCGGGATCTCCCGCCGCGACCCAGCCGTTCCGGCGATAGAAGTCCAGCGCGGTCTTGGTTGACATCAAATACCCGTGGTGGCCCCGGACAGGGCCAGTTCAGACTCAAGCCGGGACAGCAGCGCCGCACCGACCCCCTGCCCTGCGTGGCCCGGATCGACATAAAGCAGCGAAATCTCGGCCGGTGCGCGCAGCCCACCCACGGCGGCCACATATGCCCGTTCCGCTCGGCCAGCCAGATCTGGGCGCCCGACGTGATCCAGTTGCGAACGGTCTGCGGGTCCTTGTTGGCAGTCCACGCTGCGATCTTGTCTGGTCGATTTTCGTGGTCGGCCTCACTCAGTCGGGTGATGGAGCGGACCAGAACCTGACTCAACCCGAACACGTCGAACACGGTGGCCCGGCGCAGCGACACGCCGGCCTGCCCCGGAGCCAGCGCCTGCGAAATGCCACGCTTGTTCTGCATGTCAGTCCGGGTGCCGAGGCGCCTTGCCCGAAGGCGCACGATAGGGGCGGGTCACATCCTTGAGCGTTGCATCAACCGCTTCCACCGTCAGACGGATCGCGCCATCCCCGGCCAGCACAAGCAGCACCTCGCCTGTGCCATCTTCCGAAGGGTGGAACTCGATATCAAGAACCGAGAGGATCAGGTCCTTGTCGGATCGATCAACCCCCTGGCTGGACACCGACAGGACCGAGTCGAATACCAGCAGCGACTGCACCCGCTCGAATTCCCGACCACGGCGCTCGGCTGCTTCCTTGTCCTCCCACCGGAACCGGTTGAGCAGCAAGGCAAAGCGGCGGCGGGTTGGTTGCCAGGTCATTTCGCTGACCGGAAAAACCGCATCCTGCGTCAGCGTTGCGATCACCTTGAGGTCCTCGGCATCCAATGCGCCAAGGTTCAGCGGCGCCTCGCGCCCGTCTTCGAATGTTGCGTCTGCCATCAGCCCTTGATCCGTTCTATTTTCGCGCCCACGCCTTCCAGCTTGCGGACCACATGCTCATATCCGCGGTCCAGATGATAGACCCGGCTGACGGTTGTTTCGCCCTCGGCCGCCAACCCGGCCAGGATCAGCGAGACCGAGGCCCGCAGATCGGTGGCCATGACTGGCGCACCCTTAAGACGCTCGACCCCGGTCACCGTCGCGGTGCCGCCATGCACCTCGATCTGCGCGCCCATGCGCACCAGTTCAGGGGCGTGCATGAAGCGGTTCTCGAAAATCCGTTCCTCCAGCACCGAGGTTCCCTCGGCCGTGCACATCAGCGCCATCATTTGCGCCTGCAGATCGGTAGGAAAGCCCGGGAACGGCTCGGTCACCACGTCCACGGCGCGCACCCGGCCATTCTTGCGAGAGACTTTCAGGCCCTGTTTCGTCTCGGCGACGTCCACCCCGGCGGCCGTCAGCTTCTCGACGAAGGATTCGACCAGTGACAAGCGGCCGCCCAGCAGTTCGACCTCACCGCCGCATATGGCGGGGGCCAGCATGTAGGTGCCCAGTTCGATCCGGTCGGTGACCACCTGGTGCGTAGCCCCGTGCAGGCGGTCGACACCCTGGATCTCGATCGTCGAGGTGCCCTCGCCCTCAATCTGCGCGCCCATGCTGCGCAGGCATTGAACCAGGTCCACGATCTCGGGCTCGCGTGCGGCGTTTTTCAGAACCGTGGTGCCCTTGGCCAGAGTCGCGGCCATGACGATGTTCTCGGTGGCACCCACCGAGGCAAAGCGCATTTCATGCACCGCCCCCTTCAATCCACCTGGCGCCTTGGCGTGCAGGTAGCCGTCCTTCAACTCGATTTCGGCACCCAGTGCTTCCAGCCCCTCGACATGCAGGTCCATCGGCCGCGCCCCGATCGCACAGCCGCCCGGCAGCGACACCACGGCCTGCCCGAAACGCGCCAAGAGCGGCCCCAGAACGAGGTTCGAGGCACGCATCTTGCGCACGATCTCGTAATCGGCGGTGTGGCTGGTCAGGTCATGGCTGGACATCGCCAGAACCTGGCCGTCCTGCAGGGCCGACACCTCGGCCCCCAGCGACTGCAGCAGCGCGGCCATGGTCTTGATGTCACTCAGACGCGGCGCGTTGGTCAGCGTCAGCGGATCTTCGCTGAGCAACGTGGCCGGCATCAGCGTCAGACAGGCATTCTTGGCCCCCGCGATCGGAATTTGGCCGTGAAGCGGCCCGTTGCCCGTTACCAGAATCGAATCCATCTGCTCTTAGTCCTTGTGCTGTCCCGGCCGGTCATCCTGTGCGCTGCGCGCCTTGGCCTGCGCCTTGCGCCGCGCCAGGTTTGCCTTGAGGGCAGCCTTGAGCCGATCTTCGCGCGCGGATCCGGATTGTCCGTGTTTTTTGGGTGATTTTTTCTCTGCCATGATCTTTCTCTACAGGAGGCGAAAAAAACCGTCCAGAGACCCTTGCGCCCCGTTTCGTTTGAGTCTAATCACCCGCCCACAGCGCTGCTGTAGCTCAGAGGTAGAGCACTCCCTTGGTAAGGGAGAGGTCGAGAGTTCAATTCTCTCCAGCAGCACCATCTTCCAATTTTTTTTCCGGATTCCGTTGCACGACGCCTCACTATCTTGGCAGCAAAGACTTACCTAACGTCAACCAGACATGGCTGGAAATCACACACATCTGACACCTTCCCGCAATACTAATGCCAATATTGCAATACATAGCGGATCAATCCTGCCGATCCGTTTGATGGTGTTTTTTTAACGAGGGGGTACTTCGGTAGGACCAGGGGTGAGGCCGAAGCGCTGAATTCAAGACCGGGGCTTCCGGTCCTCCCCCGCCGATTTCACGGGGCTATCCGCCCCGGAGTCTCTGCATCAGATAGACCTCGGCCCCGTCGGGAATAGGTTCGGACAGACCCGCTGCAATGATCCGGCCATTGACGGCAACGGACACGCCCGCGTCGATCGGCGCCTGCAGTTGCGGATGAAGGCGCACCAGTTCGCGCAGCAGCTCGCCGGTTGTCGCAGCCTGAACCCGCACCACTTCCTGCCCCCCGGTCAGCGACCGGAGACCGGACCAGAGATGGACCTCAACCATTGCCCTTGAGCGCGGCCAGAATGCGCGGCGGCGACATCGGCAGTTGCCGCATCCGCACGCCCGCCGCGTTCGAAACCGCATTGGCGATGGCCGCCAGCGGTGGCACGATGCCGGTTTCGCCCACGCCACGCACGCCGAACGGGTGGCCGGGGTTGGGCACCTCGACGATCACCGTGTCGATCATTGGCAGGTCGCTGGCCACAGGGATACGGTAGTCGAGGAACACCGGATTCTGCAGCCGGCCATCCTCGCCGTAGATGTATTCCTCGTTCAGCGCCCAGCCGATGCCCTGCGCCGCGCCGCCCTGGAACTGGCCCTCGACATAAGCCGGGTGGATCGCCTTGCCTGCGTCCTGGATGACCGTGTAGCGGGTGATCGAGGTCTTGCCGGTTTCGGAATCGACCTCGGCATCGACGATATGGGTGCCGAAGGACACGCCTGCGCCTTCGGGGGTCGCCTCGAAATGGCCCGAGATCGGGCCGCCGGTACGCCCCATGTCGGCGGTGATCTCGGCCAGCGGCAGCGGGTCGAAATCGCCCGCGTTGGGGCCGGATGGCACCGCGCAGCCGTTTTCCCATTTCACCGCGTCCACGGGGATGCCCCATTTGGCGGCCGCGCGTTCGCACAGTTTCTCGACGGCGTGCTGCGCCGCCTTGATCGTGGCCAGACCG
Organism: Ruegeria sp. CG8; assembly: GCF_056537165.1. Classification (NCBI taxonomy): domain Bacteria; kingdom Pseudomonadati; phylum Pseudomonadota; class Alphaproteobacteria; order Rhodobacterales; family Roseobacteraceae; genus Ruegeria; species Ruegeria sp. CG8. The sequence continues at coordinate 51,492 of NZ_JBQFRA010000008.1, read as the reverse complement.
CTGGCATAGGTCACGCGCGAGCCGTGGCTGACGTCGTTGTAACCCAGCGTGGCGGTGTCGGCGATGGTCACGCGGATGTTCTCGTACGGAATACCCAGCACCTCGGCCGCCATCAGCGCCATCGACGCGCGCGAGCCGCCGATATCGGGCGTGCCGACCATCAGCTGTGCCGAGCCGTCCTCGGACAGGGCCAGCGACACCGAGGTCTCGCCCCCGTGGTTGAACCAGAACCCACAGGCGATGCCCCGCCCCTGCCCCGGCTTCAGCGGCGCGGAATAATGCGGGTGGGCCTTGGCGGCCTCGAGCGTCTCGACCAGGCCGATCCGGTCATAGGTGGGGCCATAGCTGGCCTTGGTGCCCTCGCGCGCGGCGTTCTTCAGGCGCACATCGACCGGGTCGAGGCCCAGTTTCTTGCACAGCTCGTCAATGACCGACTCCACAGCAAACGCCCCCATCGGCGCGCCCGGCGCGCGATAGGCGGCCTGTTTCGGGCGGTTGGACATGACGTCATATCCCACCTGCCGCACGTTGGTCAGGTTGTAGGGGGCAAAGGCGCACATCGCGGTCATGTCGCCCGGCGCACCCGGAAAGGCACCGCCTTGCAAGCGGAACACGCCCTGGGCGGCGGTGATGGTGCCGTCTTTTTTCATTCCGATCTTGACGTCCATCGAGGCCGAGGCGGTCGGCCCCGTGGCCCGCAGAACCTCGGACCGGGACATCACGATCTTGACCGGACGGTTGGCCTTGCGCGACAGCGCCAGCGCCACCGGTTCGATGAACACGGTGGTCTTGCCGCCGAACCCGCCGCCGATTTCCGATGCGGTCACGCGCAGCTGCGCGGTTTCGATCCCTAGCAGCGCCGCGCAGGTCTTTTGTACGATCCAGTGGCCCTGGGTGCAGCACCACAGCTCGCCCTTGCCGTCAGCGCCCAGCGAAGCAAGGCAGGCGTGCGGTTCGATATACCCCTGGTGGGTGGCCTCGGTGACGAAGTGATCCTCGATCACCAGATCGGCCTCGGCAAAGCCCGCCTCGACATCGCCATGCCCGCTTTCGTGATAGCGCACGACATTGGGGTGCATGCCCTCGGGCACCGAATAATCGGCCGCGCCCTCGCGGATCACCGGTGCGTCGGGCGCCATCGCCTTGTCCACGTCGGTGACATGGGGCAGCACCTCGTATTCGACCTCGATCAGCTTGAGCGCATCCCGCGCCGCCAGCGCCGAACTGGCCGCAACCGCCGCCACCGCGTGCCCGTCATAGAGCGCCTTTTCCCCGGCCATGACGTTTTCCAGAACGTTCCAGAACTCGCCCTCGAGCCCCGGCTTGAACGGGACATCGGCGAAATCGGCGCGGGTGACCACGGCTTTCACGTCCCGATGCGCCTCGGCCTTCGAGGTGTCGATCCGGACGATCCGCGCATGGGCGTGGGGCGAGCGCAGGATGGCGCCGAACAGCATGCCCGGCGCGGTCACGTCGGCTCCGAACCGGGCGCGGCCGGTGACTTTGTCCAAACCGTCGGGACGATTCGGGCGGGTACCCACGAAGGTGAAATGCGACTTGCGATCGTCGAGTGCCATTACGAAGCCTCCCGCAGCTCGGCGGCCGTCTCCAGAACGGCGCGGATGATCTTGTCATAACCCGTACAGCGGCACAGGTTGCCGGCCAGCCAATAGCGGGCCTCTTCCTCGGTCGGGTCGGGGTTCTTTTCCAGCAGCGCCTTTGCGGCGACCAGAACGCCCGGTGTGCAAACCCCGCATTGCAGCGCGGCATGGTCGATGAACTTGCGCTGCAGCGGGTGCAGGGTTTCGCCCTGGGCCATGCCTTCAATGGTTTCGATCTGCTTGGCCTCGGCCTCGACCCCCAGCACCAGGCAGGAACAGACCAGCCGCCCGTCCAGCGTGACCGAGCAGGCCCCGCAATCGCCGGTGCCGCAGCCTTCCTTGGCGCCGGTCAGGTTCAGCTTGTCGCGCAGACAGTCCAGTAGGGTTTCGCGCGCGTCGCACAGGTATTCGACGGTGTCGCCGTTGACGGTGGTGGTGACGTGATGCTTGGTCATGCGGTCTCTCCCTTGGCGCGGGCATAGGCGATTTTCGCGGCGCGTTTTGCCAGAACGCCGGCCACTTCGGTGCGGAATTCGATCGTGCCGCGTTTGTCGTCGATGGGTTTGCACGCGGCCGAGGCGGCGGTGGCCAGCGCCGCCAACGCGGCATCGTCCAGCGTGGTGCCGATCAGCGCCCGGGCGCAGTCTTCGACCAGCAGGACGGTGGGTGCCACGGCCCCCAGCGCAACGCGGGCCTCGGTGATCGTGTCACCATCGACGCGCAGGTTCACGCCCACGCCGACCACGGCGATGTCCATCTCGGTGCGCGGAATGAAGCGCAGATAGGCGTCGCCGCCATTTTCGCCCCGCGCCGGGATGTGCAGAGCCGAGATCAGCTCGCCCTGCGCCAGCGAGGTCTTGCCGGGGCCGGTCGGGATGCCCTCGACCGCCACGACCCGATCGCCGTTCGGGCCGGTCACCGTCGCCGTAACCCCTGCGGCCACCATGGCCGGAACCGAGTCGGCTGCAGGCGAGCCGTTGCACAAGTTGCCTGTCAGCGTGGCACGGCCCTGAACCTGGGTCGAGCCGATCAGGTCCATCGCCTCGACTACACCGGGCCACTCGCGGCCCAACTGGGGGTGTTCGCTCATCTCGGCGCCGGTGACGGCCACGCCCAGCGTCCAGCTGCCATCGGCGTTGCGGGTGATGGCGTGTACGCCGTCGATCGCCTTGATGTCGATCAGGGTGTCGGGGGGCACGATCTCGGACCGCAGCTGCACCAGAACGTCGGTGCCGCCGGCCAGAAACCGCGTGATGCCCGTTGCATGGGCAGCCAGATCCGAAGCTTCGGCAAAGCTGGCGGGGCGGTGATATTGCATGATTGTACCTCGCGCCTGTTGGTCAGGGTTCACTGGGTTTGGGGCGACGTTAGAGCAGCCGCGCGGCGGCGTCCATGGCCCGCGCGACCTATTTTTTCGCCTGAAAATGTCGCTTTTCGACCGGCGTCAGAGGTCGATCTCGACCACCCCGCCCGGCTCGGCCGCCCGGCTCTGGCACAGAATCAGCGCCGATTCCCGCTGCTTGCGCGACAGAACGAAATCGCGATGCTCGACCTCGCCTGCAATCAGCCCGCATTTGCAGACGCCACAGATACCGTCGGCGCATTTCACGTCGACATGGATGCCGGCCTCGTTCAGCACCTGCGCCGCGTCCTTGTCGGCGGGTACCTCAAGGTCACGCCCTGACCGTGCCAACCGCAGGGTGAACGGGTGGTTTTCATAATCGGGCTGCTCGGGCACCGAGAAATACTCCAGATGCCGGGCCTCCTCGGGCCAGCCCTGGCGTTCGGCGGCCTGCATCACCGCCTCCATGTAGCGGTCCGGGCCGCAGGTATAGACATGCCAGCCGTCGCGATAGCCCGCCAGGATCGCGTCCAGGTCGGCGCGGGTGCCCTCGTCCGAGACTTGCAGATGCACGCGGTCCGCCCAGGGCGCTGCGGCCAGATCGGCCAGATACCCGGCCTTTTCCCGTGAGGGAACGGAATAATGCAGATCGAAATCGCGGCCCAGCGCGTGCAGGCGATGCGCGAAGGCGATCATCGGGGTGATGCCGATGCCGCCGCCCATCAACAGAGTGCGGGAGGCGGTCTCATCCAGTTGGAAATGATTGATCGGCTTTGACACGAACACCTTGCGGCCCGGCGTGAAGATCCGGTGCAGCAGGGCCGATCCGCCGCGGCCCTGATCCTCGCGCAGGACCCCGATCTGATAGGTCATGCGGTCGGCCGGGTCTCCGGACATCGAGTATTGCCGCAGGAATTCCGGCGCCACCAGCACATCCAGATGCGCGCCGGCCGTCCAATCCGGCAAGGGCGTACTATCTGGTGTGGAGAACTCGTATTTGGTGACGTCTGCCGTCATCTTCTCGACCTTCGACAGCACCAGCTGCATCACCGGCGCATCGCCCGAGATCGTGTAGCGGTGGATAACCGACATGTCTCCGGCGGCCAGACGGGTCTTGTAGTCCTCGGCCGTGACCATCGCCTTATAGGCGGCAATCCCGGCCTCGCGATCCATCGCGAACGGATAGGGCCAGGGATGCGGGGCCAGCGGGGCGGGATAGACGGCCAGCGTCTGATCCTCGTATTTCAGGTCAAGATCCTTTTGCAGATCGCGCCGGTTCAGCGGGTGCGCTGTGGGCCGATAGGCGCCGTCGGGCTGCAGTTCCAGATCCCACCACCATTTCTTGGTGTCGTTCAGCCCGCCATTGCCCAGCGCATCGTCCAGTTTCGCCAGCGCGGGCGCAGCGGCGGGAATGGTCATCGCAGCCCAGCGGAAGGGGCGTTCGGCGAACAGCCCTTCCAGGTTCCAGGGGCAGGTCTTCATGCAGCGCCCGCACATCGCCCCGCCGGGCGTGGTGATCCGGTAGGTGGCGCATTTCTGGCTGTCGGATTTCCAGATCTCGTAGCCGTTGAACATCAGCTTGGGCCCGGCGGTGATCGCCCCCGAGGGGCATTCGCGAGCACATTTGTTGCAGCTTTCGCAGAACCGCTGCAGGCCAAAGTCGATGGGCTTGTCGTGGGTCATGGGCATGTCGGTCGTCACGACCCCCGATTTCAAGCGCGGGCCCAGGAACGGGTTCAGAATGACCTCGCCCATGCGGCTGACCTCGCCCAGCCCCGACAGCAACAGCAGCGGCGGCTGCAGCACTTCGCCATCCATCACCGTATGCGCCTTGGCCTTGTAGCCCAGATTGCGGATCTGACGGGCCAATACCCCACCCAGCAGCGAGAACCGCAGATAGGCGCGCATCGACTGGGCGACGCTGATCCAGTCATCGCCGGATGCGCCCTCCATCGTCTCATAACCCTGGTCGATGATCATGCTAACGGCCTGATCGTGGGGCGGCACGATTTCCTCGCCGGTAGCGTCGTGGGAATACCACGCCCACTCGGGGCAGCGGCTGAGGCCCACGGCATCGACGCCCAGGAAATAGCTGGCCGCCTTCAGGTTGGCGGCGTTGCGATCTGCGTCATTGGGTTTGGGGCCATCGGCGCTGTCGCCATCCTGCAGCAGGACGAAGGCCCCCAGCGCGCGCCGTTGGGCAAAGCTGGGCGCGGATTTTCGGACGTAGTGCCCGCCCTTCGCCGCGTCCTGCAGCGGTTTGCCCATGTCGCCGAACTGCGCCCGCGCAAACATGTCGGCGCGTTTGGGCACGCGGGGCACGTTCGCTTCGTCGATATAGGTGGTCGGGCTGTCCACGCGTTTGAGCGTCTCGAACGGGTGCGCGCCATCGACATAGCGGCGGCGGGCGAAAGGGTCGCAGTTCAGCGCGCTTTTGGCAAAACCCGCGCCCAGCCACCACGCGGGGCCTTGGGTGCGGAACCACGGCTGCCGGTCGCGCGGGGCCAGCGGTCGATCATGGGCGATTTCCATCTCGGTGGTCACGGCGGCCAGCCCGAACCGGCGCCCCAGCCAAGGGGCCACGGCGGTGCCATCCTCGGCCCAGACCAGCCCGGCTGCGGCGGCAAGGCGCGGCAGGTCCACGTCCGAGGACATCACCGAATGCGCCCGCGCGTCATACCCCAAAAGCCGGATGTAATTGGCGATCACCACCGCGTTTTCGGTGGCCAGCAGGCAGGCGCGGTGGTCCTGCGCATCCAGGATCCACTCGGCGCCGGGCTCGGCCGGATCGGGGTCGCGATGATGTTCGTACAGGAACACGATAGCATGGCGATGGGCGGTGATCGGCCCCGGCTGGGCCGCGACGCTGTCGCGCAGGTCGGCCATGATCACGTCGATCCCCGAGGCCAGGGTCTTCGTCTGCCGGGTCTGCAGCGCATGGGCCAACCGGTCGATATCAGGGTTGCGCCGGGGCTGGTCCAGCAGCGCCTGCGGCGGCAGAGGCCCGCAGCCCATCATCGATGCATCGTTGAAATAGCCGAATGCCTTCAGGTGGTTGGCGCGTTCAGCCGGATCGTGAGGCATCTCGGCCCGGGCCGGATTGACGAAACCATCGCGGATGGTGTCCAGCATCGCCTGAAACTCGCCCATTGCGTTGACGATGCTGTGGGGCTTTTCGGGGCGGTCGAAACTCAGCACCGGCATGGGCGCCAGCGCCGACAGATCGGGCAGCGCATCCTGTCGCCGCAGCCGCTCAAGCGGATAAGGACCCATGTGAACGGGTCGGTTCTTGTCCGAGAAAAAGCGGATCCCCATCGCGTGCCTCCTGTTGCCAAGCTTCCCCTAGCGCGGCATGAACAGCAACACCATTCATGGCGGATCATAAACGGTATGAAGAAAATTGATTTCACGGATCTGGACGGCAAGGTCCTGCGCACCTTCCTGACGATCCTCGAGGAAAACTCGGTGTCCAAGGCCGCCGACCGGCTGGGTGTCACGCAATCGGCCATCAGCCACACGTTGGCCAAACTGCGGCAGGTGCTGGGCGATCCGCTGTTCGTGCGGTCGGGCCAGGGGCTGCGCGCGACCGAGCGGGCGCTGGCGCTGAAAGACCCGGTGCAGAGGGTGCTGGACGGGATGCGCGCCCTGACCGATGAGCGGCCCTTTGACCCGCTGTCAGAAGAGATCACCGTCCAGATCGCCACCAACGACATGCCGCGCGAGCTGATCTTTCCGCAGTTGCTGCGCAGGGCGCGGGCCGATGGGGTGCGGCTGCGGCTGGGGTTCATGCCCTCGGGCGTGCCCGACCCTGAACTGCTGCGCAGCGACCGGTGCCAGCTGATGCTGACCCCGCTGCCGCCGGACGGCCCCGACATCTTTCAGAAGCTGCTGGTGAGCAGCCCCCTGATAGTGTTCTACGACGCCGAACGCCGCGACCCGCCCGCCGACTGGGCCGCCTATTGCGCCTCGGACCATGTCGAGGTGCGGTTTCCCGATGGGCGCAACGCGCGGGCGGTGATGCGCGGCGTGGATCAAAGCCAGATCCGCCCGCCCACCGTGACCCTGCCGCATTTCAACGCGATCCCGGCCTTCGTGAAGGGCAGCGATCTGATCTCGACCGACACGGCGCTGATGAAATGCGGCCCATTGGCGGCGCTGGACTGCGCGCCCCTGCCCTTCGATTGTCAGCCGGTTTCGATCTACATGGTCTGGCACCAGCGGTTCGCCAACGATCCCGCCCATCGCTGGCTGCGGGGCCAAATCGCGGCGATTGCCGCCACGCTTCAGGCCTGAGCCCGCAGCCAGTCGCGCATCAGCGCCACCAGATCCGGCTGCCGCGGCTTGCGCGGGGTGACGATATGGAACCCCAGATCGTCCAGCAGCACCTGCGCCAGCGGTTGCACCAACCGTCCCGCCGTCAGCTCGGCCGCGACCAGTGGCGCATTGGCCAGCGCAAAACCCTGCCCGGCCACGGCAGCGTCGATGGCCAGGCTGGTCTGGCTGAAATTCATCATCCTCGGGCGCCCCTGAACGCCGGCGCGTTCCAGAAACAGGGGCCACAGACCGTGTGAATCGCTGAGCAATACATGCGCCAGCAGGTCTTGCGCCGACGTCACCTGCGCGGCCAGGCCGGGGCTGCCGACGACGACGAATTCGGTGGGGAACAGCGGCTCGGCCACCAGGCCGTCGCCGAACGGCGCGCGGCCCTGCCGCACCGCGATATCCACCCCGTCCGTCTGGAAATCAGCCAGCCGCTCGCGCGCATCGACCTGCACCGAGACATCCGGGTGGCGCGCGGTGAAATCGCCCAGCCGCGGCACCAGCCATTTCGAAGCAAAGCTGGGTGTGACCGACAGGGTGATCTGACGCTGGCCGGACAGGTCTTCGACCGCCTCTTCGATCAGACGGAAAGCGCGGCGCAGGGGCGCGTGGAACCGCCGACCGGCCTCGGTCAGGCGCAGGCCGCGTGGCAGACGGTCGAACAACAGGGTGCCCAGCCGCGCCTCGAGGCCGCGGACCTGCTGCGCCACAGCCCCTTGGGTGACACCCAGTTCCTGCGCCGCCAGCCTGAAGTTCAGGTGTCGGGCCGACGCCTCGAAGGCGCGCAGGGCGTTCAGCGGAGGAAGGGCAGCCATGACGCTCACACAATAGATTTTCTACAGCCATAGAGCAGAAGAACTGATTGGTCAAACGGCGGGCCACGCTTCATCTTGGCGGCAGATGGAAACGGAGAACGAAGATGACAGAAAAAGTGGCTCTGATCACCGCCGGCGGCAGCGGCATGGGCGCGGATGCGGCGCGGCGTCTGGCGGCGGACGGGTTCAAGGTGGGCATCCTGTCCTCGTCGGGCAAGGGCGAGGCGCTGGCGGCCGAACTGGGCGGCGTGGGCGTGACCGGCTCGAACCAGTCGAATGACGACCTGCAGAGGCTGGTCGATGCGGCGATGGCCCATTGGGGGCGGATCGACGTGCTGGTGAACTCGGCCGGTCACGGACCCCGCGCGCCGGTGCTGGAGCTGACCGACGAGGACTGGCATCAGGGGATGGAGGTCTATTTCCTGAACGCCGTGCGCCCCACAAGGTTGGTCACCCCGATCATGCAGGCGCAGGGCGGCGGGGCGATCATCAACATCTCGACCTTCGCGGCGTTTGAGCCGGACCCGGTCTTTCCGACCTCGAGCGTATTCCGGGCAGGGCTTGCGGCGTTCACCAAGCTGTTCGCCGACAGATATGCCGCCGAGAACATCCGCATGAACAACGTCCTGCCCGGCTTCATCGACAGCCTGCCGGAAAAGGAGGAGTTCAAGGCCAAGATCCCCATGGGCCGCTACGGGCGCAGCTATGACGAGATCGCCTCGGTCATCGCGTTCCTGGCCTCCGAGGGCGGCGGCTACATCACCGGGCAGAACATCCGGGTGGATGGCGGGATCACCCGCTCGGTCTGATTGGTCAGACCCTTGCCTTGGCCAGATGCGTCAGCGTCGCGCCGGTCTCAAAGAAGGCGCGGCGCAGGCCTGTCCAGCTTTCGCTGTGCTCAGGCACCGGCGGCAGCGGCAGGCGGGCGGGGTCGCCCGACAGCAGGCTGTCGGCCATCATGCGGCCGAACACCGTGCCCGGCCCGATCCCGCGCCCGGAATAGCCATGCGCCGACAGCGCGTTTGGCCCGATCTGCACCAGCTTCGGGATATGGTCCGAGTTCATGGCGATGCGCCCATGCCAGCCGTCCTTCAGCGGCTGATCGGCCAGAGCGGGGAAGATCTGCGCCAGTTTGCGCGTGATCCAGCTGCGATGAGCGAAACTGCCCGCGTGGCCCAGATCGCCCATCGCCCCGATCACCAGCCGCCCGGCCTGATCCATGCGGAACGAGGTCATGATCAGCCCGGTATCCCAACAGCCCTCGCCCCCCGGCAGCAGGATGGCGCGGATGTTTTCGGGCAGCGGGTCGGTGGCGTATTGGAAGTAGTAGACCGGCACATAGTCCTGCCGGGTGTCAGGCAGCCCCGCGTGATAGGCGTTGGTGGCCTGGATCAGCGCTTTGGCCCGCACCGTGCCTTGCGGCGTGTCCAGATGCCAAGCGTCGCCATCGTGGCGCAGGGTCTGCACCGGGCTGTTGGCGTGGATCGCGGCCCCGGCCTGCCGCGCCGCGCGGGCAAGGCCCTGCACATAGGCCAGCGGCTGGATCGTCCCGGCGCGCGGGTCGAAGATGGCGCCGTGAAAGGCCTCGCTGCCGGTGCGGCGGGCGGTTTCCCGCGCGGACAGCAATTCGACCGGCGCGCCATCGGCGGACAGCTGTTGATGGCGGGTTTGGAGGTCGCGCAGGCCCTTGGGCGAATGGGCCAGGTGCAGGGTTCCGGCCTGCACCGGCTCGCAGTCGATGGCGTGGTCTCGGATCAGACGGAACACCTCGGCCGGGGCCTGCGCCAGCAGGGCGATCAACCGGTCGCCGGCCTCGTGGCCCAGATGGGCGCGGATCTCGGCCGGGGGCAGCCACAGCCCGGCATTGGCCAGCCCGACATTGCGGCCCGACCCGCCATGGCCGATCTGGTACGCCTCGAGCAAACAGACCGACGCCCCCGCCTGCGCCGCGTGCAACGCCGCCGAGCAGCCCGTATAGCCTCCGCCGATCACGGCGAGGTCCACCGTGGCGGACCCGGTCAGGGGCGGGACGTCCACCCGCTCGCGGCTGGTCTTGGTCCACAGGCTGATTTCCGGGTCCGAGTTCATGGCGGGATGTCCTTGAATGCGCGCGCAGATTTCCCGAGGGCTCAGCCGATGGCAAGGGGTCTTTGATCCTCGCGCCCCAGCGCGATCAGGAAGGGGTCCTGTGCCTGCAGGGCCTGAAAGCTCTCTTTGTCGGACATGCCGCGCCAGTTGGCCAGCACCAGCGATTGCGCCACCGCGCCGCCCAGCGTCGCGCCAGGGCCGGTGACGATGAACAGGTCGGGTGCGAATTCGCGGGCGGCGGTCTGCACCGCGCGGGTGAAATCGTAAGGCTCGGTCACCTGATGGCCCAGCGTATAATCCCACAGCGCGCCCGTGTCGGTGGCGCCGGGCCACCAAATCTTGCCGCGCCCGTCGATCATCGGCAGGTCGGGCTGAGTGAACAGCGTGGCGGGCAGTTGGCGGCGGCCCTCCTGCGCCACGGGCGCCTGCAGGCGCGTGTGAAAGGCCGCGTGGTTGGCCAGCCTCATCGGGAACCGCTCCTGCACTACGGGCTGGGCGGCCTCGAAGCCCTTGAGCCCGGCTTCGTTGCCCGCCAGCACAAGCATCCCACCCAGGTCGATCGACAGGGCGAGGTCATGCTCCGGCAATGCATTGATACGCGCTACTTCGGCCAAAAGCTCGGCCTTGCGGGCGGGATCGTCGCGCCAGTCGTCGCCGGTGAAGGGATAGACCAGCTGCCCGCCGATCAGGTGGGTCTGCATCAGCGTGCCCATGGTGTTGACCACCCGGAACCCGTTTTCCGGCGACAGCGCGCCAGCAGCGGCCAGCGCGATATACCAGCCCATTGAGTTGCCGGTGACGGCCACCACCTCGATATCCTCGGACAGCGCCTGCGCATCGGCCAGCGCCGCGGCGTAAATCAGCGGCGAGGCCACGTCGCCGCGGGAATATTTGCTGACCGAGAAGCGCGACGCGCCGTCCAGTGCGGTCACCGCCTCCTGGCCCGTCTCGGCGCGGATCGCGTCGAATTCGCGGAACAGTTCCATGCGGTTCGAATGGTGACGGTGCAGATAGCCCAGCTCGGGCTTGTTGTAGGTGCCCCGGCCGGGGCAGATCACGACGGCGGTGCGGGTCATTTTGCGGCTCCGGTCAGGGTCAGGGCGGCGGCCACGATGCCATCCTTCGAAGGCAGCGGCGCGGCATAGGCGGGGCCGGTTGCGATGAAGCAATCCTCGGCCACCACGCGGGCGGTGGGCAGGTCGGTCTGTTCGGCAAAGAGCGTCATCAGGGCCTCGGACTGGCTGCCGGTGCGGCGGCATTCATCGACGATCAGGACGTGTTTGCAGCCCTTGGTGGCCTCCAGCAGCGCCTGTTCCGGCAGCGGCGCCAGCCAGCGCATGTCGATGATGCGGGTCTTGAGGCCCGCCGCTGCCAGTTCGGGCAGCGCCTGTTTCGACAGGTAATGGCCGTTGCCGTAAGTCACGATCGCCAGATCGGTGCCATCGCCATGCACGCCCACCTCGCCCAGCGCGATCCGTTCGCCGGGCGCGGGATAGCGGGTCATCCACGCGCTGTCCTGCCCTTCGTGCAGGTCGCGCATCGGGTAGAGCGCGATTGGTTCCAGGAACACCACCACCCGCTGCTCCTCGCGCGCAAGGCGCACGCATTCGCGCAGCATCCGCGCCGCGTCCGCCCCGGTCGAGGGGCAGGCGATGATGACGCCCGGAATGTCGCGCAGCACCGCCAGCGAGTTGTCGTTGTGGAAATGCCCGCCAAAGCCTTTCTGGTAGCCCAGCCCCGCGATCCGCACGACCATCGGGTTGGTGAACTGCCCGTTCGAGAAGAAGGGCAGCGTGGCGGCCTCGCCGCGGATCTGGTCCTCGGCATTGTGCAGATAGGCGAGGAACTGGATCTCGGGGATCGGGAGAAAGCCGTTATGGGCCATGCCGATGGCTAGGCCGAGGATGGACTGTTCGTCCAGCAGCGTGTCGATCACCCGGTCGGGTCCAAAGCGCTGCTGCAGCTTCTGCGTCACGCCATAGACGCCGCCCTTGCGGCCCACATCCTCGCCCATGCAGACGAGCTCGCCATGTTCCAGCATCAGGTCGGTCAGCGCCCAGTTGATCAGGCGGGCCATCGGCTGCGGGTCGTCCATCGCGCGCAGGTCGCTGCCGAAGGCGGCGGCGCGGGCCTCGGCGCTGGGGCCGTTGGTGGGCTTGCAAGGACGTTTCGGCGGGATCAGGCTGGCCGCGACTTCGGCGGCGGTGGCCAGATGCGGGCGCGTGGCGGCCTGCGCCGCGATGCGGTCGGTGCGGGCGCAAGTTTGTTCATAGATCTTCAACGCCTGATCGGGCGACAGCGCCCCGGCCTGATCCAGCAGGCGCACCGAATGCAGCAGCGGATCGTTGGCCTCGTCGGCCTCGACCTCGGCGCGGCTGAGATAGGTGGTGGGCACATCCGCCCCCGCATGGCCATACAGCCGCACGGTTTTCAGGTGCAGGAAGGCCGGCTTGCGCCGGGTGCGGACGTATTCGGCCGCTTGCTGCGCCACCGCGAAGGTTTCATAGATGTCCAACCCGTTGGCCTGGAAATACCTGATGCCCGGACGATACTCCATCGAAGCCTGAATCCAGCCCTTGGGCGTCTTGACCGAGATGCCGATGCCGTTGTCCTCGCAGACAAAGAGCAGCGGCAGCGGGATCGACTGCACGCTGGTCCAGCCGGCGGTGTTGATCGCCCCCTGCGCGGTGGAGTGGTTGGCCGAAGCGTCGCCAAAGGAGCACATCGCGATGCCGTCCTCGGGCAGTTGCCGGTGTTCGGGGTCATGCCGCCGCGCCGCACCCAGGCTATAGGCCGCCCCCACCGCCTTGGGCAGGTGGCTGGCGATGGTCGAGGTCTGCGGCGGGATCATCAGCGCCTTGGAGCCCAGCACCTTGTGCCGCCCGCCCGAGGTCGGGTCCTCCTCGGAACAGGCGAAACTCAGCAGCATGTCCCAGGCGATCTGCTGGCCGGGCACCTGCTCGGCCCGGGCGATCTGAAAGGCGGCGTCGCGATAGTGCAGAAAGGCGATGTCGGTCGGGCGCAGGGCATGGGCCACGGCGGCCATGCCTTCGTGCCCCGACGAGCCGATGGTGTAGAACCCCTGCCCCGCCTTCTGCATCGCCCGGCTGGTGCGGTCCAGCGCGCGGCTGAGGACCTGAGAGCGGAACAGCGAGACCGCCTCGGGCGCAGTCAGGCCCGGGCGCGGCGGCGCGCCCGCGGGCAGGTCGCGGTTGGCAACGCGGGTCAGGAAGTTTTCGTGAACGATCTGGGCGCGATCCATCTGGGTTCCCCGGTCAGGTCAGAGTTTGGCCGTGGCGTCGGCAATCCGGCGCAGGCCTTGGGTCAGGCTATCGGTGTCATAGGCAAAGGAAAGCCGAAAATGCCCCGGCATGCCGCAGGCCCGCCCCGGCACCACCGCGACGCCCGCGTGATCTAGAAGGTGTCGGCAGAATTCCGGGTCCGAGGGCATCGCCGCGGGCGTCTGCGGAAAGACGTAGAAGGCGCCGTCGGGCACCGGGCAGTCCAAACCGGCGGCGTTCAGGCCTGCAACGACCAGATCGCGGCGCGCACGCATCGCCGCGCGGCGTTCGGCCAACAGGTCCTGCGGGCCGGTCAGCGCGGCCAGCGCCGCCGCCTGCGCGATGGAACAGGCGCCCGAGGTGATCTGCCCCTGCACCGCCGCCATCGCCTTGATCAGCGGCGCGGGGCCGATGCCCCAGCCGATGCGCCAGCCGGTCATCGAATAGGCCTTGGACACGCCATTCACCGTCAGCGTGCGGTCGGCCAGCGCCGGAACCGCCTGGGTAAAGGGCGTGAAGGGCACATAGGCGAGGTGCTGATAGATCTCGTCCGAGGTTACCCAGACCTGCGGGTGCTGTTCCAACACAGCGCCCAGCGCCTGCAATTCGGCCTCAGAGTAAACCGCCCCGGTCGGGTTCGACGGTGTGTTCAACAGCAGCCAGCGGGTGCGCGGGGTGATCGCCGCCTCCAGCTGTTCTGGGGTCAGCTTGAAGCCCTGTTCGCGCGGACAATCCAGCACGACCGGCACACCGCCCGCCAGTTTCACCATGTCGGCATAGCTGGTCCAGAAAGGCGCGGTGGTGATGACCTCATCGCCCGAATCGAGCGTCGCGAGGAACGCGCCGGCCAGCACCTGCTTGGCCCCGGTCGAGACGATGACCTGCGCCGGCTCGACCCCGGCCTGTTCCGCGATAGCGGCACGCAGGGCCGGCGTTCCGGCGGTGGCGGGGTATCGGGTCTGGCCTTCCAGCGCCGCCTTGTGGGCGGCCTCGACCACGTGCGGCGGCGTGGGAAAGTCGGGCTCGCCGGTGCTGAGCGCGATCACGTCCACACCCTGCGCACGCAACTGCGCGGCCCGTTCCGAGATTTGGACGATCTCAGACAATTCGATCCCGTCGAGTCTCCCTGCCCGCCGAAATCCGCTCGAACTGTTCTGAATGGTCATGATCGCCCCGCTGCACTTTTCTACCGCTGCGCCTTTTTGCTATTGGGTTGGAGGATCCACCAGTGATATTCCCTCCAAAAGCCATGAGGAAAAATCATATGCTGGCGCCGCGTCGATTTCTGCCGTCTATTTCTTCCCTGTTGGCGCTCGAAGCCGTCGACCGCCTGGGCAGCGCCTCGGCAGCTGCCGATGAGCTCTCGCTGACCCAAAGCGCGGTCAGTCGCCAGTTGAAGGCCGTCGAAGAACAGCTGGGCGTCGCACTGATCCAACGCGACCAAATGCGCCTGCAACTCACACCCGCTGGCAAGGAATACGTGGAAACTGCCCGAACGGCGCTGCAGCAACTGGCGCAGGCCTCACTGAAGCTGAAGGCCAACCCTTCCGGCGGCTCTTTGCAACTGTCGATCCTGCCCGCCTTCGGTATGCACTGGCTGGCGCCACGGCTTCAGGATTTCGCGCAACGCCACCCCGAAGTGACGATGAACCTCAGCACACGGCTCAAGCCATTCGACTTCGGCACCGAACCCTTCGACGCAGCCATCCACTTCGGCCAGCGCGACTGGGCCGGGGTGAACTATCTGCCGATCATGTGCGAAGAGGTTCTGCCGGTCTGCGCGCCAGCCCTGCTGCCAGCCGAAACCCCGAATGCTGAATGGCTGGTCGACGCACCACTGCTGCATCTGGATACCCGGCCCGATGCGTGGGAACGCTGGTTCGCCGCGCAAGGCACCCCTGTCGAGGGCGTCCGAGGCATGTTGTTCGACCAGTTTTCGACCATGATCCAGGCCACGATCCATGGGCTGGGCGTAGCACTGCTGCCCAGCTACCTGATTTCGGCCGAGCTGGAAGCCGGCCGGTTGGTTCCGGCCTGCGCAGCTCCGCCGGTCAGCTTGGGCGACTACTATCTTGTCTGGCCGCAAGATCGCACGGAACCGGCCCCACTTGTCTCGTTCCGCGCTTGGCTGCAGGGGCAGCTGCCTTAGCCGATCCGGTACCGCCGCGGCCGAGCATCGCTCGGGCGCGGCCGGGCCCAACCGGAGGAGGCGGCCCGCAAGGGCCGTTGACGACGGGCGGGAGCGCCCGGTCAGACGTCGATCGAGCGGGCGATGAGTTCCTTCATCACCTCGTTGGTGCCGCCATAGATCATCTGCACCCGAGCATCCGCGTAAAGCCGCGCGATCGGGTATTCCATCATGAAGCCATAGCCGCCGAACAGCTGCAGGCATTCGTGCATGATCTCGTTCTGCACCTCGGAGCCCCAGTATTTCACCATCGAGGCCGTGGCTGCGTCCAGCTGACCGGCCTCCAGCTTGCCGATGCAGTCATTGACGAAGCTGCGCAGCACCTCGGCCTTGGTCTTGCATTCCGCCAGCTTGAAGCGAGTGTTCTGGAAGTCCATCACCCGCTGGCCGAACGCCTTGCGCTCTTGGGTGTATTTGACCGTCTCGGAGATGGCGAAATCGATCGCGCCCAGCGCCATGATGCCGATGGTCAGACGTTCCCACGGCAGTTGCTTCATCAGCTGATAGAAACCCTGACCTTCTTCGGAACCCAGCAGGTTGGTCATCGGCACCTTCACGTCCTCGAAGAACAGCTCGGCCGTGTCATTGGCCTTCATGCCCAGCTTCTTGAGGTTGCGGCCTCGGCGGAAGCCCTCGGCCCCTTCGGTCTCGACCGCGATCAGCGACACGCCCTTGGAACCCAGCGACTTGTCTGTCTTGGCGGCCACGATGATCAGGTCGGCGGTCTGGCCGTTGGTGATGAAGATCTTGGACCCGTTCATCCGGTAGGAATTGCCATCCTTTTCGGCTGTGGTGCGGATCGCCTGCACGTCCGAACCGGTACCCGGTTCGGTCATGGCCAGCGCGCCGACCATCTCGCCGGAGGCCAACTTGGGCAGCCATTTGCTCTTTTGATCCTCGCTGCCATAAGCGGTGATGTAGTGGGTCACGATCGACTGGATGCCATAGCCCCAGCCCGCATCCCCCCGCGAGGTCTGCTCATAGATCGTGACCGCGTCAAAACCCATGCCGCCACCGACACCGCCGAATTCCTCGGGGATGGCCCCGGCCATCAGCCCGGTTTCCCCGGCCTTCCGCCAGAAATCACGATCGACCACGCCCTGCTCGGCCCAGGCTTCGATGTTGGGCACCAGTTCATCATCCATGAACCGTCCGGCCATTTCGGCAAACATGCGGTGTTCGTCAGTGACCCAAGGGGCGGTCGAAGTAAAAAGGGACATGATTGGTTCTCCGGAATTCTGTTGGCGAAAAGGGTAGCTTTCGCCGCCGATTCCGCCAATCCGGGTGACGCCGCGTCGGTTTGCGCTGCTACGCAACGTCCTTTGGCGTCAATGCCCTACGCGGTGCCGGGCGCCGGGCGGCGGCGGCGTTTCCGGGGCGCCGGCGAAACACTGGGCGATGGCCATCCATTCCTGCGCGACCGGCCCCTGCACCGACAGGCCGGTGTCCGCCACGTTTCGGGTCTGGGTCACAACGCGGGCAAAATCGACGGCCGGCCCTTCGATCAGGTCGGCGCCGGGCGCGCCGAACTCCCACAGCGCCCCCGAAGGCGCGATCAGGCGCAGATGGGGCGTCACCGGAGGAACCGGGCGGCCATGCACCGTGAAAGTCCAGCCAAAGGTGTTCACGCCCAGCACGACGATGTTGCGGATCCGGTCGGTCTCGGGCCGGGTCAGGCCAAGAATGTCGAATACCTCCTGCCCATGCGCCCAAGTCTCCATCTGCCGGGCGGTCATCGAGGACCGCACTGACATGTCCGGCCCCACCCATTTGACCCGCGACTTGGGGTCCAGCCCCGACCAGTCGCGGCCCATTCGGCTGCATAGATCAGACCATGCGGCGCGCAGATCATGTCCACGCTCAGTGATTGCAGCGTTTTCCATGGCGCGAAAGCCCTCGGCCTGAATGCGCGGCATCACCTGCTGCACCCTTGCATCGAACGCATTCGGGTCGCGCTGTGACAGGTCGGCCATCTGGTTCCAGAAATGCAGGTGCACCAGCACATCGTCGATCGTCCAGTCTTTGAACTGGGTCACGATCTGCCAGTCCGCGGCACCCAGCCCCGTCAGTGCGTCATCAAGAACCTGACATTCTTCCAGAAAATCCGAAGCCTGCTGCATATACCCCCCTTTTACCTGCTTCGGGAACTAAAGCGGGTTTTCAATGGTCAAGCCAGCGCGTTTTTCAGCAAGACGGCAGCCGCCTCCTTCGCGTCGCGCGCGGGATCGCCGTTGCGAAGCAGCACGGCGGTGACGATCGCGCCCTCTTTCAGCAGCAGCAGCTGGCAGGCCAGCTTGTCCGGGTCCCGCGCGCCAGCCTTGCGACACAGGTCGGTGAAATATTCCAGCAGCAGGCGCTTGTGCTCGCCCGCCTGCACATGGATCGGGTGGTCGGGATCCTGGTATTCGGCCCCCGCCTTGATGAACATGCAGCCGCGGAAATTGTCCTCGCGGAACCATTCGCCCAGCGCATCGAACGCGGCCAGCAGTTGATCGGCGGGGGTGTCGGCCAGTTCCTCGATCCGGCGCACGAACCAGTTGCGGAAATTCTCGTCCCGCAGGCGCAGCACCGCCAGGATCAGCTCTTCCTTGGTGCGGAAATGCTTGTACATCGAGGTCTTGGACACGCCGGTCTCGACCACCAGCCGGTCCATTCCGGTGGCGTGAAACCCGTCGCGGTAAAACACCCGCAGCGCTTTGCGGACCAGCTCATCCCGTTTGTTCGGACGCATGATTCGGCTCCTTTATGTACAGATCAGTACATAATGCCTCTCCCGCGCAGATGCAATTCATACCGCTGAAGTCTCTGTTTTTTAATATTATTCTCCGTACAGAAAGGCTGAATGAAATACTTTTTTCGGCTCAAGGGTTGAAATCCTTGACCGATCTGTACACCTTATCAACACAGTTTACTGATCTGTACACCCAAAGGATTTGACCGATGCGACGCCGCGCCAGCCCATTTCCCGCAAGCTATGTTCCCTTCCTTCTGACCCTGGCCCTTCTGGCCGCCACCCTCGCCTGAAAGCCCTGACCATGCCCCCTCCTCTGCCCCCGTTCACGACGCAGACCGCCATCAAAAAGGTCCGCAAGGCCGAAGACGCCTGGAACAGCCGCAACCCCGACGTCGTGACCCCGGCCTATACCGAGGACAGCCAGTGGCGGAACCGGGCTGAGTTCCTGACCGGCCACGCCGAGATCCACGCCTTTCTGACCCGCAAATGGCGCACCGAACTGGACTATCGCCTGATCAAAGAGCTGTGGGCCTGTGACGGCACCCGCATCGCGGTGCGCTATGCCTATGAATGGCACGACGACAGCGGCCAGTGGTTCCGCTCCTATGGCAACGAAAACTGGGAGTTTGCCGCCGATGGCCGGATGGCCAAGCGACATACGTCCTTGAACGATCTGCCGATCACCGACGCCCAGCGCCTGTTTCACTGGCCCCTGGGGTCACGGCCCGCCGACCATCCCGGCCTGTCCGACCTGAACCTGTGAAAGGAGGCACCCAATGCCCCGCGCCTTTTCCGAACTGACCTTCACCCCCGCCGTCCGCGCGCATCAAGAGCGGATGGGGTCCGCCGCCTCTTACTCCAAGTTCATCGACGGCGGCCCGCAGCAGGGCCACCTGATCGGCCCCGCCGAGCAGGCCTTCATCGAGGCGCGCGACGGGTTCTATCAATCCACCGTGTCCGAGACCGGCTGGCCTTATGTCCAGTATCGCGGCGGCCCGGCCGGGTTTCTGAAGGTGCTGGACGACCGGACCATCGGCTATGCCGATTTCTCGGGCAACAAACAGTATATCTCGCGCGGGAATCTGGACGGCAATGACCGGATCGCGCTGATCCTGATGGACTACGCCAACCAGCGCAGGCTCAAGATTCTGGGCCGCGTGGACTTTCGCGAAGGGGCCGATGCCGCGCGCGATCTGTTTCCCGATGGGGCCGAGGCCGAACGCGCGGCGATCATCCATGTCGCGGCGCTGGACTGGAACTGCCCGCGCCACATCACCCCCCGCTTCACCGAGGCCGAGCTGCGCCCGCATCTGAACGAGCTTGGCCGCCAACTGGCCCAACTGCAGGCCGAGAACGACCGCCTGAAGCAGACCCTGGCCCGAAAGGCCTGAGCCACCCCCAAGACCCCGAACCCGTCAGCAACAGGAGTATCAATGCCATGCTACGCGCGATTACCAACACACTTGCCACCCTGACCGCCGGATCGGTCTTCGCCGTCTCGGTCGTGACCGTCGGCTTCTACCTCTCGCCCGAGGCCGTGCGCGCCGCCGAGCCCGACCCGTTTCAGACCCAGTTCCGGGCACAGACCATCGAAGCGATGCAGAGCGCTTATCCCGTGCTCACCCCCTACACAGAATCCAAGGCGCAACCAAAGCCCGAGTCTTCACCCAAGCTGCCGACAAACTGACAATTGAGGACCGAAATCTTGAATCCCCGCGCGTCTCGGGCACCGCCCGCGCTATCGACTGAGCCGAGCGCGGCCCGAGTGCACCATTGCCTCGATCCCCGCGGCGCAGAATTCGACCAGTTGGTCGATCCCGGACAGATCGCCCCCCTGTGACAGCGCCTGCACCCGCCAGGCGCTGTTGAGATGCGCCAGCATCGCCGAGACCGAATAGACCTGGCCAGTGGCCAAAAGCGCCGGGTCGGCCTGCGGATACAGTGCGGCGATCTCACGGATGAACAGCTGAGCAGTTGGGTCGAAACACTCGGCCGCAATATGGCGCCAGCGCGGATCGACCGAAACATGTGCCACCAGCCGCCCATAGGCCATCCAGCCCGGACCGCCGGTTTCGGCTAGGCTGACATAGGGGCGGATGAAACAGTCCAGAATGCCCCGCAGGGTCAGCGGGCCCTGCGCGCGCCGATCCTCCAGCGCCTGCATCCGGATCCGGGCAAGCTCGTCGGCGCGGCGCGCGACGGTCTGGAAGAACAGCTCTTCCTTGCCGCCGCCATGGTGGTGGACCAGTCCCACCTGCACCCCGGCCCGCCCGGCGATATCGCGGATCGAGGCGCCCTCGAATCCCCGCTCGGCAAACAGCGCCTCGGCCGCGTCCAAAATCCGCGCCTTGGTTTCCAGCGACCGGGCCGACGGCGCCCTTTGCCTTTGTTTTTCAATGTATTTCGCGCTCATGTTTTTCATCTTGCCTTATTTTGGACGATCGTTCAAGTTAAGCGCCACGAATAGGGGAGGGTTCATGACACAGGCGCGCAAGGCTTATGCCTTGATCGGCGCAGGTCCGATGGGGCTGGCGGCGGCCAAGGTGCTGAAGGAACAGGGCATCCCGTTCCAAGGTTTCGAGCTGCATTCCGATGTGGGCGGGTTGTGGGATATCGATGCGCCACGGTCGACCATGTACGAATCCGCGCATCTGATCTCGTCCAAGACGATGACCGAATTTGCCGATTTCCCGATGGGCGACGACGTTGCCGAATACCCGTCGCACCGGCAGATGCGCGACTATTTCCGGGCTTTTGCCGATCATTTCGGCCTGCACGATCACTACAAGTTCAACACCGAAGTGATCGACGCCTCGCCGCTGGGTACACCGGGCGATGGCTGGCGACTGACCTGGCGGGACGACCAAGGCACGCATAGCGGTGAGTTTGCCGGGGTACTGATCGCCAATGGCACCCTGTCGGAACCCAACATGCCCGATTTTCCCGGCCGGTTCGACGGCGAGTTGATCCACGCCGCGCAGTACCGCTATCCCAGCCAGTTCGACGGCAAGCGGGTGCTGGTCGTGGGCGCGGGCAATTCCGGGTGCGACATTGCGGTGGACGCCATCCATCACGCCGCGCAGTGCGACCTGTCGATGCGGCGGGGATACTATTTCGTTCCGAAATACGTCTTTGGCAAACCCGCCGACACGCTGGGCGGGATGATCCGCCTGCCCATGTGGCTGAAGCGCCGGATCGACGGGATGATCCTGCGCTGGTTCGTGGGCGACCCGCAGAAATACGGATTCCCCAAGCCTGACTACAAACTCTACGAAAGCCACCCGGTGGTGAATTCGCTGGTCCTGTACCACGCGGGCCACGGCGACCTGCGCATTCGCCCCGACATCGAGCGGATCGAGGGCCGCACGGTCCACTTCAAGGGCGGCAGCGCCAGCGACTATGACATGATCCTGGCCGCGACCGGGTACAAGCTGCATTACCCGTTCATCGACCCCAACCTGCTGAACTGGCAGGGCGATGCACCGCATCTGTACCTGAACGCCATGCATCCCGAACGCGACGATCTGTTTGTGCTGGGCATGATCGAGGCCACCGGGCTGGGCTGGCAAGGACGCCACGAGCAGGCCGAAATGGTGGCGCGCTATATCAAGGGTCTTCAGTCCGGCTGCCCCGTGGCTGCAGCGCTGAAGGCGGAAAAACAAAAAGACTATCGGCGCGCCACCGGAGGCATGCAGTACCTGAACCTGCCCCGCATGGCCTATTACGTGGACAAGGCGACCTATCGCAAGGCGGTGACGGATTGGATCGCGCGGTTCCGGAAAGCCCGCGCATGACCGGCATCGACGAGATCACGCTGAATTTCAGCCCCGGCTCGCTGACCCTTCTGAACGCGATCCTGGCGATCGTGATGTTCTCGATCGCCATCGACCTGTCACCACGCGACTTCGACCGGCTGCGGCGCGCGCCCAAGCCTGTGGTGGTGGGGCTGGCCTCGCAATTCCTGGTGCTGCCGGCGCTGACCTTCCTGCTGGTCTGGCTGACCGAGCCGCGCCCCTCGATCGCATTGGGGCTGATCCTGGTGGCGGCCTGTCCGGGGGGCAATATCTCGAATTTCATCACCCATCGGGCAGGCGGAAACGCGGCGCTGTCGGTGTCGATGACCGCCTTCGCCACCATTGGGGCCATCGTGATGACCCCGTTCAACATCGCGCTGTGGGGCGGGCTGTACCCGCCGACCCGCGCGATTCTGCAGCAGACCCAGATCGACCCGGTGCAAATCGCCATCATCGTCGGACTGATGCTGATCCTGCCGCTGGTTCTGGGGGTGACCCTGAACCAGAAGCGCCCCGCCCTGACGGCGCGGCTGCGCGGGCCGCTGCAGATCCTGTCCATGGCCATTTTCGTGGCTTTCATCGTGCTCGCCCTGGCGGCCAACTGGAGTTTCTTCCTAGGTTACGCCGGGGCGGTCGCCGGGCTTGTGATCGCTCACAACGCACTGGCACTGGGGGGCGGTTGGGTTGTGGCCACTCTGACCCGGCTGTCCCCCTTTGACCGGCGTGCAGTCACGATCGAGACCGGCATCCAGAATTCGGGCCTAGGGCTGGTGCTGATCTTCGCCTTTTTCAACGGCTTGGGCGGGATGGCCGTGGTGGCCGCCTTCTGGGGGATCTGGCATGCCATCTCGGGGCTGGCGCTGGCGCAGCTGATGGCCCGGACCAAGGCTGCCCGATGACCCGCATCCTGATCACCGGCGCCGCAGGGCTGGTGGGCCGCGCCCTGCTGGACGAGCTGAGCGACCATCAGGTGTTTGCCACCGACCTGCGCCGCCCCGCGACGCTGCCGGACGAGGTTCCGTTTCTGCGCATGGATGTCACCACGGGCGACCCCGCCCGGGTGATCGCCAAGGTGAAGCCCGAGGTGATCGCGCATCTGGCCTCGATCGTCACGCCGCCGCCGGGGATGTCGCGGGCCGAGGCCCATGCGGTGGATGTGGGCGGCACGCGCAAGGTGGTCGATGCCGCGCTGGCCCATGGCGTACGGCGGCTGGTCATCACCTCGTCGGGAGCGGCCTATGGCTATCACGCAGACAACCCGGTGCCGCTGCGCGAAACCGATCCGGTGCGCGGCAACCCCGAGTTTCCCTATTCCGACCACAAGCGGCAGGTCGAGGAATTGCTGGCCGAGGTCCGAACCGCCGCGCCGCAACTGGAGCAGGTGGTGCTGCGGGTGGGCACAGTGCTGGGCGACGGCACCGACAACCAGATCACCGCCCTGTTCCGCAAACCCCGCCTGCTGGCGGTGGCGGGCAGCGACAGCCCCTTCGTGTTCATCTGGACCCGCGATCTGGCCCGCATCCTGAAACGCGCGGCCACCGACGGGCCGCCGGGAGTGTACAACGTCGCCGGAGACGGCGCGCTGAGCGTCGACGATCTGGCGCGCGCGTTGGACAAACCCGTGCTGCGCCTGCCGGCCTGGGCGCTCAAGGCGGCGCTGGCCGTGGCCCGACCCTTGCGCCTGTCGCGCTACGGGCCCGAACAGGTGCGGTTCCTGCAATACCGACCGGTTCTTGACAATACCGCGCTGAAAACCGTGTTCGGCTATGTCCCGCAGAAGACCAGCGCCGAGGTGTTCGACCTTTGGAAAAGGAGTGTGGGCCTGTGAAAACCGCAGTGATCTCGGGCGGGGCCGGCGGGCTGGGTCAGGCGCTCTCGGCCGCGCTGCAAGAGCGTGGATGGCGCGTGGTCCTGCTGGATCTGAAGGTGGACGGGGTGCAGGACACCGCCACGCAGATTGCGATTGCCTGTGACCTGACCGATCCGGCGCAACTGGCGCGCGCCGTGAACGATACGCTTGCGCATTGCGACAGCATCGATCTGGTCATCTACAACGCCGGGATCACCCAGATCTGCGGGTTCGATCAGTCCGACGACGCCAGCCATCGCAAGGTGTTCGAGATCAACTATTTCGCGGCCGTCTCGATGGCACGCGCCTTTCTGCCCGCGCTGCGCCAGTCGCGCGGGGCGCATCTGGCGATCTCGTCGGTGGCGGGGTTTGCGCCCTTGTATCACCGCACGGCCTATGCGGCCTCGAAACACGCGCTGGAAGGTTTCTTCAAATCGCTGCGGTCCGAAGAACGGCCCCATGGCGTGCGGGTGCATATCGCGGCGCCCTCATTCGTGGCGACCAACCCGGGCCGGGCCGAGCGGCAGCCCGATGGCACCGCACGCCCCGGATCGGCCAGCGACGGCATGGACGAGATGACCCCCGAGGCGGCCGCCCGCGTGATCCTGCAAGGGATGGATCGCGGGCGGCCCGTCATCCCGGTGGGCCGGGTGGCGCGGCTGGCCTGGTGGCTGAACCGGCTGGCCCCACGCCTGTACCAACGCCTGATGGAGCGCAATATCAGCGGCGCGTGACGCACGGCCATTATTTGCGGCACGTCTCCCGGTGTGGGGTTGCCCTTTCGGCGCGGCTTTGCTTTGTCTCTGGCAAGCATTCCGGCCAGTGGGCGTTTCATGTCCCGGACCGGTCACAGGGAGGATCTCGAAAATGGCGAAAGTTGCATTCCTTGGCCTGGGCGTCATGGGCTATCCGATGGCCGGGCATCTGCAGGCGGCCGGGCATGAGGTGACCGTCTACAACCGCACCGCGGCCAAGGCTGAGAAATGGGTGGCGCAGCATGGTGGCCAGATGGCGACCACGCCGCGCGGTGCCGCCGAAGGGGCCGAGTTCGTGATGGCCTGCGTCGGCAACGACGACGATCTGCGCATGGTCTGCACCGGCGAGGACGGCGCATTCGACGGCATGGCGGAAGGCGCGGTTTTCGTTGACCACACCACCGTTTCGGCCAAGGTCACGCGCGAGCTGTACGCGGCGGCCAAGGCGCGCGGGATTTCTTTTGTCGATGCGCCGATCTCGGGCGGTCAGGCCGGGGCCGAGAATGGGGTTCTGTCGATCATGTGCGGCGGCGACCAGGCCGCCTATGACCGGGCCGAGCCGGTGATGCAAGTATATGCCAAGATCTGCCGCCGCATCGGAGACAGCGGCGCGGGCCAGATGACCAAGATGTGCAACCAGATCGCCATCGCCGGGCTGGTCCAAGGCCTGAGCGAAGCGCTGCATTTTGCAGAGAAGGCCGGGCTGGACGGGCGCGCAGTGGTCGAGGTGATCAGCCAGGGGGCCGCCGGAAGCTGGCAGATGTCGAACCGGTACGAAACCATGCTGGATGACCATTTCGACCACGGCTTTGCGGTGGACTGGATGCGCAAGGACCTTGGCATCTGCCTGGAAACGGCGGACGAGACCGGGGCATCGCTGCCGGTGACCGCGCTGGTCGATCAGTTCTACAAAGATGTTCAGAAGATGGGCGGCGCCCGCTGGGACACCTCGTCACTGATCAAACGCCTGCGGGCATTGGGATAAGACGGGGGGCCGTCTGCCGCCCATCGCGCCAAGACGCGATTCCCCCGAGGATACTTTTGGCCAGATGAAAAGGGCTCCGGCGCGCACGGGGCGGAAGTTCGAATGAATGACATCAGTGAATTTTGGGCGGCCGCGCTGCGGCGGGTCTGGGGGCTGGACGCCCGGCTCTCGCGGCTGGATGGCGAGTATGACCTGAATTTCCTGGTGCAAGCCACCAATGGGCAGGATTATGTTCTGAAGGTCATGCGGGCCGGGTGTGACTCGCAGTTGGTGGATCTGCAGATCAAGGCGTTGGAGCATATCGCGGCCGAGGCCCCGGGGCTACCGTTTCCCAAGGTCATCCCCGGTCTGGACGGCGGTTTGCTGCTGCAGATCGACGACGACGTGGGACGGCCTCGTCTGGCGTGGCTGTTGGAAAGGCTGCCGGGCCGGTGCTATGCCAAGACGGTGCCGAAATCCGAGGACCTGATCCTGAAACTGGGCCGGGTCTTGGGAGCAACCGATCGGGCGCTGGAGCGGTTTTCGCATCCCGGCCTGGAGCGGCCGGAGTTCAAATGGGACCTGACCCAGGCCGGCTGGATCGCTGACAAGCTGGATGCGGTTGCCGACCCCGATCGCGCGGCCCTTCTGCGCGAGATTTGTGCACAGTTCGATGCCGTCGCGGACATGCTGGCCGAGCTGCCCCGGCAGGCCATCCACAATGACGTGAATGACTACAACATCCTGGTCGAAGGAGAGCTGTCGGAGCGCCGGCAGGTTTCGGGCCTCATCGATTTGGGCGACATGTGCGCCGCGCCGCGGGTGTGCGAACTGGCGATCGCTGGGGCGTATGTGGTGCTGGATCACCCCCGCCCTGAACGGGCACTGGCCGCGCTGGTGCGGGGCTATCACGCCGCAAACCGGCTGCGCCCGCAGGAGGTGGATTTGCTCTGGCCTCTGCTGCGGATGCGGCTGGCCGTGTCGGTCGTCAATTCCACGCTGATGGCCGCCGAAAACCCCGACGACCCGTATGTGACGATCAGCCAGGCACCGGCCTGGCGGTTCCTCGAAGATGGTTCGGTCAATGGCGAGCTGATGTCCGCGCGGCTGCGGGCGGCCTGCGGGCTGCCCGTCACCGACGGGGCCGATCGCATTCACGCGTACCTGTCCGAACATCGCGGTCAGTTTGCGCAGCTGTTGGGACAGGATCTGTCGGACGTTCCGATGGGTTCGCTGTCAGTCGAAAACTCGACCTGGCCGCAGAACCCGTTTCACATGCCGCTGGACGAGGCGGCGCGGGTGGGCGCGGAATTCGGCGACGGGTTGTGGCTGGGCTATTACAACGAACCGCGCCTGATCTATGCCGAGCCGACGTTCCGCAAGGGTCCGTGGAAGGCCTCGGACAGGCGCACGGTGCATCTGGCTGTGGATGTGTTCGCGCCGGCGGGGACGCCTTTGCTGGCGCCGCTGAGCGGGCGGGTCGAGGCGGTCGAGAACCGGGCGAACCATCTGGACTATGGCGGCGTGGTGATCCTGCATCACGAAACCCCCGAGGGTGACGCGTTCTATACGCTGTACGGGCATCTGGACCCCGAGGTCTGTGACCGGCTGAAACCCGGAGACCCGGTGGCGCAGGGGGCGGCATTCGCCCGGTTGGGCGATGCCGACCAAAATGGCGGCTGGGCGCCACATGTGCATTTCCAGCTGGCGCTGACCACGGACGGCATGCAGGCCGACTGGCCGGGCGTCGCCGACCCGGACGAGCTGGACCCGTGGCATGCGGTCTGCCCGAACCCGGCGGCCCTGCTGAACCTGCCCGACGAGAAGGTCTTCTATCGCCCGACCGACAAGGCCGAGATCCTGAACAAACGGCGGGCGCATTTTGGCGGCAACCTGAGCCTGACCTATGACGACCCGGTGATGCTGGTGCGTGGGTGGAAACATCACCTGTTCGACGAATGGGGGCGGCCCTATCTGGACGCCTACAACAACGTGCCGCATGTGGGGCACGCGCATCCGCGCATTCAGGCCGTGGCGGCGGATCAGTTGAAGCGGATGAATTCGAACACCCGCTATCTGCATCCGGCGCAGGTGGAGTTTGCCGACAAGCTGCTGTCGAAACTGCCCGAACACCTGCAGGTGTGCTTCTTCGTCAACTCGGGCACCGAGGCCAACGAGCTGGCCCTGCGCCTGGCGCGGGCGCATAGCGGGGCCAAGGGCATGGTGACGCCCGATCACGGCTATCACGGCAACACCAATGCGGCGGTGGCCATTTCGGCTTACAAATTCAACAAGCCCGGCGGCGTGGGCCAAGCCGATTGGGTGGAACTGGTCGAGGTGGCCGACGATTATCGCGGCCGGTTCAAACGTGATGACCCCGACCGCGCGCAGAAATATGCCGACCTGGTCGACGACGCGATTGCAGCCCTGCAGCGCAAGGGGCACGGGGTCGCGGGGTTCATCGCCGAGACCTTCCCCTCGGTCGGAGGGCAGTTCATCCCGCCAAAAGGCTATCTGCCAGCGGTTTACGAAAAGATCCGCGCCGCCGGCGGCGTCTGCATCGCCGACGAGGTGCAGACGGGCCTGGGCCGGCTGGGCGAGTACTATTTCGGCTTCGAACATCAGGGCGCGTCCCCTGATATCGTGGTTCTGGGCAAACCCATCGGCAACGGCCACCCCCTGGGCGTGCTGGTCACCACGCGCGATATCGCCGACAGTTTCGACAACGGGATCGAGTTCTTCTCGACCTTCGGCGGCTCGACCCTGTCCTGCCGGATCGGCAAGGAGGTGCTGGACATCGTCGATGACGAGGGCCTGCAGGAGAATGCCCGCGTGATGGGCGCACGGCTGATGGATGGTCTGCGCGCGATCGAAGCCGAGTTCGCCTGCGTGGGCGACGTGCGGGGGATGGGCCTGTTTCTTGGGGTCGAACTGATCAACCCCGACGGCTCGGAAGGCACCGAGATCTGCCGGTACGTCAAGAACCGGATGCGGGACCACCGCATCCTGATCGGCAGCGAGGGGCCGAAGGACAACATCCTGAAGATCCGCCCGCCTTTGACCATCGAGGCCGAGGATGTGGACATGATTCTGTGGGCGCTGCGGTCTGTGTTGGTCGAGGTGGGCGACTATGCCCCTGCTCCGGTTTGCGACCACACCCATCACCATGACGGGTGCGGCTGCTGCTGAGATACGCCCCGGCCGGGTTCGGCCAGGGCACTGAACCGCGCCGTCAGTGCAGCACGGCCGAGGGGGTCTGATGGCCGGTGGTCGGCAATGGGATGGCGGTGGTCATACGCCGCAGGGCCAGCCCGAACTCTTCGGACAGTGACGCCAGCGCGGGCGCGAAATCGGGGCGTACGATCAAGGCGGCCAGCATCATCGCATCCTCGCGCGCCCCTTCCGAGGCCGCAGCGATCATCTGCGCGAAACAGCTTTCGTCCGCGCCCAGACAGGCGCAGCCCAGCCCGTGCCGGATCAAGGGGCGGCGGGCGTGATGGGCGCACAGGCTGCACAGACGATCCAGCGCCAGCATGGCCAGCTGCCCATGATCGGCGCCCAGCGCGATGTCGAAGTCATGTGCGGCGTCGGCACGGCCGGCGGCCCCGTCACTCCACATCCGCAGGTACATGACGGCGCCAGCCTCGATCGGGGTCAGATCGGCCAGCCGTCCGACCGGGGCGCCGCCCCGGGTCGATGCGCCGCTCATTTTGTCAGGATCAATTTACCCGCGCGGGTGATGCGCAGGGTATACAGCTGGTCGCCCAGTTCGATATGGGCCAGGTTGCCGCCCTGCGTCAGGTCCTCGGCCTTGTGGGCCGGCAGCATCGAAACGGCATAAGCTTGGGTCGGATTCGGGTTCTGCGCGTTCATCGGGTCATCTCCGGTTGTGTTCAGGCAAAGCGCCTTTTCCGTTCAACTTTCATGGATCTGGCTGGCCCGGAACCGGGTTGGCTGCGTGTCTTCATGCTTAATCTGATAAAAATACTAAGGTATGTCAAGTGCCGGTTTCCTGCTATTCGCACACCGAACCATTGCGCCCTTGCGG
This sequence comes from Ruegeria sp. CG8, assembly GCF_056537165.1. Lineage (NCBI taxonomy): Bacteria > Pseudomonadati > Pseudomonadota > Alphaproteobacteria > Rhodobacterales > Roseobacteraceae > Ruegeria > Ruegeria sp. CG8. The sequence continues at coordinate 21,713 of NZ_JBQFRA010000008.1, read as the reverse complement.
CAGGCCCGTTAGGCCGGGTCTCGGCACTTAGAGACGGGAGCGGAGATGACGGCGGCAATCGTGTTTGATCTGGATGGCACGCTGGTGGACAGCCTGGCCGACATTGCGGCAGCAGCGAACCGGATGCTGGCCGATCAGGGCTATGCGCCCCTGCCCGAAGAAACGATCCGGGGATTCGTCGGCAATGGTCTGCCAAAACTGGTTGAGCGCGTGATCCTCCACTGCGGACTGAGCATTGAGCGCCATTCCGAACTGACACAGGTCACGCTGAACCATTACAGCCAGGCATCAAGTGCGATCACCAGGCCTTATCCAGGTGTCAAAGACGCTCTGCGACGACTGCGGGCTGCAAATATCGCGCTAGGGGTCTGCACCAACAAACCGGAAGCGCCCGCGCAGCATATCCTTGAGGTTCTGGATCTGGCGCAGTTCTTCGACGTGGTGATCGGCGGAGATACAGTGAAATCCCGCAAACCCGACCCCGCCCACCTGACCGCCACGTTCGAGGCACTGGGCACAAACGACGCGCGGGTCTTTGTGGGCGACAGCGAAGTGGACGCAGAAACCGCCCAACGTGCCCAAGTCCCATTTATTCTGTATTCGGAAGGGTATCGAAAGTCGCCGGTCTCGGAACTTCCCCATTTGGCCAGCTTCGACGACTTTGCGCGCCTCCCTGACCTGGCAATGCGCATCACGGGCTTATCTGGTACCGGGCTCTAAGGCTTTGGCTGTCAAGGGATTCAACTTTTTTGGGGGTTTTTGAGGGGCCGGCTGAGGGGGTAGGTAGCCAGCCCCTCTTCGGGGAAAGTGGTAGGCCAAGTTTGACCTTGGTTAATCAGACAATAGCCCAGCCCACCTATGCCCGAAATTGGGGGTTTCCCGTAGAGAGACATTTTTTGCGAAAAATTCGCCGAAGACCCTTCGCTGACGTCTAGCGTCTGATCACTCAGGCCCCGAACCACCGGCCGGTGGTAGCGCTGCTGGGCTCGCTTTGTCCAATAGCGTCTCGTACATGTGCGGATAGACGAAGCGAGCAGCCGCACGGGCGATCACCAGTTCCTCGTTGGTGGGGATTACCATGACCTGAACCCGGGACAGCGGTGTCGAGATGATCCGGGCGTGGTCCGTATTGGCATCATGGTCCAGTTCAATCCCCAACCACCCCATGTTGACGCAAATCCTTTCGCGCACCAGCGCAGAATTCTCGCCGATCCCACCAGTGAACACCACCGCATCCAGCCCACCCAGCACAGCCGCAAGGGCACCGAGTTCACGCCGCGCACGAAAATTGAAATAGCTGATGGCCCGGCGCGCGCTGCCGCTGTCAGACTTTTCCAGCGTGCGCATGTCGCTGGACAGACCGGACAGACCCAGCAGACCGGATTTGCGATACAGAAGTTCGGTGATCTCATCCACGCTCATGCCCTTCTGGTCCATGAGGTAGAGGACGACACCGGGATCCAACTGGCCGCATCGGGTTCCCATCGGCAGACCGTCTATGGCCGAGAACCCCATGCTGGACCCGACCGAGCGGCCGTGGATCATACCGCACATCGACGCGCCGTTGCCCAGATGCGCCACGATGACCCGGCCGCCATGCAGCAGCGGTGCGGTTTTGGCCAGATGGCCCGAGATGTATTCGTAGCTGAGGCCGTGAAACCCATAGCGGCGAACGCCCTTGTCATAATACTCGGTCGGCAAGGCAAACGTATCGTTGACCCAGGGGTGACTGCGGTGAAAGGCGGTGTCGAAACAGGCAACCTGCACCGCATCGGGGAACCGCTCGACCGAGGCACGAACACCGCTGAGGTTATAAGGTTGATGCAATGGTGCGAAGGGCGAGAGTTCGTCAAGCGCTGCAAGGCTTTCCGGCGTCAGCAAGATCGGTTGATCGTGGTCAGGACCACCATGAACGATGCGGTGGCCGACGGCTGCAATATTGGCCGCGGGAAATTGCTGGACGATCAGGTCCAGAACATGGTTCAGGGCCTCGTGATGATCGGCAATCCCGTCTGCCACATCACCGCCCAACGTGCGGCCATCCGACGTTTTGGCGCGGATGGTCGCGCCAGCGGCGCCGATGCGGTCCACGATTCCGGTGCATATTGCCACCGGGTCATCAGATGGCAACGAAAACAGCCCGAACTTCAGAGACGACGAGCCTGCGTTCAGCGTGATGACATGGCTCATGACCGCCCCCCGGCAATGCGGGCGGCGTGCAGAGCAGCCACGGCGCAGGATGCCAAACGCGCCTTGTCGTCATCCGCGCGGCTGTTCAGGATGATCGGCACCTTCGCCCCCAGAACCACCCCTGCCGCTTCGGCGTTGGCGATATATGTCAGCTGTTTGGCCAGCATGTTGCCCGCATCCAGGTTCGGAACCACAAGTATGTCTGCCTGTCCGGCCACTGGCGAGACAATCCCCTTGATCCGTGCTGCGGCCATGCTGACCGCATTGTCCATGGCCAGCGGACCGTCGACCAAGCCTCCTGTGATCTGGCCCCGTTCAGCCATTTTGGACAGCAACGCCGCGTCGATCGAGGACCGAATGGCCGGGTTCACCGTCTCGACCGCCGACAGTACGCCGACCTTGGGCGTTTCCATCCCGATCGAGATCGCCAGATCAATCGCGTTCTGGGTGATGTCGATCTTGGTTTGCAGATCGGGCTCGATATTGATCGCGGCGTCGGTCACCAGCAGCGGGTGTGGTTGCCCGGGCACGTCCATGACAAAAACATGGGTAAAGCGCCGGCCCGCGCGCAATCCCTGATCCTTCCGCAATGCGGCCCTCAGCAGATCATCGGTGTGCAGATGCCCCTTCATCAGCGCCCCGGCCCGGCCTTCGACCACAAGGTCGACGGCGATGCGGGCGGCTTCGCTGTGCTCTTCCGCGACGACAATCTCGAAACCATCCAGCTTTTCGCCCAGTTCCTGCGCCGCCTGCCCGATCAGGTCCGGGCGACCGACAAGTATCGGCTCAATGATCGTTTCCCGCGCAGCCAGGATCGCGCCGCCCAACGAGTTCGGGTCCTCCGGCGCGACGACGGCGGTCGGGATGGGATCCAGCGGCCGGGATTTCTCCAGCAAGGCGTCGAAGTGACGGTGCCGCTGAACGATCAGGCCGGGAACCTCGATTTCACGGAACGACAGCGCGCGGTCCGGGGCGATTACCACGGCCTTGCCGCTGACGATGACCGCGTCATCCCTGCAACGGGTGACGGTGGTATCCAAGACCACCTCGCGGTTTGCACGCTTTTCCGTGACGACCACGCGCGCCAAAAGCTCGTCCCCGGCCATGGCACGGCCCACGAAGTCGAACTGTTGCGATTTGTAAAGCGTCCCGGCCCCGGGAAGGATGTTCCCCAGAACCGCCGAGATCAGCGCGCCCACGAACAGCGATGGCGCCACCGCCTCGGGCCGGTCGTCTCCATCCCCGTCCTCATGGGCCAGGTGCAGCGGGTTGTGATTGCCCGAATTCGCGGCAAAGGCATAAAAGTCGTCCTCGGTGCACAGACGCTTCAGTTCGGCCGTGTCCCCGATGTTGAGTTGATCATAGGGTTTGTTGTGATACTGCATCTGGTTCAACCTGCGAATGCTGCGCGCCGAACGCGGCCATGCAAGGGCCGAGCGACCGGAGCTGTGTTGCCCGGAACCTGATGGATTGCACGCGAAATGTCCAACTCATACCCCGGCACGTCACGTCATATTGGCGCGCAGGAAGACCTTGCACGAGCGATGCAACAAGACGTTGACAGCCACCCGGTTTTTTTTGACGCGCTAACCATCTGGCTTCGAAAAAGGAGATGGAACGCGGCACAATCAAGCGCCAGAGTTGAACGGGATACCGCTGGTTGGTAAATCTGAGCGACCTTGGATGCCGGTACACATACCATGATCGCCCCTCAGCGATTGCCCCCACCAGCGGCATCCCGACGAGCACTAGCGAGGCCGAACCGTTCCCTTGACGACCGAGTTGCAGAATACGCTGATCCTGTCCGCGGTGGTGGTGGTCCTGGCCATTCTGGTTTGGCCGCGTGTCGCCAGTTCCCGGATGTGGCGAGCTTCGATCACCCCGTTGGCGTCGATCATCGGCAGCGGGTTCCTTGTTCTTGGTCCAATCCTGGACGTCAGTTTTGGCGATCTGGCCCCGCTGGCCATGCTTGGCCTCTGCGCAGCGGCCTGGGGGTTCGGAAGCGCAATTCGATACAACATCCGCGACATTGCGCACAGGCCCGACCGCGGCGCCGGTATCGAGCGGGCCGAAAGGGTCGCCTCGGCAAGCCTGGCTTTTGCCTACTTCATTTCGGTCGCCTACTACCTGAACCTGTTCGGCTCGTTTGGCGTGAGCCTGACCCAGGTGGATGACGCGTTTCATGCCCGCCTTGTGACCTCGGGCGTGCTTGTGCTGATCCTTTTCGTTGGCTGCACCCGGGGGTTTTCCGCGCTGGAACGGTTGGAGCAGATTTCAGTCGGCCTGAAACTGGCAATCATCGCCGGGCTGCTCGTCGGACTTGCCACGTATTTCGCCGAGCAATACAGCCAAGATGCGCTTGTCTTTGACCCGCCGGCCGAGCGCGGCTCGCACGCGTTCATGTTGTTGGCGGGCCTGATCGTCACCGTGCAGGGATTTGAAACCTCGCGTTACCTCGGCCACGCCTATGATGCGGAGACGCGCATTCGCTCCATGCGGTGGGCCCAGTTGATCGCAAGCGCGGTTTACCTGATCTATATCGGCCTGTTGACCTATTGGGTCGAACCGGGCGGCTTGGTTCTGGACGAAACGGCGATCATTGACCTGATGCAGGTCGTCGCCCCGATACTGCCCGTCCTTCTGGTTATTGCGGCCCTGTCGGCCCAGTTCAGCGCCGCCGTCGCGGATACCAGCGGGTCCGGTGGACTGCTGTCCGAGATTTCAGGCGGGCGCGTCTCTGAACGGACCGCCTATACCGTTCTGGTCGGCGTCGGGTTGGTACTGACCTGGACATCGAATGTCTTTGAAATCATCAGCTATGCGTCGCGCGCCTTTGCAGCCTATTACGCGCTGCAGGCCGGCATCGCGGCCCGGTCGGCATCTCAGCAGAACCTGCGCTTCCGCGCGTTGGTGTTTGCTTTGTTCTGCATTCTTGGCGCAGCAATCGCGGTATTCGGATTGCCCGTCGAATGACGCTCTGACCTTACCCAGCCAATAACTGGCCCACAGACGCCGTGTCAGCCGTGTCCCGCGATCAGATCGCTGGCTTTCTCGCCGATCATGATGGCGGGCGCATTGGTGTTTCCGCTGACGATTTCCGGCATGATCGAGCAATCGGCCACGCGCAACCCCTCGATCCCCCTCACCTTCAAATCAGGACCGACAACGGCCGCGTCGGTCGTGCCCATCGCGCAGGTTCCGGTCGGATGATAGATCGACACCGAATTCGAGCGTGCCCAGTCCAACGTACCTTCATAGTCGTCACAGGACAGATCGGCCGTCGGTCGGAACTCCTCGGAGATCTTTGAGGCCAACGGATTGTGGCGCGCAATGTTGCGAGCGATGTTGACGCCCGCGACAATCGTTCGGCAATCGGTTTCTGTCGACAGATAATTCGGGATGATTTTGACATAGCTGGCGGGGTCCGGTCCGTCCAACCGCAACTCTCCACGGCTTTCCGGCCTGAGCTGGCAGACCGACATCGTAAAGGCCGAAAACGGGTGCACGCCTTCGCCAGGGCTGTCCGCCGACCAGGGCTGGACGTGAAATTGGATGTCCGGGGTTTGAACATCGGGACGGGTCTTCATGAAACCGGTTGCCAGACTGGCCGCCATGGTCATGGGACCGGCCCGGAACAACGCGTATTTCAGCGCGATGCGGGCCTGGTTGAACAGGCTTCGCACCTCATCGTTCAGGGTCGGCTCGTTGCACTTGAATACCAGGCGCGCCTGCAGGTGATCCTGCAGCCCCCTGCCTACGTTCGGCAAGGCGTGAACGGGTTCGATTCCGTTTGCCTTCAAATGATCGGGGTCACCAATGCCTGACAGCATCAGGATCTGCGGAGAGTTGATTGCCCCCCCGGACAGGATGACCTCGCGCCGGGCTTTCACCGTTTTGGTTTCGCCCGACCGATCGCGGTAGACAACGCCTGTTGCGCGCTTGCCGTCCATGGCAACCCGCGTCACCAGCGCGCGCGTGACGATCGTCAGATTCTGACGGTTGCGGATGGGCTTGAGATAGGCGACGGCTGCACTGCAACGTCGCCCGTTGCGCGTGGTCAGCTGAAAATACCCGACACCCTCCTGGTTGGCGCCGTTGTAGTCGGGATTGAACGGATAGCCTGCGGCCTGTGCCGCAGCGACCCAAGCATCGCAGATCGGGCGCTGTATGCGCATATTGGAGACGGACAATGGCCCACCTACGCCATGATACTCATCCTCTCCACGCTCTTGATCTTCGCTGCGTTTGAACAGGGGCAAAACATCGTCCCAGCCCCACCCGACGTTTCCCATCTGGCGCCAGCGGTCATAGTCCTCTTTTTGTCCGCGAACGTACAGAAGCCCGTTCAACGACGACGACCCACCCAACACTTTTCCGCGCGGCCAATCAATGGAACGCCCATTCAGGCCCGGGTCAGGCTCGGTGCGATAACACCAATCGACCGAGGGGTTGTGCATGGTCTTGAAGTACCCGACCGGGATGTGAATCCACGGGTTGGTGTCTGGTCCGCCCGCCTCGATCAATGCAACTTTGGTTTGGGGGTCAGCACTAAGCCGATTGGCGATGACACATCCCGCAGAACCGGCACCGACAATCACATAGTCCACTTCCATGATCGGCTCCTCCCGAAGTTGCTAAAAAAACCCTATGCAAGATGCATGAATTAAGCTAGCATTTTTTGATACAAAACGTCTCAATAATTGCGAAACGGGAGGATAGCAATGGAGATCGGACGAAAGTTAAGTGGCATTTCACGGCGGGACTTTTTCCGCGTTGCCGGACGCTATGGCATGAGTTCCACTCTGCTGGCAGCAGGGGGTTTCGGTGGGGCCATGAGCCTTGCCAATCTCGCGCAGGCGGCTGAATCCACGTATGAAAAACGGTTCTCGAAAGAGCCCAAGCATACGCTGAAATTCGGCGCGGCAGGTTTCAACACGCGCAACCTTCTCATCGAACGGGCCGGCGCCATCGAATTCGCCCGCGACCTCGAAGAGCGCACGGACGGTGAGATTCGCATCGAGTTCATCGGCGACAACCAGATCTGCGGTCAGCTGAGCTGTGTCGAGAAAACCCAGCAGGGTATCGTGGACATTTACGCGGCCTCGACCCAGAACTCGGCCGGTGGCGCACCCTATCTGAACGTGTTGGACTATGCCTACATGTTCCCAAGCCGCGCAGCGCAATATCATTTCTTCTACAGCCCCGCCAGCCAGCGGATCCTGCGCGAGCCGCTCGAGAAGCGCCACGGATTGAAGTTCCTGTTCACCCACTGCGAATTGCGCGGGCTTCAGATGGGGTCGACCTTTGCGGACAAGCCCACCGTCACCAAACTGGAAGAGCTGTTTGGCACCAAGAACCGCGTAACCGGCACCCAGCTGGGTCGGATCGCGATGCAGCTGCTGAACCTGAACCCGGTTCCGGTGGCTTGGGAAGAAACGCTGGATGCGCTGAAGACCGGTCTGATCGATGGCGCCGAAACCTGGGCATCGGCGGTGGCCTATGCGAACATGGCGCCGGTCGTTTCCCAGTCGGTCAACCTCAAGTTCTTCTGCGGTACCGAACACACGTCGATGTCGGCCAAGGTCTTCGACAGCCTGGGCGGCGAGTTGCAGGATGCGGTCATGGAATCGTCCTACTTCACGCAGGCCCTGATCCAGGGTGCAAACGAAGCCGCGCTGCTGAACACGGTCGGCTTCTCGGATCCGCAGCTGCCCAACACGATCTTTGCCGAGAACGGTGTGCGTGCGGCCTTCCTGCCGGACGACCAGATCAAGCTGGCCGAGGAAATGTGTGCCCCGAACTTCAACCCGGAACCCTGGGCGGAATGGCGCGAGCGCCTGAACAAATGGGCCGGCGGCATCGACACCTATCAGGAGATCTACGACATCGCGCGCGAGATCCCGGCAGACACCCTGCCGGAAAATGTCGAGCCGCGCCGTTGGTGGATGGGCCAAGCCTGATAAACTGATTTGAACCGGCCCCGCGTGGGCCGGTTCATCCGAAGACCGACTGGGAGGACGGGGTTCATGTCATTTTGGGCAGACATCGGCGCGATATTCAGCGCCTTTCTCAGCCAGGATTCCTTTGAAATTCAATCAGCGTTGGAGTCCGACGCAGCGTGGGTTGTCGGCGCCGTAGTCGCTGCGCTGGGCGGGCTTCTGGTCATGCTGATCTATCGCAAGGTTCCCTTCATCGAGCGCCATCTGGAACGATCCGTGATGGTGTATTCCTATCTCGCCATTGCGCTGATCATCTTCTGGGGCGTGATCGACAGGTTCGTCTTCAATGACCAGGAGCCGTGGTCCACAACGATTCCACCCTTGCTGTTCATGGTGATGGCGTGGTTCGGGGCCTCCTACAACGTGCGCCTCAGAACGCATTTGAGCTTCAGCGAATTCCGGACCGCGATGCCACGCGGCGGGCAGTTGGCCTGCCTGATCCTGGACGCGGTGCTGTGGTTCATCTTCGCGGTCATCGTCATCGTGACCACGTCGCGGCTGGTGGCCTTGTCAGCGTCCAACTTCCAGATCGTTCTGGGCACGGACAACGTCATGCAGTGGTGGTTCCTGCTGGCTGCACCGTTGTCATTCTTTCTTATGGTCGGCCGCGTGTTCCAGAACCTGGCGGACGATCTGCGCAACTTCAAAACAGGCGAGCCGCTGATCAGGCAGGCCGTGATCGGGGCAGACTGATGGCAGACGGAACTTGGGTTACTTTGATTTCGCTCGGCGTGACATTCCTGTTCATGTTGGGCGTGCCGGTCTTTCTGGTCATCGGCTATTGGGTGATCGGCTGCTCGTTTGTTCTGGGCCTGACGCTCGACAACATGGGCGCCGAGCTTTTGAACGTGTTCAACAAGGGCTTCGCGCTGCTGGCCATGCCCCTCTTCATCCTGACCGGAGACCTGATCAACAAGTCGGGTATCGCCCGAAGGCTCAGCGACTTCGCCTATGCCTGTCTCGGCTGGATACGCGGCGGTCTGGCGATGGCTTCGCTTGGGGCCTGCGGGTTGTTCGCGGCGATCTCGGGGTCGAACTCGGCCACGACCGCTACGATCGGATCGATGCTGCACCCCGAGATGGTCAAGGGCGGGTATGACGAACGCTTCAGCGCGGCAACCGCCGCAGCGGGCGGCACGGTCGGGATCATCATCCCGCCGTCGATCATCTTCATCGTCTATGGGTTCCTGATGAACCTGCCGATTTCCGAGTTGTTCGTGGCCGGCATCCTGCCCGGCGCGCTGATGGTGATCGGGATGCAGTTTGCCTGCTGGATCATCTGCCGCATGAACGGCTGGGGTCACCTGATCCCGCTGCAGCTGAACCGCGTTCTGAAAACCGCCTTCGGCGCATGGCTGGGCTTTTTTGCCATCGGACTTGTGCTGTGGGGCATCTACACCGGCAAGTTCTCTCCGACCGAGGCCGCCGGAGTCACCGTTGGCTTCTGCGTAATCGCCGGGCTGGTGAGTTATCCGATCAACCGGATCATGGGCGCCCGCGACGATGTTTCCCCAACGGACAAGAGCTTTGCCGAAATGCTGGTGGTCGAGGGCTTCACGATCCCCGAGATCCCGTCAATCGTCATCCGTTCGGCACAGATCACCGGGATCCTGGCGCCTCTGATTGCCATCTCGGTGGTAATGCAGCAGATCCTTTCCCTGTTGGGTGCCCAGGAAACGATCGGCAATTTCGTGACCTCGATGGGGGGCTACCATGCTGTTCTGTTCACCTCGATGGTGATCGTGTTTTTCTCGGGCATGGTTCTGGAAAGCCTGCCGGTGACCATCATTCTGGCCCCGATTCTGGCACCGATCGCAGCTTCGGTCGGGATTGATCCGATCCACTTCTCGGTGATCTTCCTTGTCGGAGCATCCATTGGTTTCATCACGCCGCCATACGGGCTGAACCTGTATGTCGCCTCGGGAGTTACAGGCGTGCCGTATTTCCGTCTTCTGCGGTATACGGTGCCTTATCTGGTGGCGTTGCTCTCGGTCTGGATTCTGGTGTCACTGGTGCCTGATCTGGCCTTGATACTACTGCCGAAAAACTAGACTGTAGCCGGATGACCGCGACGGACACACAAGACAAGGATACCCAGATTCCAACGAACCTACGCCTGTTGCTGATTTTGGAAGAGGTCGCGCGGCGCGGGGTCGCGGTCAAACCGGCAGACCTGATCGAAGCGTTGGGTCTGGCAAAGCCGACGGTCCACCGGCTGCTGCAGACGGCCGAGGCCGAAGGGTTCCTTCAACGTGATCTGGACGGCCGGTCCTATGGGCCCGGCCCCCGATTGCGGCAGATGTCCGTGAACACTGTTTCGTCCGAACATCTGCGCACGGCCCGCCTGGCCATTCTGCGCGGAGTAGCCGACGAAATTGGTGAGACCTGCAACCTTGCCATCCCCGACCGCGAGGGGATGATCTATCTCGACCGGGTCGAGACCAAATGGCCGCTGAGAATCCAGCTGCCGATCGGGACCCAAGTGCCGTTCCACTGCACCGCCAGCGGAAAGATGTACCTCTCGACCCTGCGCCGAAACACCTTGGATGGGTTTCTCTCGGCCCGCGGACTGGCCGCAAACACCGAGAAAACCATTACCGACCCCACGGCCATGCGTGCCGAGATCGCCAAAATCGCCCAGAATGGATACTCGACCGACGACGAGGAGTTCATGCCCGGCATGGCCGCCGTCGCGGTTCCGGTCTTTGACGAGAATGACCGGCTTGCGGCCACTCTGTCCGTGCACGCACCCACACAGCGGCACGATTTGACAAGCCTAAAGCAATTCCTGCCACTGCTGCAGTCCGGGGCACTCAAGCTGTCGGGTCTGCTTGCTTCATAGGGTGGACCTGTACGGGTCCCAGCCGTGCGGAGGCGAGTAATGATCTCGCCCGACCGACTTGCGCAGACACAGAATTGACGCGCCAACCCCGGCAATAGTCAGTTGCCTGCCTGATGCTCCGCTTCCGTGCGTTGGCGTTGAATCGCGCGTTCACGTTCGGGCCAGCTGTTCCTAATGAACGCGAGGATGTCCCAGATATCCTGATCGGCAAGGCTGTCGGCAAATCCCGGCATTCCGCTTTGGACCCCCGAGACTCCCATTCGCTTGAGCATCTCCTCGCCGCCCAACTTGGTATAGTCGAACAATAGGCCATCGCCATGATGCCAGGTATGCCCGGTTCGATCATGCGGCGGGGCTGGCAGGACGCCGTCCGCATCAGGCGTTTGCCAATCGGCTTGACCCTCCAGCTTGGCCCCGTGACACGACGCACAGTTTTCGGCATAAAACGCCGCCCCACGTAGCGGATCGGCGGATGCACCGTCAGGCACCCCTTTTGACATCCACCATTGAGCGCTGGCTACACCGATGATCACAACGGCCACCGGTGTACCCCATTTCATCATTGGCGAGATCGCTCGGCGCGGCGGCTCCACCTTTTTACCCTTCGTCATGGGCATCGAGCAGACAGGTGGCCATGGCGCGGTGGTCTTCTTCGGTCAGGAAGCGGGTGCCGTAGGTCACGACCTCGCCCATTGCGCCGCCGAATACGTCACCGTCGGGCATGATACCTGTGCGCAGGGCATAGGCCAGGCTGTCGACCGTCCAGCCCCGCCTCTGCAGGGTTGCAGAGTCGATGGCCGGCGCCTTGTCGCCGCCCGGCAATGCATCACTGCCCCTGAAGCGCTCGGAATCCGATTTTCGGGCACCCAGCAGATTGCGCCCGGTGTGGCAGGCGGCGCAGTGGGTGGCGCCTTCGACCAGCAGCCGGCCGCGGTTCCACACATCACCTTTGCCGGGGACCGGATCGGTGCGTGGAGGTTCAAGGAAGGCCGCGCGCCACAGTTTCAGCCCCCAGCGCTGGTTGAAGGGAAAGGCCATCTCTTGCGCGCGGGACGGCGTGGCCACCGGCGGCACGGTCTGGAAAGCCGCCCACAGGTCGGCGATGTCCTGATCGGTGAAATCGGCGTAGAACGGGTACGGGAAGGCCGGGTAATAAGGCTGCCCGTCCGGCGCCACGCCTTGACGCACAGCCTTGGCAAATTCCTCGATCGTCCAGCCGCCAATGCCGTGGTCCGGGTCGGTGGTCAGGTTCGGGGAATACAGCGTGCCAAAGGGTGTCTTTAGCTTGACGCCGCCGGCCAGAGGCGCGCCGCCCTCGGCGAAGTTGGTGTGGCAGGCGATGCAGCCGCCCGCCCGCGCTAGGTAGGCCCCGCGGTCAACCTCGCCTGTCAGGTCGGGCAGTTGCGGCGTCAGGCCGATCGGCCACGCGATCACGGCGGCCAGCCCCGCCGCTGCCAGAACGGCAGAGGCAAGGCCCAGACGATAGATGCGTTTCATCGTGGCACCCTATTCCGACCGAAACCGCGTGTGACAGGCCGAGCAGGTCTGGCCCAGCATCATGAACACGTCATCGGCGGGCATCTCGGACAGCTCCTCGCGCTTGGGGGTTCCGCCCATCATGGCCCCGCCCCCCATCATCGAGGCGCCACCCATCATGCCCGATCCGCTCATCATGCCGGACCCCTGCCCGGCACCGGCCATCATCAGCCCGTTGTCGGCCGCCAAAGCCAGCCCCTCGGCATTGGTCTGCAGCTGTTCGGCCAGTTCGGCGAAAGCGTCCCAGTCCTGCCAGATCGCGGGTTTGGCCTCGGAGGGCATGCCGTTGCTGCCTTCGGGGAACAGCCGGGTCATGCTGTCGCCGGCATGGCGGCCGATCGCCTCGGCTGCGCGCCGGACGGTGGCGGCGTCATAGGGCGTCTTGCCCTGCATCATCGGCGTCAGGGTCTTCATGGCGTCCTTCATGGCGGACATGCCGTCCATCCGTTCCTTCACGATCCCGGTGGCGCCACCATGCGCCAGGGCGGTCACGGCAATCATCGACGCCAGCACGGCGCCCGTCGTCAGCTTGAAAAGGGTCATCGTCTTGTCCTGTATGTCTGCTTCAACTCGCCCCCAGAAGAGGCCTTACCTGACTCAGGACACGGCGCGCGGCGGGGGCGGATCGAACAGGGCCACCGGCAACATCCGGTATTGGCCCGACGGGATGGCACGGCGGTTGATCGTTGAGACCAGCGCGGAAACGACGGGCGCGGCCACGGTCATGGCCACGCCGTTGCAGAAGGCCCCGCCGTGGCAATGGCCCGGGTGGCCCTGTTCGACATGGTCGGGGTCGGATGCTTCCAGATCGACGACGGCATGTGTGCCCCCATCGCCCCCATGCGCAAAGGCGGGTTCCGAGAACACCAGAATACCGGCCAGAACCAGGCCCAAGGCCAGAACCCACCGTCCGATCATCCTGTCCGCCCAACTGTGCAAGGTTCAGTTTATCCCGTTCTCGCGCTGCAGTTCCCTGACATAGGCAACGATGCCCTGCACGTCTGCACGGGTCAAGCCAGCGACCGGTGGCATGTCGCCAAAGCGCCAGTGGTGGGCCTGAACACCATATTGAACCGCCCGCTGAAAAGCCTCGTCCCCGTGGTGGCTGGGCTCATAGATCTTGTGCACCAAGGGCGGAGCCAGGCCTTCCAAACCCGTGGCATTCGCCCCATGGCAGGCTGCGCATTTGACGTCAAAGGCAACCTTGCCCATCTGGGCCGGCGCACTGAACGTCGCCGGCACGCTGACTTGCGCGATCGGGTCCCCCCGCGACAGCGACGAGGTGTCAGGCACCTCCATCGAGTGCCCTGCAGGTTGTTGGCTGAGGTTGTAGGCGAACACGGCAGCGCCTGCGATCAGAACGCCGCCTACCAATAGCGTCAGTTTGTTCATCGGCTCGTTTCACTCGGTTGTTTTTGGCTTGGCGCGGGCGACACCAAAACGGTCTGACACTGATCAAACCTGCTTGACCTGCCGGTCTTGCCGCCTTGCGCACAGTTTCGGGGGGACTGTCTGCCCCATTCCCGCGCTGGAAGGTCAAGAAAAGTTTGCCGCAAGTTTCCCCAAAGCCGACGATGGACTGCAGCACCGAAACGTCAACGCCGAGCTGGGCCGCGCACGAAGCCATCACTTGGAACTTGAAGACTTCTTAGCGGCGCAGGCTGCGACGGGTCTGTCAGTACTTCGCCAGAGATCCGAGTATCTTCTTCCGTATATCGGCGTCACCCGGAAAGATCCTTTGCACCAGAAATTCGGACGGAAAATCCGGCCACGTGGCCTCCAACTCATCAACAAGTCTTTGCGCTTCGTCAAAATTGCCCAGCTGATCATGAGCGACGGCCTGGAACAAAAGTGATGGCCCGCTTACGGGCGCTCCTGCAGCAGGCGCACCCTGAAAGGCATCGACAACGTTTTCGTAGTTCCCGAGCACAAGCTGCGATACGCCCCAGATATTTCTCGCCCCAAATCGGCCGGACCCTGATCTGACCCGCGACGGATTGCTGACCTCCGCCGCTAGTTCAGGCTCGTTCGCAATCAGGGCGGCAATTCCGACAAGGTCAAGTACATGCCCATCTTCAGGCGCAAGTTCGGCAGACAGGCGCGCGTAATTCAAAGCCTCATCCGCATCGCCCGACACCGCCAATCGCCACGCATTCGAGGCATTGGCCCATGCACCCGACGGCGACAACTCAAGCGCCGTTCCTGACATTTGGGATGCTTGGCGCAACAGATCATCTCGTGTGTCCTCGTCTTGAGACAGCAGAGCCAGTGTGGCCAAGACCTGAGCCATTCCCGCATAGCCATCGGGCAAGGCCGGGTCGAGCCCGGTGGAATGCTGGAACATTCCCAGGGCGATCTGCTGGCGTTTGACATCGAAGACCGGAAAGAACATCCCCCGCGCCTGATCCGCCAGGTTGGCCGCCTGCAATCTGGCAAGCGATTGCTGACCAAGCGCAGCCCGTTCGGCCTGCCGGGTGGTGTTGGAGGGTTGCCCGACCTCGTCGTTGCCGGGTCCCAGCCACATGCCCAGCATGACGATCATGGCCACAACGCCCAGCCCGACCAACAGAAGTCCACGCAGGTGCCTGGCCCCGCCGGGCGGGCCGTGGCTTGCCAGGTCTGACTTCGGATCATCCGGGGAAGCTTGGTGCGAAAACCGCGGCTTGTATCCGCCGGGATCGACGAAGATCCGAACGCCCTGGCCGTCCCAATGGTCTTCGTAAAACTCACGCAGCAAACGCCGTAGTCGCCTCGCCTCTACCCGAACCAGATTTCGACCGCCGCTGCCATCAATGCTGCGGCCGTACACTTCGACGGCAATGGCCTTGCCGCGGATCTGGGAACCGCGACCGGCGAGGGTTTCCTCGACGACATAGGTCAGAAACTGCTGAAGCCGGGGCGAAGTTTGGAACTCGGCGCTGGCAACAACGTCACGCAGCGCCTGCCGAACCAGGTCAGGTGATGGCAGCCCAACATCTTGATCTATCGATAAATCATTGGCTTGGTTCACTGCAAACTCACCCCCAACTCACGGTGACTCACTTGGCCGCCCCGGTCAACCGCACGCATCTTGATGCGAGAATAGATAGTGGGAATCGGGCTTTATCCAGTGACGGACGACCTCAAAGACGAGCTACCCGAGCTTTCGACTGCGCTTTCCAGCCAGTTCGAGCCGGACGCGTTTCTGAGCGAGGCCATCGAGGACTTCGGCAAAGTCTGCGCAAAGCTCAAGGATACGTCGATCACCGCGTCCGAGCGCGAGGAATGGGCCCACATCAAATCTGAACTTGTGAACGAGCTTCGTCGTCTGGCGAAGCGCAATCTTCGAAACGCATCCGACTTAGGGTATCGCAATGACCGACAAAGACCAAAGCAACGATCACGTAAACGAGCAAAACCAGCCAGCGGATGAAATCGAAAACCCTTCGCGCCGGCATGTCATGCAGGGGCTGGCGGCAGGTGCGGTGGCAACGGGGGCTGTCAGCTACGGCTCCGGCGCAGCACAGGCGCATGAGGGGGACGGCCCTCTGGGTGAAAGCCTGAAGAACCCCTATGGCGGCCGGCCTGCCGGCGGCATCACTCTGCCGGAGTACTTCCGGCCGACGAAATACATGACCGGGTCGAACGCAAACTATTTCCCGCTTTCCGAGGAATTGGGGCCCGACGAGATGCGCATCTCGTTCTGCGGGTCAACGCCGTTTCCTCCGCGTGAGGATCAGGCAGGCACCTGTGTGATGGTCGAGCTGGGCAATGGAAAACGGTTCTTCTTCGATTTCGGGTCGGGCTGTGTGCGCAACATCATCGGGATGCAGGTGCCTGCGCAATTGATCAACGATATCTTCATCACGCATCTGCATGTCGATCACTACGCCGACATCCCCTATATCTACCCGTTCAGAGCCTGGTCGGGTGGCTACACGCCGCTGCGGATCCACGGCCCGTCCGGCCGGACACCCGAGCTTGGAACGGCGGGCATGGTGGACGGCATGAAGCAAATGCTGAAATGGCATTTAGAGGCCTTCGACGTATTCCCGATTGGAGACGGTTACGAAATCGAGGTCAACGAGTTCGATTTCCGTCAGGAAGGCGGCATCGTCTATGACGAAGATGGCGTCACCGTGCGCTCTTGGCCACGCAGCCATGCCAAGGACGGCGCCGTCGGGTATCGCCTGGATTGGAACGGCCTGAGCTTCGTTTGGACCGGGGACGGCCGACCGGATGAATTGAGCCTTGAATACGGCAAAGGCGTTGATGTGTTCGTCACCGAAATGTCGGGTCAGGATATCGGCCAGTTGATGACCTACAAATACGGCCTGCCGCAGGAGCTGTTCAACTACACGATCGATACCCATCACACCTCGCATTATGCGGTTGGCAAGATGATGGCTGAGGCACGCCCCCGGCTTGCGATGGTGACCCATTACACGCAGGACGAGGACATTGATGCCGAGATGCTGGCGGGTATCCGGGCCCATTATGATGGGCTGTTCGCCTGGGGTCTGGACGTGGCCGTGGTCAACGTCACAAAAGATGCGATCTGGTATCGGAAGGCGACACTGCCCGGCAAGTCAGGCTCGGTCGCACCGTTCCGTGAATTGGGCAAGATGGAAGCCGAAGGCAAGATCACCTTGCCCGATGAAATCAAGCCACCTGCCCCGCGGTCATCGCGCGCCGAACAGCAGGACCAAAAGTACCGCGACATGGAGATCGACCCCAAGGAATACTACCCCTCCGACGTGTTCCGCGCGCCCAATCCCGAATGGCCCAGCGACTTTGTGATCAAGACCGACGACGTCATTCCAAACCGCAAGAAGAAGACGGAGTGACAGTATGATCGAGTTTGGTTCGACTGCGGCAATTCCGGTCACAATTCTGACCGGCTTTCTCGGGGCGGGGAAAACAACCCTACTGAACCGCATCCTGACCGGCAATCATGGTCTGCGGGTTGCGGTTCTGGTCAACGATTTCGGCTCGATCAATGTGGATGCTGATCTTGTGGTTGGCCTGGAAGACGATGTGATGAGCCTGGCGAATGGGTGTGTGTGCTGCTCGATCCGGGATGACCTGATCGAAACGGTCGAGGCCGTTCTCGCCCGACCGGAGAAACCGGAATACATCGTCCTCGAGGCCAGTGGCGTATCTGATCCGTCTTCAATTGCGATGACGTTCACGGACCAGAAGTTCCGGGACATGATCCGGCTCGACAGCCTCATGTGCCTTGTCGACGCCGAGCAGCTGTTCGCCGCACCAGAGCAGATGGAGTTGAAACTCAGGCAAATCGCGTTCTCCGACATGGTCATCTTGAACAAGGTGGACCTGGTCAGCAGAGAAACAGTCCAGAAAGTGCACGACTGGCTCGGCTCGCGTTTCCGCAGGTATCGCCTGGTCGAAGCGGTCAATGCGGATGTCCCGCTGAACATATTGCTGTCGGTCGGCCGGTTTGCCGCCGAACAGCTTGAGACAGAAGTGCCGGAGCATCATGAGCATGGGCCTGACTGCGGGTGCCGACACGCTGATCATTCAGACGGCTTTTCAACAACGATGATGAAGGCCGAGCAACCCATCAGCCTGTCATCGCTGAGAGGCGCAATTCGAAAGCTTCCGGGCGACGTCTATCGCCTCAAAGGATTCGTTTTCAGCGAGGAGGACCCGGACCATCGCATTCTTGTGCAGGTCGTCGGAAAGCGCATGGATATCTCACGGGATGGCGCATGGGGTGACCGAAAGCCCGAGACGCGGCTTGTGGCAATCGGCGCGCCCGGTGCGCTTTCGGAACATGTGCTCACCGACGCCCTGTTCGAAACAGCCTAGTGATCACGCCGGTGGTTTGCCCCCAAACGGGGTGACCGGCCTTCATGCCACCGCCCCTGAATTTGATTTAGGGACAGAAATAATTAGACTTGTCGCAGTCGCAACCATCCTGCAGCGGGGAAACCCTTATGTTCACAAGACTCTTTTGTTTGGCGCCGGCCATCTCGATCCTGTTGTCTTCCCCGCTTTTTGCGCAGGACACACCGATCATCCATGACGCACAGTACTATATTCTGGAAGCGCAGAATGGCGAGCAGTGGATTGAAGACAACGCTGCCGTCGATGCGGTGCTGGAAGAGTTCCGTGAAGGCAATGCTGGCAACCCTCCCAACATCGTGTCCATTCTGATCGACGATCTGGGTTTCGGCGACATGGGCATTCCCGAACTGAATGCGGTACGCGGAATTGAGACCCCCAACATCAATGCGTTCTCGGACGAAGCCATGCGCATGGTTCGAATGTATACCGAGCCCTCGTGCACGCCGACGCGCGTGGCCCAGATGACCGGGCGCCTGCCGGTGCGCATGGGCATGGGCGATACCACGGTCGACATAGCCGGCTTTGGCCTTCCCGGAGATGAGGTCACGCTGGCAGAGGTTCTGAAAAAGGCCGGCTATGCCACCAGCCATGTCGGCAAGTGGCATATGGGTGATATCGCGGAAAGCTGGGCGATGAACCAGGGTTTCGACTATGCGCAGCATGCCATCCATCAACAGGGTCAGCTGACGATCTTCAACGATGACGCCATCCGCGAGCAGGTCTCGGTCGGTATCCAGGACTTCGAAGAGGACTATATCGTAGACGATTGGTTCCGCCCCGATCCTGCCGCTATGGCCACCGTCATCGAAGGTGAGGCCGGCGGTCCAATCCGCGAAATCCGCATGCAGCCCGGCGAGCGGTGGGACGCAGAAAAATATGATGAGATGAACGAACAGTTCCAGCTCAAGGCGCTGTCTGAACTGCAGCGGCTGGCAGGCGGCGACACCCCCTTCTTTCTGCAATACTGGCCGATGATCCCGCTGGACAACACGCGTGCAGGACGCGACGGCCCCGAAAGCGTGAATGGCGGCCTTTACGCCGACAAGTTGCAACTGCTGGACGAATATCTGGGCGTGCTCTTTGACGAGATGGAGACGCTCGGCGTAGCCGAAAACACCATTGTGGTGCTGATGGGCGACAACGGGCACTTCACGAAATATTCCCCACAGTCAGGTTTCACGCCGATGATTTTCCGCGGCGGCAAGGGAGATACGACAGAAGGCGGCGTACGTGTGGATGCCTTCATCCGCTGGCCCGGAATGATCGAGGCGGACTCGATCGTGAACAACATCATCCATGTGTCGGATCTGTATACGACCCTGTCCCGCCTGGCGGGCGCCGACGCGTTCATCCCGCGGGACAGGCTTGTGGATGGAGTGGACCAATCCGCGTCAATCCTGTTCGGCGATGAGTCGAAAACGCGGCGCGATCACGTGATCATCTATTCGGTGGCGTCCCCGAAGGCGATCGTGAAGGACCAGTTGAAACTGAACCTTCCGGGTGCCGGAGAAAGTGCAATTCTGGCGAATTTCTTCGATATTTATCGGGATACGCATGAAAAGTACCCGGTTTCGACCGAAGTCGGCGCGTGGGGCGGCCAGGAATTCCAGCGCATTCTGGGCCGGCATCTTGCCCGAAAGAAGCTGTATCCTGATACCGAACCTGCGCGCGGCGTGCCGTATGAAGGCATCGAAAACCTGCGCCCGGAAACCGTTGCCGCGGTCGAAGCCTTTCTGACCAAACAGGCTGCGGTCGAACGCTAACTGCGGTCCGACCTCACGTCGGCCCGCCACGTTCAAGAGGCACCTCCATGCTTGCCAACCTGATCTTCTATATCGGACTCGCTATCTCGCTCGGGATTGGCTTTCTCTATTTCCGTGACCTCGGTGACGTCTCCCAGATGTTGCTGAAGGTAAAGCGAGAAAACATGATCCGCTTCATTCGCAACGAATATCGGTTGATCGGGCTTGGCCTTGCGGCTTTTGCGGTTGCGACCATAGCCTACTTTGCGTTCGGTGCTGGCATCGGCGCGATCTGGTGGTTGGGCGCGGCTCTGGCATTGGTTCTGTATGGCTTTCCCTATGTGTGGGTCCATTTAGGGTTGAGAAACCAGCTCAACACAGCCCGGTATTACAGCATTGCCGAAGCGGAACGATTCGTCGGACCGACCGCGCCCGTGATCGTGATGACAAACGGCGATCACGCCCGGGCACATCCTGACGCCCAGATCATGCGGCCTCACCTGGCCGGCGACGCCAAGGGGCTTGGGGGCGAAGACATCGTCATGACCTATTGTGCAATGGCCAATCTTGGCCAGGGTTACAGGCCATCCATCGAAGGAAAGCGGCTGAACCTTCAAGTTCTTGCGCAACATGGCAACAACCTGATCCTGCGGGACAACGACACCGGGGAACCGATTCAACACATCTATGGGTTCCGAGAAGCGGATCGGGACACCGCGTCGGACGGTCCCGCCTGTCCATTGCGCCCGGAAGCTCAAATGAAGCCATGGCCAACGTTCCGCATGACATTCCGTGGCTTCAAGAAAGCCTATCCGGAAGGTGAGGTCTTTCTGAACAAGCCGTCAAGCAACCCGTTCCTGAGACTGCTCGACATGGCGCTAGAGATCATTTTCGGATGGGGGATCGCCAGGCAGCATCAAGAGGCTGACCCCGTCATGGACAACATGGAGCACGCGCCCGACACACGCCTGCCCAACAAGACACCTGTTTGGGGCGTGACCATCGGGTCGGATGCCGTGTGTTGGACCGACGACTTCGTGGTTGATCAGAACTGGCTAGTGAACACACAAGTCGGTGGGCGTGATCTTGTGGTGCAAATAGACCCACATTTCGAAAGCCTCGGGGTCTGGTACAACGACAGCGGAAAGCCAGTAAAGCGATGTGACTTTTGGGGAAATAGCGATCAGGGGCAACTCACGCGGGTTGAAACCTTGCGTGCCGGTTTGTTCTGGCACGTCTGGGCAGAGTTCTTTCCCAACACAGATGTCAATCGCATCGGCGGTAGCGCGAACGTAAGTTAGGCGGATTGGCTCATCGAGCGTGAAGGTGCGGCGCCACAGCGCAACGCTTTCGGAGAAACATTCCTAAAGCGCATCTGCTTCGCGTCCCAAGACATTACCCTATTGGTACAGGACTAGCCTTGGTCCACAGCTTGGGTTTTGTGGATAGTTTTGATTTTGTGATTTTGGTTGCGGGAGCAGGATTTGAACCTGCGACCTTCAGGTTATGAGCCTGACGAGCTACCGGGCTGCTCCATCCCGCGACACTTTGGGT
>NZ_JBQFRA010000007.1:0-94694 GCF_056537165.1 Ruegeria sp. CG8 | reverse complement strand
CCGGTCTCTCCCAGGCGTCTCAACCGTCTTTCCAGTCCGTCAGGCCGTCACTCCGACCAACCAACACCGCCTCAGCAGCGCCGGTGAAGGGCGTTCTAAGGATAACTACAAATCACCGCAAGCAGAAAATGACAGGAATTGGGAAAAAATCGCGATAACAAAAATAATTGTTTATTATCCGAGTGTTGATTCCTTCATACCTCCCCAGAACTGAGTTTTCGCCTGGGCCTCGCAGTGCGAAAGCACTCGCTGCCTGACTTGCCCACATGGTTACCCACAGCCCAGCACCCGAGTCACGCGGAATCGGCGCGCCGGGACGCCGTATTGAATGCCGGTTTGGGCAAGCGCAGCAGCAACAGGGCAAGAATCACAAACAAGTAGATCAGGGGCTCGATCTGAAAGCCCTTCGCCAACATGACGTAGTGCAGCCCTGCAAGAATGGCTGCCGGGTAGACCAGCTTGTGAAGGCGCCGCCAAGCCGCCCCCAGCCACCGGACCGAGGCATTGTTCGACGTAATCCCAAGCGGCAGCATCAGAACGAATGCCGCCATGCCGACCGTGATGTAGGGTCGCTTTATGATGTCTGCCCAAATTTGACCTGGGTCTTGCACGTCCAGAACCAGCCAAACCAAAAGATGGCACGCCACATAGGATAGGGTCAAAACGCCAATGGCCCGCCTGAACTTCATGAGGTTCAAGCCGGTGAGCCGCCTCAGCGGCGTGACCGCCAAACCCAGGATCAACAACTGAAGCGCCAGTTCTCCATATTCATGTTCCAAAGCCTCGATCGGTTCGAATCCAAGGCCACCGGTCATGCCTTGGTAGAACAACCAGGGCACCGGAACCAATCCGGCGATGTAGACCGCCCAGACAGGAACGCGGCGCAGTATCTGGTTCAGCTTGTGCATGGCCTCAGTAGTATTCCCTGAGATCCATACCGTCATAAAGCCCTGCGACCTCTTCTTCGTAACCGTTGAACATCAGTGTCGGTTGTCGCTTGGCAAACAACCCGCCGCCGATGCGGCGTTCCGAGGCCTGGGACCACCGCGGATGATCCACGGTCGGGTTCACGTTGCTGTAGAACCCGTATTCACGCGGGTTGGCCATGTTCCAGCTGGTTGGCGGCTCTTCCTCGGTCAAAGTGATTCGTACGATCGATTTGATCGACTTGAAGCCATATTTCCATGGAACCACCAGGCGCAACGGGGCGCCGTTCTGATTGGGGATCGGGCGGCCATAGATACCCGTCGCCATGATCGTCAACGGATGCATGGCTTCATCCAGCCGTAGACCTTCGCGATACGGCCAGTCCAGAACCGGATATGCAACGCCTGGCATCTCGTCGGGGCGCAGCGCGGTTTCGAAGGCCACGTATTTCACCCCTTCCTGCACACCGGCCATGTTCAGCAGATCGGCCAGCTCGAACCCGTTCCAGGGCACGACCATCGACCAGGCCTCGACACAGCGGAAACGGTAGATGCGTTCTTCGATCGTCATTTCGGACATGATGTCCTGGAAATCATACTCTCCCGGGCGGTCAACCAACCCGTCGATCGTGACGCTCCATGGTTCGGTCTTGAGGGTATGGGCGTATTTCGCAGGGTCGTCCTTGCGGGTCCCGAACTCATAGTAGTTGTTGTAGGACGTGATCTCTTCCCACGTGTTCTGCTCCAGCGCATCTTCCGCACCTGCACGGCCCGCGATCATCGCCAGTCCCGATCCGGCGAGTCCCGCCATGATCTGTCGGCGGTTCAGGAACGCCGCCCGCGGGGTCGTATCGGCATGTGTCAGAGTGTTGATCCAGCGGTGCGCCATTCCGTTCTCCGTTCATTTACAAAAATCAGCCTTGAATTAGCCCCGTTTTAACACCGGACCAACGCAACTTGCGTCACGATTGAGAGACGGGACTGTAACGAAGCCTGCGTTGCATTCCCGTCGCGCACAGACGAACACCTGTTTGGAACGGCATCAACGGGATGGAAGCTGCACATCCGATAAGGTATCGCCGAAACCACCAGAGACTGTGTGAAGGCCGCCCCGTGTTACTGACCAAAACCATTCCTTTGTCCCTTTCGATCCTGTGGCGCTTTGCGGTGACGTTCCCGATCCTGCTCATCGGCCTTTTTCTGTACGGCGCGTTGGGTGGCGTGATCGGGTTCGTCATCGGGTTGATCCTGCCCGGAACACTGTTCATCGCAACCTTCCTGATCAGCGCCTCATCCGGCGTGATCCCGATCATGGTCGGCGCCCGGTTCGGGTTCCAGTCAAAGCTGATCCGACCCGGCGTGGGCTATCGCAAGCTGATCGTTCCCGCCATTGCCTATGGCGCGGCGGAGTCCCTGGCGATCGGCCTGATCCTTGCGCCAGTGGTCGGGTTGGCCTTTGTTCAGGTCGCGCCCAATCTGGTCGATCTGACCAAGACCCCCGAAACACCGGCACTGGTTTGGCTGACCTCGGCCGGCGCGTCGGTTTCGGTGGCGGGCCTCGTCGTCACGGTTGCGGTATTCACGGTAGCCTCGGCTGCGCGGGCCAGTCTGCTGGTTCCCCTGGCTGCGGCGGCCTTGGGCAGCGATCCTGACGACCGACCTTATACACCCTTCCGCAATCTGGGTGCGTCCTTCTGGCCGCTCTTTGCTTTGGTGGCCATCAGCTATGTATCGATGATGGTGCTTTACGTCCTCGCCTTTCTGGCCGTGGCCTTCGTGGCGGGGCTACCGGCGTTGGCAACGTCCGTTACCGAAATCGAAGGCCTGTTCCGCGGTGGCGCCATCGAAAACCCGATCTGGCCTGCAGTGGCCTTGTTTCTCAGCTTTATCCTGGTCGGGCTTTGGGGGCTGAGCCTGCAATCCGCGGGTGCGGTATTGGCCTATCTGAAACTGCAGGGCGGGCGCCCCAGCCGCCATATGGTGGATCCGGCCCAGCGCATGGCTCCGCCGGCACCACCACCATCGCCCGAGTCCGGTCCGCGCCTGAGTGCCGACGACTTGCGAGCATTGCGCAAAAGCCGTCAGAACCACGACTGATTGGTGCGCATGAAAAAGGCCCGCCATTTCTGGCGGGCCTTTCCTGTTTCAGCCAAGCCGCAAGTTAGTGGACCACGGCCTCGTCCGGGCGCGGGCGGTCGCTGGTGCCCAACCGGTCGCCTATGATCAGACCATCGGGTCCGGCAGTTACCGGCACGGTGTCGCCATCCCGGATGTCGCCGGCCAGCAAAGCCTCGGCCAGCGGGTTCTGCAGGGCACGCTGGATCACGCGCTTGAGCGGACGCGCCCCGAAGACCGGGTCGTAGCCTTCGTTGGCCAGCCACTCCTTGGCAGCATCGTCCAGCACAAGATCGATCTTGCGCCCGGCAAGCCGCTTCCGCAAGCGGGCCAGCTGGATGTCGACGATTGCATCCATGTCCGACCGCTGAAGCCGGTCGAAGATGATGGTCTCATCCAGACGGTTCAGGAACTCGGGCCGGAAATGCGCCCGAACCGCGTCCATCACATCGCGCTTGGCCTGCGCCGTGTCGGCCCCTTCGGGCAACTGGCTCAGCGCCTGCGAGCCAAGGTTCGAGGTCAGCACGATCAGCGTCTGCTTGAAGTCGACCGTGCGGCCCTGACCGTCGGTCAGGACACCGTCATCCAGCACCTGCAACAGCACGTTGAACACGTCCGGATGCGCCTTCTCGACCTCGTCGAACAGCACCACCTGGTACGGCCGGCGACGGACGGCTTCGGTCAGAACGCCGCCTTCCTCATAGCCGACATAGCCCGGCGGGGCACCGATCAGGCGGGCGACGGCGTGTTTCTCCATGAACTCGGACATGTCGATCCGCACCATCGCGTGTTCGTCGTCGAACAGGTATTCGGCGACGGCCTTGGTCAGCTCGGTCTTACCCACACCGGTCGGGCCGAGGAACAGAAACGAGCCCAGCGGGCGGTTCTCGTCGTTCAGACCGGCCCGGGCCCGGCGCACGGCGTTGGCCACGGCGCGCACGGCCTCGTCCTGGCCGACCACGCGGGCATGCAGCGCTTCTTCCATGCGCAGCAGCTTTTCGCGCTCGCCTTCCAGCATCTTCGAGGTCGGGATGCCGGTCCAGCGTTCGACCACGGCCGCGATCTGTTCGGGACGCACCGTTTCCTTGGCCATGACCGCGTTGCTTTCCTGGCTTTCGGCCTCGGCCAGCTTGCGCTCCAGCTCGGGGATCACGCCATAGGACAGCTCACCGGCCTTGGCCAGGTTGCCCTCGCGCTTGGCGATCTCCAGCTCGGCGCGCGCCTTGTCCAGCTGTTCCTTCAGCTCGCGGGCGCTGGCCAGCTTGTCCCGCTCGGCCTGCCACTGGGCGGTCAGCTCGGCGGATTTCTCCTTGAGCTCGGCCAGTTCCTTCTGCAGCGCTTCAAGCCGATCTTTCGAAGCCGCGTCATCTTCAAGCTTCAGCGCCTCTTCCTCGATCTGGAGCTGCAGGATCTGGCGATCCAACTGGTCCAGCTCTTCGGGCTTGCTGTCCACTTCCATGCGCAGACGCGAGGCGGCCTCGTCCACGAGGTCGATCGCCTTGTCGGGCAGGAAGCGGTCGGTGATGTAGCGGTGCGACAGGGTCGCAGCCGACACCAGCGCCGAATCCGAGATGCGCACACCGTGGTGCAGTTCGTATTTCTCCTTGATGCCGCGCAGGATGCTGATCGTGTCTTCGACCGTAGGTTCCTGCACGAAGACGGGCTGGAACCGGCGGGCAAGGGCCGCGTCCTTCTCGACGTATTTGCGGTACTCGTCCAGCGTGGTGGCGCCGATGCAGTGCAGCTCGCCCCGCGCCAGCGCGGGCTTGATCAGGTTGGCCGCATCCATCGCACCGTCGGACTTGCCGGCCCCGACCAGCGTGTGCATCTCGTCGATGAACAGAACGATCTCGCCGGCGGCCGCGGTGACTTCGTTCAGAACGGCTTTCAGGCGTTCCTCGAACTCACCGCGGTATTTCGCACCGGCGATCAGGGCACCCATGTCCAGGGCCAGCAGCTTCTTGTCCTTCAGCGATTCCGGCACGTCGCCGTTCACGATGCGCAGAGCC
Organism: Ruegeria sp. CG8; assembly: GCF_056537165.1. Classification (NCBI taxonomy): domain Bacteria; kingdom Pseudomonadati; phylum Pseudomonadota; class Alphaproteobacteria; order Rhodobacterales; family Roseobacteraceae; genus Ruegeria; species Ruegeria sp. CG8. Next base: position 89,644 of record NZ_JBQFRA010000007.1, on the reverse strand, counting down.
AGACCTTCGGCGATGGCGGTCTTACCCACACCGGGCTCACCGATCAGAACCGGGTTGTTCTTGGTCCGGCGCGACAGCACCTGCATGGCGCGGCGGATTTCCTCGTCGCGGCCGATGATCGGGTCAATCTTGCCCTCTCGGGCGGCCTCGGTCAGGTCGCGGGCATATTTCTTCAGCGCGTCATAGCCTTCTTCGGCATTGGCGCTGTCGGCCGTACGGCCCTTGCGGATGTCATTGATCGCCTCGTTCAGCTTCTGGGCGGACACGGCACCGGCTTCCAGGGCCTCTTTCGCCTTGGATTTGACGATACACAGAGCCATCAGCACGCGCTCGACCGGTACGAAGCTGTCGCCGGCCTTTTTGGCGATCTTCTCGGCCTCGTCCAGAACCTTGGCGGTCTGACCGTCCAGATAGACCTGGCCCGCGTCGCCGCTGACCTTCGGGATCTTGGCCAGGGCAACATCCAGCGCTTCGACCACGCGCTCGGGCGCGCCGCCCGCACGTTTGATCAGGTTGCTGGCCAGCCCCTGGTCATCATCCATCAGTGCTTTCAGAATATGTTCGGGAGCCAATCTCTGGTGTCCCTCGCGCAGCGCAATGGTTTGCGCCGCCTGCACGAAACCTCGTGCACGCTCGGTGAACTTGTTCAAGTCCATGGCATTCTCCTTTTCCAAGCGCCCGTTAAATTTGCGCCTGCTTGGCAGCACGCAGTGGTCCGGGCCTCATGGATCAATTTGGGAAATGTCCCCGCTGCTTCAAGAGGGTAGCGGGTCAAAAAACGCTCAGCCGCGGGGAATCGTATAGACGGTATAGCCGCCGGTTTCGGTCACCTGCTGAGCATTCTGCATTTCGACCAGCGACTGCGCGGCGGCGCTGCCGGTGGGGCACGAGACAAGGTCGGCCGTGTGGTCCAGGAAATTGACGGTAAAGGCGGTTTCGCCGGTCAACTGGCACCAGTCATCCTCGGACCGATAGCCGCCGACCAGGTACAAATCGTCGTTGGTGGGCGGCGGGGCAGCGCCCGTCTCGGGTTGTGGAGGGGTGTCGTCACAAGCGGCGAGCGCGGCCACGGCGGCCAGCGGAAATAGATGCTTCATGGTCTGTCCCTTTGGTGCAATTTTTGGTCCTGAATGGCGGCACCATAGCACAGTTGGGCCAAAGCGGGGAAACCAGGGTCTCCCCTGCCAGCCGTGGCGGTCAATCGCCTTCGATTTCCCGGATCAGTTTTGTTGCAACGTCGTCGCCCTGATCGGCCGCAAGACGGTAATATTTCAACGCGCCTTCGATCTCGCCCGCCTCGTGCAGCAGCCGGCCGAACTTGCGCTGCGAGGCCATATGGCCAAGCTCGGCCGCCCTGCCCCAGAGCACAAAAGCCGCCTGCGTGTCCTGGGGTACTCCGTCCCGCCCGTGATAGGTCAGCGACGCCAGATTATGCAGCGCCACGACGTCATCCTCTTCGGCGGCCTGGAAGTAATACTCCAGCGCCTTTTCGATATCCTTGGGATATCCGTTCTGGCCGGTTTCGTAGATCAAGCCCAGATGCACCGCAGCATCGACGTTTCCGTGATCGGCGGCCCGCTCCAGATAGTCGACCGCGCGGTCCATATCCTGTGCGACATGCATACCGTCGCGATGGAAGATGCCAAGGCGGACCATAGAAGGATCATACCCAAAGAACGCAGCCCGTTCATAATACTCGAGCGCCTTGTCGATGTCGGGCGCGACACCATCCCCGTGTTCATAGCCGTATGCCACGTTGTGCATTCCCATGGACAGGCCGGCATCGGCGGCCGCCATGTACCACCCGAACGCCGTTTCATCGTTTTCGGGAACGATCTGACCCTCGTTATAGAGCGAAGCGAGCGTGTTCATGGCGAGCCCGCTCCACTCCATCGCAGCCATTTCGGAAAACTCGAGCGCCATCTGCAATTCGCCGCCCTTCAGAAGCGCGCGGGCAAACGCCGCCACAACCTCGGCATCAGCTTCGTCCGCGTTCAACAGGGCATCGGCGCAGATGCCGATTGCGTCCTCAGCGTCCATGTCCGCCCATTCCACCCCGTCGAAATAGGGCGACTGGCCCGGAGCGGCAGCGGCCATCAGGCACTCATATTCTCCGTCCGAATAGTCGGGCTCGTATGGCGGATCGTCGGGGTTTGGTTCCGGCCGGGGTCGCAGGTCGGTGACAAGCAGGCGTCGTGTGTCTTCTTTGGGGACGCTGACCTCCTCCGGTTCGGGAGCACCTCCATTGAATTCGGCCAGTTGCTCGCGTGCAAGCTGCGAGTAGATCGGGCACTCCGCATAGACCTCGGCAAAGCTTTGGATGGCCGCCGCCGACCCGCTGTCTTTGACGTCCGCCCAGACCAGCCGGGCCTCTCCGCAATCCGTTTCGCCGGCCCAGACAGCGCCCGCCCCGGCCAAAACAGCTGCCGAAGCCACCACACCCAACCGTATCATCCCTTACTTCCCTGCGTCTTTTCTTGTCTGATTGCGCCACACGCTCTACAGAAGCGCCGATCCCGTCAAGCCTGAAAGGTCGAAACAATGCCCAAAGCCCTGCCCCAAACCGCAGATGACCGCCTGATCGTCGCCCTCGACGTACCCAACGCACTGGAAGGGCTGAAAATGGCCGAGACGCTGGGCGACGCGGTATCGTTTTACAAGATCGGTCTGGGGATGCTGACCGGTGGTGGGTTGGCCTTGGCAAACGAGTTGAAGCAGGAGCACGGCAAGCGCATCTTTCTGGACATGAAGCTGTTCGACATCGGCAACACGGTCGAGAATGCAGTGCGGGGGCTGGCGCAGTTCGATCTGGATTTCCTCACGGTGCATGGCGACCCCCACGTTGTGCGTGCCGCCAAGGAAGGCGCAGCAGGCAAGGACCTGAAGATCCTGGCGGTGACCATCCTGACCTCGCTGAACCGTGACGATCTGGATGCAGGTTTGATGAAGTCCGGCGACATGCAGGACATGGTTCTGGAACGCGCGGCCCGCGCATTCGAGGCGGGCGCCGACGGCGTGATCGCCAGTCCGCAAGAGGCGGCCCCGATCCGCGCCCTGCCCCAGGCCAACGGCCGACTGATCGTCACCCCTGGCGTGCGGCCGTCCGGATCGGATCTTGGCGATCAGAAACGCGTCGCGACACCCGCCGCCGCAATCAGTGACGGGGCCGATCACATCGTGGTCGGGCGGCCGATTTATCAGGCCGCCGACCCCAAAGCTGCAGCCGACGCCGTACTGGCCGAGTTGCGTTCGGTGTAACATTTCGAGGGCAAGTCGCGTCAAATCCCGATTCCAGAAGCACGATTTGGCCCGCAAACGGTTGACCTTGCGTCACTTTTGGCCGCTGCCGCGCCAAATTGCCTCTGTGCCCCAAAACACACATGAAAAACACGAGTTTTGGGACCTGTTTCGTAGGCCTATCGAAATCGACATTTTTGGGCGATTCTGATCAAGAGACACTCCCCAACGGGCCGCGTCTTCCTGAGGCCCGTTACCTCCCCCCGCGAAACTGCGGGGGGTCTTCTTGTCGGCCCCACCTTTTCGTTCAATCGCTTTGCGCTGCAGCGTGCTGTGTTGTACTTTTGGCACCTCGGACAGACCGCTCATTCGCGGTGCCCGTGGAAAGGAAATGATGCCCGCTCTCTGTCGCGATTGCCTTGCCAGTCTTCACGACGAACGGCGCTGCCCCTCCTGCGGCAGCCCGCGGGTGTTGCGGCATCCAGAGCTGTTCGATCTGACCATCGCCCATATGGATTGCGATGCGTTCTATGCCTCGGTCGAAAAGCGCGACAACCCCGAACTGGCGGACAAGCCGGTGATCATCGGTGGGGGACGGCGTGGCGTGGTTTCAACGGCCTGCTATGTGGCGCGTATTCGCGGCGTACGCTCAGCGATGCCAATGTTTCAGGCGCTGAAACTATGCCCCGATGCAGTGGTGATCAAACCGCGCATGTCCGTCTATGTCGAGGTCTCACGACAGATCCGCGCGATGATGGACGAACTGACACCGGATATCGAACCCCTGTCACTGGACGAGGCGTTCATGGACCTGTCAGGCACCCAGCGACTGCATGGCGCGCCGCCCGCGGTGATGCTGGCACGGCTGGTCAAACGCATGAAAGACGAGCTGGGCCTGACCGGCTCGATCGGGCTTTCGCACAACAAGTTTCTGGCCAAGGTGGCGTCCGACCTGGACAAACCGCGCGGGTTTTCCGTGATCGGCATGGCGGAAACCGCCGAGTTTCTGAACGACAAGCCGGTGCGGTTGATCTGGGGCATCGGACCGGCTGCGCAGGAGTCACTGGAACGGGCCGGCATTCGCACATTCTCGGACTTGCTGCGATGGGATCAAGAGGCCCTCACGGCGCGCTTCGGCTCGATGGGCTATCGGCTGTGGCACCTGGCCAGAGGGCAGGACAAGCGGCGCGTTTCGGCCCACGAGCCGATGAAGTCGATCAGCAATGAAACAACGTTTTTTGAAGACACCGCCAACCCCGACATTCTGGACGGTCACCTTTGGCGCATGGCGGAAAAGGTGGCCGACCGAGCGAAGGCCAAGGGGCTGGCCGGGCGGGTCGTGACGCTGAAGCTCAAGAAGGCCAACCACAAACTGCTGACCCGCCGAGTCTCGTTGCGGGATGCGACACAGATGGCCGACCGCATCTATCGCACCGCCCGCGGGCTGTTCGATCAGGTCGGCGATCAGGGCCCCTATCGTCTGCTGGGCTGCGGATTGTCAGACCTGTGCGCCGAAGATCAGGCCGACATTTCCGGCGACCTGCTGGACCCCGGGGCCACGCAACGCTCGAAAGCGGAACGTGCGACCGACGAGATCCGCCGAAAATATGGAACTGATGCAATCGTGAAGGGCCGAGCGCTGCGGTGACACTTCCTATTCGGCGGCCAACCGTGCCGGCTGAGATCCAATTCGGGCGATATCCGCGATGACTTCTTCCAGAATATCCCTGAACGCCAAGAAATTGGCGTTGGGCTCGATCGTGTTCTCATTCATGTAGAGCGCCCGGTCGATCTCGATCTGAATCGCATGCTGATGGCGGGCAGGACGCCCGTAGGTCTGGGTCACGTACGCCCCTGCAAAGGGTGTGTTGCGGGCCACGGTCAGACCTGCGGACGAAAAGGCTGCTTCGATCTGATCAACAATGACGCCCGATGCCGAGGCACCAAACCGATCCCCCAGTACGATCTCGGGACGGCGCCCCTTGGGGTTCCCGGCCATGGCAACGGCCTCGTGTGGCATCGAGTGGCAGTCGATCAAGATGGCCTGTCCGAACATGTCGATCGATTCGGCCAAAAGAGACTTCAGGCGGGCGTGATAGGGGCGCCAATAGGTGTCGATGCGCAGGCGCGCTTCGTCCATCGTAAGCTTGCCGCTGTAGATTGCGCGACCGTTGGATACGACACGGGGGATCACGCCCAACCCCGATACCACGCGCGGGTTGTGTCCCTGGCGGCGCGCGCCCAGAATCAACGCAGGATCCAGTTCCTCGGCGCTGCGGTTGAGGTCAAGGAACGCGCGCGGCATCTGCGCTGCAATCAACGGTGCGCCCTGGATCGAGGCGGAAGCGAACAGTTGATCGACAAAGGCATCTTCGGAAGAGCGAATCACATTGCGGTTCAGAACCGAACGATCCAGAAAGCCCGGCAAATAGTTCCGACCGCTATGTGGCGAAGAAAAAACAACGCACGACGTGCGTTCTGCGGGCATTTCCAAAGCGTATGCGGCGCTGTGCATGGCCTCTCCTTCTTTGCCGATAACATAGACCGGAAAATTGTTGGACCAAACCCCTTGAACCCCTTCGCGACTCCTTTTATAGACCCCTCCACCGGCGCGGAGATCCGCGCCCCGTTTCGTTATGGGGCAGGATACGCAAAGGGAAAGTGGGCGGTTAGCTCAGCGGTAGAGCACTTCGTTGACATCGAAGGGGTCACAAGTTCGATCCTTGTACCGCCCACCATCGTTTCACTGTTTCGGGTCTGACCCGGGGCACCCGCTAACCCAGGCGCTGGCCACGTCCTTGATGAAGGCGCCGCAGAATTGGAGAGAGACCATGAAGGTCAAGAACTCGCTCCGCTCGCTCAAGAACCGGCACCGCGACTGCCGGGTTGTGCGTCGCAAAGGCCGCGTCTATGTGATCAACAAGACGCAGCGCAAGTTCAAAGCTCGTCAGGGCTGAGAACGGTAAATCGCTGTTTCAAAGAACCGCGCCTCCGGGCGCGGTTTTTTTGTGCCGCGCGCCGAGACTGACCGTTCGTGTTAGGCTGTCCAAAACAGCCGGGAGCGCGAAACGGATGAAATACCCTTGCATCGACATACTGGTGGGCACCACCAAGGGTGCCTTCGTGATCATCGGAGACCCGGATCGCGCATCTTGGCGCGTTACGGGTCCGCATTGCGGCGGCTGGCCCATCAACCACGTCGTCGGAGATGACGAAACCGGGACACTCTGGGCCGGCGGCGGCGGCGACTGGCACGGAGCCGGCGTCTGGCGCTCCGAGGACGGGGGCCAGAGCTGGGAGGTCACCAAACTCACCCAAGGGCAGCAGGACGAGTGGGCCGCGAACGATCCCGACTTTGCCGAGTTGATCGGGTGGACCGGAGAAGCAGCACCGTTCGGCGACGAGTTCTCGCAGATCTGGTCGCTGCATCATACGGGCGGGGCATTGTACGCGGGAACAAAACCGGCGCGGTTGTTGGTCAGTTCGGATGCTGGGCAGACCTGGGAAACGGTCAATGGCCTGACCGATCACCCCTCAGCCGAAGACTGGTCACCGGGGGCCGCAGGCTTGGTGCTGCACACGATCGTTTCCGATCCAGACGATGCGCAAAAGCTGTGGGTGGGCATATCGGCGGCCGGAGTATTCGCCTCGGAAGACGGCGGCACTACGTGGGAGCGGCGCAACCGGCTGTCGAACGCCGAGAGTTGCGGGCAGCACGACCATCCGGCCGCGCCGCGGGACGGTCAAATCGGTCATTGCGTACACAACATGGTCCGGGCGCCCGGCACCAAAGGGCTGCTGTATCAACAGAACCATCATGGCGTCTGGCGTTCGTCTGATGGCGGGCGCAGCTGGGACGATATCTCCGGCGGGTTGCCGTCGACCTTTGGATTCCCAATCCACGTCCATCCCCACGATCCCGATACGATCTGGACCATTCCCCTGAATGGAGACAGCATCGGACGGTATCCGCCGGATGCGGCGGCGGCGGTCTGGAAATCGACCGATGGTGGCCAAAGCTGGACCGCTTGTCGCGAAGGGCTGCCGCAGACCAGCTGCTTTTTCACTGTTCTGCGCCAGGCGATGGCAGGAGATTGTCGTGACCCTGCGGGTGTCTATTTCGGAACCAACAGCGGCTCGGTGTTTGCAAGCGCCGACGAAGGCGAAACCTGGACCGAGATCGCCAGGCATCTGCCGACCATTTTGTCGGTCGAGACCATTCAACGCGCACGCTAGACAACCCAGCCCGGCGCACCCAAACACGCTGCGGCAAATTAGACCAAGTAATTTTGTCGGATTTTCTTGCATCCCGCCCGGAATCGTTTAATTGAGCAAATCAGTCGGGTAATACCCCGCTCATGAGATTCGACAACCGGGACATCCACAGATGAAAACCACGAGCTTTATCGCCGCCGCACTGTCGGCCCTGATCGCCGGATCGGCCGCCGCTGAAGGCGAGCTGAACCTGTACTCCTCGCGCCATTACGACACCGACGAGCGTCTCTACACCGATTTCGAAGAAGCCACTGGCATCAAGATCAACCGCATCGAAGGCAAGGCCGACGAGCTGATCGCGCGGATGGAAGCCGAAGGCGCGAACTCGCCCGCCGACATCCTGCTGACCGTGGACACCTCGCGCCTGGCGCGGGCCAAGAACGCCGGCCTGCTGCAGGCGGTCGACAGCGACGTTCTGGAAGAGCGCATCCCCGCCAACCTGCAGGACGAAGACAACCAGTGGTTCGGCTTCTCGCAGCGCGCGCGCATCATCTTCTACGACAAGAATGACCTGACCAACCCGCCGGCCACCTACCTGGATCTGGCCGACCCTGCATACAAAGGGCTGGTTTGCATCCGGTCGTCCAGCAACACCTACAACCAGACCCTGCTGGCCTCGATCATCACCCATCATGGTGCCGAAAAGGCCAAAGAATGGGCCGAGGGCGTCGTGGCCAACATGGCGCGTGAACCTCAGGGCGGCGACACCGATCAGCTGCGTGGAATCGTGTCCGGTGAATGCGAAATCGCCGTGTCGAACTCGTACTACTTTGCACGTGCCCTGCGCAAAGACGTCAAGGGCCTGTCGGACAGCGTCGACATGATCGGTATTCAGTTCCCCGCGCAGGATGCCGAAGGCGCACACATGAACCTGTCGGGTGCGGGCGTCGCGGCCCATGCCCCGAACAAGGACAATGCGGTCAAGTTCCTGGAATACCTCGCCAGCGATCAGGCACAGGTCTACTTCTCGAACGGCAACGATGAATTCCCCGCCGTCCAAGGTGTCGATCTGGCCGAGAACGTGGCCGCTCTGGGTGAATTCAAGGCCGATGAAGTGAACCTGTCTGAAGTCGCCAAGAACATCCCCGAGGCCCAGAAGATCTTCAACGAGGTTGGCTGGAAGTAAGCCGACATCATATCGAGCAGTTGAAGGGGCGCAGCACAGGCGCCCCTTTTTATTTTATTTATTTCTGCTAACTTTCTCATTATCGAAAATGATTCTCGGATATGAGAAATGCTAGACAACCTGTCCAGCCGCCTCGCGCGCCATCTGAGCGACCTGCGCCGCAGTCGGGGCTGGTCGCTTGAACAACTCGCGCAGGCCAGCAGTGTTAGTCGGGCCACCCTGTCGCGCATGGAGAAGGCCGAGGTCAGCCCGACGGCTGAGAATCTTGGCCGGTTATGCGCAGCCTACGGCCTGCCGATGTCGCGCCTGTTGATGATGGTCGAGGACAGCTTCGACCCCAAGGTTCCTTACGAACGGCAGATCGAATGGCGCGACCCCGAAACCCGGTTCACGCGCCGGTCGGTGTCGCCGCCCTCGGCGGGGCTGACGGGCGAGGTTCTGGAATGTCACCTCCCACCCGGCACAACGATCACCTATGACGCACCGCCTCGTCCCGGGCAGGAACATCACTTGATCGTGCTGGATGGCGCACTGACCCTGACCGTTGATGGAACGTCCCATGCGCTGAACGGGGGTGATTGCCTGCGTTATCATCTGTCAGGCGCGACCCGTTTTGAAACCGAGGCGTCCCGCGGCGCCCGCTACATTCTGGTGCTGATATGATTACACGCCTGACCGAAACGACTTTTGACCAGGCGGTGGAGGATCTGGCGGATATCCTGCATGGCTGCGTGCATGCCGGCGCCAGTATAGGGTTCATTCTGCCGTTTTCCCATGACGCCGCGCGCGCCTATTGGCAGGAGCGCGTGCGCCCGGCGCTGTCAGCCGGAGATCTGGATCTTTTCGTGGCCTATGGCGACGGACGCATCCAAGGGACGGTTCAGCTGATTCCGGCTGCGATGCCCAACCAGCCGCACCGTGCCGATGTGGCCAAGCTGCTGGTGCATCCCGACGCACGGCGGCGCGGGCTGGGCCGCGCCTTGATGCACGCGCTGCAAACGCGCGCCACCGAACTAGGCCGAACCCTGTTGGTGTTGGACACGCGCAGCACCGACCCGTCGCGCATCCTGTACCAGAGCCTGGGCTTTGAAACTGCCGGAGAGATTCCCGGCTATTGCCGCAACCCGTTCGAGCCCGTGTTCGAACCCACCACCTACATGTACAAGGCTCTGGGCTAACGCAGCACCAGGTCGGCCGCGCCCGAGCTCTGCACCACGCGTCGGGCGTTGGGAATGTCATTGGCGAAGGCTCGGCGCTCAGCTTCGTCGCGCGGCAGGCCCAGCCCGATCCAACGGTCCAGCAACCGCGCCTCGAGCGTCGGCAGGGGCACGTCCAGAAACACGGTCAGCGCCCACAGATCGCTCAGATCGCGCCACCCCGGTTCGTCCAGCAGGAGATAATTTCCCTCGACGATCACCACCTTCTGGTCGCGGGTCACGAACGAACAGGCGGCGATGGACTTGTCGAGCACGCGGTCGAACTCGGGCACGGCGACCTCGTCTTCGGCCTGAAGGCGGCGCACCAAGGCGTGAAAGCCCGGCAGGTCGAATGTCTCGGGCGCACCCTTGCGCGGTAGCAGATCGCGTGCCATCAGGATCTGGTTGTCATAGTGGAAACCATCCATCGACAGCAGCCCGGTCGGAATGCCGCGCCCCTGCAGCGCCTGTTGGGCAAGAGCGGCCACGGTGGATTTCCCCGCACCCGGCGGCCCGGCCACGGCAACAAGCTGGCGCGCTTCGCCGTCCGCCAGCCCGGCTGCGGCGTCGGCGATCCGCTCGGCCAGCGCCTGTGGCGATGACCCTTCGGCCGTCATGCCGCGCGATCCTGTTCCGGGGGCTCTTTGGCACCCGTCATGAAGGCCACGGCATCGGACATGGTGTAGTCCTTAGGGTCGATCACGCAGAGCCGCTTGCCCAACCGATGCACATGGATGCGGTCGGCCACTTCGAACACATGGGGCATATTGTGGCTGATCAGAATGATCGGAATGCCACGCGATTTCACATCCTGGATCAGTTCCAGAACCCGCCGGCTTTCCTTGACGCCAAGCGCCGCGGTGGGTTCATCAAGGATGATGACTTTGGACCCGAACGCCGCCGCACGAGCCACGGCGACACCCTGACGTTGTCCACCCGACAGGGTCTCAACCGCCTGGTTGATGTTCTGGATCGTCATCAGCCCCAGTTCGTTCAGCTTGTCGCGGGCGAACTTCTCCATCGCCGGACGGTCGAGCATCCGGAACACCGAACCCAACGGTCCCTTGCGCCGGATCTCGCGCCCCATGAACATGTTGTCGGTGATCGACAGGGCGGGCGACATGGCCAACGTCTGATAGACCGTTTCGATCCCGGCTTCGCGCGCGTCGATGGGCGAGTGGAAATCGACCTTTCGCCCTTCCAGCCAGATCTCGCCCTCATCCGGGGCGACGGCACCGGAAACCGCCTTGATCAGGGTCGATTTACCCGCGCCGTTGTCGCCGATCACGGCCAGGATCTCGCCCGGCATCAGGTCGAAATCGCAATGATCCAGCGCCGTGACCTTGCCATAGCGTTTGACCAGATTGCGCCCTTTGAGAATGGGTTCCATCACGCTGCTACCTTTCTGATCCACTGGTCCACGGCCACGGCGGCGATGATCAGCATACCGATAAGAAGGAAAGTCCACTGCGCATCCGCGCCCAACAACCGCAGGCCGAGGGTGAACACGCCAACGATCAGCGCCCCGAACAACGAGCCCAGGATCGATCCACGCCCCCCGAACAATGAAATGCCTCCGATCACGACGGCGGTGATGCTTTCGATGTTGGCCAACTGCCCCGAGGTGGGCGAGACCGAGCCGATGCGCCCGATCAGCGCCCAGCCGGCAAAGGCGCAGATCAGCCCCGACAGCATGTAGACCGACATCAGCGTGCGATGCACATTCACGCCCGACAGCTCGGCGGCCTCGGGGTCGTCGCCCACGGCATAGACATGGCGCCCCCACGCGGTATGCCGCAGCGCATAGGCCAGAACCAGAATCAGCACCAGCATGAAGATCACTCCGACCGTGAAAACAGCCCCGCCGACATTGAACTTGGCGCCGAACAGTTGAAGGATCGGGGCGTTGGCCTCGATTTCCTGCGACCGGATGGTTTCATTCTGTGAATACAGGAAGTTGGCGGCCAGAACGATCTGCCACATGCCCAGCGTCACGATGAAGGGTGGTAGCTTGACCCGGCTGACCAGGAACCCGTTCACGGCGCCGATGGCGGTCCCGATGGCCAGACCGCACAGGATCGCCACCGTGGGCGGCAGCCCATAGCGGAAGGTGAATTGGCCCATCACCACCGAGGACATGACCATGATCGCCCCCACGCTCAGGTCGATCCCGGCGGTCAGGATCACAAGACTCTGGGCGGCGGCCACGATGCCGACGATCTGCACCTGTTGCAGGATCAGGGTCAGTGCGAATGGCGAAAAGAACTTGGCCCCAAGCAAGGCGCCGAAAATCAGGATCGCCGCGACCAGAACGATCAGCGGCACCAGCGACGGGTTCACATGCAGAAAGTGTTGGACCGTCCCCATGAAACCGCGGTGGTGATCTTCGAATTCGGCAACTTGTTCCGGGCTGCCTTTGGCTGCGGCTTCGAAATCGTCGGACTGTCTCGATGTGTCGGACATCAGTGAGGTTCCCCCATGCGTCAAGCTCCCGTCTTGGGGCGACTCTAGCAAAATTTCGGGTGAGGTCGTGGTTCAATTCAGGGGCCGCGTGCTGCGGCCCCTGAAGGGATCAGATCAGCCCCAGCAGAGGTCCATGCCCTCTTTGACTGAGATCGACTCAACGCCATCGGCCGGCTTGTCCGTCACCAGCGCAACACCGGTGTCATAGAAATCCTTGCCGGGCGTGTTCTCGGGCTTCACGCCCTCGTCGGCCCATTTCTTGACCGCTTCGACGCCAAGCGATGCCATCAGCAGCGGGTATTGCTGCGAGGTCGCGCCGATCACACCATCGGCCACGTTCTGCACACCGGGGCAGCCGCCGTCGACCGAGACGATCAGCACGTCGTTTTCGCGGCCGATGGCCTTGAGCGCCTCATACGCGCCGGCGGCGGCCGGTTCGTTGATCGTATAGACCACGTTGACCATCGGGTCCTTGGCCAGAAGGTTCTCCATGGCTTTGCGGCCACCCTCTTCGTTCCCGGCGGTGACGTCATGGCCCACGATGCGCGGGTCGGTTTCGTCGCCCCATTTGTTCGGGTCGCCCAGGTCAATGCCGAACCCCTGCAGGAAGCCCTGATCGCGCAGCACCCCGACCGAGGGCTGGCTGACTGCCAGATCCAACATCGCGATCTTCGCATTCTGGGCTTCGTCTCCCAGCGTGGCTGCGGCCCATTTGCCGATCAGCTCGCCCGCCAGAAAGTTGTCGGTTGCAAAAGTCGCGTCCGCCGAGTCGATCGGTTCGAGCGGTGTATCCAGCGCGATGACCAGCACACCGGCGTCGCGCGCCTGCTGGACGGCCGGAACGATCGACGAGGTATCGGATGCGGTCAACAGGATACCCTTGGCGCCGTCCAGAATGCAGGTCTCGATCGCCTGCACCTGTGTCTCATGGTCGCCGTCGATCTTGCCAGCAAACGCCTTGAGCGTCATGCCCAGCTCTTCGGCCTTGGCGGTGGCCCCCTCTTTCATCTTCACGAAGAAGGGGTTGGTGTCGGTTTTGGTGATCAGGCAGACCGTGTCCTGCGCGGCGGCAGCGCCTGCCATGGCTGTAAAGGCCAGCGCGGTCGCGCCAGCAAATGCTGAAATCTTCAAGGCTTTTCCTCCCAATATCTCCGATACCCGATGGGCATCTAAGGAGTCCGGACGGAATTCCGCCGGCTCCCATGCGTAAAACCATCCGGTGATTCTCGGGTTCTGTCAATAAATAAATCACTCTTATTTATTATTGACACTGGGTAGGCGCATCCACATTCTTGACTAAAGGAGGAGCGGCCCGTGCCCGACGAACAATCAGCGCAGAGCAATCCGCCCGAGCGTGTTTCGACCGTGCGCGGGACGAACCAAAGTGGCATGCGCGCCCACAACGAACGACTGGTGTTGTCGCTGGTTCGCCGGCACCAGGCGCTCGCCAAATCGGAGCTGGCCCGCATGACCGGATTGTCGGCGCAGACTGTCTCGGTGATCATGCGCCAACTGGAAAGCGATGGGTTGCTGCTGCGGGGTGAGCCACAACGTGGCAAGGTTGGGCAACCCTCAGTGCCAATGCGCCTGAATCCGGATGGGGCCTATTTTCTGGGACTGAAGGTCGGCCGCCGCAGCACCGAGCTTGTATTGACCGATTTCCTGGGCAAAGTACGGGATCGCGCGCGCGAGACCTATGATTATCCCACCCCCGATGCGACATTGGATTTCGCCACGGGCACATTGGACAGGATGATACACCAGATGCCGGCAGCATCGCGTGACCGGGTTGCCGGGTTGGGCATTGCGATGCCCTTCTATCTCTGGGACTGGGCGCAGACCCTGAATGTCCCACAAGAAAGGATGGATCCATGGCGCTCGGCCGATCTGCAGGCCAGTCTTTCCCAAGCGCGAAACATCCCCGTCTATTTGCAGAATGATGCCACCGCGGCTTGCGGGGCAGAGTTGGTGTTCGGACCATCCGAAAGACCGCGGAACTTTCTGTATTTTTACATGGGGTACTTCATTGGCGGGGGAGTCGTCCTGAACGGCGTCATTTTTTCCGGGCGCGGGAATGCAGGCGCCTTGGGTCCGTTGCCGGTTCCCGTCGGCTCGGGCGAAGTCAAACCCCTGATCGATGTCGCCAGCCTGTGCGTGCTTGAGCAGAAGCTTGTCGCCGCAGGGCTGGATCCCTTCCACATGTGGGAGACCCCGGACCATTGGGACATGCCGGACACGCTTCTCGAGGCATGGATGGACGAGGCCGCGAAAGGTCTGGCCTATGCAATCTTGTCTTCCTGCAGCCTGATCGACTTTGAAACGGTGAAAATCGATGGCTGGATGCCCGAGAGCGTTACCGCGCACTTGATCGAACGTGTTGAGACGCATCTCTCCCAGCTCAACTTCACCGGGCTCGAGCAGCCCTCGGTTCTGGCCGGGTCGGTGGGTCCGGATGCCCGCGCCCTGGGGGCAGCCAGCCTGCCTCTGTCGGACAGATATCTTGTCGAAACCTGAGCGACAGCCGCGAACCTCCAAGAGTATTGGCGAGGTTTCGCCTGACGAACGATCACAATGCCCCCGCCAACCCTTCCCCGCACAGCCGGTCTAAGATATCACAGACACGGCGCCAGCACTGTTTGGCGGGCTGCAGGTACCACGTGTTCAGAATGAGGTTCTATCATTGAAACTGCGTCACCTTTTACCCGCCCTTATCGCATGTTCAGCCCTCCCCTTTGCGGCCAGTGCGCAATCATCTGACGCCGATGGCGCAGGGTTGTCACTGGAACTCAACGCGGCGCAGGATGTGGGGCAGGCCTGTCGGCTGTCATTTCTGATCACCAACGAAACCGGACAGGCGATCGACAAAGCCGTTTTCGAAACCGTGATCTTCGACACGCAGGGTTCGGTGATCAAACTGTCATTGTTCGATTTTCGGGATTTGCCGCAGGACCGCCCGCGTGTGCGCCAGTTCGACCTGCCTGACAGACCATGCGCAACGGTCGGGCGCGTTCTGATAAACGGAGCCAGTTCCTGCGTAACAGGCGGTTCCGAGAGTGATCTTTGCAATTCGGCCCTGTCGGTGACCAGCCGCTTGGAAATGGAGCTTTTGGGATGAACATCTTCAACGCGCTTGGCCAGATCCTTGCATTGGGCGGGCCAGTAGTGGCGATCCTTCTTGTGATGTCGATCCTGACCGTGGCGGTTTCGATCTACAAGCTCTGGCAGTTTGCGGCCTGTGGCGTCGGCCGCCACAGGGTGCTGTCCCAGGCATTGGCGGCCTGGGATGCCGGAGACCACGACACTGCGCGCGAGCGTCTGGCCGCCAGCAGCAGCTACCTTGCCCCGATCGTGGGTGCGGCAATGAACGCCCCGGATACGGCGGGGCTGGACGAACGGCTGGACGCCGAAGCCGGATTGGCGTTGGCCGGGCTCGAGCGCGGTTTCCGGCTTTTGGATACGGTCGCGCAGTTGGCCCCCTTGCTGGGGTTGTTCGGTACGGTTCTGGGCATGATCGAAGCGTTCCAAAGCCTGCAGACGGCCGGGGCCGGTGTGGATCCGTCGCTGCTGGCTGGTGGGATCTGGGTTGCGCTGGTGACGACTGCGGTGGGTCTGGCGGTTGCGATGCCCACATCCATGGTCCTGTCCTGGTTCGAAAGCCGTACCGCGCGCGAGCGGGTGTTCGCAGACAAGGCCTTGCGCACGATTCTCGTACCGACCCAGGCGCTGCCTACAGCAACGACAAGCACCGCTTTTGTCGCCGCGCCGGGACATGCGTAACGCGGCCCCATTTGTTCGGCGCGCCATGTCGATGACACCGCTCATCGACGTGATTTTTCTGCTTTTGCTGTTCTTCATGCTAACGTCGACCTTTTCGACATTCGGAGAAATTCAACTCAGCAGCGCAGCCGCGGGCCCATCAGAGCCCAGCGCTCCGTCGGATCGCGCATTTGTGCAATTGGGGGCGAACCGCGTGGTGCTGAACGGAGCACCGCTCTCGCTGGATGAATTGGCACAGGCACTGCAGCCCGGGCAGGTGCTGGTCAGTCTTGACGGCGACGTCAACGCCCAACGGCTTGTTGACTTTCTGGTGAAATTGCGCGGCCTCGACGGTCTGTCGGTAACGGTTCTGGAGTGACGCCATGATCCGCCACGACCGCCCAAGCCGCAAGCGCGACTCGACCATCCCGTTGATCAACGTGGTCTTTCTGATGCTGATCTTCTTTTTGATCGCCGGAACCGTTGCTAAACCGTTGGACCCGGACTTGGAACTGGTCAACACATCCGATCTGGATGGCCGCGAACCACCCGATGCTCTGGTTCTTCACGCTGACGGGACGCTCAGCTTTCGTGGAACACCGACGGATCCGCAGACCTACATGACCGGCCGGGGGGAAGAACCCGTGCGGATCGTGCCTGACCGGAACGTTTCCGGGGCACGCCTGATCGAAGTCACCGGCGCCTTGCGCCGTCTCGGCGCCACCGCAGTCTTTGCGGTGACCGAACGGGCGCTCGAATGATCCGGGAATCTCTGTTTGTCGCGGCGCTGGCCCTTGTGCTTTCGGTGCTGCTCCACCTTTTCCTGCTGCTGCCAGCCGCGCGGGATTCTGCGGACCCTGCGACGGCCGGACCGCAACCGGACACGGTTGCCTTGGGCAATGCGTTCGAGGATCTGGCGGAAACCGCGACCCCGCCCGAGCCGCCAACCCCCGCAGAAGAGCCCGAGCCCGATGTCGAACAGCCGACAGAGCCGGACCGGGCCGAAATACCCGTCAGCGAAACACTGGTCGCTTCGTCGGATCCGCAAAAGGTCAATTCGCCTGATATCGGACAAACCAACCCGGTGCAGCCTGATCAGCCCGTTCCGGAAATCGTTGAGCCGGCGGACTCGGCCGAAAGTGATCGGCAGGCCGCCGATGAGGTGGATGAAACACCCCCCGCCCAAGCCGAAACGCAGTCCGCAGCGGCGCCCGAAGCACCGGTCGAACCCATAGAGGACCCGGTTTCGGAACCAGAGCAACTGGCAGCCCTGCCGGCCCCCTCGCCGATCCCGGACCCCTCAGTGCCGGCGGAGGAGCAGCAACCGGTCGAAAGCGACACCGAAGACGGCGTCTCGGATCTGGCGGTTGCAACATCGATCCGCCCGCGCCTTCCGGACCGGACCCCTGCTGCGGCCCCTGTACCCGACCAAAGGGCCAGCCGGCTCGACAGTTTTGACAACCTGCGATTTCCCAACAAGCAGATCGACTCGCCGCTGACGACCTATCGCCGACAGGGGGTCGATTCCTTCAGCCGAGGAGGCAACTCCAATCAGTCCGGCGGTCGAGGCCCGGGAAACTCGAATGTCACCAATTACGCCGGGCAGGTTCTTGTCCACCTCAACAGAACTCCGCCGGTCTATGTCTCGGTTCGCGGCTTTGCCAAAGTCTTCTTTGAAATCAATCCGGACGGAACACTGGCCTGGGTCGATATCATCGACAGTTCCGGCTCGACCGAGGTCGACAGGGCCGCCAAGGAACAAGTCCGTCGCGCATCGCCCTTCCCGAAACCTCCAGGCGGGGTCAGCCGGAAGCTGTCGTTCTACTTTCAGAACGGCTAATCGGGCCTTTGCTGCGCTGGCCCGAAGCAACTGGACGCAATCAGTCAGACCAATGATCTTTCCCACGGAGGCTTCACGCCGATCTCGGTGATCAGAAAATCCATGAAGACCCTTACCTTTGGCGACAATACGTTCGACTTGGGATAGATCAGCCACAGCACGTTGTCTTCCGCCGCCTCATATTCGGGAAGGACATGACGCAACTTGCCCGAGGCAAGCTCCTCCTGAACGCTCCACAGTGAGTTCATCGAGATCCCCGCCCCTGCCACGGTGGCCAGCTTCTGGCTGAGACCGTCATCCATGATCAATGGACATTTCGTGGCTCCGGGATCGAAACTTGCGACAGCTCCCCGGGCAGTTTTCAGCGCCCGGGCTCGGGTGTGGCGAAATGCAATCAGCCGATGATGCGCCAGATCATCCGGCGTCTTGGGCTCTCCGTGGGCCGACAGGTATTCTGGTGCCGAGCAGAGGATGCGTTTGTCATCCGCCAGCTTGCGCCCCTTGAGGCTGGTATCGATCAGCGGTGCGTTCCGCAAAGCAAGATCATAGCTGCCTTCGATCAGATCAAACTGAGCATCCGACAGACGCAGGTCCAGGGTCACACCCGGATGCTGTTCCTGGAACTTTGCAAGGATCGGAGCAATGTAGAGCTGTGCAAACGTGCTGGGCGCAGTAAACCGCAGTGTGCCGGTGGCTTGGGCCGACCCCTGCCCCAAAGCGGCCAAGGCCGCATTCTCCTGCGCCAGAATCTCGCGCGCATAAGGTAGAAACTCAGCGCCCTCCAGAGACAACGATACTTTCCGGGTCGAGCGGTGAAGCAACTCGACACCCAGCTGATGCTCCAGCTTGGCAAGTCGGGCGCTGGAGACTGCGGGCACCAAACCCAGTTCGCGCCCGGCGGCCGATATGTTCAGCTTGTCCGCTGCAAGCACAAAAAGACGAAGCGCTTGTGTGTCCATTAGCTTATTATACGCAAAATCCGAAAACTGAAACCTGATATCCTCTGTTTCATCGGATTCTGCAAGTGATATTTCTGGCTCCACGGAAGACAAACCAAATGGAGCCACCAATGTCCGTTCGCCCGAACGTTCAGTCACAGATCCTCGAAGCCTTCAATTTCCGGCACGCGACAAAGGTCTTTGATCCCGACCGCAAGATCAGCGACGCCGATTTCGAAACCATTCTTGAAGCTGGCCGCCTGTCGCCCACCTCTTTCGGGCACGAGCCATTCAAGATTCTTGTCATCCAATCGCCCGACAAACGCGAGCTTTTGCGCGAGTTTTCCTGGGGCGCCAATGGCATGATGAACGGCAGCTCCGGCCAGCTGGGGACAGCCAGCCACTTTGGCATCGTTCTGGCCAGCACTGCGGCAACCATGACCGCTGGGTCTGATTATCTGCAAGACCACTATCGCAAGGTCAAACAACTGCCCGAGGACGTCATCGAGTTGTTCAACGGTGCTTATGGCAAGTTCCAGTCAACCGACCATCGCATCACCACTGAACGCGAGATCACCGACTGGGCCGGCAAACAGGCCTATATCGTTCTGGCCAACATGATGACGACCGCTGCTTTGATGGGTATCGATTCCTGCCCCATCGAAGGGTTTGACATGGAACTCACCACCCAGACTCTGGCCGAGCATTTCGGGGTGGATACCTCGAAATGGAAACCCGCGGTGATGTTTGCCTTTGGGTATCGCGCCAGTGATCCGCAATTCCCCAAGACCCGCCGCCCGATGGCCGAAACCGTGAACTGGTTCTGAGCCAACGTCGATAAAGCCAGGGGCTGCGTCATCCGCAATTCAGTGAGGGTACAGATGCAACGAACCGGTATCGTAAACTATCACGTTCACAAACCTGAACGGCAGGCGTTCCAACTGGACGCCGGCGGCATTGTCGGCAACCTGATTTCGCCCGAACTGTTACCGACACAGGTGAACCTGACTGATATGCGGACATCGGGGCAACCCCTGCGCTTTGACCCCGACGGCGTCGAGTTTCTGAATGCGCCCAGTGCCATCCGCGATTTTTCCGGGGATCAGTGGAAACGGACCTACGAACACGAGCTCACTCAACTGCTGACCGCAAAGATCGGCGTTCGCGAGGTGGTGATCTTCGACCATACCTTGCGCGTGGACGACCCAAAGGCGACGCGCAAGCCGGCGCGCAATGTCCACAGCGATTACAGCGCGGACGGCGCTCGGCAACGGCTGGAGGATTTGCTCGGCGCCGAGCGGGCGGTCGAGTGGAGCAAAGGGCACTATGCCTTTGTCAATCTATGGCGGCCGGTCGGTCACCCGATCAACAGCGCGCCGCTGGGGTTTGTCCGTCCTTCGTCCGTCGAACCCAAAGACTGGATCCTGCTTGACCTGATCTATCCTGACCGCAAAGGGCAGATCATGGGGCTTGTCGGGAATGCACGGCATGACTGGGTCTATCTGTCTCGAATGAGCCCGGATGAAATCGCGATTTTCAACATCTACGACAATCGGGGGTTGCCTTCCGTCGCGCACAGCGCGCTCGATATGGTCGAGGACCCGACCGTCACCACCATCCGGAAGAGCATCGAGACCCGCACTTTGGTGCGGTACTGAGCAAGGAACCATCATGTTGGACAAAAACCAAAACCTGTCCTTTGCCCCGATCAACAAGGCCTACGGTCAGGTATTTCGACCGGATCAGCTGACGCTCGGGCTGGTATTGCCGCTTGAGGCCTACCCGGTGGGATCCGAGCCGACGATGAAGGGCCACATGAAGGCCGCGCAATTGGCCGAGTCTCTGGGCTTTGCCGCGCTTTGGCTGCGCGACGTGCCATTCAATGTTCCAAGTTTCGGGGACCCCGGCCAGATCTTTGACCCGTTCGTCTATCTGGGTGCGCTAGCGACCGCGACGGATCGCATTGCCCTGGGGACCGCCAGCATCGTTTTGCCCCTGCGCCATCCGGCCCATGTGGCAAAGGCAGCCGCGTCGGCGGATGTATTGTCCGATGGCCGTCTGCTGTTGGGTGTGGCCTCTGGCGATCGGCCGGAAGAGTATCCTGCAATGCGTCAGTCCTTCGCCGATCGCGGTGAACGGTTCCGCGACAGTGTCGACTATATCCGTGCAACGGCAACACCCTATCCCAAGCATGAAAGCCTGCAGGGACATCTGCCCGGCGACATTGACCTTCTGCCGAAACCCTCGGGAACGCGCCTGCCGCTGTTGATCACGGGCGGCAGTCGACAATCCCCGGATTGGGTGGCTGAAAACGGCGATGGATGGATGACCTATCCGCGCGACGCGGCATCACAGGGGCGCGCGGTGGCCGATTACCGGAACCGTCTGAAAGCACTGGGGCAACCGGACAAACCGGTGATGCAGTCGCTCTATGTCGACTTGCTGGAAGACCCAAATGCCCCCGCACGCCCAATACATCTGGGGTTCCAGTCGGGTTCGAATTTCCTGCAGCGCTACTTGGCTGAAATCCGTGAGTTGGGGATGAACCACGTCGCCCTGAATCTGCGTTTCAACCAAGCTGCCATCGAACCGACACTCAAACGCCTGGCGGATACGATCTTGCCGGAATTTTCATAAGGAACGGATCACATGACCAAAACCATTCTGATCACTGGAGCAACCGATGGTATCGGACTGCTCACCGCCAAAAAACTGGCCGATGACGGTCACCGTGTTCTGTTGCACGGGCGGAACTCAGCAAAGCTGGAGGCAGCCGCCCAGGAGGTTGGAGGACAGCCGGAAACCTACAGCGCCGATTTGTCCGACCTATCAGCCGTGAGGTCTTTGGCGGAGGCCATCCGGTCCAATCACGACCGGCTGGATGTGCTGATCAACAACGCCGGCGTCCTGAAGGCTCCGCAGACCACTCTCGAAAACGGTCTCGATATCCGCTTCGTCGTGAACACGTTCGCGCCCTATCTGCTGACCGAACTTCTGCTTCCGATCATTCCCAAGACTGGCCGCGTCGTGAACCTGTCCTCGGCCGCCCAGGCCCCTGTGGATGTGGATGCTTTGACCGGCAAAACGCGGCTGGCCGATATGGGCGCATATGCGCAAAGCAAGTTGGCAATCACGATATGGACGCGCGAACAGGCCCGCGCCCTCCCCGATGGACCGACGTTGATCGCGGTCAATCCGGGTTCGTTGCTGGCGTCCAAAATGGTCAAGGACGGTTTCGGAGTCGCCGGCAACGACCTCAACATCGGCGCCGACATCCTGATCGACGCCGCACTTAGCGATCGGTTCGCGCAGGCGTCGGGCGCCTATTTCGACAATGACGGCGGTACATTTGCAGACCCGCACCCCGCAGCGCTGAAGTCCGAACACGCTGCCGACGTCATGAAGGCCATTCAAGACACTATCCGCCGATACGGCTAAGCCGGGCGCACTCCCGCGCCCTGCCAATCCATGCAAACCCTCGCATCTTTGATGGCGAGAACAGGAGAGGACTGTCCAATGAAATACGAAAATTTCCAGACCTTCGACGTCGCGGTCGAGAATGCAATTGCCACCGTGACGTTCAACTTCGGAGCGGTCAATGTTCAGGGCCAGGAGATGCTGGCCGACCTCAACAGCCTTGCGATGCGGCTGGAGCGGGACCGGGAAACCAAAGTGGTGATCTTCCAGTCTGCGAACCCCGAAATCTGGGTCTGTCATTACGATACCGAGTTGCTCAAGGATCTTTCGACCGAGGCCGTTTCGCGCGAAGAAGCCCAGCTGCTGGACCTGCAGTCAGTGTGCGAACGGCTGAGCAAGGTCCCGCAGGCAACAATCGCAAAGCTTGAAGGCTTCGCGCGTGGCGGCGGACACGAACTCGCGCTCGCGCTGGACATGCGTTTTGCGGCACGCGGGAAGTTCAAGTTCATGCAGATGGAAGTTGGCATGGGTATCCTGCCCTGCGGCGGCGGAGCTTCTCGCATGGCGCGCCAAACCGGACTTGGCCGGGCATTGGAAATCATCCTGAGTGCGCAGGACTACGATGCCGACGATGCCGAGCGCATGGGCACCATCAACAAGGCGCTGGACCCTGACGAGATCGGTCCCTATGTCGATGCTCTGGCCAGGCGCATTGCCCAGTTCCCCGCCGAATCCATCAACGCGTGCAAGCAGATGGTCTACGAATCCATCGACAAACCTATTTCCGAGGCGTTGAGGGCCGAGGCCTATTGGCTGTACCAAGCGACAAGCAAGACGCCGGCGGTCAAACGCTTTCGAATTGCCGATGAACAAGGGCTCGAGCATGATATCGAAAACCAGCGAAACTGGAACGAACTGGTCATGAAGGTGCAAGAAATCACCAACTGACCATTGCCCTTGATCCGCTGAAATCGGTTTCAGCGGATCATATCCCGCAGCAGGTTTGGGCGTTCCGACGGCAAGGGGGCGGAGGCACGCAGGTCGCGATGCTGCGGTTGTCAAGGAATCCAAACACCCATGTTCCGAAGCCGGCGATAGGCTAAAGGATAGACGGCAGCAGCACCGACGGCCGGGTTGATCAACGGTGCGCGGCGCTTTTCGGTCGCCAACGCACGGGATCGAATGTGCCGGAACGACCGACAGGCTTACTGAACACACACCCAAAAAACGTTCAGCGGGTGCCTTCTTTGCGCCAAAAGAAGAAGAAGAAGAAGTGCCCCAAAAACCGCATTGGCGTGGCTCCGAGGTTCGACAAAACTCGTCTTGATCAACCATGCCTTGAAGCGCGGAGAAAAGTCTCGGTCGGCTCGTAAATCAAAGCCATCAACGTCGATTGGGTCTCTTGGATCACTTGCGCGTTTCCGCCCGAAATCCTGAAAACCGCAAGTGCCCCGACAAAACCGGCAAATTTGTGGTAGGTTACTCGGTATTAACAAGAAATTTTGGGAGGACGAAAATGAAATACAAAACAAGATCAACGATAATGGCGGCCTTATTTGCTGCAGCTGCCACAGCCGTTTCCGCACAAGATGATCCCCCTATGAACTTCCTGATTATTTGGGGAGATGATATTGGATTCTGGAATATCAGTGCCTACAACCATGGCATGATGGGGTATCAGACACCCAACATCGACCGCATAGCCAAAGAAGGCGCGTTATTTACTGATTGGTACGGAGAGCAGTCCTGCACCGCAGGACGAGCAGCCTTTATCACGGGACAATCTCCCATCCGCACGGGTTTGACCAAGGTCGGCCTACCCGGCGCGCCCGAGGGCATGCCCGTCGAAGACCCAACCATCGCCGGGCTGCTCAAAAACCATGGTTACATGACTGGCCAGTTCGGCAAAAACCATTTGGGTGACCGTGACGAGCACCTACCCACAAACCATGGTTTCGATGAATTTTTCGGAAACCTTTACCATCTCAACGCAGAAGAAGAGCCCGAAAACCCTGACTACCCCAAGGATGAAGCCTTCAGGGAAAACTTCGGCCCGCGCGGGGTGATCAAGTCGACCGCTGATGGCTCGATCGAGGATACCGGGCCGCTTACGAAAAAGCGCATGGAAACCGTTGACGAAGAAGTCACGGCCAGCGCGTTGGATTTCATGGATAGAGCCGTTGAACAGGACAAACCTTTCTTCCTTTGGTGGAACTCCACCCGCATGCACATATTCACGCATTTGAAGGAAGAGTCCGAGGGAGTGACGGGACTTGGAGTTTATCCCGACGGCATGGTCGAGCATGATGGGCATGTCGGTGTACTGCTTGATAAACTTGATGAGCTCGGAATCGCCGACAACACCGTCGTAATGTATTCAACCGACAACGGAGCGGAGACGTTCACGTGGCCGGATGGCGGTACGACACCCTTCCGCGGTGAGAAGAACACGCAATGGGAAGGTGGCTATCGTGTCCCGACGGTCATCAAGTGGCCGGGCGTCATCGAGCCGGGATCGAAGGTCAATGGCGTAGTATCGCATACGGATATGTTGCCTACCATTCTGGCTGCGGTCGGTGAGCCAGACATCAAAGAAAAGTTGCTCGATGGTGGCGTTGAAGCGATCGGTCGCCAATACAAGGCCCATCTTGACGGCTACAATCTTCTGCCGTCGCTCTCAGGTGAAACGGATGAGTGGCCGCGCAGCGAGTTCATCTATTGGACCGATGATGGCAGCGTCGCCGCCTTGCGATACGAACAGTACAAGGTGACATTCCTGAAGCAGAATGCGCATGGGCTTGATGTATGGCTCTCGCCGTTTGAAGTCTTGCGTGCACCGATGCTGGCAAACCTCCGCAGCGATCCGTTCGAGCGAGCCGAGGAAGAGAACGCTATGGGATACCAGCGCTGGTTCCTCGAGCATATGTTCGCGATAGCTCCGGCCTCCGCCTTCGTTGGGCAATGGCTACAAAGCTTCGAGGAATTTCCGCCAAGGCAAAAACCCGGCAGCTTCAACCTCGACAACGTCATGGAGGAACTCACAAGCCGTGCCGGGAACCAATAGCACCAACGGGACGCCGTGAGCTGTGTTCGCCAGTCTGAATTCAAAGACAACTGTTTGTCGAATTCAGACTGGCAAATCATCCCCTTGGACTGAAGACCAGCGCAGTCCAAGGGAAAGGATGAACGGCGGCTTGGTTCCGTTTTGCGGGCATTGCGCGCTGCTTGCTGGACAGAACCCTGAGCGGTCTTTGGAAAAACGTTTAGGTGCTGCTCCGCTCTCATTCTGTTGCCGGCCTGACTCAACAAGGCAGCAACTGGCTTTTTGGGCTTTCTGCCATGAGAACCAGTCGCCTTTCACTTTCATTCCACTTTTCCTGAACCAATTCGCGCGGAGGAGTTTTCAGACGTGAAAAACCGAAAGCTCTACCTTGGCCCCCTGACCGACAATAGACGCTGGGATATGGTTCGCATCCGCCCCGATGATGTGTTCGTAGTGACACCTCCGAAATGCGGCACGACCTGGATGCAAACCATCGTATCGCTGTTGTTTTCTGGTGATCCAGAAGTTGAAACGGAGTTGTCCGTGAAGATGCCGTGGGTAGACATCCGAATCCGAGAAATGCCTGAAGTCGCAGAGCGGCTCGAAGCCATGCAGCATCGACGCAGCATGAAAAGCCACACACCGATGGATGGGTTACCTCTGGATGATCAAGCACAGTACATCTGTGTTTTTCGTCATCCCCTCGATGCGCATTTCTCGTATCGCAAACACGTCAGAAACATTCCAATGACCTGGTTTGACACCTGGTATCCCGAGAACGATGAAGAAGGTATCACATTCCGTCGCTTTCTGGACGGCGGGGCGGAAGGGTTCGATACCGATGCGATGCCACTGGCCCATATCATTCGGCATTACAAAGCCGCTGCGGCGCTTTCCGACCGGCCGAACGTATCGCTTTTTCACTACGCAGACATGACCCGGGACTTGAGAGGAACGTTCTTCAGGCTGGCTGACATCTTGGGCACGACCCATTCAGAGGCAGTCATGGATCAATTGGTTCAAGCTGCGACCTTCGACAATATGAAGGACAAAGCAGAACGCTATGCCCCCTCAGGTGGCAAAGGGTTCTTCAAGTCGGATGCCGAGTTTTTCCACAGCGGAACGAGCGGCAAATGGCACGGGAAACTGACGGCGGAAGAACTGGCAAGCTACGACGCGATGATGGATGCACACCTGGATCCCGAAGACCGAGACTGGTTGGAATATGGCTCTCAGGGGAGCTTCGCTGCGTAGACATCGCCACCCCGGGCGAACCAGCAAAAACCGAAGATCTTTTTCACGATTGAATATGGAACAGGGGTTTCCCGAGGTCGCCAATCTGAGGGGGGCGGCATTCAGGCAAGCATTTCCCCGGGTTGGCCGACACTTAGGGTTCCGCCTTTGGTCACCTCGACATAGACTCCCATATCCATGTGCCCCATCAGCTTCCTAATAAGATAGGGTATTTTCAAGTCACGCTCGGCCGTATCCGGGTTCACTTCAGTGGCCGCACATCTTTTCGTACGCGATAGTATCTTCAACTCAACATCGCCAAATCTCAGAACTGATCCAACTGCATCCAACTCGGAAAACGAAGGCAAGCCGTCTATCTCGATGTTCGCGCGGAACCGCGCTGGCTGGATCTCTGCATTCAGTTTTTCACCCAACTCTCTCACCGATGCGCGATTAAGAACGGATATCGCGTTCATCATCTTTGGGGAGACGACGGACACATCCGTAAACCGATGAGGAGCAGACGAGACGAATACCGGCAGTTCGGGATCTTTCAAGCCGATTTCTGAAGACAGGAAACTTGCTGCATTCATCCGGTCTTCTGGTGTTCGCATATTGAAGCTTTGTGTTTTGCCGTTCGCTTTGATCTCAAGATCTTGGGTCTCAAAATCAAAGCTTGTCTCAACGCCTGCCAGCGCGGCCTCATTCAACAAAACAACAAAGCGATCTTTCGGCAGTGGCTGAGGGTTCTGTGCGTCGAATCCGGAGTTGTAGCGCGCAAATCCGAACAGGCGATCACCCGGGATCCCCTCCCCTGCCCGCAGCGTCACGGTTTGCATCGGCTCGGCACTCAAGCCTTTGATTGGGTACCGGTTCAATCTGACGATAGAGAGCGTATTCATACGTCTGCCCCTGACCATACAAGTCATGCACGATCCAGAGTGGCCCGTGCGGTTTGACGCTATCTCCAATCCTCAAAGGTATCGACCGAATAATCCGCTAGGGCTTCACAAGCGGGTTCCAAAATCCGGTGGCCGCTTGATGGCCGTGATTGTGAGCTGGGCCACTTTTGGAGGGTGCGGCCCTTAAATGCCTCACTGCTGAAAATACATGCACACCGACCAAATGGAATAAAATTACATTACATCAGTGATTTAAAGGAGCACCAATCGTCAACCACCGTCCGCTTGAGGTACGAACCTCAAAAATATCTAGACTTGATGTGCGTACCTCAAATAGCCTTGGAGGTATGCCGCGATTCGCACATCCTCGATTGACGGCGAAAAAAGGGAGGAATGGATGACTTACACAAAACTGGCCTCGGCCAGCGCAATAGTCCTTGCCGCTACTACTCTTTCCACCAAGGCGAATGCTGAAGATCTGACGCTTTGTTGGGCTGCATGGGACCCGGCCAACGCGCTTGTCGAGCTTTCAAAGGAATTCGAAGCCGAATCCGGTCACACGATGAACTTCGAGTTTGTTCCCTGGCCGAATTTTGCGGATCGGATGCTGAACGAGCTGAACTCTGGGGGCAAGCTCTGCGACTTGTTGATCGGCGACAGCCAGTGGATCGGCGGGGGCGCTGAGAATGGCCACTACGTGAAACTGAACGACTTCTTCGATGCTGAAGGCATCAGCATGGACGATTTCGCGCCGGCCACCGTCTATGCATACTCGACCTGGCCCAAGGGCACGCCGAACTACTATGCGCTGCCAGCGATGGGCGATGCGAATGGCTGGTTCTACCGCAAGGACTGGTTCGAAAACCCCGATATCCAAGCCGCTTACAAAGAGGCGACGGGTCAGGATCTTCGCGAGCCTCAATCGCAAAAAGAACTCCTGCAGATCGCGCAGTTCTTCCAAGGTCGTGAGATCGACGGCAAGACTGTCTATGGCGCAGCCATCTTTACCGAGCGCGGCTCGGAAGGGATCACCATGGGTGTGACCGGAGCGCTGTATCCTTGGGGCTTCAAATACGAAAACACGCCGGGTTCCTATGACATGGAAGGCGCCGTGAACTCGCCCGAAGCGGTTGAAGCTCTGGAATTCTACAAGGAATTCTACGAAACGGCGACGCCTCCGGGATATACCAACTCTTACATGGGTGAGAGTCTGGACGCCTTTAAGTCCGGTCAGGTCGCCATGGCGATGAACTGGTTTGCGTTCTTCCCGGGTCTCTACGCCGATCCCAATACCGGCGGCGACAAGATCGACTTCTTTGTGAACCCACCACAAAATCAGGCAGGTTCGACACTGGGCGGACAAGGTATCTCTGTTGTCAGCTACTCTGACAAACAGGACGCCGCACTTGAGTACATCAAGTGGTTTGCACAACCGGACGTTCAGGCCAAATGGTGGGAGCTCGGCGGCTACTCGGCACATAACTCCGTACTGGAAGATCCGGGTTTTGTTGACAGCCAGCCGTTTGCCGGTGACTTCCTGGAAGCGATGGCCGGGGTGCAGGATTTCTGGCAGGAGCCTGCTTATGCGGAACTGCTGCTGGCGATGCAGAAGCGAATCCACGACTACGTGGTTGCGGACCAGGGCACCGCTCAAGAAGCGCTTGACCTTCTGATCCAAGACTGGACCGAAGTCTTCGAAGACGAAGGCAAGCTGTAGTCCGGACACAGGCAGGAGCGGGTGCAATCCCGCTCCACCTTCACCCGTGAGTCCTAAACCAACAAGAGCTGGCAAAGAGATGTCTGACAGGACCGTAGATCGCGTTGCGCAGGCAACGCCCGAGCGAGTTGCGCGAAAAATCCGAGGATTATCCGACCGCGCGATCGCCTGGATTTTCATCTCCCCAACGATTTTTCTATTGCTGGCGATCAACATCTTTCCGTTGATCTGGACCATCCAGCTGAGCTTTACCAACTACAAGGCCAACCGGATCGGGCGCGAAGTCAAAGACGTCGGACTCAGGAACTACGAGCGTATCCTGACGGACTCGGATACCTGGCTGAATATGCAGGCAACAGCGCATTTCCTGTTCTGGACAATCTTTTTCCAGGTCCTGATCGGGTTCACGCTGGCGTGGTTGATCAACAAGAAATTCAAGGGCAACGATCTTTGGACCACGATCATCGTGCTGCCGATGATGCTGTCCCCGGCCGTCGTCGGGAATTTCTGGAAGTTCCTGTATCAGCCTCAAATCGGCCTGTTCAACTACATCGTGTCCTGGTTCACCGGCAAGGACCCCTCAAGCTTTGAAATGCTGGGGTCGGTCACTTTGGCCCCTTGGGCGATCGTGATCGTTGACACCTGGATGTGGACCCCCTTCGTGATGCTGATCTGTCTGGCCGGGCTGCGCAGCATCCCCGACTACATCTACGAGGCGGCTGAGATCGACCGGGCCAGCAAGCTGCGGCAGTTCTTTACGATTACCATTCCGATGGTGCTGCCGTTCCTGATGCTCGCTGTGCTGTTTCGAGGGATCGAGAACTTCAAGATGTTCGACCTGGTTGTTCAGCTGACCGGCGGTGGACCGGGATCTGTAACGGAACTCACCTCAATCAATCTCAAGCGAGAGGCGTTTGAGAAGTGGCGGACGGGCTACGCCTCGGCCTATGCGATCATCTTGTTCGTCACCGTGTTCGGCCTTGCGTCGATCTACGTCAAAGCCCTGAACAAGGTGAAACAGAGATGAGCAGTTTTTCCGTCACTGAACCTTCGAACCGGTCCAAATGGATCGCAGGCTTCCTGGTCATCACTTATGCGCTGATCACGATGATCCCGCTGGTTTGGATCTTACTGACCGGGTTCAAATCCCCCGCCGACGCGATCAGCTACCCGCCCAAAGTGGTCTTTGACCCAACGCTCGAAGGTTACGTCAATCTTTTCACCACGCGCACCAGGCAGACACAGGAGTTTCTGGAAGCCAACCCGCCGCAGAACTGGGCCGATGAGATCGTCCGCCAATACGACATGGTGATCGTTGGGCCCTCCAAGTTCGGCGAGCGCTTCATGAATTCGGTCATCATCGGATTTGGCTCGACGTTCTTGAGTATCTTCCTCGGCACGCTGGCTGCCTATGCGTTCAGCCGATTTAAGGTCCCGCTCAAGGACGACCTTCTGTTCTTCATCCTGAGTACAAGGATGATGCCTCCGGTCGCTGTCGCCATCCCGATCTTCCTGATGTTCAGAAACCTTGGGCTGAGCGATACGCATCTGGGAATGATCCTGCTCTATACAGGGGTAAATATCTCTCTGGCGGTTTGGTTGCTGAAAGGGTTCATCGACGAAATCCCAAGAGAGTACGAGGAAGCCGCCCTTATCGATGGCTACACGAGGTTTCAGGCTTTCTACAAAGTGGTGTTGCCGCAAGCCGCTACCGGAATTGCGTCAACTGCGATCTTCTGCCTGATCTTCGCTTGGAATGAGTACGCGTTTGCCGTGCTACTGACATCCGCAAACGCGCAAACTGCACCACCGTTCATCCCGACCATCATCGGTATTGGCGGCCTGGACTGGCCTGCCGTTGCGGCCGGCGCGACGATCTTCCTGATCCCGGTCATGATTTTCACCATCCTGATGCGCAAACACTTGCTGCGCGGGATTACATTCGGAGCCGTACGCAAATGAGCGA
The DNA here is from genome assembly GCF_056537165.1 of Ruegeria sp. CG8. Classification (NCBI taxonomy): domain Bacteria; kingdom Pseudomonadati; phylum Pseudomonadota; class Alphaproteobacteria; order Rhodobacterales; family Roseobacteraceae; genus Ruegeria; species Ruegeria sp. CG8. The sequence continues at coordinate 58,535 of NZ_JBQFRA010000007.1, read as the reverse complement.
GTTTCTTTCCGGATTGGTGCGGCTCCGCCGCGGTCCATGGGAGATGGTCGCAACCATCCTCATCGCACTGGGTGTCTTCATGCTGATGCAGCCCTTTGTCCTTTGGGCCTTCACTTACTCTTTCATCGTCACGCTGATCGGAACCGTCATGTTCATCATCGTCAGCCATTTCCCGGAGTAGAAATGGCCCAGATCGTAGTCAAAAACGTAAAGAAGATGTTCGGCGACTTCACGGCTGTCCGCGAAAGTTCGTTCACGATTGAAGACGGCGAGTTTTTCATGCTGCTGGGCCCCTCCGGTTGCGGGAAAACGACGACGCTGCGGATGATCGCGGGATTGGAGCTTCCAACGTCGGGCGAAATCTATCTGGACGGCGAAGAGATCAGCCAGCGGCCGCCATCAGAGCGGGACATTGCCTTCGTGTTCCAGATGTTCGCGCTGTATCCCCACATGAACGTGCGCAAGAACATCAGCTATCCGCTTATTTCGCAGGGCATGCCGCGCGCTGCTGTCAAAGCCAAAGTCGAAGAAGTCGCGGGAATTCTGGGGATAAACGACATCCTCGACAGCCCGGTGGGTGGGCTTTCAGGTGGCGACAGGCAACGCGTGGCGCTGGGTCGCGCAATTGTTCGCGAGCCCAAGGCATTCATGATGGACGAACCTCTTGGCGCTTTGGATGCCGAATTTCGTGAGCACATGGCCGAAGAATTGCGCGCGCTCCACGATCGCATGGGCGCAACCACTGTTTACGTCACACATGACCAACTGGAAGCCATGCAAATGGGCGACAAAATCGTTGTGATGAACAACGCTGTAATTGAGCAATTCGGCACGCCTCAGGAAATCTACGACAAACCGGCCACAATGTTCGTTGCGGATTTTATCGGATCGCCTTCGATGAACTTCCTGCCGTTTCAGGGAACGGTCGCGCCTGGCTCGGAAATGGTACGGCTGAATGGCCATGACGAAGCCGTGCCCAAACTGATGGAAGGTGCGGAAGGTGACTTGGTTTTCGGCGTTCGACCCGAGCATGTTTTTCTGTCAGATGCCAGCGCCTACCGTGCCAAGGTGCTGGCCGCAGAATATCTTGGAACCACCCAGATCGTGACGCTGCAAAGCCCGAACGGAGAGCTGAAAGCCCGGATTGATGCCCGCGAAACCGTCAATCCCGGCGAGACGGTCGGATTGGAATTCCGCTCATCCGCAGTAACCCTTTTCGAAAAATCTACCGGACGCGCGTTGAGGTCCGCACTGAACGACGAGGTACTGAGCAATGGCTGAAGTCGTTCTGGAAAACATTTCGAAGTCATTCGGCGACATCAAAGCGGTGGATGATATCTCAATGACGATCCCCAACGGAGCCTTTGTGGTGTTGTTGGGTCCGACGGGTGCGGGAAAAACAACGACGCTGAGATTGATATCCGGGCTCGAGAAACTGGATTCAGGCACAGTTCGCATTGCCGGGCGCGACGTCGGGATGGATACACCCGCCCAGCGCGACGTGGCGATGGTTTTCCAGCAATACTCGCTGTACCCGCATATGACAGTGCGTGAAAACCTGTCTTTCCCTCTGCGGTCGCCGATCCTGAAGACGCCAGAGGATGAGATCGCGAGGAAGGTCACCGAAGTGTCGGAGATCCTGCAGATCCCGCACAAGCTGGATAACAAAGCCACCGAACTGTCTGGCGGCGAAATGCAGCGTGTCTCGATCGGACGGGCGCTGGTGCGTGACCCCCAGATCTTCCTGATGGACGAACCGCTCAGCTCTTTGGACGCCAAGCTTCGGGCGGATTTGCGGGTCGAGTTGAAGAGAATTCAGGCCGACCTGGGATCAACCTTGCTTTATGTGACCCATGATCAGGTGGAAGCCATGACAATGGCCACGCATATCGGCGTTTTGGAAAACGGCAGGCTGGTTCAGTACGGTACCCCTCGCGATATCTATGAAAACCCCGGCAGCGTTTACGTGGCCAGCAGGTTGGGTCTGCCACGGATCAACATCCTGCCGTCCGAGTTGTTCGGAGGCGACCACAAGGGTCCGCAGATTGGGCTTCGCCCGGAAAACATCGTTGAAGGTGAAGGCAGTGAGGCGCGCGTGATACGCGCCGAGCATCTGGGCGATCAAACACGGCTGCACCTGGACCTAAACGGTCACCCGGTCGTGACGTTGATAGATGTCCACCAGGACTATCCATCTGGAAAAATTATTAAAATCCGCCCCCACAACCCATTGTATTTTGACGCGTCCGGCGCGCGGGTGAATTAAGGAGCAAAGCATGGCCCAGTTCCTCAACACAAAAGAAACTCTGGTAACAGATGCCATAGACGGACTACTGGCCTCCTCTGGAGGGAGGCTTACCCGGCTGGACGGCTACCCGCATATCAAAGTTGTCTACAGGTCGGATTGGGACAAGTCGAAGGTGGCGTTGGTGTCCGGTGGAGGGTCAGGTCACGAACCCGCCCATGCGGGCTTTGTTGGCGCCGGTATGCTGACGGCCGCAGTCTGCGGCGAAGTGTTTGCGTCCCCGTCTGTCGAGGCGGTTCTGGCGGGCATTCTTGCAGTCACGGGTGAGGCTGGGTGCTTGCTGATCGTCAAGAATTATACCGGTGACCGGCTGAACTTTGGGCTGGCCGCTGAACGCGCCCGTGCATTGGGTCGCAAGGTTGAGATGGTGGTCGTCGACGACGACATCGCCCTGCCCGACCTGCCGCAACCACGTGGCGTGGCAGGCACGTTGTTCGTGCACAAAATCGCCGGAGCGCTTGCGGAAAACGGTGCTGACCTGGACACCGTTGCCAAAGCAGCCAGTAGCACCATCGAAAAAGTTGTCAGCATCGGTATGAGCCTGGACACCTGTACCGTTCCGGGATCTCCGAAAGAAGACAGGATCGCACCCGGCAAGGCGGAACTTGGCTTGGGCATCCATGGCGAGCCGGGTGTGCAGCAAGTCGAGTTCTCAAATGCCGTCTCGGCCATGTCCACAGTGGTGGAGAAACTGAGGCAACGGCTTGGGGCTGGGGAATGTGTGGCGTTGGTCAACAATCTCGGCTCAACGACTCCGCTGGAAATGGCTGTCCTAACACACGCCTTGTCCGAGACCGGTATAGCCCACCATATCATCGGCCCGGCCCCCATGATGACATCGCTGGATATGCACGGGTTTTCTGTTTCCATTCTCCCCGTGGATCAGGCCGATTTGTCAGCTCTTGAAGCACCTGTTGATCTGGCCGCGTGGCCCAGGGTCAATTCCATCGACCCGATCAAAGTGGCACCATTGCCTGACGGCCTGACGCCGATCGATCCAATTCCTTCGAACAATCCCACCACAAGGGAAACGATCTCGCGCTTGTCTGAACTCCTCATCAACGCTGAGAAGAACCTGAACGAACTGGACGCGAAATCCGGTGATGGCGATACAGGAAGCACATTGGCGACGGCCGCAAGAGCGCTGCAAGGCAGCCTGGACCGCATGCCGCTCGCTGATTTGACTCAGCTGTTTCCGGCGTTGGGCAATGAATTGAGCCAGACTATGGGTGGCTCCTCCGGCGTGATACTTGCAATTTTCTTCAACGCAGCTGGTGACGCATGTGCCAATGGGGCAACCGTAGCCAAATCCCTGGAAGAAGGCCTGAAACGCGTCAGCCAAGTTGGAGGCGCCAAGGTCGGCGACAGAACTATGATTGACGCCTTGGCACCCGCGCTTGCCGCTCTCCCATCGGGGTTGACCCATGCCGCACATGCCGCCCGCGAAGGTGCAAACAATACAGCCAAAATTCGCCGTGCGAAGGCGGGCCGAGCAGCCTATGTTCCCGAAGAAAACCTAGTTGGACATAACGATCCCGGCGCTGAGGCCGTTGCCTTGTTATTCGAGGGCTTGGCTCGGGAGCTTGAGGGCTGAAGAACACGTGGCAGACCAAAAACAAAAACTAGAATTGGTGAAGAAGCCAACCGTCAATGACATCGCGCGGGTTGCGGGCGTCAGTCTTGCGACTGTGGACCGGGTCTTGAACAGGCGCCCCGGCGTGCGCGCAGTAACCGTTCAGAAAGTACAAAAGGCAATTGATGAACTGGGGTATGTGCGCGACACCGCCGCGGCCAACCTCGCACGAAACCGGGTTTACAATTTCCTTTTTGTTTTGCCGGACACCGACAATGAATTTGTGGAAGCGATCAGCAACCAGATCGCAGAGCAATCCCGTGACCAGTTTATCGAGCGGACACGCATTACGATCAAAAGGGTCGCTCCGTTTGAACCGCAGGATATCGTCAACATTCTGGATGCTGTCGATAGTTTGGATGTTGATGGAGTTGCCGTTTTCGGACCCGAAACGCCTTCTGTTCGCGATGCCGTGAGACGGCTCAAGGACAAAGGGGTTCCGGTGGTTGCCTTGGTGTCTGACCTGCCGAGTTCCGAGCGAGACCACTTTGTAGGAATTGACAACGTTTCCGCAGGACGAACCGCCGGTCAATTGATGGGGCGTTTCGTGCATCGGGAAGGCAAGGTCCTGGTTCTGACTGGCTCTCGTTTGGCACGTGACCACCTAGAGCGTCGCCAGGGCTTTGATCTTGTTGTGGCCGAGGAGTTTCCGCATCTCGAGGTCGTGGCGTCTGTTGAGGGCCGGGATGACCCGGATCTGATTTACAAGATGATGCCCGAGATCTTCGAAACCTATCCGGATCTGGTCGGAATATACTCGTCAGCAGCGGGCAATGCCGGCCTTATTCAATTCCTTTCGGAAAACAAGCTCAGCAAGGATTTGGTGATCATAGCGCATGAGCTGACTCCGCTTAGTCGAGAGGCTCTGAGGCTTGGCACGTTTGACGCTCTGATCTCGCAAGACACCGGGCACATTGTTCGTTCAGCCGTCCGCCTTCTGCGTGCGACTTCGGACAAAGTCCCATTCAACAAAGCGCAGGAACGTATCCGTATCGACATCTATCTGAGGGAAAATTTACCGCCATAGCGGCTTAGGTTTTGGGGAGGAAACTTATGAAAACGATCAAAGGTCCAGCATTGTTTCTTGCACAATTCGCAGGGGACGAAGCACCGTTCAATTCGTGGGACGCGATTACCAAATGGGCGGCTGACTGTGGATACAAGGGCGTCCAGGTTCCCAGTTGGGATGGCCGGTTGTTCGACCTTGAACAGGCCGCGTCCAGCACCGATTACTGCGATGACTTCAAAGGCAAAGCCAGGGAAAATGGCGTCGAAGTCACTGAACTGTCAACGCACCTTCAGGGTCAGCTTGTGGCCGTTCACCCGGCCTATGACAGCGCCTTTGATGGCTTTGCCGCCGAGAGAGTCAGAGGAAACCCGAAAGCCCGGCAAGAATGGGCCGTAGACCAGGTCAAAAAAGCATTGTCCGCTTCGAAGAACCTGGGCATTTCGGCGCATGCGACATTCTCGGGCGCGTTGGCGTGGCCCTACGTCTATCCCTGGCCGCAGCGCCCTGCCGGCTTGATTGAGACGGCATTTGATGAACTCGCCCGCCGCTGGGGGCCAATCCTTGATCACGCCGAGGAATGCGGCGTTGATGTCTGCTATGAAATTCACCCCGGAGAGGACCTCCACGACGGCGTGACCTACGAGATGTTCCTCGAACGGACAGGCAATCACCCACGGGCCTGCATGTTGTACGACCCCTCGCACTACGTACTGCAATGCCTCGACTATCTGGACAATATCGACATCTACAAGGATCGGATCCGGATGTTCCATGTCAAAGATGCCGAGTTCAACCCGACCGGGCGGCAAGGGGTTTATTCAGGATACCAAAGCTGGGTGGATCGTGCCGGCCGGTTCCGGTCACTTGGTGATGGCCAGGTGGATTTCGGGGCAGTCTTCTCAAAAATGGCGGCGAACGACTTTGATGGCTGGGCTGTGGTCGAATGGGAATGCTGTCTCAAACACCCCGAGGATGGAGCGCGTGAGGGCGCTCAGTTTGTGTCGGATCACATCATCCGTGTGACCGAGAAAGCCTTTGATGATTTCGCGGACGGTGGCACTGACGAAGCCGCCAATCGCAAAATGCTGGGGATCGAATAATGGTTACTGGACGCAGTGAAGAAGCCTCGGGTCGCATTCGGCTTGGCATGGTCGGCGGCGGAAATGACGCCTTCATAGGCGGCGTTCATCGCATAGCGGCGCGATTGGATGACAGGTTCGAACTGGTTGCCGGCGCTTTGTCTTCGACGCCCGAAAAATCCATTGAAAGCGGCCGGGCATTGGGTCTCGAACGGGTCTATGAAGACTTCAAACAAATGGCGATCCGGGAAGCCCGGCTCAAATCCGGGATCGAGGCGGTCTCAATCGTCACGCCAAATCACGTCCACTATGCCGCCGCGCGTGAATTCCTGAAACGTGGGATTCACGTCATTTGTGACAAGCCACTCACCTCGACCCTTGCCGATGCAAAAAAACTGGTCAAAGCGGCGGAAAGCGCGAATGCCCTGTTCATACTGACCCACAACTACACGGGCTACCCAATGGTTCGGCAGGCGCGTGAAATGGTTGCCAACGGCGATATTGGCAAAATCCGCGTCGTCCAGGTTGAATACCCGCAGGACTGGCTGACCGAGCAGCAGGATTTCAAACAGGCGGAGTGGCGAACCGATCCCGAACGCTCCGGCGCGGGCGGATCAACCGGTGACATCGGAACCCATGCCTACAACCTCGCTTGTTTTGTGACCGGGCTGAGGGCGGAAAGCCTTGCGGCGGATCTGCAAGCTTTCGTGCCGGGGCGCCAAGTCGATGACAACGCACATGTCTTGCTTCGCTTCGAAGGCGGAGCACGGGGTATGCTGTGGTCCTCTCAGGTGGCTCCCGGCAACGAAAACGCACTTCGGTTGCGGGTCTACGGCGAAAAAGGTGGGCTGGAGTGGGCTCAGGAAGACCCGAACTATCTCTGGTTCACGCCCTACAACGAACCAAAGCGTCTGATCACCCGCAATGGCGCTGGAGCTGGTGACGCTGCCAATCGCTTGAGCAGAGTTCCTCAGGGCCATCCCGAAGGATATCTTGAAGGGTTCGCCAATATTTACGGAGAGGCTGCTGAGGCGATCCAGGCTTTCCGAAATGGGATTTCACCTGAGGCGTCCGTTGTTTACCCAACCGTGCACGACGGGCTAGACGGCGTCAAATTTGTAGCCGCTTGTGTGCAAAGCTCGTCCAGAAACGCGGCTTGGGTCAAGTTGGAGTAAGTCTGGCTGTGGGCATAGGGTAGGCACCGGATACTGAGCCAGCCAACCCTTCCCTGCCCCTCGGCTCGTCCAACCACCAGTTCGCCGCAGTATAGGAACTCTGTGGCCGCCAAAACCACAGCCCGCCGGCGAAGCAATCCTCCGCCGCATCGTCCACCAATGGCCGCTCTACGGACGAAGCCGCCAACGCGGCCAGCAAGTACAAATGGCCCGAACCGGCCCACAACGGAACCATCGGCAAGAGCGTCAATCCAGCACATCGGCTCAAAGATATCGGCAACCGCTTTCAGAAAGATCGCCGCAACGGAAGGCGATCAAGGCAAAACTGGATGGGTACGAATAGCCTCCAACCATCACGTATCCGCTGCCGGATTTTGAGGTCTCGGTTTGCGCCTCCAGGCCAAACAACCGAGCGCGCAAGCCCCCTCGATTTGACGACCCTGTATTTTTTCTGATAGACAGCGCGCCCTTTCCCAAAAAATAGGAGGACCTGCAGATGTGGGTAGCATTCTCGACGCCCGAGGGTTCGGGCTTTTTCTCAGCCGTTGCCAAGGATGAGGACGGCAACACCAGCGGGCCGCACATGGGATCCCGCGTCTGCCTGCGGTTTCGCCGCGCACAGGACGCCGAATTGCTGCGCGACTATGGCATGGACGGTCAGGTGATCGAAACACCGGGCGGCGATTACCGTTACCGGGCATTCATACCGCGCAACCACCTCGTGACCGTGCTAATGAACTTGGGCAACCACATGTCTTACCCCAATTTCAAGGCCAGCATCCCAAAAGATGATGTGGCGTTCGAACGCGCCTGCCACGAGGTTTGGGCGGCATTCGGCGAACTACAGGAAGGCGGACCATATGGAATGGGGTGAAACACCCCATTAAACCCAGCGCGGTTGCCTCGAAGTTGTCTTGAGACAGAACACCTCGGATTCACCACATGGGCCATACTGACGAAAACACTGTTTTTCGGGAGTTACCAGTGGCGGACCGAGGAGGATTCGAACCCCCGACCCCTTGATTCGTAGTCAAGTACTCTATCCAGCTGAGCTATCGGTCCGCGTTGGTGAGGCGGTATTTAGACCCGGCGTTCGGGACGTGCAACCCGATTCTTCAAAAATAATTCAAAAACCCATCTCCCCCCGTGGGAGCCTTATTTCAAAGACCGTGCCCTCCGGGCCGGTGCTGGTCAGCACCAATTCTCCCCCGTGGCCGCGCACCAGTTCCTGCGAAATCGCCAGACCCAGGCCCGAGCCACCTTTGCGCACACCACCCTGAAACGGCGTGAACAGATTCTCCTGCGCTCGTGGCGGCAAACCGGGGCCGGTATCCCGAACCTCGATGACCCATGCGTCCTGATCTTCGGAGGCCGAGATCGTGATTTTTCCTGGTTGGCCGGATGTCATCAGTGCTTGGCGTGCGTTGCGCACAAGGTTCATGATGACCCGGAACATCTGTTCCGGATCGGCCCGAACAACCAGATCGTCCGGAACGTCGTTGGCAATTTCGATACAGCCACCGTCTACGGCCAGAGCCTCGCTGGACGCTACGTCGGCCGCGATATCGCGCAACCGCACCATGGTCAGGGTGGGCGCGGGCTCTTCGGCCCGCCCGAAGGCCAGCGTACTTTCGCACAGGGATACCGCCCGGGTGATCGAGTTGACCAGCTTGGGCGCCATCCGTCGGACCAGCGGGTCGTCGCTGGCCTCGATCCGGTCAGTGAACAGCTGGGCCGAGGTCAGGATGTTGCGCAGATCGTGGCTGACCTTGGCCACCGCGCCACCCAATTGTGCCAGCCTCTCGCGCTGTTTCAGGGCCTGGGTCAGGTCGGTCTGCAGCATCTGCAGGGCTTCTTCAGCCTCGCGCAGTTCGGTCACCTTGGATTGGGGCGAGATGATGCCGCGCGCATCCTCGGGTGCACGGGCGTAACGCTGCATGTAGCCCACTACGCTTTTGATCGGGCGCACCAGAACCACCCGCACCGCGAGGAACAGGAAAAACGCCGTGATGATCGAGATGACAAAGGACAGGCCGAGGATGCGCAGGCCATAGTCGATCATCGCCATACGCAGGGGCGCGCTGTCCATGGTGACTTCTATAAGCAGACCCGCATCCCGCACAGGCTGCCCGATGACGCGAATGACCTGGTTCTCGGGCGTAAAGAAACGGATCATCGCGTCCCGAATGAGAACCCAAGGCCCGGCGCCCCTCAGATCATAGGTCTTGGCGACCTGGTCTGGGATAGGGGAAGACAGCATCAGCTGGCGAACCTCGTCCCGGCGCAGCACCACGTTGTAGACCCCGGCATTGGCCAAAAGCTCGGCCTCCAGCTCGTCGGCCAGCATGTCGTCGGCCAGCAGCGCCAGCGAGGCGATCTGGGCGCGTTCCAGCCGGTTCAGAAGAAAATCCTCGCGGAAGCGCGCGATCGACGGCACGAAGATCAGTACCTCGGCCAACATCACGAAGACCGTCGTCAAGATCAGGAAACGACCCGACAGCGAGTTCAAGTGGCGCTCCTTTCCCGATCAGGGGATCCAGCGCTGGACCAGCCTGACCACTCGTTCAACCATCTGATTCTCAAACAGTCTTGGCGAGAAATAGGCGCCCGCCACCCGTTTGTTAAGCTCTCCGATCGTGGGATAGGGCGACACCATCGCCGCGATCTGGCTCATCTTCAGGTTATTGGCCAGCGTCAGAGACCACAAGTTGATCAGTTCGCCCGCCTGATGACCCACGATTGTGGCCCCCACCGGGCGCCCCTTGACGACCATGACCTTGATGAACCCGGTCGTTTTGCGTTCGGCCACGGCGCGATCGTTGTGGGCATAGTCGAACCGGGCGATCTCGACCTTGTCGCCGTGGCGGTCGCGCGCCTGCACCTCGGTCAGGCCGAGCTGGGCCAGTTCGGGGTCGGTATAGGTCGCCCAGGGGATGTGCGCCGTCTTGGCCTTGGACGGCAGCCCGAACAGGGCCGAACGGATGATGACCCCTGCGTGATACCCCGCCACATGGGTGAACTGCAGCCCGCCCGCGACGTCGCCGATCGCATAGACCTTTCGGTTGGTGGTGCGCAGGCTGTCATCCACCTTGATGCCCGTGCGCGTCTGGTCGATGCCGGCAGCCTGCAGGTTCAGGCGGTCGGTGTTGGCCTTGCGGCCCACCGCCAGCAGCAGGTGCGTGCCTGCATGGACCACGCCGTCCTCGGTGACGACCTCGACCGCCCCGGCCTTCCCGCGCACCCGGGCCACCATTGCATGTTCCAGAATTTCGACCCCTTCGGCGCGCAGAGCCTCCAATACCACTGCGGCCGCCTCGGGGTCATCCTTGCCCAGCGCCCGCGCGCCTTCGATCACCGTCACCTTGCAGCCCAGCCGGACATGGGCCTGCGCCATTTCCATGCCGATGGGTCCCCCGCCGATGATCAGCAGGTGGTCGGGCGTGTCGCGCAGGTCGAAGATGGTCTCGTTGGTCTCAAACGGCACGCCATCCAGCCCCGGGATCGGCGGCACCAGCGGGGACGAGCCCGTGGCCAGCACCACGCGACGGGCGGTGATGACGAAATCGCCGGCCTGAACCTGCCTGGGCGACAGAAAGGTCCCCCAGTCGCGAATGACGCGCACGCCGAAACCTTCGAACCGTTCCTGGCTGTCCATGGGCTCAATCTGCGCGATCACGTCCCGCACATGATCCTTGGCGGCGGCATAGTCCACCTGCGGCGCGTGGTCGGCAACGCCGAACGGCGCGGCATGGCTCTGCGCATGGGCCAGCTTGGCGCTGGCCAGCAGGGCCTTGGACGGGACGCAGCCATAGTTCAGGCAGTCGCCACCCATCTTATGCCCTTCCAGCAGGATCACGTCGGCGCCCATCTGGCTGGCCCCGGCAGCCACCGACAGGCCGCCCGACCCGGCCCCGATTACCAGGATGTCGGTCTTGAGCTCTTGCATGGATCAAAGGCCCCTTCGGCCGCGAATGAGTTTGAGGAGAATAGGCAAAGCCGCCAGCGCACACAGCCCCAGGATCGGGCCGATCACGAAAGGCTCGGTCAGCAGCGACAGGTCCGGCGTCTCGCCCCGGTCGAACACGCCACCCAGACCGACGCCGATCCAGGTATAGACGATGCCGCCCGGAATGATGCCCAGCGCCGTGGTCAGCAGAAAGTTCCGGAACTTTACCCCCACCAGCGCCGGCACCAGATTGGCGACAAAGAACGGCACCATCGGCACCAGCCGCATTAGGAACAGCACCGGGATCTCGTTCTCGCGCAACCCGTCCTTGATTCGCTTGACGGTGCCTTCCGAAGCCTCCAGCCGCGCCGTCAACGTCTCACCCAACCCCCAACGGGCCGCCAGAAAGATCGCCGAGGCCCCCACGGTTGCGGCAAATACGTTGAACACGGTGCCCGCGAACAGCCCGAACAGGAACCCGCCCGTCATCGAGGCCACGGCCGCACCGGGCAAAGAAAAGGTGACGATCAGGACGTAAAACAGGATGAAAACGCCCGCCAACGACCAGTAATTGGCATCGCGCCAGGCCAACAGCGCCTCGCGATTGTCGCGTAGGGTCTCAAAGGTCAGGTAGTCGCCCAGCGCAAAAAAGCCGACGACGGCAACCGTCAGGATCACGATCAGGGGAATATGTCGTGCCAGCCCGCTGCGCGGCACCTGGGTGGTTTCGGTCATTTCGTCGTCCGGGTTCGAATGCTTCATCTGCCCCACAAGATGCGCACTTGACCCTCTGTGCAACAGGGTCCTCACGCCGGGTTGAACACGCACCGGTTCAATGTGAGAAATCCGCCGTCCTCGGGCTGATTCTGAAACTTTTGCCCGGTCGCCCGACAGAATTGTTGCAAAAGGCACGAAAACCGTTGCGATGGGGTTTGACTTGCCCGCCGGTTCCCAGTAGAGGACGGGCTTCGAACACCACGGGCAGGCGAATCCGCGCCGCACCCGACCGCCAAAGATTGGAGACGGAGCGATGAAACGCACCTATCAGCCTTCGAACCTGGTTCGCAAACGCCGCCACGGTTTCCGCGCGCGCATGGCCACCAAGGCCGGCCGCAAGATCCTGAACGCACGCCGTGCCCGCGGCCGCAAGTCGCTGAGCGCATAAACCGCGCGACCTTTCAGGTTTTGAACATGACGCCGCCGGAGGCCCCTGTGGATGGCACTGACCACCCCGGGGATATGCCCCCGGCGGCGTCCGTTTGCGCGCCTGCCCTGTCGGTGCTGCGCAAGCGCAGCGATTTCCTCAGGGCCGCACGGGCGCGCAGACAGGGCACGCCTTCCATGATGGTGCAGGCCCGCAAGCGCGCCCCGGATGAGGCCGAGGGCATTCGTGTCGGATTCACCTGCTCAAAAAAGGTCGGCAATGCCGTAGCCCGCAACCGGGCCAAGCGCCGCCTGCGCGAGGCGGCCCGCGCCGTTCTGCCGGACCACGGCCGGGACGGGTGGGACTATGTCCTGATCGGACGGGCCGAGGTGACCGCCGCCCGCCCTTTTGACGCCCTGCTGGACGATCTGCGCCAGGGCCTGCGCAAGATCCACAGCCCGCGCAAATGACCCTGCTTGCCCATATCCTCGCGCTGCCCGTCCGGGCTTACCGGCTGATCTTCAGCCCGTGGGTGGGGTTCAACTGCCGCTATCAGCCGACCTGCTCGGCCTATGCGCTGGAAGCGCTGGAAAAGCACGGCCCGATCAAGGGCGCATGGCTGGCCGCGCGCCGCATCGGGCGCTGCCATCCCTGGGGCGGCGACGGCTATGACCCGGTGCCCGACGACACCCCCGACGCGCCCTGATCTGACACCCCGTCACGCTTGACCCAAGGGGGGTGCGCCGCTGAACATCGGTTTCAGCAACAACTCTCCGAGGCGCCCATGTCCAGATCCAACGCCCGCCAGTCTCTGCCCACGCATGAGGTGACGAACCAACCGCCCGAGCGCAACGACGTTGACCTGTGGACCTCGGACCCGGTTCTGAGGGACTGCGCCACGCGCGCCGGGGCGCGGGCGGCCTCGCTGGCCGCCTACGGGGCCGCTCTGGGCCGAGCCGAAACGCGCGACGCCGGGCGCGACTCCAACCTGCACCCGCCCGAACTCTGCCTGTTCGACCGGGGCGGCCGCCGCCTGGACGAAGTGCGGTTCCACCCGGCCTATCATCACATGATGGATCTGAGCCAATCGGCAGGCTATGCCGCACTGGCTTGGGACGGAGCGCCGGGCGGTCACGCGACCCATGCCGCGATGGTCTATCTGGCCAGCCAGGTCGAGCCGGGCCATTGCTGCCCGCTGACCATGACCTATGCCGCCGTGCCGGCGCTGGCCGCCAACCCCGAACTGGCCGAAATCTGGCGCCCGAAACTGACCGCCGACACTTATGACCCAGCCCCCCGCCCGATCAGAGAAAAACGCTCGGCGACCTTGGGCATGGCGATGACCGAAAAACAGGGCGGCTCGGACGTGCGCGCCAATACCACCACGGCCACCCGCGACGGCGATGCTTGGCGGCTGCGCGGCCACAAATGGTTCTGCTCGGCCCCGATGTCCGACGGGTTCCTCACGCTGGCGCAGGCGCCCGGCGGGCTGACCTGCTTTCTGGTGCCCCGCTGGCTGGAAGGCGAGCGCAACGCCATCCACCTGATGCGCCTCAAGGACAAGCTGGGCAACCGCGCCAATGCCTCGTCCGAGGTCGAGTTCCATGACGCGCTGGCCTATCAGCTGGGGGATGAGGGGGCCGGCGTGCGCACGATCATCGAGATGGTGCATCACACCCGGCTCGACACCGCGATGGCCCCCGCCGGCCTGATGCGCGCGGCCCTGTCCGAAGCACATCACTGGGTCAGCCATCGCAGCGCCTTTCAGCGCCGCCTGATCGACCAGCCTCTGATGCGCGCAGTTCTGGCCGATCTGGTGCTGGACTGGGAAGGCGCGCTGACGCTGGGCCTACGTGTGGCCCGCGCCTTTGACGGAAACACCGCCGAAGACCGCGCCTTTGCCCGGATCGGGGTGGCGCTGGCCAAGTTCCTGTCGAACAAGCGCTGCCCGGTCGTGGCGGTCGAGGCGATGGAGGTGCTGGGCGGCATGGGCTATGTCGAGGACACGCCGATGCCGATGATCTATCGCGAGGCCCCCCTGAACGGCATCTGGGAGGGGTCCGGCAACGTGATCTGCCTGGACATTCTGCGCAGCCTTGCGCGCGATCCGCTGGCCGCGCAGACCGTGCAGGCCGAACTGGACGCCGCAACCGGAGCCGACCGCCGCTATGACGCCGCCCTGAAGGCGCATCGTGACCGCTGGCCGACCCTGCCCCCCGAGACCGAGGCCCGCTGGTTCGCCGAGGCCACCGCGCATCTGCTGACCGCCGCACTGCTGCTGCGCCATGCGCCCGGTGCGGTGGCCGATGGATACATCGCCACCCGGGTTCTGGGCGAAAGCGGGCGCATTCCCGGATCGGTCTCCGGGCTGGACACCGATGCCCTGCTGGGCCGGCTGTCCGGCTAGGCGGACCTTGCCCGGCCGGCGCATCTGCGGTAGGGGCTGCGCATGTTCGACGAAGCCGACGATATCCATCCGCAGTTTGCCGGTGCGCCCTCGACCACCGAGTTCAAGAAACTGCGAAAACGCATCGTGCGCCAGACGCGCGAGGCGATCGAGCAATACGGCATGGTTGACCCGTCGGCCCACGAAAAGGACGGCAAGCCGCCGCGCTGGCTGGTCTGCCTGTCCGGCGGCAAGGACAGCTATACCCTGCTGGCCGTTCTGTACGAGTTGAAATGGCGCGGCCTGCTGCCCGTGGACCTGCTGGCTTGCAATCTGGATCAGGGGCAGCCGGGCTTTCCGGCCACCGTGCTGCCCGAGTTTCTGGAACGGGTGGGCGTGCCGCACCGGATCGAGTATCAGGACACCTATTCCATCGTGGTCGACAAGGTGCCGCAGGGGCGCACCTATTGCGCCCTGTGCTCGCGTCTGCGCCGTGGCAACCTGTACCGGATCGCGCGCGAGGAAGGATGCTCGGCCGTGGTGCTGGGGCATCACCGCGATGACATTCTGGAAACCTTCTTCATGAACCTGTTCCACGGCGGCCGTCTGGCGACCATGCCCCCGAAACTGGTGAACGAAGAAGGCGACCTGTTCGTCTACCGCCCGCTGGCCCATGTGGCCGAGGCCGATTGCGAGAAATTCGCCAAGGCGATGAACTATCCGATCATTCCCTGCGACCTGTGCGGCAGTCAGGACGGCCTGCAACGCCAGCAGGTCAAACAGATTCTGGACCAATGGGAAAAGAACAGCCCCGGACGCCGGCAGGTGATGTTCCGTGCGCTTACCAATGCTCGGCCTTCGCACCTTCTGGACTCGAAACTTTTCGATTTTGCCGGCCTGATGCTGGACCCCGGCAAAAACGGCGAAAATCCGGAAGAGATTCCGCTTCTGCGTTAACGTCTGGCTCAGATTGATTTCCTAGCCTCCCATTGGACGCAGTTCGCGCAATTGGAAGGCCGGAATCGATGCTGAAAAAATTCTCACCCCAGAGTCTCCAGAATGCTCTGCTGACCGTTCTGGCAATGCCGCAGGTTTTGGCATTCGTACCTGCATTGTGCCTGGCTGCTTTCTGGCTGGGCGGCGACACGGCGTTGGTCGTTGTCGCCCTGGGGCTACCCTTGTTGTTTTCGGCCGCCCAACGGCTGCAACCGGGTGTGGGTCTTGGTTCGGCGACGCACATGCGGCCCAGGGGACTGTTACCACGTGATGTTTTCTACGCCGAGATGGAGTATTTGCACAGCACATCGCGGGCAACCGGAGAGGATTCAGCCTGCATCGTTGTGTCACTGGATGATTTCGACGATATTGAAGAGCTGCACGGAACCGCGGCAGCCGGCTATGTGGCAGGGCGCTTCTGCGACCGCATCCTGGCGGTGATCCGAAGCGAGGATATTGCAACACGCCTGTCGAGAAACACGTTCCTGATCGGGTTGCGGCCCTCACGGCATCTGGACTTGGAAAGCTGCATCCAAACCTCGGGCCGCATACAAAGCACGGTGGAGGAACCGATCGCTTTGGACAATGCCAGCCTCTATCTGTCCTGCTCTGCTGGATTTTGCCTGCACTCTGCCGTTGCCGATGAAGCGCCGGACAGCTGGATCGAGGCCGCTCGGGCCGCGCTGGCCGAAGCACAGCGGAACGGGCCTTCCACGATCCGCGCCTACTCCGAGGCCACGCGACGCAGATCAGTCGTCCATATCAATTTCCGCAAGGAGTTGGAGACTGCTCTGGAAACCGGTCAGATCCGCCCATGGTTTCAACCACAGGTTTCAACGGACACCGGCGACATCACCGGGTTTGAGGCCCTTGCTCGATGGGAACACCCTTCCAAGGGAGTTGTCGGGCCGCAGGTGTTTCTGCCTTTTGCCGAACAGGCCAAGCTGATGGACAAGTTGGGCCAGACGATCCGCCACCACGCCTTTCGCGCGATGCGTGACTGGGACTGCGCTGGCGCCGTCATTCCTCGGATCGGCATCAACTTTTCGTCGGACGAATTGCGGGACCCCTCACTTGTTGACCGGGTGCGATGGGAGTTGGACCAGTTCGACCTTTCGCCGGACCGGCTGGCTGTGGAAGTCCTTGAAACCGTTTTTTCGCGCCGCCCCGATGATGTCATCACCCGCAACGTGACCCAGTTGTCCAAGCTCGGCTGTTGCATCGATCTGGACGATTTCGGCACTGGTCACGCATCATTTTCGTCGATCAAACGCTTTGATGTCTCCCGCATCAAGATCGACCGGTCTTTCGTGTCCAATGCGGACCGGGAACCGTCCCAGCAGCAAATGGTCAGCGCCATTCTGATGATGGCCGAGAGATTGAACCTTGAAACCCTGGCCGAGGGGGTGGAAACCCCCGGCGAGCACGCGCTGATGGCGCAATTGGGGTGTCACCATGTCCAAGGGTTTGGGATCGGCAAGCCGATGCCGGTCGAGCATACGCTCGGCTGGATCAAGGACCGCCGCGCGAAACTGGAAGGCGCACCGCGGATTGGCCGCGAAATGGGCCGGAAATCCTGATTTCGGGGACTGGATTGCCCTACACTCACGATTTCCGGGGCGATTCCGCTTGACCTTTTGGGCTGCACTCTGTTGAACCCTGCGGTGTCTTTCACTGCTCAAGGTGGCTGTCCCAGATGGACGATCAGAACAAGAATCTCATCCTTGCAACCGCGCTTAGTTTCCTTGTGATCCTGGTCTGGTTTGTGCTGTTCCCTCCGCCGGAACCGGCCACAACACCTGAGCAGACTGAGATCAGCGCCTCGGAGGGGGAAGAGATTCAGACGCCCAGCGCCGGAAGCACGACTGTCGGCGAGGCAACCGCCACCGCAGAGGAAACCTTGCCGGAAGCCACCGCGCCGCGGATCCAAATCGACACGCCGCGTCTGTCGGGCAGCCTGTCGCTTTCGGGTGGACGGATCGACGAACTGTATCTGAAAGACTACAAGGTCTCGATCGACGAAGGCGCTCCGATCGTCGAACTGCTGTCGCCCGTTGGGTCCAATTCGGCCTACTACGCCCTCTACGGGTGGGCGCCCGGTGCCGGTTTGGCTGGCTCGGACGTGCCGGGCCCGAATACCATCTGGACGCTGGAACAGGGCGAGACTCTGTCGGTAGACAGCCCCGTAACCCTGAAATGGGAAAATGGCGCGGGCCTGACATTCCGCCGCACGATCGGTGTGGATGCGGATTACATGTTCACCGTGACCCAATCCGTCGAAAACGGCACCGGAGCCGAGGTCGGAATGGCCCCATACGGCATTCTGGCCCGCCACGGCATCGGCGAGGATGGCGATCTGCCGGGGTTGAAGAACTTCTTCATCCTGCATGAAGGTGTGATCGGCATGGCCGACGGGACCCTGTCCGAGGTCGACTATGGCGATGTCCGCGATTTCGACATCGACCCCAACGAACGGGCGCAGGCCGAGGTCTATCAGGTCAAGGAAAACGGCTGGATCGGCTTTACCGATCATTATTGGATGACCACGCTGATCCCCGATCCGGGGTCGGCTTTCAAGGCGGCCGCGAAATATGACGCGCGTCGGAAGATCTACCAGGCGGAAACGGTGTTGCCGACGATGACGGTTGCCCCCGGCGAATCCGCCGAGGTTACCACCCGGCTGTTTGCCGGGGCCAAGGAATGGGAGACCATCCGCGAATATCAGGCCCAGGGCGTTCAGAAGTTTATCGACAGCATTGACTGGGGTTGGTTCTTCTTTCTGACCAAGCCGATCTTCTGGCTGCTGCACAACATCAACGCCCTGATCGGCAACATGGGTTGGTCGATCATCGGGCTGACCCTGATCATCAAGGCAATCCTGTTCCCTCTGGCGTTCAAATCCTACGTCTCGATGGCGAAGATGAAGGAACTGCAGCCACAAATGGAAGCCCTGAAAGAAGCTGCTGGCGACGACCGCCAGAAGATGCAGCAGGGCATGATGGAGCTGTACAAAAAGGAAAAGGTCAACCCGGCCGCCGGCTGTCTGCCGATCCTGATGCAGATCCCGATCTTCTTTTCTCTCTACAAGGTGATCTTCGTCACCATCGAACTTCGGCAAGCCCCCTGGTTCGGTCCTTTCCGGGACCTGAGTGCGCCGGATCCAACCTCGATCATCAACTTCTTCGGCTGGCTGCCGTGGGCCGGACCTGAGCCGGGCACGCTGATGGCGACGATTTTCATCGGCATCCTGCCGCTGCTGCTGGGGATCTCGATGTGGCTGCAGCAAAAGCTGAACCCGGCGCCCACCGACGCGACCCAGGCCATGATCTTTGCCTGGATGCCATGGGTATTCATGTTCATGCTGGGCAGCTTTGCCAGCGGCCTGGTCGTTTACTGGATCGCGAACAACACCATCACGTTCACCCAGCAATACCTGATCATGCGCAGCCAGGGCTATACGCCGGATGTGTTTGGCAACATCAAGTCGGGGTTCAAGAAAACCCCCAAGACGGACAAGAAATGACCGGACAAGTCACGCAGATCTGGCGCCATCCGATCAAGAGCCATGGCAGGGAATCCCTGCAGGAAGTCACCGTTATCCCCGGGCAGACCATGCCCGGGGATCGCGTTTGGGCGGTGGCGCATGAGATGTCCAAGGCCGACGGATCCGAGTGGGCGCCCTGCGCCAATTTCAGCCGCGGCTCTAAGGTGCCCCAGCTGATGGCGATATCGGCCGTTCTGGACGGGGATCGCGTGACCCTCAGCCACCCGGATCGGCCCGATCTGACCTTCCACCCGGACACAGAACAAGACCTGTTTCTGGAGTGGGTCCGCCCGCTGATGCCCGCCGACCGCGCCGCATCGGCGCGGGTCGTCCGGGTTCCTGGCCGTGGTATGACCGACAGTGACTATCCTTCGGTCAGCCTGTGCAACATGGCCTCGCACCGGGCGGTCGAGCAGCGTCTGGGCCGCGAACTGTCGATCTGCCGCTGGCGTGGCAACATCTGGTTCGATGGCCTTCCTCTTTGGGAAGAATTCGATTGGCTGGATAAGGATGTGCAGATCGGCGAGGCCGTATTTCACGTGCGCGAACGGATTACGCGCTGCATGGCAACGACTGCGAACCCCGACACCGGAGTGCGGGACGCGGATACGCTGGGCGCTCTGCGCAGCTGGGACCATCAGGATTTCGGAGTATACGCCGAAGTCATTCGCCAAGGCACGATCCGCCCCGGAGACAAGGTGCAGGTTCTATGAAAGCTCTGCCATTTCCCCTGGCGGCCGATCCCGACGACCACGCAAATGAGGCCGGCCGCAAGCTGTTTGCCGGACCGTCCGAGTTCGTCAAGGGCGTGGTGGCAATGAACGGCCTGCCCGCCCCCGACCGGCTTGAGGTCTGTTTCGCCGGCCGCTCGAACGTGGGCAAGTCCAGCCTGATCAACGCTCTGACCGGCACCAAGGGGTTGGCTCGCGCCTCGAACACGCCGGGCCGCACGCAAGAGATCAACTTTTTCACCCAGGGCCCCGACCTGTATCTGGTTGACCTGCCCGGCTATGGCTATGCCAACGCGCCGGTCAAGGTGGTCGAGAAATGGCAACGCCTGCTGAAACAGTATCTGAGCGGGCGGCAGACCCTGCGCCGGGCCTTCGTGCTGATCGACTCCCGCCACGGCGTGAAACCCGTGGATGACGAGATCATGAAGCTGCTGGACACCAGCGCCGTGACCTTTCAATGCGTGATGACCAAGGCCGACAAGGTCAAGGCCAAGGACCGCGAAAAGGTTCTGGAACAGGTGCGGGGCGCCCTGTCCAAGCACCCCGCCGCCTATCCCGAGATCGTGCTGACCTCGTCCGAGAAGGGCGACGGCATCCCGACGCTGCGTTCGATCATCGCCAATTTGGAATGATGCTGCGGATGCGCTTCATTTCGGTGCTGACGCTGGTTGCCGTGATGGTAGCCGGTACAATCCCGATGGGCTGGATGCCCACGCGCAGCTCGGACGGGGCGATCCTGATGGTGATCTGCACCGGCGACGGCCCGGTCGAGCGCTGGATCGATCCGGGCGAGGACGCCCCGGACCACAACGAAACCGACGAACGCAGCGCCTGCCCCTATGGCGGGATTGTTCTGGCAGGCCAATTGCCCGAAGTCGGTGCAGTGCTGCCCGCCGACTGGCCGATTGCCGCGCGTTGGGCGCATGTGGATTTCACCCATCGCAGCGCGGGCTTTTACGCCCGGTACGATGCCCGGGGTCCACCCCACCTCTCCTGAAACCGCGAACAAGACCTGAAACCTCGGCCGCCCGGCCGGGGACGTTCCGAATTTCTGGAGACTGAAATGGCACAAGACAGCCAAACCGGGGTCGCGCAGACGGCCCGGCGCGAGCACGCGCAAAAATTCTATAGGGCCGCTTGGCGGTGGCACTTCTATGCGGGCCTTTTTGTTGTCCCCTTCCTTATCATCCTGGCGGTGACTGGCCTGATGATGATGTTCATTACCCAATCCGATGGCCGCGACGGAGAAAAGATCGCGGTCGAGATCACGGGCCAGGCGATGCCCGCATCCGAACTGGCCGATCTGGTGCAGGCCCGCGTACCGGGCCGCGTGGTCGAATGGATCGGCCCCAAGGCGCCGGAGCTGGCAACCGTGTTCCGCGTCAAGGCCGAAACCGGCCAGCGCATGGTGGCGATCGACCAGTATTCCGGCGAGGTGATCCAGGTCTGGGACCGCCGCGCGGGGTGGTACGATCTGGCCGACAACATCCACTCCACCCTGCTGATGGGCGATACTGGCGACCGGATTCTGGAAATCGCGGCCGGGATGGCGCTGCTGCTGGTGTTCACCGGCCTTTACATGTGGTGGCCGCGCGGCAACGTGGTGGCGGCCCTGGTGCCCGACCTGCGGGCGCGGGGCCGGGCCCTGTGGAAATCTCTGCACGCGGTCACCGGGTTCTGGATGTCGCTGTTGCTGGTCGGGTTCCTGATCTCGGGCATGTCCTGGACCGGGATCTGGGGCGGCAAGTTCGTGCAGGCCTGGAGCAGCTTTCCGGCCGAGAAATGGGACGACGTCCCACTGTCGGACGACCTGCATGCCAGCATGAACCACGGCAGCCAGAACGACGTGCCCTGGGCGCTGGAACAGACGCCGATGCCGGCCTCGGGTTCGGAAGCGGGCGTGGCCGGGGTACCGGCGGGCGTTGCGGTCAATATCGATGCGATGGTTGCGCTGGGTGAGTCCCTGGGCATGCAGAACCGGTTCCGCGTCGCCTATCCCAACGGTGACACGGGCGTGTGGACCCTGAACCGCGACAGCATGAGCGGCGATTCGACCGACGCCACCGAGGACCGCACCGTCCATGTCGACCAGTACACCGGAAAGATTCTGGCCGACGTGCGGTTTCAGGACTACTCGCTGATGGGCAAGGCAATGGCGGTGGGCATTCCTCTGCATATGGGTCTGGCGGGTCTGTGGAACTTTGTCCTGAACGTGGTGTTCTGCCTGTCGGTGATCTTTGTCTGCGTGTCCGGCGTTGTCATGTGGATCAAGCGGCGGCCCTCCGGCGCCAGCCGTCTAGCGGCGCCGCCGATGCCGTCTGAGATGCCCCTGTGGAAGGGCGCGGTGCTGGTCGGGCTGTTCACGGCCATGGCCTTTCCGCTGGTCGGGCTGACGCTGCTTGCGGTGCTGGCCGTCGACCTGCTGGTGGTCAGCAACATCCCCGCGGTTCGGCGCACATTCAGTTGACCGGTTCGGGCGGTGCCCCTGTGGTCCGCCCGTCTGCGTGGCGCGACAGCGTCCCCCTTTTGGCGCGCCACGCAACAAAACCTGCGGCCTACCCGTTCCGGGCTTGGCAGGTCCGGCCAAAGGCCCTAACAGGGAAGGCCAGAGGGACGACAGCCATGAAGAAACAGGACATGAACCGGGATTGGATAGCCACCGCCGCCACGCTCAACAGCGCCCTGCCCTATCTGCAGCGCTATGACGGGGCAATCGTCGTGATCAAGCTGGGCGGGCACGCCATGGGCAGCGACGAAGCGATGGAGAGCTTTGCCCGCGACGTGGTGCTGATGCGTCAGGTCGGCGTGAACCCGGTGGTCGTGCATGGCGGCGGGCCGATGATCAACGCGATGCTGGACAAGCTGGACATCCAGTCGGACTTCGTGAACGGTAAGCGCGTCACCGATGCCGCCACGGTCGAAGTGGTCGAGATGGTTTTGTCCGGCGTGGTCAACAAGCGCATCGTGCAAGCCATCAATGCCCAGGGTGGAACGGCCGTCGGCCTGTCGGGCAAGGATGCCAACCTGATGACCTGTGAGCAGACCGATGCGTCGCTGGGCTATGTCGGCACGCCCGCCGAAATGAACCCCAAGATCCTGCACGACCTGTTCTCGCACGACGTAATCCCGGTGATCGCTCCGCTGGGGGCGGGCCGCAATGGCGAGACGTTCAACGTGAACGGCGACACCGCCGCCGGGGCGATCGCCTCGGCACTGAAGGCCGATCGCCTGCTGCTGCTGACGGACGTGTCCGGCGTCAAGAACGCTGCCGGAGAGGTCGTGACCGAGTTGAAGGCTGGTCAGATCCGCGAGATGACCCGCGAGGGCACCATCGCGGGCGGCATGATCCCCAAGACCGAAACCGCGCTGGACGCGCTGCACAGCGGCGTGCGCGCCGTGGTCATTCTGGACGGCCGTGCCCCCAATGCCGTGCTGCTGGAATTGTTCACCGAACATGGTGCGGGGTCTCTGATCCGCCCCGACTGAAGCGAGCAAGCCCGCCCTTGCAGTTCACATTCACATGCTTAAAATTGAATGCATGGAGCGTGAACTCATCATCCGCTTGGGCATCTTTCTGACGCTGTTTCTGGCCTTCGCATTGGCCGAAAGGCTTGCCCCGCGCCGTCCACTACGCGTGCCTCGATCGCGCCGCTGGCTGACCAACCTCTCGGTCACCCTTTTGAACACACTGACACTGCGGGCGATGGCGATCGGGTTCCCTTTGCTGGCGGTCGGGGCGGCTTTGGATGCCGGCCGGTTAGGCGTCGGAGTTTTCAACACTCTGGACTGGCCCAAATGGGTCGAGGTCACCCTTTGTGTCCTGGTGCTGGATTTCGCCATCTGGGCACAACATCTGATCACCCACAAGGTACCGATCCTGTGGCGTCTTCATCGTGTGCACCACGCAGACCGGGATATGGATGTCACCACGGCCGTTCGCTTTCACCCGGTCGAGATCGCCTTGTCGATGGGTTTGAAGATCAGTCTCGTCTACCTGCTGGGACCCAGCGCGCTGGCGGTCATCCTGTTCGAAGTCCTGCTGAACGGCACCGCTTTGTTCAACCATTCGAACATCCGCCTGCCCGCCGCCGTGGATGCCGCCATGCGCCGAATATTGGTCACACCGGACATGCACCGGGTCCACCATTCGGTGCTGCGCAGGGAACATGACAGCAATTATGGCTTTGCATTATCCATCTGGGATCGTTTGATGGGGACGTATGTGGCACAGCCCGAGGCCGGCCACGACGACATGACGGTGGGGCTGGAATGGCAGGACGATCGACCGACGAAGCTGGGGTGGAGCCTCGCTCTGCCGTTTCGGCGCAAGTGACCTATGATCAAGTGGTTTCCGCATCTGAGGCCGCGGGCCTGGTCCTCATGGGCGCGCAACACCCGCGGGTGAGTGGCGCCAAACAGTTGGATAGTGGCACGCTTATTCTGCTCGGGGCAGGCAGCAGCTTTTGGCCGGTCCTCACCGCTTCGGCCGAGTGGTTGGACGGCAAGCCGGATCCGGTCGACCGTTGGTCGCTCCGAGTGGTCGGCACTCTTGCAGAAAACCTGCGCGCCCAGGCGTGGTATCCATTCGGCGGCCCCCCGTATGCGCCATTCATAGATTGGGCGTTGAAATCGGGACGTACGTTTCAAAGCCCGGTGGGCGCGCTGGTGCACGACACGGTGGGAATGATGATTTCATTCCGTGGGGCCCTGCATTTTGATCACGAGTTCGACATTCTCGTCGCAGATGACCCGTCGCCATGTATCAATTGCCCTGCGCCCTGCGCATCGGCCTGCCCGGTTGGGGCCTTGAACGCCAAGACGTTCTATGACGTCGACGCCTGCCACGGCTACCTGAGAACTCCGCCCGGTCAGGCCTGCATGACACAGGGATGCGCGGCCCGGCTGGCCTGTCCGCTCAGCGCCGGGGCCGGACGTCGGGCCGAGCAATCCGCCCATCACATGAGAGCCTTTCACCCGGAATGACCCGCACGCTTATCCTGACCCGCCACGCGAAATCCAGTTGGGACCATCCCGGCCTGCCCGATCATGACCGACCGTTGAACAAGCGCGGCCGAACTTCGGCCTCCGCCATCGGCGATTGGCTGCGGCGCAAGGGGTACTTGCCCGACGAGGTCCTGAGTTCTTCATCCGAACGCACGCGCGAGACCTGGCTTCGGATGGGGCTGAGTGCGTCCAACATCCGGTTCCTCTCCGAACTCTATCATGCCTCGCCCGATCAGATCCGGCAGGCGCTGTCCAGGGCGACGGGTCAAACGGTCCTGCTGCTGGGCCACAATCCGGGGATCGCGGAATTCGCGGAACGTATTGCTCGGTCTGCACCAGAGCACCCGCGCTTCCTCGACTATCCGACCTGTGCGACCACGGTTCTTCAACTTGATCTGGCGGACTGGTCCGGAATAGGTTGGCACGGCGGCCAGGTGATCGAATTCGTCACGCCGCGCGCGTTGCTGGAATGAAAAAGGGCGGGATCACCCCGCCCTTTCCAACGTAGTACTCAACCCGCGTCAGTGACCCAGAATCTGGCTGAGGAACAGCTTGGTGCGTTCGCTCTGCGGGTTGTTGAAGAACTCTTCCGGCTCGTTCTGTTCAACGATCTGACCGGCATCCATGAAGATCACCCGGTTTGCCACCTGGCGGGCAAAGCCCATCTCGTGCGTTACGCAGAGCATGGTCATGCCTTCCTCGGCCAGTTCGATCATCGTGTCGAGCACCTCTTTGATCATCTCGGGGTCCAGAGCGGAGGTCGGCTCGTCGAACAACATGATCCGCGGCATCATGCACAACGAGCGGGCAATCGCCACACGCTGTTGCTGACCACCGGACAGCTGTCCCGGATACTTCAACGCCTGATCGGGGATCTTCACCTTCTCAAGGAAATGCATCGCGCGCTCTTCGGCCTCTTTCTTGGGCGTTTTGCGCACCCAGATCGGGGCCAGCGTGCAGTTTTCCAGAATGGTCAGATGCGGGAATAGGTTGAAGTGCTGGAACACCATGCCAACCTCGGACCGGATCTTGTCGATGTTCTTCAGATCGTTCGACAACTCGGTTCCGTCCACCACGATCTTGCCCTGCTGGTGTTCTTCCAGCGCGTTCAGGCAGCGGATCAGAGTGGATTTGCCCGACCCCGACGGCCCCGCGATCACGATCCGCTCGCCCTGATTGACGGTCAGATTGATGTCGCGCAGCACGTGGAAGGACCCGTACCACTTGTTCATGTTGGTAATTTCGATGGCGACCTCGTCGCTCACCTGCATTTTAGAGCGGTCAATTTCGCGGTCGATTGCAAGTTCAGACATGTGTTGAACTCCTTAGTGATGATCCGTGGCAAGGCGACGCTCGAGCCACTGGGAATATTGAGAGATGCCGTAGCAAACGACGAAGAACAGAAGCGCGGCAAAGCCCAGAAGCTCCCAATAGACGCCGTTCCATTCGGTCGACGCCAGGATGGGACCCCGGATCATGCCCACCAGATCGAACATCGAGATGACCGAAACCAGCGTGGTATCTTTGAACAGACCAACGGCCACGTTCACGATACCAGGGATTGAGATCTTCAAGGCCTGCGGCAGGATGATCAGACGCATCGCCTGCGGGTAGTCCAGGCCCAGGCTGTCTGCTGCCTCATACTGACCGCGCGGAAGCGCAGCCAGACCGCCGCGGATCACCTCGGCGATATAGGCGGCAGAGAACATTGTGATCATGATCACGACGCGCAGGAACAGGTCGACCGTGCTGTCAGGCGGGAAGAAATAGGCCAGCATCACCGAAGCCACGAACAGCAGCGTGATCAAAGGCACGCCACGGATGAATTCGATGAAGATGACGCAAACCCACTTGATCAGCGGCATATCGGACTGACGACCCAGAGCCAGTGCAATACCCAAGGGCAAGGACAGTGACACACAGGTCACGCCCAGCATCAGGTTCAGCATAAAACCACCCAGGTCACGGCTGGGCACCGCAGTCAGCAGCGCACCTTCGTTGGCGTCTTCGGGAATGAGTGCCCCGCCGACATTCCACACGACCAGCGCCACGACAATGGCCCCAAAGAACCCGGCTGCAAAGCTGTTGCGGCCAAATTTCTGGAACACCACGCCTGCCGCGACACAGCCCAGCAGGGCCACGATGGGCACCATGATGGTTCCACCCCAAATCAGCCAGAAAGCGATAAACGGGTAGAGCGCCGTAAACAGCAGCAACTTACGAGGCAGGTCGAAGAACAGAACAGGTGCCACAGCGACCAGCATCAGCACAAACGCCAGGTTCGGGCGCCAATACGCTTCTACTGGATATTTGAACCCGTAGATCAGTTGATGCCAGCGTTCGGTCAGAACTGCGAAACAGGCCCCGGTCTTGCCGTCCAGAATCTCGCGGCATTGCGCCAGCGAGTCCGCATTCCAAACGCCGTTCAAAATCCACGGCAAGGTGTTCTTGAGAAGCACATAGATCAGCAGAATCGACAGAAGGGTAAGGATCGTGTTTGTGACACCCGAGAACAGGTTCTCGCGCAGCCATTTGACGATACCCGTCTGGTTTGCCGGCGGAGGTGACGGAGGAATGGTGCCGTCGGCCACAAATGCGATCGGATTTGTTGTTTGATCAGCCATGGCTCAGCGCTCCTTCAACTTGACGGATGCGTTGTAGATGTTCATCGCCATCGAAATCAGCAGCGAGGCTGTCAGATAGAACAGCATCAGCAGCAAGACGCACTCGATCGCCCGACCGGTTTGGTTCAGCGTGATGCCACCCAGCGTTGCGGTGATATCCGCATAGCCGACTGCAATCGCAAGCGACGAGTTCTTGGTGATGTTCAGATATTGCGAGATCAACGGCGGGATGATGACCCGCAGCGCCTGAGGCAGGATCACAAGATTCATGATCCGACCGGGACGCAGGCCCAACGCGGCCGCAGCCTCGGTCTGGCCTTTTGAAATCGCCTGAATACCCGCACGTACGTTTTCTGCGATGAAGGCGCCGGTATAGATCGACAAAGCGAACCACAATGCGATCAGCGGACCGCCGACCTTGATACCACCGCTGAAGTTGAAACCTTTCAGAGCGGGGACATCCCAGGTCAGGCCCATCAAAATCATCAGCAGTGCAAAAGGCACGAGCCAAACTGCAAGTTTCACAAGGCCAGTCTTTGGACGCTCGCCCGTCTGTTCCTGTTTGAGCGTGGCGCGTTTCTCAATTTCACGAGACGCAAACCAGGAAGCGACCAAAACCGCGATGACCAGCAGCCAATTCAGAAAGGTCGAACCGAACAGCCCATTCGCAAACTCGGGGCGCGGGACATAGACGCCGCGGTTGGTAAAGGCGAACAGATCAAACAGCATGCTGGATGTTGGGTTATCGCCCCGGAACTCCCTCGGTCCCGGCAGAACGGCTGTCATGATCGTGAAGATGATGATGATCCAGATCAGAACCGGAATATTCCGGAAGATTTCCACGTAGACCGCCATCAGCTTGGATACGAGCCAGTTGTTTGACAGGCGTAAAACACCTGCGATCACGCCAAACACCGTCGCAGTGATACAAGCCAGGAATGCAACCAAAAGCGTGTTGAGAATGCCGACGACAGCCGCACGCCCATGCGAGGACTGGCTGTCATATTCGATCAAACGCTGGTTGATGTCATACCCGGACGGATCGCCCAAGAAAGAATAGGAAATGTTGAGCCCTGCGGCCCTAAGGTTCTGGATCAGGTTGTTACCAAGATACCAGATGCTGAGCGCAATAACGATTGCCGCGATCACCTGAAATGTAAGAGAGCGATAGCGTGTATCGTTTATGAGCATCGACAACCGAAAGTCAGCCTTCGGTGGGTCAGTCATAGTCGACATATTTTGGGATCCCCGTGCTTTTCGGACGCTTCCTTCCCGGCAGGGTTTTCCCCGCTCCCGAGCAGCCCGTAGCATTCTGTTCTGCAAAAAAGGGCGCAGGTTGCCCTGCGCCCTTTTCCGTGGATTTTAGCGGAACGGCGGCGAGTACAGCAGACCACCATCGGTCCACTGTGCGTTCAGACCGCGTGCCAGACCGATCGGGGTTTCCTCACCGATGTTCTTGGCAAACACTTCGCCGTAGTTGCCACCCGCCTTGATGGCGCGCATGGCCCACTGTGCGTCCAGACCCAGCATCTCGCCCAGGGTGCCTTCGCTACCCAGCAGACGGTTGATTTCCGGGTTCTCGGTGCCTGCAGCCATCTCGTCGATGTTCGCCGAGGTGATGCCCAGCTCTTCGGCCGAGATCAGAGCGTTCAGGGTCCAGCGAACGATGTCGCCCCACTCGTTGTCGCCGTGACGGACCAGCGGGCCAAGCGGCTCTTTCGAGATGATTTCGGGCAGCAGAACGTGATCACCGGGGTTTTCGAACGTGGCGCGGGTTGCGGCCAGGCCCGAAGCGTCGGTGGTGTAAACGTCACAGGCACCTGCCAGGTACTGCTGCTGCGCTTCGGCGTTGGTTTCGATCGGAACCGGCTCGTAGCTGATGTTGTTCGAGCGGAAGAAGTCCGCCAGGTTCAGCTCGGTGGTGGTGCCGGTCTGGATGCAGACAGTGGCGCCGTCCAGTTCCTTGGCCGAGCTGACGCCCAGTGCCTTGGGAACCATGAAGCCCTGACCGTCGTAGTAGTTCACACCCACGAATTCGAACTTCAGGTCGACGTCGCGGCTGAAGGTCCAGGTGGTGTTGCGGGCCAGCATGTCAACTTCGCCCGAAGCCAGAGCGGTGAAGCGGGTCTTGCCGGTGGTGGGAACGAATTCAACAGCATTCGCGTCACCCAGAACGGCGGCGGCTACTGCGCGGCATACAGCAACGTCAAAGCCCTGCCATTCGCCATTCGCGTCAGGTGCAGCAAAGCCAACCAGACCGGTGGTAACACCGCAGTTCAGCTTGCCGCGCGCTTTGACGTCGTCCATGGTTCCTGCCGCGGCCGCGCCGGCAGCAAGACCGGCAATCGTCGCCGCGCCCAAGATTACGGATTTTTTCATTTTTACCTCTTCCTGATTTCCCGCCCCATCCCGGGACGGATCTTGTCCGACACACAAAGGTAGCCGGATAGGTTACCCCAAAGGTGTCTCCCCTTTAGTGCGCCCGAGTTTGGGCGCATTCATAAACAAACGTCAAGGGTCGGATCAGTGAAAACGATATGTTCCCGGCAAGGCAACTGCCCAAGCCTCTCAAATCAGGACCAGAAAGGCTCAAACCGATAGATCGTAGAAGGTTTTCGCGTGCAAAAAGGCGATCTTCTTCAATTCGGCGCCTTGGACCGCCTCTTCGTCGTCCCCCCATTGCTCGGCCTGCCACGATTCATCCAGCCGAGAAATGCGCCATATCTCGTCCGGTTTGCGCCAGTTTTGGGCAGCGGCAAAACCCAGAATCAACGAACCCGACAGACTCACAAGGTCGTGAAACGCCGCCAAACGGAACGCGTCCAGGTCGTGAACCTGCCGACGCAGCCGGTCCAGTGCCTCCGGGGCCTGAGGCTGATGCCGTACGCCTTCAACCGGGATCAGTCTGGCGCCCAGCGTTTCCGCGGCCCAGTCCAGCGCGGGGTCCCATTCACGGCGCTGACGTTCGATCAGGGCTTCCGGGTGTGTTGCGCGATAGCACAGCAGGTCCGAATCGCCATAGTCCGACAACATGTCGGCAACTTCCGCGTGCTGATGCTGCACCTTGTCGATTGCCGCGTTGGCCGAGCGGGTGAAGGGCATCGCCGCCGGATCGATTTCCTTTTCCTGCGCGTCCCACTCGCGGGCCACCGCCTCGGCCATGGCCCGGGTGGGCAGGACCAGAGCAGCCTTGGCCGGTGTCCGCACCCGGCGGCCATCCAACTCGACGGTAAAACCGCTATCGGTCGCGACCACGGCACTGGCTGTCCAAAAGCGTTTCGGTTTCCACTCACTCATATCGTTATCCCCAGACTGCGGACAGGACGCCGGGCAGCTGCTCGAACCGGTCGATCACCGCGGTCGCCGCACCCAGCTGCGACCGTTCATGATAGCCCCAGCCCACGCCGATCCCCGCAACCCCGGCGGCCCGCGCCATTTCCATGTCAAAGCTGGTGTCGCCGATCATCACCGCATCACCGGCCGACACCCCTGTTTCAAAAAGCGCCGTTTCGATCATCGAGGGATGCGGCTTGGATGGATGATAGTCCGCCACCTGACGGGTAACGAAGACCGAATCCAAACCGTGCGCCTCGAGCAAGGCATCCAACCCCCGCTGCGATTTACCCGTCGCCACGCCCAGAAGGATCTCGGGCACGGCCTGCAACGATCCGATAACCTCGCGCGCGCCGGGATAGAGCGGTGAACTTGCCGCCCCCATCTCAAGCCGATGAGCGTGATACGCCTCTTTGTAGCCCTCGACCAACCGGCGTTGAGTTGCCTGCGACTGATCCGGCGCGAGGCGCGCGATTGCAATCGGCAAGGACAGCCCCACGATCGACAGGATCGCCGCGCGATCCGGCACCGGAAGGGACAGAGCCTGAAAACTGGCGGTCATGGCTGACACGATGCTGGCCTGGCTGTCCACCAGCGTCCCGTCAACATCGAACAGAACCAGGCGCAGAGGCGCGGTCATTGCAACTCCTCGAACGGGTCCTCGGCGGCCAGATCCTCGGTCCATCCCAAGGTGTCCCAGCTGTCCTTCATGTGCGGCGGCAGCGGAGCGTTGATCGTGATCTGCTTGCCGGTCATCGGATGCTTGAACGACGCGGTTCGGGCGTGCAGATGCAGCTTCTTGCTGATGACGCCGCCCAATTGTGCGCCCCAGCCGTCGCCCAGGTTTTCCTGACCCGAGCCGCCATATTTACCATCGCCGACGATCGGGTGCCCGATGGCCGCCATATGCGCGCGCAGCTGGTGCGTGCGGCCGGTGACAGGCTCCATCGCGACCCAAGATGCGCGCCCCGCCACCCGATACAGCGTGGCATAAAGCGTATGGGCCCGTTTGGCACCCGGCGTGCTGTCGATCTCGTTCAGGTGGACGGCGATCATCTTTTCGCCCTCGCCCTGCTTGCCATGGCCGGGGGCCTTGACCAGCCCGGTCTTGATCTCGCCCAGATACGGGGTCGGCACACCAGCCACCAGCGCCCAATAGATCTTGCGCGTGTTGCGATGCCGGAAGGCCGCGGTCAGCCCCTTGGCCGCTTCGCGCGTACGCGCCATCAGCAGAACGCCCGAGGTGTCCTTGTCGAGCCGGTGCACCAGCCGCGGGTTCTCGTCATAGCCAAAACGCAGCGCCTCGGCGAGGCCGTCCACATGCCGGGCCTGGCCGCTGCCGCCCTGAACGGGCAGGCCATGGGGCTTGTTCAGTGCCAGCACGTGGTCGTCGCGATAGATCACGCAGGACTGGATCATTTTCGCATCGGCATCCGTCACGCGGGGGCGGGCCGGGGCCGGTTTGTGATCCGGGTCCGGCAGGGGCGGCACGCGCACCACCTGCCCCGCCTGCAAGCGGGTCGAGCCCTTGACCCGGCCGCCGTCCACGCGCAGTTCACCCTTGCGGCACATCTTTTCGATCCGGCCCTGGCTGACATGCGGGAACAGGCGCCGCAACCAGCGGTCCAACCGCTGGTCGCCGTCGCCCGGCTCGACCGTGATCATCTGTACGCCGCTCATGCCAATACCCCTTGCGACCGGATGCTGCGCGCCCGGAAAATCGCCCGTGTCAGTGCCTCAGAAAACATCCGCGTCTGTCGCGCGCCGCAAGGCAAGAGTCAAGCAGGCTGACGGGTTCGGGGGCCAAGGCCGCTCAGATATCAGTGAAATCCCCGTGCCGCCCGGCCCCATCGCGGAACCGAGCCGCGCCGGATGTGCCCTCGCGGCGGATGGCGTCCAGCCCGTTGGCCCATTCGACCTTCAACGCCTCGTGCATCGGCATCCCCCGGGTTTCGATGATCGAGCGGCGGTCGGCGCGGACGGCCTCCTGCGGGAACCGGGCAATCTCTTGCGCCATCGCTTCAGCCGCCATTCGGGTTTCACCCTGCGGCACGATTTTCTCGGCAAGTCCGATCCGTTCGCACTCGTCAGCCTTGACCTTGCGCCCTGTCAGCGCGATCTCGAGCGCCTTGCCCTGCCCGACCAGCCGCGGCAGCCGCACCGAACCGCCATCCATCAGCGTGATCCCCCAGCGGCGGCAATAGACGCCCATATAGGCGTCCTCGGCCATCACCCGGATGTCGCACCACAGGGCCAGTTCCATGCCGCCGGCCACCGCAGCACCTTCGATCGCGCCGATGACCGGCTTGGACAGCTCCAGTCGCGATGGACCCATCGGCCCCAGCAACGACGGCGCCGCCCCGATTGAAAAGGCGTGCTTGTCGAAATACGGCTCGCGCAGGTCCGGGTCGGACAGCGTGGCTGCCATCTTGAGGTCCCAGCCCGCGCAGAAATTGCCGCCCTTGCCCCAGAACACGGCAGCTTTGGCCGTGCTGTCCTCGAAGGCGATGAAGGCCTCGGCCAAGGCTGCCGCGTGTTCGGCATCCACGGCGTTTCTGGACTGGGGCCGGTCGTGGATGATAGTCCACACGTCGTCTGTCTTGTCGATGGAAACGGTCATCTGCGCTCCTCCCTTGCGGCATGTAACCCTAGGGAAACCCGGGCACGCCTTGGGTGTCGCGCAGAACGCGACGGCACGGGCTGATCTGACCTTGCGTCACGACCCGCTGCGTTGACTGCGCAGTTTCGAAAAGTAGTCCAGACGCTTTTTCAACTCGCGCTCGAACCCGCGTTCGACTGGCTGGTACAGGACCGGGCGTTTCATGGTCTCGGGAAAGTAGTTCTGCCCCGAGAACCCGTCCTCGGCATCGTGGTCATAGGCATAGCCCGCGCCGTAACCCTGATCCTTCATCAACCCGGTCGGCGCGTTCAGGATGTGTTTGGGCGGCGGCTCGCTGCCCGACTGCTTGGCCAGGCGCATCGCCGCCTTGTAGCCCACATAGGCCCCGTTGGATTTGGGCGCCAGCGCCAGATACACGACCGCCTGCGCCAGCGCCAACTCACCCTCGGGCGACCCGAGCCGCTCGTAAACTTCCCACGCATGCAGGCAGATCGACTGGGCCTGCGGATCGGCTAGGCCGATATCCTCGACCGCCATCCGGGTGATGCGGCGGGCCAGGTATCGCGGATCCTCGCCCCCGGTCAGCATCCGGGCTAACCAGTACAGCGCCGCATCCGGGTCGGACCCGCGCACCGATTTGTGCAGTGCCGAGATCAAATTGTAGTGCTCGTCCCCCGACTTGTCGTATTTCGCGGCGCGTCGCATCAGGCGCTTGGCCAAAGCGTCGGGGTCCAGCGGCGCGTCCACCGACCAGGCCGCGATCTGTTCGATCAGGTTCAACAGCGCCCGGCCGTCTCCATCCGCCATTTCCTGCAGCGCGTCCCGCGCCGCGGGTGTCAGGGGCAGCGCCTTGCCCAGCTCTTTTTCGGCACGCTGTGTCAGGCGTTCCAGATCGGCCAGATCCAGCCGTTCCAGCACCAGCACCTGCGCGCGGCTGAGCACGGCGGCGTTCAACTCGAACGAAGGGTTTTCGGTGGTCGCGCCCACCAGAAGGATCGTCCCGTCCTCCATATGCGGCAGGAACCCGTCCTGCTGGGCCTTGTTGAAACGATGGATCTCGTCCACGAACAACAGCGTCCCCCGGCCGTTCCGCCGCCGCAACTTGGCGGCCTCGAACACCTTCTTGAGGTCAGGAACACCGGTGAAGATCGCGCTGATCTGTTCGAAATGAAGGTCGGTTTCCTTGGCCAGCAGCCGCGCGATCGTGGTTTTGCCCACCCCCGGCGGCCCCCAGAAGATCAGGCTGGACAGGCTGCCCGACGCCAGCATCACCCCCAGCGGCGCCTCTGAGCCCAGAACCTGTTGCTGCCCGATCACGTCGGACAGCGCCTGGGGCCGCAGGCGGTCGGCCAGCGGGCGGTTCGGGGCCGGTTCCGAGGACTGGCCTTCGGTGTCGAAAAGGTCACTCATGCCGTCAGAGCCTGAACCGCAACGACACAGGCTTGCCACCGCGCACCAGGTCGATCTGCACCCGCCGCCCCGGATCGCGCAACGCCCGAACGATGTCGCGCGGGCGTTCAGCATGTCGCCCGTTCACGGCATTAATGACATCGCCGGGCCGCAAGCCGGCCCGAGCACCATATGGGCCGGGGTCGACCACGACCACCCCGGTCTGCGACAGAAGCAGGCCCATCTTGGCAATCATTGCCGGGTTGATGCGCGCAACCGTCATACCCGGCAGAACCGTGCGATCGTCCAGAGTGGTTTCCTCGGCCGGAGGCGTCTCGGGCGCGGGCACCAGATCGACGCTGACCTCAGCACGCTCGCTACCGCGGAGCCGGGTCAGAACGGATGTCCCACCAAAACCCGCCACAGACATGCGGAACTTCATCTCAGCCGGAGAATTCACCTCTTCGCCGTCCACATGCGTGACGATGTCCCCGACCCGCAGGCCGGCCTCGGCCAACGGGCTGAGCGGATGGAGGTCCGAGATCACAACGCCTTGCGGCAACGAAAGCCCAAGGGATTCGGCGATGTCGGCGCTCATGGTCTGTCCGGCCATACCCGCCCAAGGGCTGACGAAACCATCGTTTCCTTCCTGGGCCTGCCGCAGAAACTCTGCGACCAGATTGGCCGGAATGGCGAAGCCAATCCCATTGGATCCACCCGACCGCGTCAGGATCGAGGTGTTGATGCCGATCAGGTCACCATTCACGTCGATCAGGGCGCCACCGGAATTGCCCGGGTTGATGGGCGCGTCTGTCTGGATGAAATAGCCCCGTGCATTGCCAGTGGCGGTGCCAGACCGCGCCAGCCCCGAGATGATGCCAGACGACACGGTCTGCCCCACGCCGAACGGGTTGCCGATGGCCAGGGCCAGTTCCCCCACCTCGACATGGTCAGAATCCCGCAGACGCAGAAACGGCAGTCCCTGCGCGTCCCGCAGGCGCAGGATGGCGATGTCGCTTTCCTCGTCGCCCAGAACGACCTCGGCCTGGAACTCGCGACGATCCGTGGTCACGACCCGGATCTCGGTCGCGGTGCCGACAACGTGATAGTTCGAGACGACATAGCCGTCCTCGGTCAGGATGACGCCCGACCCCAGCGAGTTTTGCACCCGCGGCCGCGGTGCACCGAACCCACCGCCGAAAAAGTCGCGAAAGAACGGATCCGTGAAAATCGGACTGCTGCGTCCAGGCCGGACGATCTTGGCATAGATGTTCACCACCGCCGGGGCCGCCTTTTTGACCACCGGGGCAAAACCCATCGAAATCTCGACCTGTGACTGAGGAACCCGTGTCTCGGCACCGGCATGGGTGGCCAGTGTCATCAGGCATACGGCCAGGATCGTGCGTATCATGACAGCTCCGTTCATCATCCGCCGAAGATATGCGGAGGTCGGCACGCGAATGCAATAGAGCACGCGAAACCTTGCCGCTGCCATGTCCGCCGTGAGCGAGGCGATCCACAAGAAAAAGCCCCTGACCGGGATATCCGGACAGGGGCCTTGAAGCGGCAATGCAGCCGGTTCTTATTCTTCGTCAACGTCCACTTCTTCGGCGGCGACGCGGGCCTTGTCGGCTGCGCCTTTGGCGTCGATGTCACGATCAACGAATTCGATGATCGCCATCGGAGCCATGTCGCCATAGCGGAAGCCAGCTTTCAGGATACGGACATAGCCGCCCTGACGGTCCTTGTAGCGCGGGCCCAGAACCTCGAACAGCTTGGCGACGTCCTTGTCTTCCTTCAGCTGAGCTGCGGCCTGACGGCGGGCGTGCAGATCGCCGCGCTTGCCCAAGGTGATCAGTTTTTCAACGATCGGGCGCAGTTCTTTTGCCTTGGGCAGGGTCGTCTTGATCTGTTCGTGCTCGATCAGCGAGCCGGCCATGTTCGAGAACAGGGCCTTGCGGTGCTCATGAGTACGGTTCAGGCGGCGGTAACCACGTGCGTGACGCATTTTTCAATTCCTTCTTTCGCGTTTTGCTTTGTCTGGCCGGCGATGCGTGTCACCGGCTCTCCTTGGGGCGGAAATGCCCATACGGTCCCCGGCAGCCCGGGCATTGGAGAAGACGCGCTTAGAACGCGTCTTCGAATTTCTTCGCCAGATCTTCGATGTTGTCGGGCGGCCAATCCTCGACATCCATGCCGAGGTGCAGACCCATGCCGGACAGCACTTCCTTGATCTCGTTCAGCGACTTGCGGCCGAAGTTCGGGGTGCGCAGCATCTCGGCTTCGGTCTTCTGGATCAGGTCGCCGATGTAGACGATGTTGTCGTTCTTCAGGCAGTTCGCCGAACGAACCGACAGTTCCAACTCGTCCACTTTCTTCAGCAGCAGCGGGTTGAACTCCAGACCATCGTCCTCGTCCTGGCGACCGGCCGATTCCGGCTCGTCGAAGTTGACGAAGATCGACAGCTGATCCTGCAGGATGCGGGCGGCGAAGGCCAGCGCGTCCTCGGGCGTGATCGAGCCGTCGGTTTCGATCTTCATGGTCAGCTTGTCATAGTCCAGAACCTGGCCTTCACGGGTCGGCTGAACGTCATAGGCGACTTTCTTGACCGGCGAGTAGATCGCGTCGATCGGGATCAGGCCGATGGGCGCATCTTCGGGCTTGTTCTTCTCGGCCGAGACATAGCCTTTGCCGGTGTTGACGGTCAGTTCCATGAACAGCTCGGCGCCATCGTCCAGGTGGCAGATGACGTGATCACGGTTCAGAACCTCGATGCCGGCGCTTTCGCTGATATCACCGGCGGTGACAACTGCGGGGCCTTTGGCATTGATCGACAGGCGCTTGGGCCCTTCGACTTCCATGCGCAGAGCGACCTGCTTGAGGTTCAGGATGATGTCGGTGACGTCTTCACGAACGCCTGCGACCGAGCTGAACTCGTGCAGGACGTTGTCGATCTGGACGCTGGTGATGGCGGCGCCTTGCAGCGAGCTCATCAGAACACGGCGCAGCGCGTTGCCCAGGGTCAGACCAAAGCCACGCTCAAGCGGCTCTGCAAACAGGGTTGCCTGCCGCGCGGGATCGTTGCCCGGCTTGCCTTCCAGTTGGGTCGGCTTGATCAATTCTGCCCAATTCTTGTGGATCATGTAATCCCTCCATTCCTGTCTGCGCCCCATGACCAATCAGGTGCAGACGCCCGAGGTTTCAAAACGGCGAACCGGGGCCGTGTAAAAACACGGCCCCAGCCTGGTAATTCGATCGGTTAGACGCGGCGGCGCTTCGGCGGGCGGCAGCCATTGTGGGCGATCGGGGTCACATCGCGGATCGACGTGATGTTGAAGCCCACGGCAGCCAGCGCACGCAGAGCCGATTCACGACCCGAACCGGGGCCCTGAACTTCGACTTCCAGCGTCTTGACGCCATGTTCCTGCGCCTTCTTGCCTGCATCTTCTGCAGCCATCTGAGCGGCGTAGGGGGTCGATTTCCGCGATCCCTTGAAGCCCATGGTGCCGGCCGACGACCACGAAATGGCGTTGCCCTGCACGTCCGAGATCAGGATCTTGGTGTTGTTGAAGGTCGAATTCACATGGGCGACGCCCGATGCGATGTTCTTACGCTCTTTGCGCTTAACGCGAGTCTTGTCACGTGCCATCAGTCAGACCCTCCCTTATTTCTTCTTACCAGCAATGGCCTTTGCGGGGCCTTTGCGGGTACGAGCGTTGGTGTGGGTACGCTGACCGCGAACCGGCAGGTTGCGGCGGTGACGCAGACCGCGATAGCAGCCCAGGTCCATCAGACGCTTGATGTTCATCTGAACTTCGCGACGCAGGTCACCTTCGACGGTGAAGTTCGCGTCGATGTATTCGCGGATGGCCAGAACTTCGGCATCAGACAGTTCATTGACGCGACGGGTCGTGTCGATGCCAACGGCTTCGCAGATCGCTTTGGCCGAGGTGTTGCCGATACCGGTGATATATGTGAGGGCGATTGGTACCCGCTTTGCAGTCGGGATGTTTACGCCGGCAATACGTGCCACGTGTCACTTTCCTTTCGTTGCGGTTCCGTAATTCCAGAACCTTTTTTCACAACGCCTAACCGTGGCAGTGTGGCCAGAGGGTTCAGCATTATACGAGGTGGTCTATACAAGCGGAACGAATCCCGCGTGCGCGATTGATTCCCCAAAGGGATGGGGGTCGATATGGGCTTTTGCGCTTGGCGTCAAGCCCTTTGCAAGCTTAACCCAATATGGCTGCGATCGAGGCTCGGACTTCCTTGATGTCCGCCAGCCCGTTCACCGGTCGAAGATCGCCCTTGGCGTAGTAATAGCCAATCAACGGCGAGGTCTTCTTGTAATACTCCATAAGCCGGGTGCGCAGGCTTTCCTCGTTGTCGTCGGCACGACGGACGAAATCGTTTTCTTTGCCGCAATTGGTGCATTTACCATCGGCCGGGATCGGTTTGGTCTTGTCATTGTAGACCTCGCCGCAACCGCCACAGGTCGACCGGGCAGTGATCCGATCAACCAGGGCCTCGTCATCCACGCGCATTTCGATCACGGTGTGCAGCGACTGGCCCAGCTTGGTCAGAAGAGCCGACAAGGCGTCAGCCTGGGCCAAGGTGCGCGGGAAGCCGTCGAAGATGAAGCCAGCGCCCTTTTCGGTGGTTAGCTTCTCTTCGATCAAGCCAATCACGATCTCGTCGGTGACAAGCTTGCCCGCGTCCATGATCGCGGCCACCTTCTTGCCCATTTCGGTTCCCGAGCTGCGGGCCTCGCGCAGCATGTCACCGGTGCTGAGCTGGATCATGCCCCGCGTTTCAACCAGGTGACGTGCCTGCGTACCCTTGCCTGCCCCCGGGGGGCCCAGAAGAATGATATTCATCGACGAGCGGGTCCCTTCCTGCCGCGTTTCTTGCCTTTACCGCGCAACTGGGACTTTTCGATCAGCCCTTCGTATTGATGCGCCAGCAGGTGGCTCTGAACCTGTTGGATTGTGTCCATGGTCACAGAGACGATGATTAGAACCGAGGTGCCGCCGAAATAGAACGGGATGGCGAACTGGCCGCGCAGAATTTCAGGCAGCAGGCAGACCGCCGCCAGATAGGCCGAGCCCAGAACCAGTACGCGGTTGACCACGTATTCCAGATACTCGGCGGTCTTCTTTCCGGGACGGATGCCGGGCACGAAACCGTTCTGCTTTTTCAGGTTGTCCGCCACGTCATCCGGTTTGAACGACACGTTGAACGTGTAGAAATACGCAAAGAACACGATCATCGAAGCGAAGAACAGCAGGTACAGCGGCTGTCCCGGTCCGAAATTGGCCAGCAGCCACGACATGATCGGTCCGTTCGCCGCACCCGACGAGAAGGTCGATATCGTGACCGGCAGCAGCAGCAGCGAGCTGGCGAAGATCGCCGGAATCACGCCGGCCGGGTTGACCTTTACCGGCAGGTGGCTCGAGCCGCCTTCATAGACTTTCATGCCGACATTGCGGCGCGGGTACTGGATGTGGATCTTGCGCAGCGCGCGTTCCATGAACACCACGAAGGTGATAACGGCGATCACCATCACGATCACGCCGACGATCACGGCCGGGCTGATCGCGCCCGAACGGCCCGAGGCCAGGAACTGGGCCAGCGCAGCCGGAACCTCGGCGATGATGCCGACAAAAATGATCAGCGAGATGCCGTTGCCGATGCCGCGCGCGGTGATCTGCTCACCCAGCCACATCAGGAACATGGTGCCACCGACCAGAGTGATCATCGTCGACAGGCGGAAATACAGGCCCGGATCAGTGGCCAAATCGCCCGATTCCAGCGAAACCGCCAAGCCATAGGCCTGAACGGTGGCCAGCGCGACGGTGCCGAAACGGGTGTACTGGTTGATTTTCTTGCGGCCCTGCTCGCCCTCTTTCTTGAGTTGTTCGAGCGCGGGCACCATCGAGGTCAGCAGCTGTACGATGATGGATGCCGAAATATAGGGCATGATGCCGAGGGCAAAGATACCCATCCGCCCCAGCGCCCCGCCGGTGAACATCGAAACCATCCCACCGATGCCCTGCCCCGCCTGTTCCATGAACTCGCGCAGCGCCTGACCGTCGATCCCCGGCACCGGAATGAAGGTGCCCAGACGATAGACGATCAGCAAACCCAGCGTGAACAGGATGCGGTTGCGCAGATCGGTGGCCTTGCCCAGAGCAGCCCAGCTTGTGTTGGCTGCCATTTGTTCTGCTGCTGATACCATAAATCGGTCTCTCTTATGAAAACGCCGCCCGGAACCGTTTTCCGGCTCGGGCGGCGTCTTGGAAAACTCTGAGGTCTATGTAAGCGGGTCGGCGCCCGCTCACAAGCGCTTACTCTGCCGCAGCGGCTTTTGTGACCTTCAGTGAACCGCCCGCTTTTTCCACGGCTTCGATCGCCGCTTTCGACGCGCCGGTCACTTCGAGGTTCAGCTTGGCGCTGATTTCGCCTTTGGCCAGAACGCGGATACCGTCCAGCTTGCGGCGCACCAGACCCGAGGCAACCAGTGCGTCCTCGGTGATGGCCGATTTAACGTCCAGTTTGCCGGCGTCGACGAATTTCTGGATCAGGCCCAGGTTGATGACGGCAAATTCCTTGCGGTTCGGCTTGTTGAAGCCGCGCTTGGGCAGGCGCTGATACAGCGGCATCTGGCCGCCTTCGTAGCCGTTGATGGCCACACCCGAACGAGATTTCTGGCCTTTGATACCGCGGCCACCCATTTTACCCTTGCCAGAGCCGGGACCACGGCCAACGCGGGTGCGTTTCTTGACGGCGCCGGGATTGTCGCGCAATTCGTGCAGTTTCATGTCGCTTCTCCTAAGCCGGATATGACCCCGAAGCGTGATGGGCCAAACACGGCATTTCTTGGTTTTGATTCTCGTGGCAAACACGCCACCGGAGCGCAGTACAGCCTCGCGCCCCGAGTTGCAAGTTTTGATTGCCCGGCAGCAGCGGCTCAGTCGTCGCGGCCAGCAATGGGCGCATCTTGGGGCACAATTCCATGTTTGGCCACAAGTCGCCCGACCAGGCTGTCGGGATGTGGTATTCCACCGTGGTTCTTGCGCATGATCGCCCGCATCCGGCGCCCGTATAGATGGATCGAGACGGTATCCTCGTGAAAAAACCGGTCAAGATTTTCGTTCGGCCGGGCAAGGGCCCGGCGCCGCGAAAAGTTGATCGGGTAAAAAACATGCTCTGGCAGGGCGTATTTTATCTCGCCTGTTTCCTTCAGCGCCCAGGTGAATGCCTTTGGCCCCCACACGCCCCACAACGCCTCGGGAACGTTGGTCGGGTTCCCGGCGTCCCGCGCCTCTTCCAGCGGTCGGCGGTGGCGCGGCGGTAACCAAGGAGGAATAAGGTAGGGATCATTCGTGTACT
Source organism: Ruegeria sp. CG8 (assembly GCF_056537165.1). Classification (NCBI taxonomy): domain Bacteria; kingdom Pseudomonadati; phylum Pseudomonadota; class Alphaproteobacteria; order Rhodobacterales; family Roseobacteraceae; genus Ruegeria; species Ruegeria sp. CG8. Next base: position 16,225 of record NZ_JBQFRA010000007.1, on the reverse strand, counting down.
CGATCAGCTTGGCCAGAGTTTCACTGTCCTGCGGCAGGCCCAGAACCCCAATCGCCACCTCACCCTCGAGATACCCATAGTAATGACCATTCGCCGTTGAATAGGGTTTCAGGCAATAGGCATCGGTGTCGGCCCAGATCAGGTCGGGCTCCTGAGCCAGCATCCGGTAGCGGAACTTGTCGGAATGCGGCGCGGGGCTATTGGTACGCTCATGCGTGATAAATTCGGAATCCGGCAGGATCTCGCGGGCATCACGGTGCTCGACACCCTCGGGGATGTTCGTCACATTGCTATAGGTATAAAGCCGCACGCTGTGGCCCATATCCAAGTACGACTGGATGCACAGCAGTTCCAAAAAACTGAGCGGCCCCTCGACCCACAGCATTGCAATCTGGAAGTCCCGTGCCATGTTCTGCCCTCTCTGCCCAATGTGTTCATGCCTTGACGGCTTGCCTGCATCGGAGTGACCCAATTCCCGGCGCCGCGCAACGTCGCAGTTGTGGTAACAAACATTTTCCTGCCCGTGTGGGATCCGTAAACACAAAAGAGGCGCCACTTGGGCGCCTCTGCTTCATATGTTGTCGTCCTGTATCTTACGAGCAGTAGGCATGCTCGCGGGCGATGTCGGCGATGTCGCACCGGCGGATGCCGATGTCGTTCAACTCGCGGTCGCTCAGACGCTGCAGCTCGGTATACGTGCGGGTGTACTCGCTGGCCCGGGCGCGGTTTTCTTTCACGCGCTCGATCAGGTTTGCGATACGGGCGGTCAGGTTGAAGCCGCCATGTGTCAGGGTCGCTGTGTGTGCCATTATCTCATTTCCTTTCGAATGTCGGGGCGTATTCCCCGATGTCACTTACTTGGTTCCTGTCTTGGACAGGGTTGAGATAGGTACTTCGGTTACCGCTAACAACGATGGTTTTGGACTGGCCGCTATGCATTTTTGGCATGGCGGCGTCAATCAGGAGTGACCGCTACTGGCCGCAAGCCGGGACAGGTTGTCCAAAGCAGCAGACCAGCCACCTTTGTAGTCCTGAAACAGTTCTGGCCCGGCCAGGCTTGTGATCTGCAACGTGACGCGCAGCGTACTGCCACGGCCATTCGGCAGGATTTCGTGGCCGCACAGCGAGACCGAGACCAACTCTCCTTGAATGACAAGTGTTTCGGTCAATGAAAGAAACTCCGGCGAGACTACGTGGAACAGGCTGGTCGTATTGAACTCGGGCGCCTCTTTCGGTCCACACCGCGTTTCCTCACGGCCTCCGGGTCGACAGTCGAACACATCGATCAAAACTACGCTTTCATCGTCTGGTGCGGCCCATTTCTGGCGCAACTCGCGGTCGGTCAACACCTGAAACAGCCGGTCGGGAGCGCAGGCAATCTCGCGTTCCAGGATCAAAGTTTCGTAATCAGCCATCGTCGGATTCCTTCTCAATTTGCTCGGCAAGTGCAGACAGGCGATCCAGCCGGCCTTCCCAGAGGTGACGTTGTTGTTTCAACCAACCTTCCGCCTCGGCGATCGGGGCGGCTTCGATATGCAACATGCGAACCCGACCGATCTTCTCCGAACGGATCATTCCAGCGGATTCCAGTTTGCCGAGATGCTTCAGAAACGATGGCAGCGCCATGTCGTGCGCTTCGTGCAGCTCGGACACGGCCGCTGGGCCAGTGATCAGCCGCTCGATCACGGCACGCCGGGTCGGATCGGCCAGCGCAGAAAAAAAAGTATCGAGTTTGTTAGCCATAAGGCTAAGTATTTCAACGCACCACCCGCGTCAAGAAAAAGTTAGCCGTTTGGCTATGTTTTAATTTCAGGGTCAGGACGGAGGGCAAAAAGGTGTCTACCTGCAAATTCCTGGCCAGGCCTTGCCCTAGTTCACCGCAAAAGGCGGTCTTCCGACATTCCGCGCAGGCGACGGCCAAAAATGAAAACGCCCCCGATCAGATCGGAGGCGTTCATTAGGCTTTCGAAGTTGGCGCTCAGCCGCGCTCTTCGATGATCTCAACCAGATGCGGGATCTTGTTGACCATGCCGCGGATCGACGGAGTGTCTTCCAATTCGCGGGTCTTGTGCATCTTGTTCAGGCCCAGACCGATCAGGGTTGCGCGCTGTTCGGCGGGGCGACGGATCGGCGAACCGATCTGCTTGACGACGATGGTTTTTGCCATTGCTCGCTCTCCTTACGCTTCGGCTTCAGCCGGTGCTTCATCCCGCTTGGGCAGGATATCGGCGACCTTCTTGCCACGACGCGCGGCAACCGAACGCGGGCTCTGTTCTTTCTTCAGGCCGTCGATGGTGGCTCGGATCATGTTGTACGGGTTCTGCGAGCCCAGCGACTTGGACACAACGTCCTTTACGCCCAGCATTTCGAACACGGCACGCATCGGACCACCGGCGATGATACCGGTACCTTCCGGTGCGGTGCGCATGACCACTTTACCGGCGCCGTGACGGCCCTCGATGTCGTGGTGCAGGGTCCGGCCTTCGCGCAGCTGCACGCGGATCATCTGACGCTTGGCTTGCTCGGTCGCCTTGCGGATGGCTTCAGGTACTTCTTTCGCTTTACCTTTGCCAAAGCCCACGCGGCCTTTCTGATCGCCAACAACCACCAGAGCGGCGAAGCCAAAGCGCTTACCACCTTTTACGGTTTTCGACACGCGGTTGATTGCGACCAGACGATCGGCAAATTCCGGTGCTTCTTCACGGTCGCGGCCACGGCCCCGACGGTTTTCACGTTCTGCCATTTGGCATCCCTTTTCTCATGTGGCGCTTGACGCCGTTTTCTTCAATCCAAGTGAGCCTCGACCGACGCCGAGGCCCCCGGATCATCGGGGCGGATCGAAACCCGCCCACAGGTCTTAGATTTTCAGGCCGCCTTCACGCGCAGCGTCGGCAACTGCCTTCACCTTGCCGTGGAACAGGAAGCCGCCACGATCGAAATAAGCCTCTTCGACGCCGGCCTTCTTGGCCCGCTCGGCGATGGCTGCGCCCACTTTGGTGGCCGCTTCGACGTTGTTCTTGCCAACAACACCCAGATCCTTTTCCAGGGTCGAGGCCGAGGCCAGGGTCACGCCACGTACGTCGTCGATCAGCTGAACGGAGATGTTCTTGTTCGAACGGTGTACGGACAGACGCGGACGACCCGCGTTGACCTTGCGAAGTTTGTTCCGAACGCGCAGGCGGCGCTTCAGAAACAGGGTTCTTTTGCTGTTTGCCATTGTGTTCGTCCTTACTTCTTCTTGCCTTCCTTGCGGAAGATGAACTCGCCCTTGTAGCGGATGCCCTTGCCTTTGTACGGCTCGGGACGGCGCCATTCGCGGATTTTGGCCGCGACTTCGCCCACCTGCTGCTGGTCGATACCTTCCACAACGATTTCGGTCTGCTTCGGCGCGGTGATGGTGACACCTTCCGGAGCAGTGAAATCAACATCGTGGCTGTAGCCCAGGTTCAGCTTCAGGGTATTGCCCTGCATCTGAGCCCGGTAACCAACACCCTGGATCTCCAGCTCTTTTTTGAAGCCTTCGGTCACACCGGTTACCAGATTGGCAACCATGGTGCGGCTCATGCCCCACTGCTGGCGGGCACGCTTGGACATGCCACGGGGGTCGATCTTGACCACGTTGTCTTCAACCGACAGCGTCACGTCGTCGGTGGCGGTGAAGCTGCGGGTGCCTTTCGGACCTTTGACTTCGATGGTCTGACCCGACACAGAGGCGGTAACGCCGCTGGGCAGCTCGACCGGTTTTTTACCAATACGAGACATTGCAGACCTCCTTAGAAGACGGTGCAGAGCACTTCGCCGCCAACATTGTTGGAGCGAGCGTTTGCGTCCGACATCACACCTTTCGGAGTGCTGACAATCGACACGCCCAGACCCTGACGGACCTGTGGGATGTCATTGACGCCCATGTAGACGCGACGACCGGGTTTCGAAACCCGCTTCAGCTCGCGAATGACAGGAGTGCCTTCGTAGTATTTCAGGCTGATTTCGATGGCCGGATGACCGTTTGCACCGGTCGTCTTTTCATAGCCACGGATGTAGCCTTCGTCCGCCAGCACGTCCAGAACCCAACCGCGCAGCTTGGACGCCGGGGTGGAAACGGTGGACTTGCCGCGCATTTGCGCGTTACGGATACGGGTGAGCATATCGCCGATAGGATCATTCATATCTATGTCTCCCTTACCAGCTCGATTTCACCATGCCGGGGATCTGACCAGCAGAACCCAGCTCGCGCAGCGCGATACGGCTTACCTTCAGCTTACGGTAGTAAGCGTGGGGACGACCGGTCAGCTGACAACGGTTGTGTAGACGGGTAGCCGAGCTGTTGCGCGGCAGTTTCGCCAGTTTCAGACGCGCTTTGAAACGCTCTTCCATCGGGCGGCTCTCGTCATTCGCGATTTCTTTCAGCTCGGCACGCTTTGCGGCATATTTGGCCACCAGGCGTTCGCGCTTCTTCTCGCGTTCGATCATTGCTTTTTTAGCCATGTCTCAATCCTCCCGGCGCTTACGCGTTGAACGGCATGTTGAATGCTTTCAACAGGCTCTTCGCTTCAGCGTCGGTTTTCGCTGTGGTGGCAATTACGATATCCAGGCCCCAGACCTCATCGACCTTGTCGAAATCGATTTCCGGGAACACGATGTGCTCTTTCATGCCCATGGCAAAGTTGCCCTGACCATCGAAAGACGGCTTAACACCGCGGAAGTCACGAACGCGCGGCAGCGCGATGGTGATCAGGCGATCCAGGAATTCGTACATCCGGTCACCGCGCAGGGTCACTTTCGCGCCCAGCGGCATGTCTTCACGGACGCGGAAACCCGCGATCGACTTCTTCGCCTTGGTTGCAACGGCCTTTTGACCTGCAATAGCAGTCAGATCTTCGACAGCAGCTTTCGCTTTCTTCGAGTCTTTGACCGCCTCAGCACCACAACCGATGTTCAGAACGATTTTGTCCAGCTTGGGCAGCTGCATGTCGTTCTTGTAGCCGAACTCTTCTTTCAGAGCGGCACGGATGGTTTCAACGTACTGAGCTTTCAGACGCGGGATGTAGGTTGCGGAATCAAGCATCGATCACGTCCCCTGTGGTCTTCGCGAAGCGAACCTTCTTGTCACCTTCCATGCGGAAGCCAACGCGGGTTGCTTTGCCGTTCTTGTCCAGCAGCGCCAGGTTCGACAGCTCGATCGGGTTTGCCTGAGGCAGGCGACCACCTTGCGAGGTTTGAGACTGACGTGTGTGACGGATGGCAATGTTGATGCCTTCGACAACAGCTTTACCGGCTTTGGGGTCAACCGAGGAAATGGTTCCCTCTTTGCCCTTGTCCTTGCCGGCCAGCACGACGACCTTGTCGCCTTTGCGGAGTTTAGCAGCCATGATTACAGCACCTCCGGAGCCAGCGAGATGATTTTCATGAAGTTCTTGCCGCGCAATTCCCGAACAACGGGGCCAAAGATACGGGTACCGACTGGCTCGTTGTTATTGTTCAGGATGACGGCGGCGTTGCGATCGAAACGGATCGCTGTGCCGTCTTCGCGACGGACTTCCTTGGCGGTGCGTACGACGACAGCCTTACGGACGTCACCTTTCTTTACGCGGCCGCGCGGGATGGCTTCCTTCACCGAGACGACAATGATGTCGCCAACGGAGGCGTATTTACGCTTGGAACCACCCAGGACCTTGATGCACTGAACTCGGCGTGCGCCGGAGTTGTCAGCGACATCCAGATTGGTCTGCATCTGGATCATGTGGTTTCTCCCGACCTGTGGGGGCTGGTCTTGTTAAATCCCCCAGGGTTTCGACAAATGGAAAAGTCCCGGAGGCTTAGGCCTCCAGAACCTCCCAACGTTTCGTCTTCGATTTCGGCGCGCATTCGATGATGCGTACGGTGTCGCCGACCTTGAAGGCGTTCTTTTCGTCGTGAGCCCGGTATTTCTTGGACTTACGAACGGTTTTCTGCAGCAGAGGGTGCTTGAAACGGCGCTCGACCAGAACGGTGATGGTCTGTTCGTTGGCGTCGCTGGTCACGGTGCCTTGCAGGATACGCTTGGGCATCTGATTACTCCTCGGATGCCGCGGCAGCGGCCTTTTCGTTCAGAATGGTTTTGACGCGGGCAGCATTGCGGCGGGCCGCTTTGATACCAGCAGTGTTTTCCAGCTGACCGGTGGCCTGTTGAAAGCGCAGGTTGAAGCTTTCTTTCTTCAGGTTGGCCAGTTCCTCGCGGAGCTGGTCCGGGGTCTTTTCACGCAGTTCTTGGGCGTTCATCGCCTTTTCCTTTGCTCAAAACACCAGAAGGCCCCGTACACGGGTCACCTTGGACCTGGTGGATGAATGATAGACATGCGAATCGCCCGACAACGCCGGGAGACCGCAGGATGCCGCCGTATAAGGGTTTGGTGGGTGGGTGGCAAGAGGAAGTTTTGCAGCCAGAACCGGGCAACCAACGGGTCACGTCAGAACCTGACCACTTGCGCGTTGTCTTCTGTGGAAACGGGTTTGGCCGAAACTCAAAAGACACGTGAAACCCTTGAAGTATCTTCAGCCCGCTGACTTAGGAACGGTGGAAAAAAATGGAACTGGTTGTCCTAATTGGGTTTGCGGCACTTCTAGTTGTTTTAATATCAAGAAAGCCACGCTTTGTCGCCCGTCATAGAGGCCATCAAAAGCCTCCGCAAGCCTCCACACGGAAACGCGCAATCCCGCGACAACAGCCGAGTGTTGTTCCCTCCAACCGCGTTCTGACGGGGCGCGCCTATGTGATCGATGGCGACACAATCATTGTCCGTGGAACAAAGATCCGTCTAGCCGGCATTGATGCGCCCGAGCTGGACATGCCATGGGGCCTAAAGGCAAAGTGGACGATGGTCGAAATCTGCAAAGGTCAGGTGATTACCGTCAAGCTGAACGGCGAAACATCCTATGACCGGTTAGTTGGAATTGCATACCTACCCAATGGGCAGGACATCGGCGCGGAGCTGGTCAAAAGGGGGCTTGCGCTGGACCTGCCTTTCTTTTCACAGGGAAGGTATAGGCATCTCGAACCGACCGGCGCCAGAGAACGGCTGCGGAATGGGGCTTTCGGTCACGCATCGATTTCGGTTCGCAGGACGACGACAGTCGTCGCCTATGGGCGCAGATCAAACCGGCACAATGCCGGCAGTTAAATACGACCCAAGGAGTTCACTCCCACTTATAGTTAAAACTCACCGAAATCCGTTCTTCTTCGGCCATGTTCATGGGCACCTCGTGGCGCAGCCAGCTTTCCCACAGCAGAACGTCGCCGACCTTCGGCTTCATATAAATGAAGGGCTGCAATTCGCGTCGGGCGCCCTTGTGGCGCACCGGCGCGGCCATCATGCGGCCCGAGCGGGGGTCCTCCAGCTTCAGCGCGCTGGCGCCTTCCGGCATTGACACATAGGTCGTTCCAGAAATCACACTGTGCGGATGGATGTGGCTGGCATGCATTCCACCCTCGGGCAGGATGTTGATCCAAAGATCCTCCAGCTTCAATTCCCGGTCATCGAGATCAAACTCAAGGTCTTTTGCGAATGCAGCCACGTGCTGATCCAAAGTCTTCACCAAGTCCTGAAAGATCGGAAACCGCCAGGGCAGATCAGTCAACGAGGCATAGCTGGTGTAACCCGGATAGCCGTTTTTTTCGCACCACTCCTGCCCGGCCTCGTCATCCTCAGCAATGACAAGGCACGAGTTCTGCAGCTCCTCCGGATCGATCCTTGGATCAAACTCAGACAGAGCGGCGCGGTAGAGACGGGTAACGAAGAGTGATTCAATCTGTGCCATGGGCGTCCATTACCCTATTCGACGCCCAGGCGCGATAGAGGAACTTTCTTCGAATTTGGAAAACCCCTGCTGCTGTCACAAGTCAATATAGGGCAACGGGTCGCTGTGATGCGCGATCAGCTTCCACGCTCCACCTTCATGGCGATAGACATTCGTGCCGCGCATCCGGATACCGGCCCCATCGCCCTGCCCCGATGCCTCGGCGACATGATGCACAGTGGCAAGCGTATCCCCAACCACAACATGCCGGTTCAGCACTTTGATCGACCCGCCCAGATGCGCCCGACCCTGCGCGATCCAATCCTGATCCGTGACTTTCCACCCAACGTGGAACAGATCGGGTGACGGGCCCATATAGATGACATCGTCCGCATGCGACCACAGCGCCTCCATCGGTGCAACGTCACCCTCGAACATTGCGTTCAGTGCGGCAAAGAAGCCGTCGTCAATCTTTTCTATCTCTGACGTCGAAACCATTTGAGGCCCCCTGTTCTAGGCTTTTCCAAATTATCAAAAGCTGAAGCGGAGCCTAACCCAAACCATCCGAAAAACAAAAAACCCCGCCGGTTCGGCGGGGTTTTCTGAAGTCTTGGCAAGACCGGTTTACCAGTCCTCGCGGACCACCACGCGGGTCTTGATCGGCAGCTTCATCGCAGCCAGGCGCAGAGCCTCGCGCGCGATTTCATCGTTGACGCCGTCGATCTCGAACATCACGCGACCGGGCTTCACTTTGGCTGCCCAATAGTCGACCGAGCCTTTACCTTTACCCATACGGACTTCGGTAGGCTTCGAGGTCACGGGGGTATCCGGGAAGATCCGGATCCAGACGCGACCTTGACGCTTCATGTGACGGGTCATGGCACGACGCGCAGCTTCGATCTGGCGTGCAGTGACGCGCTCGGGCTGCAGAGCCTTCAGACCGTAGGTGCCAAAGTTCAGATCAGAGCCGCCCTTGGCTTCACCCTTGATCCGGCCTTTGTGCATCTTGCGGAATTTTGTACGCTTTGGTTGAAGCATATCTTTCCCTCCTTAGCGACGACCGCCACCAGCACCACGAGGTGCAGGGCCGTCCTGGAGTTCCTGTGCTTTACGGTCACGTGCCTGCGGATCGTGCTCCATGATCTCACCTTTGAAGATCCAGACCTTGATCCCGATGATCCCGTAGGGGGTCATCGCTTCGGCATGTGCGTAATCGATGTCGGCACGCAGGGTGTGCAGAGGCACGCGGCCTTCGCGGTACCACTCGGTCCGTGCGATTTCGGCGCCGCCCAGACGACCAGCGACGTTCACCCGGATACCCAGGGCGCCCATGCGCATGGCGTTCTGAACCGACCGCTTCATCGCGCGGCGGAACGAAACTCGGCGCTCCAGCTGCTGAGCGATCGACTCGGCAACCAGCTGCGCGTCGAGTTCCGGCTTGCGCACTTCGACGATGTTCAGGTGCAGTTCGCTGTCGGTCATCTGCGCGATTTTCTTGCGCAGAACTTCGATGTCCGCGCCTTTCTTGCCGATGATGACACCGGGACGCGCGGTGTGGATCGTGACGCGGCACTTCTTGTGCGGACGTTCGATGATCACACGGGCGATGCCGGCCTGCTTGCACTCTTTCTTGATGAACTCACGGATCTTGAGGTCTTCCAGCAGAAGATCACCGTAGTCCTTGGTATCTGCGTACCAACGGCTGTCCCAGGTGCGGTTGACCTGAAGGCGCATGCCGATCGGATTGACTTTATGTCCCATTAGGCTTGCTCCTCAACTTGACGCACCTTGATGGTGATCTCCGAGAACGGCTTCATGATCTTGCCGAAACGGCCACGGGCACGCGGACGACCGCGCTTCATGACCAGGTTCTTACCAACCCATGCTTCGGCGACGATCAGCTCGTCCACGTCCAGGTTGTGGTTGTTTTCGGCGTTCGCGATTGCGGACTGCAGGCACTTTTTTACGTCCTGCGCGACACGCTTGTTCGAGAAAGTCAGGTCGGTCAGAGCCTTCTCGACTTTCTTGCCGCGGATCATTTGCGCAACCAGGTTCAGTTTCTGCGGGCTGGTGCGAAGCATACGGGTTTTTGCCATTGCTTCGTTTTCAGCCACGCGGCGGGGGTTCTTTTCCTTGCCCATGACTTACTTCCGCTTCGCTTTTTTGTCTGCGGCATGGCCATAATAGGTCCGGGTCGGCGAGTACTCACCGAACTTCTGACCGATCATGTCTTCCGAGACGTTTACCGGGATATGCTTCTGGCCGTTGTACACACCAAAGGTCAGACCCACGAACTGGGGCAGAATGGTGGAACGACGCGACCAGATCTTGATGACTTCGTTGCGGCCCGACTCGCGCGCAGCTTCGGCTTTTTTCAGCACGTAAGCGTCGACGAAAGGACCCTTCCAAACAGAGCGAGACATGTCTTAACGCCCTTTCTTCTTGGCGTGCCGCGAGCGGATGATCAGCTTCTGGGACGCTTTGTTCTTGTTGCGGGTACGCTTACCCTTGGTGTCCTTACCCCAAGGCGTAACCGGCGTACGGCCACCCGAGGTCCGGCCTTCACCACCACCGTGGGGGTGATCGATCGGGTTCATGGCAACACCACGGACCGACGGACGCACGCCCTTGTGGCGCATACGACCGGCTTTGCCGAGGTTCTGGTTGCTGTTGTCGGGGTTCGACACGGCACCGACGGTGGCCATGCATTCTTGGCGCACCATGCGCAGCTCGCCCGAGCTCAGACGAATCTGGGCATAGCCGCCATCGCGGCCGACGAACTGGGCGTAGGTGCCCGCTGCACGCGCGATCTGACCGCCCTTGCCGGGCTTCATCTCGATGTTGTGCACGATGGTACCGATCGGCATGCCCGAGAACGGCATCGCGTTGCCGGGCTTGATGTCGGCCTTGGCCGAAGCGATGACCTTGTCGCCAACCGCCAGACGCTGCGGCGCCAGGATATAGGCCTGCTCGCCGTCGTCATATTTGATCAGTGCGATGAACGCGGTCCGGTTCGGGTCGTATTCGATCCGCTCGACGGTTGCCGCCACATCCAGTTTGTTCCGTTTGAAGTCAACGATCCGGTAGAGACGCTTTGCGCCACCGCCACGGCGGCGTGAAGTGATCCGTCCGGTGTTGTTCCGGCCGCCCGATTTGGTCAAACCCTCAGTGAGAGACTTGACCGGACGTCCTTTCCAAAGCTCCGAACGGTCGATCAGCACCAGCCCGCGCTGGCCCGGCGTCGTCGGTTTGTACGACTTGAGTGCCATGCTTTCTGTCTTCCGTTTAGCAAGCGCGAGGATCAATCCCCGCTATGTGAGAGGCCCCCGTAGGTGCCCAGGTTATAGGGCCCCGAAGGTCCCCGGTTGCAAATATCAGAGGCCCCGGAACGAATCCGAGGCCGCAAGATTGGGAGCGTTTAGCAGGGTTGGAGGAGGGTGTCTATAGGGGTTTTATAATTCCCCGATGCACACCCGAAGGCAGGTTTCCCCAAACCCCAAACAGAGACCTGCCGCGCCCTCACTTTTTCTTTTTGATGGATTCGACCACGTGAGTGGACTTTTTTGTTTGCGCACGTTTGACGGTTGTGAAGCGGCCAGTCTTTGCGCTGCGACCAATCTTAAAGGTTTTACGAGCCATTTTTACATTCCTTTCGGCAAGTTGATATGAATGGAGGGCGATGACTCGCCCACCAAGTTCTCTGTTTGCTGACCTACTCCGGAAGGAGGATTGGCCACGCCCGCAACCCGAACGCTTTCGCGTAGAGCCGCTGCCCGGTCTTTGGGCAGGTCCGCCAAGGGCGGAACACGTACCGGTAACCGGGCGGAGGAGTGAGTGAACGCTTCGTCATCACACCGTCCTTCATCGGGGCGTATCTTGCCATTTGACCCGAAGTGCGCTAAAAATCGGCCCTGCTACGAGACTGATTTGCGCTTTCGGGAGGCACTGCATCGTCAAGCCCCGGTTAGCACGATACAGAATTCGTTTGGAGGCTCGGGCTGCAACCTGAGCCTTCTTTCGTTACAACCTCCCTTTCTTATGCAGGTAAAGAAGGCGGTTGCGCGCCGCATCCCAAGAAACATTGAAACGCCTAATAAGATCGTCTTCCTGATCCATCGCCGTAATGAACTGCTCGGGCATCAGAATTTCCGCGGCAAATTGATTGGCTTGTGGTTCGGCGAGCCGAAAGTGCGGAGTGCCGTCACCTCGCTGCGAGCGGGCCATCGAAATATTCGTGTGCATTACCCAGTGACCGAGTTCGTGCGCAGTCGTAAACCGAGGGCGGGCCTGACCAGCCCAAACACCTTCATAGACATCATCCCGCAGCATGATGAAATCGCCATTGGGGCAGGTCAAACCCTCTGCGCCACACATTTCGGCTCGATCCCCCACTTCCAATCGAAGCAGTTCAAGCTTTTGATCAAGGACTTGCTCAATCAATTCGATCACTGGCAAGTGGGGCTCATTGGCGAGCCCCAAGTTGTGCCGGAGGTTGTCGGCAATACCGCCAATTTCCGGCCAACTGCGGGGAGGTACAATAAAGTCGTTAGCCTGAGTCATGGTTCGTCCTTCTTGCTGAGGATTTCGAAGATGCTCTTGAGCTCGTCCTCGGATAGTGAATCCATCCGGCGCGCCATTAAGCCGGCTGTGTCGCGGGCAAGTGGCGAGTTGGCCTCAACTGTAAAAGACTTGCGTGACCTGTCTGCCGCCTTGCGAAGCGCTTGGGCAGCATCTCCGACAAGATGATAAACAGAAATCACAAGATCTTCGAAGCCAGAGGGCGGGCTCTTGCTGCCGCGCTCGACGGCAGAGATGAACGCAGAGGATTTTTCAAGTCGCTTAGACATATCCAGAAGACGTTCACCCTCATCAATTCGTAGTTTCCGCAGCTCCTTTCCAATTTCAGTCGTTGTCATTGGTTCGCTCCTCATTGAGTATTCATGATATAACATCGGAGGTTGAGAATGTAAACCTTACTGGTTAATTTTCTGCACCTCATCGGGTTATTTCTTCACCAACACGGTTAACCTATCCCGGAGGTCAAAAAAAACCCCCGCCTTTCGGCGGGGGCCTTTTTCTCTCTCCAAAGACGGGTCCGGTCAGAGACCGGTGGTCACGTCGATGGTGTTGCCCTCTTCCAGGGTCACATAGGCCTTTTTGACGTCTTTCCGCTTGCCCAGCTGGCCGCGGAACCGCTTGACCTTGCCTTTGGTCACGGTGGTGTTTACCGCTTTGACCTTCACACCAAACAGCGCCTCGACGGCCTCTTTGATCTGCGGCTTGTTGCTGTCGATCGCGACCTCGAAGACAACCGCGCCGTTTTCGGACGCCATGGTCGTTTTCTCGGTGATGATCGGCTTGCGGATCACGTCGTAGTGTTCTGCCTTCGCGCTCATTTCAGTCGAGCCTCCAGTGCTTCGACACCCGCCTTGGTGAGCACCAGGGTGTCACGCTTGAGGATGTCATAGACGTTTGCGCCCATCGACGGCAGGATATCCAGACCTTCGATGTTGCGGGCTGCGCGGGCGAACCCTTCGTTCACGGTGGCGCCGTCGATGACCAGAGCGCGCTTCCAGCCCAGGTTTGCAACCTGCTTGGCCAGTGCGGCGGTCTTGCCTTCGGCTTCGGCGCTTTCGATCACGACCAGCTCACCGGCTTTGGCCTTGGCCGACAGTGCGTGGCGCAGGCCCAGCTTGCGGAACTTCTTCGGCAGGTCGTGGCCGTGCGAACGCGGGGTCGGACCCTTGTAGATGCCACCCTTGCGGAAGATCGGCGCGTTGCGGTCACCGTGACGTGCGCCACCGGTGCCCTTCTGGCGATAGATCTTCTTGGTCGAGTAGCTGGTTTCCGAGCGGGTCTTCACCTTGTGGGTGCCAGCCTGCGCGTTGTTGCGCTGCCAACGGACCACACGGTGCAGGATGTCCGCGCGCGGCTCCAGGCCGAACAGGTCCGCATCCAGCTCGATGTTGCCGGCTTTCTTGCCGTCCAGTTTGATTACATCAAGTTTCATGCTTCACCACCTTCCGCGGGTGCTTCTTCCGCAGGTGCTTCGGTTGCAGCCGATTTCACAGCAGCCGGGAAAGGCAGGCCTTCCGGTGCTTTCTTCTTGACGGCGTCCTTGACGGTAACCCAGCCCGACTTCGGTCCGGGAACGGCGCCTTTGATGAAGACCAGACCACGGTCGGCGTCGGTTTTGACGACCTCCAGGTTCTGGGTGGTAACACGGGCAGCACCCATGTGACCGGCCATCTTCTTGCCTTTGAACACCTTGCCCGGGTCCTGACACTGACCGGTCGAACCGTGCGAACGGTGGCTGATCGAAACACCGTGCGAGGCGCGCAGACCACCGAAGTTGTGGCGCTTCATTGCACCGGCAAAGCCTTTACCGATCGAGGTGCCCGAAACGTCAACTTTCTGACCAGCCAGGAAGTGATCTGCCGAAATCTCGGCGCCCACTTCGATCAGCGCGTCTTCCGACACGCGGAACTCGGCCAGCTTGCGCTTGGGCTCGACCTTGGCGGCGGCGAAGTGGCCGCGCATGGCCTTCGAGGTGCGTTTTGCCTTAGCAGCACCGGCGCCCAGCTGAACGGCGGTGTAGCCGTCTTTGTCAGCGGTACGCTGTGCAACAACCTGCAGGTTGTCCAAGTGAAGAACGGTCACAGGGATCTGCTTGCCGTCTTCCATGAACAGGCGGGTCATGCCGACTTTTTTTGCGATAATACCAGAGCGCATCATCAATACCCTCCGATCTTACGACTGCAGCTTGATCTCGACGTCCACACCAGCGGCCAGGTCGAGCTTCATCAGCGCGTCCACGGTCTGGGGGGTCGGATCTACGATGTCCAAGAGACGCTTGTGCGTACGGATCTCGAACTGATCGCGGGATTTCTTGTCAACGTGAGGGCCACGGAGAACCGTGAACTTCTCAATCTTGTTCGGCAGCGGGATCGGGCCGCGCACGTTCGCGCCGGTCCGCTTTGCAGTGTTGACGATCTCTTGCGTGCTGGCATCCAGGACGCGATAGTCAAATGCCTTCAGCCGAATACGGATGTTTTGGCTTTGCATATTTACAGCCTTTTTTCAGGCGTTGGAGTTGAGAGGAGGACGGGCGCTCATCGCCAACCCTCATCGAACCCAAAAGGCGGGAATCACCCCGCCTTCACGTTCTCACCGAGAACTCGCGCGGTTTAGTGGGGTTGGCGCTGTTTGGCAAGGGGGAAATGCCACCAAGTCCCAAATGCGGATTGTCCAACGAGCGTTGAGCCGCCGCGCTGAATCTTGAAGACCCTACCCGGCTTCAGGATCGTTTTGGGATTGCCCCAATTCCGCCAGCTCTGTCCAGACCGCATCCGGGATAGACCAGTCGGCCCATTCGAATGTCTGGTCCACGTGCTGCGGCCATGTCGCGCCGCAGATTGTCGAAGCTATATCTGCGTTTTTGACCGAGAATTGCAACGCTAGCGCCCCCAACGGGACATCGTAGCGGGAACAGAGACTCTCGACAGCACGAACCGGGCCCAGAACAGCTTCGGTTGCAGGCCGATATACGTAGAAATGATGAGCGGAACTTCCCTTGGCCAATATTCCTCCGGAATAAGGCGCCGCATTCAGAACGGTCACTCCCTTGGAACGCGCAAGTTCAATCAACGGAGCGGAATTCATGTTGACGACTGTATGCCTGTTGTGCGTCAGAAGGACGTCGAACTCACGATCGCGTAGCATAGGCATCAGGACGTCAATTCGACCACCGGCAAGCCCCACAGCTTTGGCCAAGCCCTCTTCCTTCATCCGAAACAGCTCATCAAGCGCGCCGCCCGTGCCGGTCACTTCGGAAAGATCTGCGGCGTATTCAGGGTCATGAAGGTGAAGAACATCCACCTGGTCGACGCCAAGGGCTTCAAGGCTTGCTTCAAGCGACCTTCGCGCTTGTGTCGCATCAAACCTGTTGCTCTCCATGTCGCGGTCCAGTTTCGTGGACAGAACCCGGCCCTCGGGCCACCCGCCCAGCTCACGAATGACTTGCCCGATACGTTCTTCGCTTCGGCCCAACGCATACCCGCGCGCTGTATCAATGAAGCCATCCGGACGTTGGAGAATTGTCCTGATGGTATCCAGTGCACGGCTTTCGTCTACTTCGTATCCATATATCTGTGGAATGCTTCCCAGCCCTGTTGAACCGAACCCTATTTGCGGCAACCTGACCCCAGTCCGGCCGATCTCAACATGCTTGGTCATCCCATTATCCTCCCCTACAGGACATTTCTGACTGCAATTGTGTCGAGGGGCGCCACTCAACGCAAGCTTGGCGTATTCGCGTGCGACACCAAGATGTGTGCAACCAATGTTTTGGGGACTTAACGAAAAAGGCCGCCCCGGATTGGGACGGCCTTCTTTGGTTTCTCACCGAGTTGCTTTCGGCTGGCTTCGCTTTGGAAAACCGCCTGCCGCAACC
>NZ_JBQFRA010000006.1:0-122276 GCF_056537165.1 Ruegeria sp. CG8 | reverse complement strand
CCAAGGGCGGCTTTGCTCGTTCTCAACCGCTCGTTCAGCACCAACCCAACAATCCCCAACTAACTAAAGAAAAGAAACGCGCAATATGCGCGATCGGATCTCCCAAGACGTATGCTACGACCGACAAACGAACAACCGAGCCACGTCAGCGATCGGTCAGACTGCGTACACCCTTAAACGCGCGCTTTTTCAAATGCGGCCCAAGCGACTTCAAACTTCTCGTAGCAGAAGCCGGGTTCAGAAGCAGCGTTCAGAATTATTCGTTCGGTTTCAAAGAGTTTCAGAATGGCGTGTTCGAGCTGATCGATCAGATTGGCGGGCACGACAACAGCACCATGCCGGTCCGCATGGATGAGATCCGATGGATTGATCGTCAGGCCGAAGATTGAAACAGGTGTGTCGATTTCTCGGACGTGAACGAAACCATGGCTGGGCCCGATAGAACCGGCGATGACCGGGAACCCTTGCGGCATGTCACCAAGGTCCCGCATGACCCCGTTGGTGAGCGCGCCTGCCATTCCGAATCCCTTGTGTACAGACGTATTGATTTCGCCCCAATAGGCGCCGATGCAGGAGGGGAAATCGACATCCTCAACCACTGCAACTGAGGGAGCCGGGGCCTCGGCCATGTATCTGTAATAGTCCATTCGCCGCTGCCTGATGACTTCCGGCGCTTCGGAGGGCGGTTGCACCGCAGCGATCTTGGCCGTACGGGCAAATCCGACGATTGCGCCCTCGGACGGGGCCGAGCAGAACATCGTACCACGCGTGAATTGGTTAAACCCGCGCTTGCCTTGTGCCATCTCGATGGCGTTGCAGACTGTGGGTGTGTCGACCTTGCGCAGCAAGGCAAGTAGGGACGGTGTCATGGAACCTCCAACCAACGGCGCAACGCCGCTGTGGTTTCCTGTGGTCGTTCGAGGGTGGGCAGGTGCCCCGCACCGATTACGACCTCCAGCGTGCTGTTTCCGAGAAGCTTGTGCATCAGTTCGTGCCGCTCCAACGGACATAGTCTGTCATCCTCGCCGCATAGAACGAGGCTTGGACCTTGATAAACGGACAAGGTGTCCGTTTGATCCGGGCGGCCCATGAGTGCGATGGACTGGCGAAGAAATACCTCGGGGCCCAGATCGGTTGCCATGGCCATGCAAAGGTCAAGAATTGCGCCCTGTCGAGGGCCATCGGCCAGATAGTTCGGCTTCAACTCGTCACGCATGACCTGCCGCAATCCACCTTGGCGCACGGCCTCCATCTGCGGACCTCGCCGGGTTTTGACCTCGTCTGTTTCGGCCAGCGGGTTCGTGTCCAGGAGGGCCAGCCGTTCAACACGTTCTGGCGCCTGGCGCAGGACCTCCATGGCAACGATCCCGCCCATGGAAAGCCCCGCAAGGGCAAATATCGGCGGTGCATGGCTCAGTACATCGGCCGCCATTGCCTCGACGCTGTCCTGGGCGCTCAGCGGGTGGGTCATCAGCGGCACCCGTCCGGCCAGGGCTTCGATTTGCGGCCCGAACAGTCGGGCATCGCACATCATTCCGGGAAGAAGAACCAGGGGCGTCATGCCGATGCCAATCTGGCACCTTCGGCCAGGGAGGCCAACTTGGCATAGGCGATGTCGGGGTCGACCGCACCGAAGCCGGCAAAAGTGCCAAACCCGCAGTCACTCCCGGCGATGACCCGATCCGGCCCGACGATGTTGGTGAACCGCTCGATGCGTTGCCGCACCAGCTCGGGGTGTTCGATGAAATTCGTTGTCGTGTCTACGACGCCGGGCACAAGGATCTTGTCGTCCGGGATTTCGCTCTTGCGATCCCGGAAGACGGTCCACTCATGGGCGTGGCGCGGGTTCGACGTTTCGAACAGAACATAGCGGGATTTGGTTGCCATCAGGGTCGTGAATACCTGATCCATCGCAATGTCGCAGCAATGCGGGCCTTCGTAGTTGCCCCAGCAGATATGCACCCGGACCCTATCTTGCGGGACATTCTGCAGCGCGTGGTTCAGGGCTTCGACATGCATCTCGGCGATCGCGATGAATTCGGCATCGGACAGATCAGCGAACAGCATGTGCCGCGAAAGGGCCAGATCGGGGCAGTCCAACTGAAGATCCAGTCCCGCTGCGACGATCGTTTCATATTCCTGCTTCATCGCATCGGCGAGCGCGGCCAGATAGGCCTCACGGCTGGGGTAGTGGGCGTTCTGCAGAAACAGAGAAATCACCCCGGGCGAGGCGGCGTTCATGAAGCCATGTTCGACTCCGTACTCAGCCATTGCCTGCTTGAGGTTGCGGATATCCTTGTTCAGTTCGTCCTGGCCTTTCGAGCGAACGTCGCCCGTGCATTGCGGCCGGGCGTATTGGGGTGTGCCCCCTTCGTTGGCAAGACGTTGCAAAAAGCTGGGAAACATCTTCAGGTCCGCGGGGGCATTCCGTGGACTGTCCCCCGAGAAACCTGTGTAGCGGTCCTTTACGTATGTCGCATACGAGATTTTTGAGGTCTCTCCGTCGCTGACGATGTCGACACCGGCCTCGACCTGACGCCGAACCGTTTCAGATACGGCCTTGGTCATGCAACTGTCGAACGCATCGGCGTCATAGGGCTCATTCCGCTCGCGCGCAAAGATGAAGTCGACAACTTCCTGGGATCGGGGCAGAGACCCCACATGGGTGGTGAGTATCGTTGTCATGCGGGGTCCTTTCTTGATCAGTCGCCGGTCCAGGTTGCGCCAGCAGGATCGTCGGTCGTGGTGATGCGGTACAACCCGGCCGTTCCGGTCATGGATGGAGTGATGGTATAGGCTTCGCTGGGCAGCACCAGCACAGTATCCCCGCCCGAAATCGTGGTTTCGACATCCTCGACAGTGACCCGCCAATGGCCGCTTGCCGGCATCAGCACGACGGGCTTGGCCGATTTGGTAGGGTCTTGAACACCTGAGCCACGGGTCAGGAAGTCGACCTTAAAGCCGGGCTTGTCCTTGATCAAACCGTTTTCACCGATCACCTTGGCGGGTTTGTCG
The DNA here is from genome assembly GCF_056537165.1 of Ruegeria sp. CG8. Classification (NCBI taxonomy): domain Bacteria; kingdom Pseudomonadati; phylum Pseudomonadota; class Alphaproteobacteria; order Rhodobacterales; family Roseobacteraceae; genus Ruegeria; species Ruegeria sp. CG8. The sequence goes on along the minus strand of NZ_JBQFRA010000006.1, from coordinate 119,261 downwards.
GCCGCCAGCGCCATCAGATCCCAGTAGCGGGCCACGTATTTGCCTATCACGGCTTCGACCGGCACTTCGGGATAGGATTTCAGCTGCTCCTCGGTCAGCAAGGGCATAGGCCGAACGTTGTGCGGGAGGTCCTGGCCCTTCTTGCTGTCGTAGAGCACGCCGTTGTCACCCAGCATCAACCCGTGCGCCCTGGCGTCCTCAATGACCTGAGGTGCCCAGGTGACGCCGCCGCCGGCATCGTCACCGCCCAGAATGGACATGATCATCCCGTAGTCGTCGCCCACATTCTCGAACCCGCGGAAAATGCCGGTGGGAATGTTGAAGATGTCACCTTCCTCGGCAATGAACTCGCCCGCCGTGCCATAGCGACCCCAGAAAAATCGCCAGCGGCCCTTGGCGACAAAAAAGACCTCGGCCGTCGTATGGCTGTGCAGCGAGTTGCGGCATTTGGGCGGCTGGCCGGCGGCCCCGATATTGAAGCCGATTTTGTCGGTTATGTGCACATGCTGATCCGGCGATTCTGAAACACCGCCGCCGATGATGGTAAAGTTCTCTTTCTGATCGCTGCCCGGCGTGTGGGCATCAATGAAAGCCGTCTTGCACGGCTTGAGCTCGCCATAACGGACGATGCGTGATGCGATGGTTGATTGTGTCATGGTTCTGGTTCCGGATTTTGCGTTTGACGGAATGGTCGGCGGGTGCTCGATCACGTTCCCGGAGGCCGCAAATTCAGGCGGCGCGCTCGAAGGCTTTGCCGGAATAGGTGAAAGCGCCGGCTTGCACCGGTCTCGCGCAGGCCACAGGCCAGAACACGATATTCGACCGGAGCGAGCATTCAGACCTCTGCGCCTTGCAGAAGGATCTGCTTCCAGACCGAGGTTTCATCAAACAGGGTGTATTCGCGGCGCAGCTTGGGCTGGCCGCTGATCAGTTCACCGAATTCGGCATGGCTGATCCCCAGAACATAGACCTGCGCTCCGGTGGGGGCTCCGAACACCCCCCATCCGTCATGCTTGCCCCACAGGCTCCAGCGCAGTGCGGCACGGGGTGGCATGTTGGGATCGTCGCGGCCGATCTGGTGCTCGATGCGGAACTCGGCATTGGGGAAGCTGGCCCGCAATCCCATCCAGAACCGGTCGACCGAGTCCCAACCGTGTCCGGTGACCCCGCCGACATATTCCGACTGCACCGCACGGTCGTATTCAGCCCCGATCGCGCCCATGTCGGCGTTCATGATCCGGGTCAGAATATCGGCATAGCGCTGGCCCCATTCATTGTCGTTGCCTCGACCCTTGTAAGGGCCGGGCTGGTCGATCTCGGGCGTCAGAGGTTTCACGCAGTTTTCCGGGCCGCCCTCGCGAGCGATCAGGTCGGCTGCGTATTCCTTGGGGTCCCAGCCCATCTGGCGCACGATAGCCCCCTGATCGCGGATCAGCCATTCATCGTTGATCTGATTGTCGACCGCATGGCAATCGGCCAGAATCCGGTACCGCAGCTTGGTTCCGGTTGGTTTGCCATAGACACCTTCGGCAAGGTGCGTGGCGGTCGAGATAATGCGGTGGGAACTCAGCATCCCCTCTTCGGGCGTGCCCGACCAGATCACGTCTTCGCCCAGAAGCTGCCGGTCGGGAAACTCGGCCAGGGTCGCCATCGTCGCGCCGATGACGTTTTGATTGCCCAGCACGACCGAACCTGGTGAACGGACAACGATGTCATCGCTGTAATATTCATGCAGCGTGGCGATCCCGCGATCTTCCCAGATTTCCTTGGTGATGCCGATGATATAGTCGGGAAAATCCCGGAATTTGGGGTCAAATCCCTTCATGTGTTCGTCCTTTTCGGGTTCCATCCCTTGGGCAACCGGGCCGAGGTTCGTACGATCAGCGGTCCGTCAATTGCCACCTTGCGGGGTTCAGAAGTACTGGGCTCTTCGATGTGATCCAGCAGCGCGGCAACCGTTTCCGCGACCATCAGGTTCGCCCGCTGCCGGATCGTCGTCAGATTGTATGCGGGCCATCCGGCGGGGGGCACATCGTCATACCCCACGACCGAGACATCTTCGGGGATGCGCAGGCCCAGCTCAAAGCGTAGAACATCCATCACCGCCAAAGCCATATGATCGTTGGCGACGAAAACCGCGTCAGGTCGGCGCTCCGGTGCCACGTCGAACATGGTTCGGGCCGCCGCACGGGCATTTTCGGTGTGAAACTCGCCGATCCCATGTGCAAACAGATCGCTGCCGGCGTCGCGCAGTGCGGCAAGGAAACCAGCCTCGCGGTCGCGCTGGGTCGAGGCACCCTGCCAGCCCGCGATGTAGGCGATGCGTTGGTGCCCGCCCGCCAGCAGGAACTCGGCCACCTTGCGGCCGCCGGCATAGTTGTCCGAGGTCACGGTGGTGATGCCCTCAAGATCCTGGCTACGGTTGAACAGCACCACCGGAACGCCGGCCTGCTGGCAGCGGGTGGCGATATCCGACGACATCGGCACCGAGGCCAGAATGACCCCGTCCACCTGATAGTCGAGGATTTCCTCCATCACGTCGTCGATATTTCCGGCCGAGCGCGAGGCCATGAAGATCAGCACGTGATAGCCATGCTCCTGCAGGCGGTTGGACAGTTTCTCCAACGCTTCGGGATAGAAGTAGTTGTCCAGGTAGCCGACCACCAGGCCGATGATCCGGCTTTTGCCCGACACCATCGCCCGCGCCAGCACGTTGGGACGATAGCCCAGTTCGGCCGCCGCCTTGCGCACCTTTTCCTCGGTCTTCTTGCTGACCGAAGCGCCGGGCGTGAACACCCGGCTGACCGCCGACTGGCTGACGCCGGCCAGTTGCGCAACCTGAAGCGATGTGACCTTGTCCGCCATCAGTCCGCCGTCCATCCGCCGTCGATCAGCATCGATGTGCCTGTGACCAGACCCGAGGCGTCGGAGGCAAGATAGAGAACCGCGCCCATGATATCCTCGACCTCGCCCACGCGGTTCAGCTTGATCTTGTCCATGATCCAGGCCGCACGTTCGGGGTTGTCGAAGGTCGATTGCGTCAGCGGGGTTCGGATGAAGGTCGGGCAGACCGTGTTGATGCGGATACCCTTCTTGCCCCATTCGATCGCCATCGCTTTGACCATGCCTTCCAGCCCGTGCTTGGTCGCACAGTACAGCGCCCGGTCGATGCCGCCGACATGGCCCATCTGGCTGGAGATATGGATGATCGAACCGGGCCGCCCGGCTGCCATCAGCGCCTTGGCCGCGTAGGCCGACAGGAAATAGGCCGAGCGCAGGTTGACACTCGTGACCGCGTCGAAATCCTCGGGCGTGGTTTCGACCGCCGGCCCGTGCCGCGCGGTCCCGGCCGAGTTCACCACCACGTCAAAGGCTTGCGCGTTAAACAGCGCCTGCAACGCGGTCAGGTCACCCTGATCCAGCACCCGCCCCTCGGCCGACCAGCCCTGCGCCTGCAGGGCGGACACCGCTTCGTTCAGCCGCTCGGCCCCGCGCGCGGCGCAGACCACATGCGCCCCGGCCTCAGCCAGGGCGACAGCGCAACCCAATCCGATGCCGGAAGACGCGCCGGTGACCAATGCGGTCTTGCCGCTCAGCGAGAACGAAGGGGTGCGGGGCAGTTGGGTCATCAGCTCATTCCATCCGGGGTTTCAATGCGGCCCAGGTTACGGGCCTTGTTGAATTCCCGCAGGCGGGCAAAGACGTCAACGCCAAGCTGCGCATAGGCGTCCAGAAGATCGACCAGAACCCAGTTTTCGCGGATCCGCCCGTTCTCCAGCCGCCAGAAATCGAGGCTGCGCATGGTGATCCGCTTGCCCGAAGGCGCGATGCCCATCCACCCGTCATGGGTGACGGTCTGGATCATGTTGGGCCAGCCGGTCACTGCCGCATAGTCGCCATCGCCGAAGAAATGATAGGTGATGTCGTCGACATATTGCCCGCGATCCGGCATCCCGTTCAGGAACGGGATCTGGTGCCAGTTGCGGAACCCGGCATAGCCGCGCCCGGTGCCGATGCCCGAAGGCCCGTACCAGTTCATGCGCGGATGCCAGAACCGTTCCATCTCCATCACCTCGGGCCCGCCCTGCGAGGGGTGCTTTTTCAGATGTTCCAGCATGTCGACGATGTGCTGGCAGGTGGCGCGGCCCTTGTCGGCGTCATAGGGCCCCGGCACCAGACCGTCCTGCGTGGCCGGGCCTGGCACATGCCATTCGCGTCCCAGGCTGGGCGCCATCGGCCAGGCACAGGCCTGCATCATTACCTCGGGGATGTCCCACAGGGCCTGCATCTCGACGATCCGGCCGTTTTCGAACCGGTAGAACTCGTGAAACCGCATGGTGACCTGATGGCCGGTGGGCGGGATGTCCAGCCACGGACCGGTGAAAGTGCCGGTGTAGTAGCCACCGCAGCCGACCCAGTCGGCGCCGAACTCGTCCGGTCCGGCCATTACGATATAGTCGCGCCGTTCTAGGTCCGGCCAGGCATCCAGCAGGCCCTTGTAGGCCAGATCGTAGAACGCCTCGCTGCCGGTGCTGTCACCGAAGGGATGGCACAGGCGGAACAGGGCGTCGGGCGCGGTCACCTGGGCCAGTGCGTCCCGCACGCCGGATTCGTCGAAATCATACATTGCCGCCCGAAGCGGCGCGATCAGCGCCTTGTGCTGCGTATGCCTGTCACTCATTCGGCGGCATCCCGGTATGGGGCCGGTGCGCCATAGGGCACGTTGATACCGCCATAGCGGCGCACCCGCACGTTGCATTGTTCGGCATGGCCCACGAATCCTTCAAGCAGACACAGGCGCGAGCCGTACTCGCCGATCAGGGTTGCCGCCTCGTCGGTCAGGATCTTCTGATAGCTGTGGGTCTTCAGGAATTTGCCGACCCACAAACCGCCGGTATAACGCCCGGCCTTCTTGGTGGGCAGCGTGTGGTTGGTGCCGATCACCTTGTCACCGTTCGATACGTTGGTGCGCGGCCCCAAGAACAGTGCGCCATAGCAGGTCATGTTGTCCAGGAACCAGTCATCGCGATCGGTCATGACCTGAACATGCTCCGAGGCGATCTCGTCGGCGACCTGCAGCATCTCGTCATAGCTGTCGCACAGGATCACCTCGCCATAATCCTGCCAGCTGATCCGCGCGGTGTCGGCCGTCGGCAGGATGCCCAGAAGGCGGTCGATCTCGGACAGGGTCTCTTCGGCCAGCTTGCGCGAATTGGTGACCAGAACCGCGGGCGAGTTGTAGCCGTGTTCGGCCTGCCCCAGCAGGTCGGTGGCGCAGATCTCGGCGTCGACGGTTTCGTCGGCGATCACCATGGTCTCGGTCGGGCCGGCGAACAGGTCGATGCCGACGCGGCCGAACAGCTGGCGCTTGGCCTCGGCCACGAAGGCATTGCCGGGGCCGACCAGCATGTGCACCGGGTCGATCGTTTCGGTCCCCAGAGCCATGGCGCCGATGGCTTGGATGCCACCCATGACATAGATCTCATGCGCGCCGCCCAGATGCATGGCGGCGATCACCGCCGGATTCGGCTTGCCCTGGAACGGAGGGGTGCAGGCGATGATGCGCGGCACACCCGCAACGCTGGCCGTGGCCACGGACATGTGGGCCGAGGCCACCATCGGGAACTTGCCGCCGGGCACATAGCAGCCCACCGACTGCACGGGGATGTTCTTGTGGCCCAGGATCACGCCCGGCAGGGTCTCGACCTCGATATCGGTCATCGAGGCACGTTGCGCGCGGGCAAAGTTCATCACCTGCTCCTGCGCGAACTTGATGTCGGCCAGTTCGCGGTCTGACAGCTGAGCGATCAGGGCGTCGATCTCCTGTTGCGACAGGCGGAACGAGGCGGGCGAATAGTTGTCAAACTTCTCGCTCAGCTCGCGCACCGCGGCGTCGCCATGGGTTTCGATATCCTTCAGAGTCGCCTCGACCACGGCGCGGGTCTTGGCGTCATCCTCGGCCCGGTCTGCGTCGGACTTGCCGCGTTTGAGATACTCGATTGCCATTGTCTTGATCCTCAGTTGTCGGGGCGGGGCGGAGTTTTCTCGCCCCGGTCATATGCTTCCCAGCCGTGGCCCTGGAACAGGTCGACGCCCAGCTGCGCGGCGACATAGGCGAAATCGACGTTCACCCAGTTGTCGACGATCTTGCCATCGACCACTTTCCAGAAATCCATGTAGCGGATCTCGACCCGCTTGCCGGTGGGCGGGATGCCCAGAAATTCGCCCGAATGGGTCGCCTCCTGCCGGCCAAAGGCCGCGGCCCATTCACCCATGTAAAGCCGCGCCTCGTCGATACAGACCTTGTCGGAAAATGCGGCCTGGAAGGGGCGCTGCCAGTTGTCCTGAAACTCTTTCAGGCCATTCTTCGTGCCGCAGCCTTGGTTGCCCATCCAGCGGAACCCTTCGGCGAAGAACTCGCCGATGTCGTTGATGCGGTGGTCATTCAGGCCGTCGACCATGGCTTCGATCACGCGGCGCGTGTCTTCGGTCTTGCTCAGGTCGGTGTCGCGGGTCAGAACCGCTTGTTCGGGTCGGGAACCTTTCATCGTCTTGTCCTTGTCAGGTTGTCAGGGATTGGGGATCGGGGGGACATGCCCCCAAACCCGGGAAAATCCCTGGGCAACCTGTTCAGCGCCGGATGGCGCGTCAGGGCGTTATGGCGGAACCGGCGGCTCATCAGCCTTTGACCGCGCCGGCGGTCAGACCGCTGACGATCTGGCGCTGGAAGATCATGACCAGGAAGAACAGCGGCGCGGTGATCGACACGGCGGCGGCCACGGCGACGACCTGGTCGGTGGTGGTGGTTTCGCGGTTGAACATGCCGGCGATGGCCGGGACCATGGTCTGGTTCTGCGCGTCCAGCAGCAGCGAGGTCACCAGAAAGTCGTTGTAGGCCAGCAGGAAGCTGAACAGCCCGGTGGTGATGACGCCCGGCCACATCACGGGCATGATCACCCGGCGGAAGGCCTGGAAATGGTTGCAGCCATCCACGCGCGCGGCTTCGTCCAGCTCGGCCGGGATGTTCTGGAAGAACGACCGCAACATCCAGATGGTAAAGGGCTGGTTGATCGCCACCAGAACCGCGATTACGGCAAAGGGCTTGCCGTACAGCGTGGGCGCGTTTTCCCCCAGGATCGGGCGCAGCCATTCGGCCGAGTTGATGAAGACCGGCAGATAGCCCGCCACCAGAACCGAGTGCGGCAGCGCGCGAAACACCAACGCGACGATCAGGATCCAGAACGCCAGCGTCGAGCCCGACCGCGCCAGCCCATAACCCGCCAGCGTGCCCACGGTCAGCGACACGGTCACGACGCCTGCGGTAACGATCAGCGAGTTCTTGAAGTTGTTGGAAAAGCCGCGGTCGATCCAGACGGTCTTGTAGTGTTCGGTCGTCAGACCAACCACGTCCCGCCCCAGCGGGCCGAACAGCGGGTTCAGCACGTTCAGAACGGCCGGCAAGATCACGAAAAACACCAACAGAAAACCCATCACCAAGGCCAAACCACCGATGATCCAGCCGAACCAGGCCTGACCCGGCTTGGTGTAGGTCCTGACCATCGAGGGCAGTGTCTTGGTCGTCGCAATCACCGCGACCCAAATGGTCACAATGCCGAGGATGATGTCGAGGATGGAAAGGCCTTCTCCGGTCGCAAGAGTCGCTGGACCGAAGATCACGTTCAGCGCGTTGCTGTCGAATGCGTCCACGGGTGATTTGAAGCTCATCACCGCGATCCAGAAGATCGGGAAGGCCGCCACGAGGCACCAGAACGCCAGAAACAGGTTCGACGACAGGCGCAGGCCGAGCGGTTGGCGAAGGGCGCGCGAGGACATATCAGTGACCTCCTTTGTGGTCGCGCCATGTCCGGCGCAGCGGTGCGATGAGAAGGATGACGATGCCGACCATGGTCAGCATGGCGCTGGCCGAAGCCCGGCTGATCGAACGGTTGCCCGCCTGATCCGGAACGAGGAAGTCATAGGTCAGCCACTGCAGCGAGATGACGTAGCCCTGGCTCGAGAAGCCGACGATTTCTTCGAACACCCGGTAGGAGTCCATCAGATGGATCATCGACACGAAGATGATCAGTGGCATCAGGTGCGGGATGACGATGTATTTCAGGCGCTGCCAGCGGCTTGCGCCGTCGATCACCGCGCTTTCAAGGCTGTCCTGGTTCACGGTCTGAAGACCGGCGTAGAACACGATCGCGGCAAAAGGTGCGACATGCCAGACGCGGTACAGCATCATCAGCAACTCGATCGTCCAGGCCTGCGCGAACAGCGCGATGTCGCGGTTCAGCCACCATTCCAGCAGGGCCGTGAGGATACCGTCACCGCGAAACAGCCAGTTGATCGAAAGGGCGCCGATGACCGGCGTGATGATGAAGGGCAGGAGCGACACAAATATCACCGGACCACGTATTGCCGATGCAGCATTGTTGATCACGATGGCGATCAGCAGCCCGGTACCGATCACCAAGGGCAGAGTGATCAAGGTAAAGGTCAACGTAAAGCGCAGCGCCTTCCAGAAATTGATCGTGGACAGCACGCTCCAGCTGCCTTCGCTGATCGCGCGCCAGGCGCGTTCGGGCTCCAGCACGTTGCGATAGCTTTCCAGCCCGACAAACTGGGTCTGCGTGATGATCTCGCCCTCTTCGTCCAGCCTCGGAATGGACTTTTCCTCGGTCACGCAGGTCTGTGTCAGGAAGCCCGGCGTGCAGGTCTCGACCTCGACCGTCTCATAGATGGGCTGGGTGACGTAGAAACTCTGCTTGAACACGCTGACCAGCGGGAAAGCGATAAAGAGAAGCATCATAAAGACAGAGGGGCCGACAAAGGCGGCAAATGTCCGGAAATTCATGGCTCTGCCTTTCTCATGGTTCTCGTTGGATTGGGTGCGGGAGGGTCGAGGCCCTCCCGCGGCAGGATCAGTTGTTGACCAGTCCGGCCTCTTTCGCGGCGGTCAGATAGTCCGCCTCGATGTCTGCCAGCGTGGTCTGTGCGTCCTTGGCGCCGGTCAGATAATCGGCCAGGCCATTGCCAAGCGCGGTGTGCATGATCCCCATCGGGCCAGATGCGGGATAGGCTTTGGCGCCGGCTTCTGCCGAAGCGGCTGCACCTGCGGCCAGATCACCGGGCTTGTAGGCCGGGTTCAGCCAGACGGCGGCGTTGTTGTTGGCCTCGACCATTTCCGCATCCATGCCTTCCAGCGCCACGCGGAACGCGGCATCGGCTTCTTCGTCGCTCATGTTCGAGGCAAGAACGATGCCGTCCCACCAGATCGTGGTTGCCGGAGCGGCCGAGCCCATCGGAGCGGCCGCCATGACGACCTTGCCGACGACTTGGCTTTCGGCCTCATCGTTCATTGCGGCAGCGCGGCTGGCCCACAGGTTGGCCATGGCGATCTTGCCCTGTTGGAACTGCTGCTGAACGTATGTGGAATCCGACACCAGATACTCAGGGTCCATGTATTCGGTCATGGCCTTGAGCGTCTCCAGAGCCTTCACGCCCTGATCGTTGTTGATCGCAGGCATATTGCCGTCAGCAAAGAACTCACCGCCTTCGCCCAGATACATGTTCACGAATTCCTGACCCAGGTTCCAGCCGGTCTTGAAAGTGCCGCCGATGGGGTAATCCATGACGCCGGCCTCTTTGATCTTGGCTGCAGCGGCCAGAACATCGTCATAAGTCTTGGGTTCCTCGATCCCCAGATCGGCCAAAACGTCGCTGCGGTACATCAGGTGCTGGGCGTTCACCATCATGGCGATCGCCATGGTTTGGCCGTCCACCTTGATCAGCTGGTTCGGCAGCAGGTCCTGACCATATTTCGCGACCAGATCATCCAGCGGACGAATGGTGCCCGCGTTCAGCAACGGCACCAGCGTCGCGTTCGACACGCCGCCGATCTGGTACAGAGCCGGATCCGCCGCAAAGGCTTCGGGCTGCTTCTCGCGGAACTCCTGGTCCAGCGATGCGCCGAAATTGCCGCACTCGGCCATCGCGTCGGTGACGGCCTTCCAGGCTTCGAACCCGGCGGACAGTGATTTGAGCGGAACGGTGTTCTCGAACGAACACGCCGCCCATGCAGTGCTGGTCACCATGGTCATGGCGCCTGCCATCAGAATTGTCTTGAGTTTCATGCGTTTCTCCCTGTCAGGATCGGTCCGTCGTCGACGTCCGGACCGTTGGTTGGCCCTTTCGGGCTTTGGTTGGGGTCAGCCCCCGATCCGCGCACCGCTCTCTGCTTCGAACAGGTGACAGATTTCTTTCGGCACCGAGAACGAGACCATCTCGCCTATTTCGGCGCGGAATGCTTTGTCGGCTTTGACCGAGACCAGTGCACCGCCGACCCGGACCGAAATCATGGTGGCGTCACCCAGCAGCTCGAGCGTGTAGATCGGTGCAGTGATCTGGCCCTGACCTTCGGCCAGTGTCGCATCCTCGGCGCGGAACCCCAAGGTCAGCGGGCCATCAGCAACGTCCACCCCCGGGATCTCGACACCCGTGGTCCGGAAAACGCCGCCCTCGACCTGACCATCCATCAGGTTCATGGCGGGCGAGCCGATGAAACTGGCGACGAAAGTGTTGGCCGGGCGGTCGTAAATCTCGGTCGGGCTGCCGACCTGTTGCACGATGCCCTTTTTCATCACCACGACACGGTCGGCCAAGGTCATCGCCTCGATCTGGTCATGGGTGACATAGATCGTGGTGACGGCCAGTTCGTGGCTGAGATTCTTGATCTGCGCGCGGGTGGATACACGCAGCTTGGCGTCGAGGTTGGACAGCGGCTCGTCCATCAGGAACACGTTCGGTTCGCGCACGATCGCGCGGGCCAGAGCGACACGCTGACGCTGACCGCCCGACAGTTCAGCCGGCTTGCGATGGAGAAAATCGTCCAGTTCGACCATGGCGCTGGCGCGGCGCACCTTCTCGTCATGGGTCGCGGGGTCGATCCCGCGGACCTTCAGCGGGAAGCGGATGTTTTCATAGACGTTCATGTTGGGGTAGAGGGCATAGCTCTGGAACACCATCGCCACGTCGCGGTCCTTGGGTTCAAGATCGTTGACCACCTTGCCGTCGATCAGGATGTCGCCCTCGGTCACGTCCTCAAGCCCCGCGATCATGCGCATTGTCGTGGTCTTGCCGCAGCCGGACGGGCCAAGCAGAACCAGAAACTCGCGATCGGCAATCGTCAGATCGAAGTTGTGAACCCCAACAAACGATCCCCATCGCTTGCCGACATTGCGCAGTTGAATTTCCGCCATGAAGCCCCCCGGGAAGGAATCGTTTTGCATACGTTTGCAAAAGGGTATTCTTGGCTTACCAATTCTGGCAAGACATTTTTGCATACGTATGCAAATATGCCGGAAATCAGTGATTCACCCCCCAGGCAATAACAGGCGCAAGATGCTGCAAAACAATGAAAAACAGATGAGCTTTCAAAAAGAGAAAGATCTGGTGAAGGCGTTCTATGAGGACCTGCAGTTGGCCACCAACGACAAACTGTCAGATGTCATGGGGCGATTCTGTGCGCCGAATCTGCTGTGGCGCGGCTTTCATCCGTTCGGTCAGATTTCGGGGGTCCACGACGTAGCGGAAAACTTCTGGGGCCCGCTGCGAACCAGCCTCAAACGCATGCAGCGGCGTCAGGACATATTCTTCGCGGGATGCAACTCGCTGACCGACGAGCGCGAGGTCTGGGTGGTTTCCATGGGCCATCTGATGGGTCTGTTCGACCACTCCTGGTTGGGCATTCGACCGACAGGCAAAATGGCATTCCTGCGCTATTGCGAGTTCAACAAGGTGCAAGACGGCAAGATCGTTGAGACCGCGATGTATTTCGATATCCCGCATCTGATGGTGCAGGCTGGTCAGAACCCGTTTCCGCCCCAAACCGCAGCCCATCTTGTACAGCCCGGGCCCCAGACACACGACGGTATCCTTGGCACGGATCAACCCGCCGAAGAAGGGGAGCAGACTCTGGCGCTGATCAACGCCATGATTTCCGACCTGGGCCAGTGGAAAAGTGGCCTGACCCTGAGCGAAGAGCTAAGCCGCACCTGGCATGACGACATGATCTGGTGGGGGCCCGAGGGAATTGGCGCCACCTACACGATTGAACGGTATGGCAAGCAACACGCCGGTCCCTTCCGCGCGGCATTCGCCGAGCGGTCAAAGACCAAACATGTCTGCCGGCTGGCCGAAGGTCACTACGGCGGGTTTTTTGGCTGGCCGAACTTCACGGCTGTTCCGACCGGAGGGTTCATGGGTATGTCGGCGACCCAAACGCCCGGTGAGTTTCGGGTGATCGACATCTATCGCCGTGCAGGCGACAAGCTGGCCGAGAACTGGATCTTCATCGACCTTCTGCATTTCTGGAAGCAGCAGGGCGTGGACATACTGGAAAGAACCACGGGCATCGGATCGGCGCAGGTGTAGCCTCGGGGGGCGGACTGGATGCAATGGTAGGGGATTTGGTGGAGCCTAGGGGAGTCGAACCCCTGACCTCTTGCATGCCATGCAAGCGCTCTCCCAACTGAGCTAAGGCCCCTTTCCGGTACCGCCTGTGCGGTGGACGGACGTTTATGAAACGACGTGCGCGAGTGCAAGACCAAAAAATCGGATTCGGCGAAAAAAGATGCGCGGCGCACGGGGTGCGTCGGGGCGCGGGGCAGCCTGCGCCGCCCCGGCCGGATCACGAGTCTTCGTCTTCCGACGCGACGTCGGTGATGTCGTCCAACGAGACGTTGTCTTCGTCGTCGTCCTCAAGCAGATCATCGTCCAGATCGACATCGACTGCGTCATCATCGTCCAGTAGTTCGTCATCGGACGAGGCTTCGCGCGCCTTGACCGACGCTGCATCTTCGGCGTCGGCTGCGATCATCCGGCTCTTGCCGGTTTCCAATTCCACGATCTCGCCGGTGTAGGGGCTGATGATCGGGTCCTTGTTCAGGTCATAAAACCGCTTGCCAGTGGTCGGACAAACGCGCTTTACGCCCCATTCTTCCTTGGGCATGTCAATTCCCCTTGATATCAGGTGAGTCGTATCAACGATTCAGGTCACCTGCCACATGCGGCGGGTACTGTCAAAGCCTTTGCGCCAAGGAGATCGCACCATGGGGCGACATTCATTGCCCGGACAGCCTCCCGTTGCGCTGACCTTGCGCAAATCGGCGCGGGCACGCCGCATAAGCCTGCGGATTTCCCAGTTGGATGGCCGGGTTACGTTGACTTATCCGCAGGGTGTGTCCGAATCCGAGGCGATCGGCTTTGCGCGCTCAAAGGAGGACTGGATCCGCCAGCATCTTGGCGCGCGGCCCGTTCCGGCGTCGGTCGGCTTCGGGGAAACCCTGCCGGTCGAAGGTGTGCCAAGGCGAATCGTACCGGCGGAGGGGCGCCGGGTCAGTTTACACGCCGATCAGGTTGCGGTGCCCGAAGGGGCCGAGGCGCGGCGCCTCGCCCGCTTTTTGAAAGAGTTGGCGCGTGATCGCCTGACCGAAGCCTGCGACGACTATGCGGCCATGCTGGGGCGGGGCTACTCTAGCCTGACGATGCGCGATACACGGTCGCGGTGGGGGTCGTGCAGTGCAGCGGGAGGTTTGATGTTTTCGTGGCGGCTGATCTTGGCGCCCCCCGAAATCCTGCACTATGTCGCCGCTCATGAGGTTGCGCATCTGGCCGAGATGAACCATTCGGCGGCGTTCTGGGCGCAGGTCGAGCGCCTGTTCGGGCCGTACAAAGCGGCCCGGCACTGGCTGCGCGACAATGGGGCCGAACTGCACCGTTACAGGTTCGATGCGCCCGCCGGTTGACGTCGCGGGGATTTGTGATCACATGAGGGGATGTTGACCACCCGCAGCTCCGACTCCCAGATCGCGACCCATGATCAGGTATACCGCGCCCTGCGGTCTCGAATCATGCATGGAGAAATCCCGCCCGGTCAGGCGCTGACCTTGCGCGGCATCGGCAAGGAGTTCGGTGTGTCCATGACGCCGGCGCGCGAAGCCGTTCGCCGTCTGGCCGCCGAAGGGGCGCTGTTTCTGTCCAACTCGGGTCGGGTCTCCACGCCCGAACTCAGCAACGACCGGATCGAAGAATTGGCCGCGCTGCGGGCCCTGCTGGAGGTCGAGCTGGCCAGCCGTGCGCTGCCTCGGGCGCATATGGCTCTGATCGACCGGTTGCAGAGCATCAACATGACCGTGGCCGAAATGGTGACCAAGCGCGATGCGGTCGGCTACATCCGAACGAACCTCGAGTTTCACCGCACGCTTTATCTGCGGGCGCAGGCTCCGGCCATGCTTGCGATGGCCGAAACAGTCTGGCTGCAGCTTGGTCCGACCATGCGGGCTCTTTATGGCCGCCTGCGACGGACCGAGCCGCCGCATTACCACAAGCTGATCATCGCCGCTCTGAAGGCGGGGGACGAACCGGGTTTGCGGTTGGCGGTGCGATCGGATGTGACCCAGGGTCTGCGCCTGCTGGTCAGCTGAGCGGGCCTTTGCTCAAAGTGTGAAATCCAAACGGGCGGCGGTTGCGAAGCTAGCCTCAAGGCATTTGCTGCGCTACGCTGCTGCCAACAACAAACAAGAGCAGATTTCAGCCATGATCAATCGACGCACATTCTCACTGGGCCTCGGTGCAGGTTTCCTGAGCGCCTGCGCGGGCGGGTCCGCGCCAACCGGAACAACTGCGTCGCGAATGCGGGCAGTGCCCAATGCCGGCTGGGATTCTTGGGTTGCAAGTTTCAAGGCGCGCGCGGCGGGGCAGGGTATTTCGCAAGCGACGATCGACCGGGCGTTTCAGGGGGCCGGTTACCTGCCAGATGTGATCGAACGCGACCGCAACCAGGTCGAGTTCAAGCGCTCGCTCGAAGACTATCTGGCCATCGCCGCGTCAGACGAGCGGATCAGTACCGGCAAGCAGATGCTGCAACGCCACAACGCCACCCTCACGCAGATCGAGTCGCGCTATGGCGTCGACAAAGAGGTCGTGGTGGCGGTCTGGGGGCTGGAAAGCCGCTATGGGCAGCGGCGGGGCGATGTGCCCGTGATTTCGGCCCTTTCCACGCTGGCCTATGACGGGCGTCGCGGGGCGTTCTTCGAAAGCCAGCTGATTGCGGCGTTGAAGATCCTTCAGAACGGTGACACGTCGCCGGCGAACATGACCGGCAGCTGGGCCGGTGCCATGGGGCATACGCAATTCATCCCGACCTCGTATCTGGCCTACGCAGTGGATTTCACCGGAGACGGCCGACGCGACATCTGGTCCGACGATCCGACGGACTCGCTGGCTTCGACGGCTGCCTACCTGTCGCGGGCGGGTTGGGTGCGGGGCCAGCCTTGGGGAGGTGAAGTCGGATCTGCAGCGGCAAATTCGGGCACACCGGTTGCAATTCTGCAGCCGCAGAAACCCGGGCCGCGCATAGCGGTGTTTCGCAATTTCCAGGTGATCAAACGCTACAACAACTCGGACAGCTACGCGATCGGGGTTGGGCACCTGTCGGATCGGATCGCCGGTGGCGCACCCTTTCAGGCGTCTTTCGGGCCCGACGAAACCGGCCTGACGCTGGAAGATCGCAAAGAGTTGCAGCGTCGTCTGACTGCTGCCGGGTATGACACGCAAGGCGCTGATGGGGTGATTGGCAAGAATACCACCGCGGCCATAACCGCGTATCAGCAAGCCAAGGGCCTGCCCGTTACGGGCGTGCCCTCGGTCAGCTTGTTGCGCTCTTTGGGTGGTTGACGGATCAGGCCGCCAGTCCTTTGGATCCGAGGTCCAGAAACTTCTGACGCCGGTCCTTGATTAGCGCGGCGGCATCCTTGCCGTTCAGATCCTTCAGCATCTTGGCGATCGCCTTGCCCACGGATTCGATCGTGGCCGGGCGGTCGCGATGCGCGCCACCTTTGGGTTCGGGGATGATCAGGTCGCAGACGCCCAGCTTTTGAAGGTCCTGCGCGGTCAGGCGCAGCGCCTCGGCGGCCTCGCGCATTTTTTCGGCATCTTTCCACAGGATCGACGCGCAGCCCTCGGGCGAAATCACCGAATAGATCGAGTGCTCCAGCATCGCCACCCGGTTGGCCGTGGCAAAGGCCACCGCGCCGCCCGAGCCGCCTTCGCCGATGATGACAGACACCAGCGGCACACCGATTTTCAGACACATCTCGGTTGAACGGGCGATCGCTTCGGATTGCCCGCGTTCTTCCGCGCCCTTGCCCGGATACGCGCCGGCGGTATCCACCAAGGTGATCACCGGCAGACCAAACCGACCAGCCATTTCCATAAGGCGCACGGCTTTGCGATAGCCTTCGGGGCGGGCCATGCCGAAGTTGCGCTCGATCCGCGATTTGGTGTCCGAGCCTTTTTCATGGCCGATCACCATCACCGGCTGGTCGTTGAACCGTGCCAGGCCGCCGATGACCGCCAGATCGTCGGCAAAATTGCGGTCGCCAGCCAGCGGGGTGAATTCGGTGAACAGGGCCTCGACATAATCCTTGCAGTGCGGACGTTGGGGATGGCGGGCCACCTGGCATTTCCGCCAGGGCGTCAGGTCCTTGTACAACTCGTCCAGCAGCTTGGCCGCCTTGGCGTCCAGCGCTGCGGCTTCGTCCGCAACGTCCATCTCTTCGTTGGCGCGGGCCAGGGCGCGCAGCTCTTCGGCTTTGCCTTCAATCTCGGCCAGCGGTTTTTCGAAATCCAGATACTGGGTCATGACGCCTCTCAACGCGAAAGTTCTCCGCTATATGACCCGAGGTCGCCCCGGATGCAACTCGGCACCGCATGTCGGGGTGCGTTTCCCGCGCGTGGCGAAAAGGTACGCGGTCAGGCGACCTCAGTCTGGCCACAGCACCGGGTACAAGGAAATCACCAGAAGAACCGCCATCGACCAGTTGAACACGGTCAGACGTCGCCGGTTGGTCAGCACGCGCGCCATCTGCTGGCCTAGAACCGTCCAGGTGCTGACAGATGGCAGATTCACGCAGCCGAATACAATGGCAACCAGCGCAATGGCTTGCAGGGTCTGGCCCGGGGCATAGGCGGTCGTTGCCGTCAACGCCATGGCCCAGGCTTTGGGGTTCACCCATTGAAACGCCGCCGCCTGCAGAAACGTCATGGGTCGTCCGGCGTGTCCCGGGCCCTTGGCAGGAGCCGCATTGGCAATTCGCCACGCGAGGAATAGCAGATAGGCCACCGACGCGATTTTGAGGATCACGTGGCTGACGGGATAGGCTTCGAACACCTGCACCAACCCTGCGCCGACCAACAAAACCATCAGCATGAAACCCAGGCCGATACCCAGCATATGGGGGATTGTCCGCCGGAACCCGAAATTCGCCCCTGAGGCCATAAGCATCAGATTGTTCGGTCCCGGCGTGATGGACGAGACAAAGGCAAAGGCGACCAGCGCAAGTAGAATGTCGTAAGTCATGGCGCAAAGATCGCCCAGGTTTTCTCAAATGAAATTGCGATTTCGCGCTCGATTGCATAAAGCTTGCAACAAATGGCGAATATTGACCTCAAGAATCAGCAAATATTGCAAGAGCTGGCCCGGAATGGCCGGATCAGCAACCTTGAACTGGCGGACCGCGTAGGGCTTTCGCCGTCAGCCTGTCTGCGCCGGGTTCAAGAGCTTGAGCGGTCGGGCATTATCAGCGGGTATCGCGCCGTTTTGAACCCTGCGGCGATGGGTGTCGGTTTTGTCGCCTATATCGGCGTCGGACTGGGTGAGCATACAAAGACCGCCCAGGAAGGTTTTGAAAAAGCGGTGCAATTGGCGCCCGAAGTGGTCGAATGCCACAACATCACCGGTACGATCGAATACTTGTTGCGGGTGGAATGCGCCGACCTGTCGGCCTACAAGACCTTCCATACCGACGTATTGGGCACCTTGCCCCATGTCACTTCGATCACGTCTTACGTGGTCATGGGATCCCCGAAAGACCTGCGGGCCTGAGCTTGAGCCCACTGCCGCAAGGACCTTGCAGGCATATGTATCCCGGAATATCGTCAGCCTGAAAGCGCCAGAAATTCGGCACCAGATCGAACAGGGCGCGATGTCAGGGAGACACGATCATGAGTTTTGTTCGGACAGGCGCATTGGCGACCGTGATGGCGATTGTCGCCGGTGCCGCATTTGCCGCGCCTTTGAAATTGCAGCCCGCCAACCCGCAGCCCAATCCCAAGGCGGGGTTGAACGTGAAATATGTGGGGCAGGGTACTCAGAGAAAGATCCGCGATCTGAGCCAGGCCAAAAGCGTGTTGTCCAAGGCCAAGCCGGGCAAGCCACTGCGCGGGTTGGACTATGCCGACACCAACAAGGGCGAGCCGGTTTTGACATTCACGGACCCCTACAATGTTGCCGCTGAAATCACCGGGTACATGCGCTTTGATTCTCCGGGAATTTACGAGCTTGAAACCTGGTCCAATGACGGGATCGAGGCCTATGTCGGTGGCCAGCAGATCGGTCGAGTCACTGGGATCCAGGGGTGTGAAGCCAACCAGCGCACGGAAGTCGAAGTTCCAAAGGCGGGCTGGTACCCTCTGAAGATCATCTATTTCCAGAAGCTGGGAACGTCCTGCCTGATGATGAAATCCGGCAAGCAGGGTGAGAAGTTTACCTGGACCCCAAACAACGTGTTCGGCCGCTGAGGCCAACCGAAGTCAGGAAAAGGCGCACAAAACGGGCGCCTTTTCTCATAATTCCCCATCAGCCGTTTGCGGCAATCAGTTCGGCTTGCGCCACGATTACCTCGGCCTGCTTGATCGAGGCGATGTCGACCAACCGCCCCTTGTAGACCGTGGCGCCTTCGCCATTGGCCTTGGCCTGCTCCATCGCGGCCAGGATCTCGCGCGCTTCGGCCACCGCCTCGTCCGACGGGGTGAAGACCTCATTGGCCAGCGCGATCTGCTTGGGGTGGATCGCCCATTTGCCGACCATGCCCAGCGTCGCCGAACGGCGCGCCTGCGCGATATAGCCTTCGTCGTCCGAGAAGTCGCCGAACGGACCGTCGACCGGCAGCACCCCATGGGTGCGGCAGGCCGCCACGATGGCAGCCTGCGCCCAGTGCCACGGGTCCGACCAGTATTTCTGGCCCTCGCGCAGCATGTAATAGTTTTCCTGCGTGCCGCCGATTCCCGTGGTCTGCATCCCCATCGAGGCGGCGAAATCGGCCGCGCCCAGGCTCATGGCCTGCAGGCGTGTAGAGGAGGCCGCGATGTCCTCGACATGGGCGATGCCGGCGGCGGATTCGATGATGACTTCAAAGCTGATGGGCTTGGTGCGGCCCTTTGCGCGTTCGATCGCAGTGACCAAAGCGTCAACCGCATAGACATCCTCGGCGCAGCCCACCTTGGGGATCATGATTTGATCCAGCCGGTCGCTGGCCTGTTCCAGCAGGTCAACGACATCGCGGTACCAATAGGGCGTGTCCAGCCCGTTGATGCGCACCGACATGTACTTGTTGCCCCAGTCCACGGTGTTCAGCGCCTCGATCACGTTGGCGCGGGCGGTGTCCTTGTCGGACGGGGCCACCGAATCCTCGAGGTCGAGGTTGATCACGTCCGCGGCCGAGGCGGCCATCTTGGGGAACAGCTTGGTGTTTGATCCGGGGCCGAACAGTTGGCAGCGGTTTGGTCGCGCCGGGGCGGCGGGTTGGATACGAAAGCTCATCGGCACCTCGCTGGGTAATGAAATTGCGATTTCAGTTGGCAATTGGGTATTAAATTGCGCGACCCTGCGCAAGCCTGATTGTGCAGTTGCGGCAATGCTGTTGCAGAAAGCTGTGCGCAACCCCCGGAACGCGGGGGTCAAAGTTTCATCGTTTTGAAAATTTCGAAGCTTTTTGCGCCGTTCGGGGGAATCTTGCAAAATTCTCCGGTCGAGATGCAGGAGGTCGGAGGAAAACGAGAAACGCTCGTTGACGGCCTTCAATAGGTTGGGGCGGAAGAAAAGGAGAGTGCGCGATGATCGAGACACCGTATCTGCTGTTTTTGGGCGATGCCCCCGACCAACTGGCCGCCAAGGTCGCGATCGGCATTCGGGACTGGCGCCCGGAAAACGCCGTGGGTCAGCTGCGGATGGAGGGCTGCAAGGCCGATCTGGGCCTGACCGACATGACCCTGGCCGAAGGCAAGGCGGCCGGCGCCAAGACTCTGGTGATCGGTGTCGCGAACCGCGGTGGCGTCATCAGCCAGGCCTGGAAAGAGGTCCTGATCGCCGCGCTGGAAATGGGCTATGACCTGGCCTCGGGCCTGCACAACCTGCTGCGCGACGAAGGCGATCTGGTGGCCGCGGCCCAGACCCATGGCTGCACGCTGCATGACGTTCGCGTGCCCACGGTGGGCTACCCGATCGCCAACGGGCGCAAGCGCAGCGGCAAGCGCTGTCTGGCGGTGGGCACCGATTGTTCGGCGGGCAAGATGTACACGGCCATGTCGATGGATGCCGAGATGCGCAAGCGCGGCAACAAATCGACCTTCCGCGCAACCGGCCAGACCGGCATTCTGATCACCGGGCAGGGCGTTCCGCTTGACGCCGTGGTGGCCGACTTCATGGCCGGTTCCGTAGAATACCTGACGCCCGAGAACGATCCCGATCACTGGGATCACATCGAGGGGCAGGGGTCGCTGTTCCATGTCTCGTATTCCGGCGTGACCATGGCTTTGATCCATGGCGGTCAGCCGGATGCTCTGGTTCTGTGCCACGAACCGACACGCACCCATATGCGCGGTCTGCCGGAATACTCCTTGCCGACGCTGGAACAACTGCGCGACACGGCTCTGCCTTTGGCGCGCGTGGCGAACCCCGCCTGTCAGGTCGCGGGTGTGTCGATCAACACGCAGCACCTGAGCGAGGAGGACGCGAAAGCCTACATCGCCAAGGTCGAGGCCGAGATGGGCCTGCCGACCACGGATCCGTACCGGTTCGGCGCGGGCAAGCTGGTGGACGCGCTGGCCGCGATGTGATCCAACCGGGGCGCCGATGGCGGGGATACCTGCCTCCGGCGCTGGAAACTGCAAAAACAAAGGAGGGCGCGCGTGCAGATCGACGTCTCTCGTGATGTGTTCCGGCTGGCGCAGGTGTTCACCATCTCGCGCGGGTCGCGGACCGAGGCCAAAGTACTGACGGTGCGCCTGACGGATGGGACGCATCAGGGTTGGGGTGAATGTGTGCCCTATGCCCGGTATGACGAAACGCTGGAGTCGGTCGAGGCCGAGATCCGCGGTTTGCCAGAGGCCTTCACGCGCCAGTCGCTGATGGACCTGCTGCCCGCCGGTGCCGCGCGCAATGCGGTCGATTGCGCCCTGTGGGACCTTGAGGCCAAGCGGGCGGGCAAGCGCGCTTGGGAACTGGCCGGCCTGCCCGCGCCCAAACCCGAGATCACTGCCTATACCCTGTCGCTGGACACGCCCGACGCCATGCGGGCGCAGGCGGCGAAGAACGCGCATCGTCCGCTGTTGAAGATCAAGCTGGGCACGCCCGACGACATGCCGCGGCTCGAGGCCGTGCGAGCCGGGGCACGGGATGCAAAGATCATCGTGGATGCCAACGAGGGCTGGTCGGCCGAGGTCTATGCCGATCTGGCGCCGCATCTGGTGCGTTTAGGCGTCGCGTTGGTCGAACAGCCGCTGCCCGCCGGCGATGACGAGGCGCTGATCGGACTCGATCGCCCGGTGCCGGTCTGCGCCGACGAGAGCTGCCACGATCGCGCCAGCCTGCCCGGTCTGAAGGGCAAATATGACGTGATCAACATCAAGCTGGACAAGACCGGCGGTCTGACCGAGGCGCTGGAACTGCGCCGCGCAGCGCAGGCCGAGGGCTATGGCATCATGGTAGGCTGCATGGTCGGCAGCTCTTTGGCGATGGCACCTGCGACACTGGTGGCGCAGGGTGCGCTGGTGACGGACCTTGACGGCCCGCTTCTGTTGGCCGAAGACCGCGACACCCCGCTGGTTTTCGACGAGGCCGGAGTACACCCGCCGCAGGCGGCGCTCTGGGGGTGACGCGCTGAGGCGAGGAATGGGCGCAGACCAAGGACGAGAAGGATATGACATGACCCGCACCGTTTACGTGAACGGCGAATACCTGCCCGAGACCGAAGCCAAGGTCTCGATCTTCGACCGAGGCTTTCTGATGGCGGATGCCGTCTATGAGGTGACCAGCGTGCTGGACGGCAAGCTGATCGACTTCGAGGGTCACGCGGTGCGCCTGAAGCGGTCTCTGGACGAATTACAGATGGCCGAACCCTGCACCAAGGACGAGCTGCTCGAAATCCACCGCAAGCTGGTCGAGCTGAACGGTATCAACGAGGGGCTGGTCTATCTGCAGGTCACCCGCGGCAGCGATGGGGACCGCGATTTTGTCTTCCCTTCGGCAGACACCAAGCCGACGCTGGTGCTGTTCACCCAGAACAAGCCCGGGCTGGCTGACAACCCGGCGGCGAAGAAAGGGGCCAAGATCATCTCGATCGAGGATATCCGCTGGGGCCGGCGCGACATCAAGACGGTGCAACTGCTGTACCCCTCCATGGGCAAGATGATGGCCAAGGCCGCAGGATGCGATGATGCCTGGATGATCGAAGACGGGTATGTGACCGAAGGCACCAGCAACAACGCCTATATCGTCAAGAACGGCAAGATCGTTACCCGCCCGCTGTCGAACGACATCCTGCACGGGATTACCCGCAAGGCGGTACTGCGAATGGCGGCCGAGGCGCAGATGGAAGTCGAGGAGCGCCTGTTCACCATCGACGAAGCAAAAGAAGCCGACGAGGCCTTTACCACCTCGGCCAGCGCGTTCGTAATGCCTGTGGTCGAGATCGACGGCGTGGTGCTGGGCAACGGCACGCCGGGCCCGATCGCCACGCGGCTGCGCGAGATCTATCTGGACGAAAGCCTGAAGGCAGCGATCTGAATGCAAAGGCCCGCCGATCTGGCGGGCCTTTTCGTTAAGGCGTCAGTCTGTTTTGCCCACGTTCTCTTCGAACGCGACCTTGAAGGCGGCCTGTTTCTCGGGGCTGGCCTCGGTCTGGTATTTGGATTTCCACTCATCCATGGTCATGTCATAGAAAATCTCGCGGGCTTCGTCCTTGCCCATTTCGATGCCTTTTTCATTGGCCGCCTCCTGATACCACCGCGCCAGGCAGTTTCGGCAGAACCCGGCCAGGTTCATCATGTCGATGTTCTGAACGTCGGTGCGGTCCTGCATCAGGTGTTTCTGCAGACGGCGGAAAGCGGCGGCCTGAAGTTCGATCTCGGTCTGGCGGTCCATGGGCGGGCTCCGGTTTGAAGGGATTTGGTCCAGACCTAGCAAGCGCGGGGCCATTGCACAACGCGCGCCGGTTCAGACCAGCTTGAGGGCAATCCAGGGCATGAGGCAGAAGATCAGGGTCAGGATCTTGTAGTTCGCCAGATACTTGAAATAAGCCTTTCTGACCTCGGCCTTGTCCATCTGGAACATGCGGCCGTGAATGGCGGCGATGCGGTCCTGCAGGGCCACCACCATCAGAGTCGACAGCAGCAGGACCGCAAAGTTCAGAACGGTCATCCAGCCAAAAAAGGCTGTCAGGGTTTCAGGTGTCATGACGGCCTCCTTTCACCCCGGAAAATGGGGGCTGCCCGTGGGCCGCGCAAGGGCGCGGGCGTCGTTTGGTCGCGGATTTTTCCAGCGTTACAGCCCGCTTGCGGCCAGCGCATCGTTCAGGATTGGGGCCAGCCGCTCGGCCCAGGCGCGCTGCCCGGCATGATCGGCGATCAGGTCGTTGCGAAGCTCGATCAGCGCGTTGGGGCGACCAAAGGCGGTGGCGTGCCGGTCGATCGCATCCCCCGGCAGCACGCCGGTATAGGGTTCGTTGACGCCAACGCACAGATCCTCCTCGGCCCGCAGCCGGTCGATCAGCGGGGCCGAGAACCGCTCGTCCGCGGTGTGCAGGATGCCGACATGCCAGGGGCGCGGCGGGCGGCCCCGCAACTGGCGGGTGAAGGAATGCATCGACACGACAACGGCGTGGGGCAGAGCGGCCATCTTGGCCAGCGCCTCGTGATAGGGGCGATAGCACAGGTTCAGGCGCCGTTCGCGCTCGGCGGCGTCGGCGTGACGGTTGGCCGGAATGATCGACCCGTCATACAGTTTCATCAGCAGGGTCGGGTCGTCCTCGCCCCGGTTCGGGTCGATCACCAGCCGCGAGAAATTGGCCGCGATCACCGGCGCGTTCAGGATCTCGCCCAGATGTTTCGACACCTCGTAGGCGCCCACGTCATAGGCGATGTGGCGCTCCATGTCCTCGCGCGGGAGGCCAAGGTCGCCGCCATTGATCTGCGGCGGTACGGTGTTGGTGGCATGGTCGCACGTGATCAGCCAGCGGGTCGGGCGATCCGCCCCGTGCACATAAAACGGAGTGTATGTCATGAGCCTGTCATCTAGTTTGCCGCAGGTGTAGGACAGTTGCCTCGGAAAGGGAATTGCGCAATAAGCAAACCGACCATTGTTTGCGGTAACATTCGACCATCAAGGAGAGCAAGATCGATGCGACGCCTGAGAAATGTGAAAATCGTGGCGACGCTGGGCCCGGCGTCCAACGACTATGATATGATCCGTGCTCTGCACGAGGCCGGCGCCGATGTTTTCCGCCTGAACATGAGCCATGGCAGCCACGACGAAATCCGTGAACGCCACCGGATCATTCGTCAGATCGAAAAGGATCTCGACAGTCCGATCGCCATTCTGGCTGACCTTCAGGGCCCGAAACTGCGGGTCGGTGTGTTTGCGAATGATGCAGAAGAGTTGGTCGAAGGTGCCGCGTTCCGTCTGGATCTGGACGAAACTCCGGGCGATGTGAGCCGGGTCTGCCTGCCGCATCCCGAGATTTTTCAGGCGTTGGAAGCGGGGGCGCATCTGCTGGTCAACGACGGCAAGATCCGGCTTGTGGTTGAGAAATGCGGCCCCGATTTCGCGGATTGCAAAGTTGAAATCGGCGGGACCATCTCGAACCGCAAGGGTGTGAACGTGCCCGACGTAGTACTGCCGCTGGCGGCCCTGTCGGAGAAGGACCGGGACGATCTGGAGTTCGTTTGCCAGCTGGGTGTCGACTGGCTTGCGCTAAGCTTCGTGCAGCGGGCCAAGGACGTGTACGAAGCGCGCGCCCTGGCCGACGGCCGCGCCGCCATCCTGTCCAAGATCGAAAAACCCGCCGCGGTCGAGGCGTTCGACGAAATTCTCGACGCATCGGACGGCATCATGGTCGCCCGTGGCGATCTGGGGGTCGAACTCCCGGTCTCGGCCGTGCCTCCGATTCAAAAGCGACTGGTCCGCAAGTGCCGCGCCGCCGCCAAGCCGGTGATCGTTGCCACCCAGATGCTGGAAAGCATGATCGAAAGCCCGATGCCCACCCGCGCCGAGGTGTCGGACGTCGCCACCGCCATCTATGAGGGAACCGACGCCATCATGCTGAGCGCCGAGTCGGCCGCGGGCTCGTATCCGATCGAGGCCGTTCAGACCATGAACAAGGTCGCGATCGAGGTCGAAGCCGACCCAACATACAAACAGATCATCGACGCCTCGCGCCAGACCAAGGGAACGACCGTTGCCGACGGCATCGTGGCCGCAGCCCGTGAAATTGCCGAAAAGACCGACATCAAGGCGATCTGCTGCTTTACTCAAAGCGGCACCACCGCACTGCTCACCGCCCGCGAGCGTCCCGGTGTCCCGATCATCGCCATGACGTCTCTGCGGGGTACCGCGCGGCGTCTGTGCCTCAGCTGGGGCTGTCACTGCGTGATGACGCCCGAGCTCGAGCGGTTCAAAAGCGCCGTGGTCAATGCGGCGCGCGCGGCGCGTGCCAGCGGATTTGCCGGCGCCTCGGATCAGATCGTGGTGACCGCCGGTGTCCCGTTCAACGTGCCAGGCTCGACAAACATCCTGCGCGTTGCCCCCTGCGACGAGCGTCTGATCTACTCGACGGATCCCGAATAGGATCAGCCACCCGGTCCGCCGGGTCTTGCTTTGGCGCCGACGGGTTCTTTTACGGTCTCCATCACCGTGAAAGAGCTTGTCTGGTGTATCCCCGGAAGCTTGTTGATCTTGTCGCCCAAAACCGTTCGGAAATGCGTGATGTCGCGTGTCCGCACGGTCAGCATGTAGTCGAATGATCCGGCGACCATCAGGCAGGTTTCGATTTCAGGTACCCGTCGCACGGCCTCGTTGAAACGATCCAGCGAGTGTTCGGCTGTGGCCGTCAGCGAAACCTGCACCACCGTCAAATGCCCCAGTCCCAGCCTCTCCTTGTCGATCACCGCGCTGTAGCCGGTGATGTACCCGCTCTTTTCCAGCCGTTTCACCCGCTCCGAACACGGCGTGTTGGTCAGGTTTACTCGGGCCGCCAGTTCGACTATTGGCAGGCGTCCATTGGCCTCAAGCTCGGCCAATATCCGTTGATCGATCTTATCCAAATCCCTGTCCATCAGGCAATTTCCCTGCGTTTTTGAGGTCTGGCGGCATATTTTCCTGAAAATAGACCGAAAAAATCTCCTTTTCCTAGTGATTTTTCCTGATACTTGACCGAAGGGCAGTCTTGTAAAACGAGTTCCAGGTTCCGGCTGCCCTGCCGGGGGCACGGGCCCCGGCCAAATCAACAAAAACGGAGGAACGAGATGACAACGAAAATTGTCATAGGACTGGACGGGACAGAAACCGGGGATCGCGCGGTCGGCTTTGCCAAAGATCTGGCAAGTCGGATTGGATCGTGTGAACTGCTGGTTGCCTATGTCATCGAATGGTCGCCCTATACTTTCCAAACTCCCGAGGAAAACGCCCTGCGGCACAAGCGGCGCGAGGAGGAGATCGCGCTTGCCACCAACCGCGTGGTGGAACCCGCCGTCGAGGCCCTGAAGGCCGCAGGCTTCAGCGCCCGCGGTATTGTCCGCCATGGCGATGTGGCCGAAACGCTGAACGCGATCACGGTCGAAAACGGCGGATCGCAGATCGTCGTGGGACGATCCTCGGCTGACGGCATCAAAAAGCGAATCTTCGGCAGTTCGACCCAGAATTTGGTCATGCACGCCGACGTTCCGGTCACAGTCGTGAACTGACGGGAGGAGCAGACATGAAATCGATCAAAACCCTGGGCCTGTCCGGTGCGGCCGCGGCCCTGCTGGCCAACCCCGCATTTGCGCAGGAGGCCCCCGGTCTGGATGAAAAGATCAACCAGGCCTTCGCGAATCTGACGGGCCCCTTCGTCAGCTTCATCTTCGCACCTTTTCCGGGGACGAGCTTTCCCTGGATCGTGATGTGGCTGGTCGTGGCCGCGACGGTGTTCACGCTGTATTTCGCCTTTGTGCAGATGCGGTTCTTCAGCCATGCGATCAGCCTGGTCAAAGGTGACTATTCCGACCCCAACGATGCGGGCGAGGTCAGTCACTTCCAGGCGCTGGCAACGGCCCTGTCCGGTACCGTCGGCCTGGGCAACATCGCGGGCGTCGCGGTGGCGGTCGGCATCGGCGGACCCGGTGCGACCTTCTGGATGATCCTCGCCGGCCTTCTGGGCATGGCGTCGAAATTCACCGAATGTACGCTGGGTGTGAAGTACCGCAACGAGTACGAAGACGGCACCGTTTCGGGCGGCCCGATGTACTACATGTCCAAGGGCTTTGCCGAGCTGGGTCTGCCCGGCGGCAAGATCCTGGCGGTCCTGTTCTCGATCTTCTGTATCCTTGGCGCGCTGGGCGGGGGCAACATGTTCCAGGCCAACCAGGCGCACCAGCAGATCGCGGGTATTGTCGGTGACTATCCCGGTTGGATCACCGGCCTGGTCTTCGCGGCCGTGGTGTTCATGGTCATCGTGGGCGGCCTGAAGTCGATCGCCCGCGTGACCGAGAAGGTCGTGCCGTTCATGGGCATCCTGTATGTCGCCACTGCTCTGGTCATCATCATCATGAACGCCGACATGATCGGCTGGGCCTTCGGTCAGATCTTCGCTGGTGCCTTCACCGGTCTGGGTGTCGCCGGCGGCATGGTCGGTGCTCTGATCCAGGGATTCAAGCGCGCCGCCTTCTCGAACGAGGCAGGCGTTGGCTCGGCGGCCATTGCACACTCGGCCGTCCGCACCAAGGAACCGATCACCGAGGGCTTTGTTTCGCTGCTTGAGCCGTTCATCGACACCGTGGTGATCTGCACCATGACCGCGCTGGTGATCATCATCACCCAGCAGTTGGTGATCGACCCGGCAACCGGCCTGTACGTGCTGAACGAAGCGGGCACGGCGATCGCAACCGTGGATGGCAACTCGGGCGTCAGCCTGACTTCGGCCGCCTTCGGCAGCGCCTTCAGCTGGTTCCCCTACATCCTGGCCATCGCGGTGATCCTGTTCGCCTTCTCGACCATGATCAGCTGGTCCTACTATGGCCTCAAGGCCTGGACCTATCTGTTCGGCGAGGGCCACACCAAGGAGCTGGCGTTCAAGCTGATCTTCTGCGTCTTCGTGGTGATCGGGGCTGCGGCCAACCTGGGTCCGGTCATCGACTTCTCGGACGCGGCGATCTTTGCCATGGCCGTGGTCAACGTCTTTGCGCTCTACTTCCTGATGAAAGTGGTGCGCCAGGAGTTGGCCTCGTACAGCGCGCGACTGAAAAGCGGCGAAATCCGCAAGTTCGCCGACTGATGACACCAACCGGGGCGGCACCGCTGCCCCGGTTCCCGACCCCGGTGCAAAAAGCACCCGAACGGGTCAAAAACCCCTTGCCAGCATGACCGAACTTGCGTAAACGGCGCATCTGATCGCGCGACCGGCCGATGTGGCATGCCGAGTCGCGTTTCGTACCGAACCCTGAAAGGAGACGGAAATGCCCAAGATGAAGACCAAATCGAGCGCCAAGAAGCGCTTCAAGGTGACCGCGACCGGTAAGGTCATGTCGGCTCAGGCCGGCAAGCGGCATGGCATGATCAAGCGGACCAAAAAGTTCATCCGCGACGCCCGTGGCACCACCACCCTGTCCGCCCCCGACGCCAAGATCGTCAAGGGCTACATGCCCTACGACCGCTAAGAGGAGATACCGATATGTCCCGCGTTAAAGGTGGAACCGTAACTCACGCCCGTCACAAGAAGGTCATCAAGGCCGCCAAAGGTTACTATGGCCGCCGCAAGAACACCTTCAAGGTTGCCCGTCAGGCCGTCGACAAGGCCAACCAGTACGCAACCCGCGACCGCAAGAACCGCAAGCGCAACTTCCGCGCCCTGTGGATCCAGCGCATCAACGCCGCTGTTCGTTCGCATGACGAAGCTCTGACCTATTCCCGCTTCATCAACGGCCTGAACCTGGCCGGTATCGAAGTGGACCGCAAAGTCCTGGCCGATCTGGCCGTGCACGAACCGGAAGCGTTCGGCGCGATCGTCGCCAAGGCACAGGCCGCTCTGACCGCCTGATCCTCTTTCGAGAGACAGTGAAAGAAAGGCCGTCCCGTTCGGGGCGGCTTTTTTCTTTGGATCGACCAGATTGGATTTCGCATAAACCAAGTATTGGATTCCGTCATGGTCACTACACGCATTTGATGTAATCATCTACTGAGTTTCACTGATGAATTGAATGCGGAATACTGAAATGCCTATTTGCCAAAGGCTTACACAAGCCCTTCTTGTCTTGACGGCAGTGGCGATTTGCCACCCGACAGTGGCAAGATCACAGGACACGATCACCGAACCTGACCTTCCTGACGTTTTGGTTGAAACCTTTGATGGCGACGACACGACGCTCATGCTGGGTGGGCAGATCGACTTTCAATCGGCCAAGCCGCCCTGGGCTGTTTATGTGGCCGATGAAAAATTCGTCATGGAGAACAGACAGGATGCGCGTAGCCTTCAGTTCAACGATGTGGCGTGGGTGAAGTTTCCCGGCTCGGATTCGTTGGAGAGCACGCAGGACATGGTAATCTCTGCCGTGGTGGACGGAGAGTTCAGCGGCAAAAGCGGTGTGGGCATTCTGGTTGGCAGCGGAAAGTCCGGGAAGTATGTGGCGTTCACTGTGGACGACAAAGGGCGCTATCACGTACTGCAAAAGGACGGTCGCCAATTGCGGCTGGTACACGCGGACAGACATGACGCGATACGTGTCGGCGCCCCGAACAAGCTGACCTTCCAGGTCCGTGGGGCGCATGTGGTTTTCTTTGCCAACGGGACCAAGGTCGTTCAAACGCTGTTCTCAAAGCGAACGTCCACGAACTCCAGCCAGGGCGCTCGTGCGGGGATAGGCCTGGCAGCCTTTGGAACTGGCCGTTTCGAATTTGATGAAGTCGAAATCAAAAGGGCGAACTGACGCACAAAAACGCAGGTTGCACGAACTGGAGCTGCTTGGTGGGGTGGTTTCTAGGGTACTTGCCCCTCTGGCCTCCTCATTCAGTAAACAGTGAAAGAAAGGCCGCGCTACAAGGGGCGGCTTTTTTTGATGCCTGAGTGCCTGCTTTTTTGCGCAGGCAGACAATTAGACCAAAAACCGCTAGGCTTGCACGTGCTGAATTGACTAACATTGGTTTTGCGAGTGCCATGCTTGAATTTGATGCAGCAACAACGCGTCTACTCGATAGCGTGTATCAAGGTGCCGATGTCACCCGGCGGCGGCGAGGGTCTTTTGACGCGTTGCGACCAGCCCCGGGTGATACCATTGCGGACGTTGGATGCGGCAACGGTCTTTTGACAGCAGAGCTCGCGCGGGCGGTTGGTCCGACCGGGCGTGTTTTGGGGATCGATCCAAGTGAGGCGATGCGGAGTTCCGCCAAAAACCGCTGCCATGAATATGACTGGGTCCAGATCATGGAGGGTGAGGCAGGCCAACTTCCGGTCGAGGATGCGTCACTCGACAAGGCGGTATCGGTTCAGGTTTACGAGTATTTAGACGACATTTCCGCCGCGGTGGCGGAGGCCCATCGCTGTCTCAGGACGGCTGGTCTGCTTGTCGTGGGCGACATCCATTTCGACAGTCTGGTTTGGTACAGTGATGATCCGGCAAGAATGGATCAGATGATAAAAGCCTGGGACGAGCACTTTGTCGGGAGAGACGTGCCCGCACGACTGCCACCGATATTGAGAGACGCGGGTTTCACTGTGGAAAGCATCACGCCGATCACGATTTGCGATAACGAACTCCGGCCAGATGGGCTGGCCAATATGATGATCACCCTGATGAAAAGGTTTGCCGAGTCCAACAAGCTCGTTCCGGATCAGGAAGCCAAGGAATGGGCGGATGAGCAGAGATCCTTGGCCGCGAGGGGCCGGTTTTTCTTTTCGCTAACTCATTTTGTCATCAGCGGGCGCAAATCCTAGACTTTGGTCTGGATGCGCTGATTGACTCAAACAAAGGCTATTGCCTGAGCAAATGGAGCTAAAAAAAGAAACCGGCGCGAAGAACGCCGGCTTCACTTGGTCTTTTATCCCGCGCTGGGTTTACCCGAACACACGCCCCAGTGCGCCATCAACCGCATCGGTGATTTGGTCGATGTCGTCCGCCGTGGCGATCAAAGCCGGAGAGAAGCATAGCGTGTTGTTGCGGCCGGGGACCGAGCGGTTGGTGACACCGATAATTACCCCTTGCGCCATGCAATCGGCCACGACCGCTTGGGCCAGCTTTTCATCCACCGGTTCTTTGGACGCCCGATCCGCGACCAGTTCGGCACCCAGGAACAGGCCCTTGCCGCGCACGTCGCCGATGACCTTGTGCTTGTCCATCAGTGCCTGCAGGTTGCCCATCATGCGATCCCCCATCGCTGCGCAATTGCCCAGCAGGTTCTCGTCTTCGATGATGCGCATGTTCTCGATCGCCGCCGCCGGCCCGGCGGTGCAGCCGCCAAAGGTCGAGATGTCGCGGAAATAGTTCATCGGGTCCGCGGCATCGTCTTTGAACATGTCAAAGACTTCCTCGGTGGTCACCATGCAGGCAATCGCGGCATACCCCGAGGCCACGCCTTTGGCCATGGTCACGAAATCGGGTTTCACGCCGTATTGCTGGTACCCGAACCAGGTACCCGTGCGGCCAACGCCGCAGACGACCTCGTCGATATGTAGCAGGATGTCGTACTTTTTGCAGATCTCCTGCACGCGCTGCCAGTAGCCTTCAGGCGCTTCGATCACGCCGCCGCCGGCGGTCACCGGCTCAAGGCACAGCGCGCCTACGGTGTCGGGACCTTCGCGCAGGATCACCGCTTCGATCTGATCGGCGGCCCATTCGCCAAAGTTCTCGTCGGGCGCGCCGTCCAGTTCGTGCTTGCGGTATTCCATGCAGTGCGGAACGCGCACGAAATCCGGCGCAAAGGGGCCGTATTGCGCGTTGCGCTCATCCTGACCGCCCGCCGACATCGCCGCCAGGGTCGAGCCGTGATAATCGCGGTCGCGATACAGGATCTTGGTCTTCTTGCCGCCGTATTTCTTGTGGGCGATCTGGCGGACCATCTTGAACGCCTTCTCGTTCGCCTCGCTCCCCGAGTTGGTGTAGTAGACCCGGCTCATGCCCGGCATCTTCTCGATCAGCTTTTCGGCAAACAGCGCCCCGGGGATCGAGCCCGCCGAGTTCGCAAAATAGCACAGCTTCATCAACTGGTCGTAAACCGCCTTGCAGATGGATTCGCGGCCATAGCCCACGTTCACCGTCCATACGCCGCCCGAGACGGCATCCAGGTGTTCCTTGCCCTTTTGATCCCAGACGCGCATGCCCTTGCCTTCGACGATGATGCGCGGATCGTTCGTCTCAAACGGCTTGTGCTGGATCAGATGGTGCCAGATATGGGCGCGGTCGGCCTCGACCACGCGGGAAAGATCGTTTTCGTTGAACGTGCCGTCCATGACATGTCCTTTCAGTAAGACGCGACGCGCGGGAATCACGATGCCCGGCAGGCGCGGATGAACCAGATACCGCAGATCAGCCCGAAAGCCCGGTACGCAGTAGGGCCAGATTACCCGATCGCGTAGCTCCAGTATATTCGCCTCGCGTATTTTTACGGGTTTGTTTTGCGGCAACCTTTGTGCTCAATACGAAAAATCCGACGAATTGGGGAGGAGAGGCGGATGGCGACCCACAGCATTTATCAGCGCGATCTGGACAAAGGCCGGGCCAATTTCACGGCCCTGTCCCCGCTTAGTTATATCGAGCGGACGGCGGCCGTTTACCCTGACTATCCGGCCGTGGTCTATGGCGACCGGCGCCATAGCTGGGCGCAGACCTATGCTCGCTGCCGCCGGTTGGCCAGCGCGCTGGCTGCGCGTGGGGTGGGTGTGGGCGATACGGTGTCGATCATTGCCGCCAACATCCCCGAAATGTACGAGGCGCATTTCGGCGTGCCCATGGCAGGCGCGGTGCTGAACACCATCAACACAAGGCTCGATGCCCCGATCATCGCCTTCATCCTGAACCACGCCGAATCCAAGGTGCTGCTGGTCGATCCCGAATTCTCGGGCGTGGTGAATCAGGCGCTGGAGCAGGTGGATCACGACATTCTGGTGATCGACATCGAGGACCCGAGTTTCGACGGCGGCGAGAAGCTGGGCGCGCTGACCTATGACGACCTGCTGGCCGAGGGCGACCCGGAATTCGACTGGTCTCTGCCCGCCGATGAATGGGACGCGATCACGCTGAACTATACCTCGGGCACCACGGGCAACCCCAAGGGTGTCGTCTATCACCACCGTGGCGCGGCGCTGAACGCCACCTCGAACATCCTGACCTGGGGCATGCCGCAGCATTCGGTCTATCTGTGGACGCTGCCGATGTTTCACTGCAACGGCTGGTGTTTTCCGTGGACCATGGCCGCGAACGCGGGCACGTCCGTCTGCCTGCGCGCGGTGCGGGACGAGCCGATCTACAAGGCGTTCCGGGATGAGAAGGTCACCCATTTCTGCGGCGCGCCCATCGTGCTGAACATGCTGGCCAACGCGCCCGATCACCTCAGAGATTTCGATCATGAAATCAAGGTGATGACCGCAGGCGCCCCGCCGCCTGCCGCGGTGATCGCCGCGATGGAGGGAATGGGCATCGAGGTCACCCATGTCTATGGCCTGACCGAGACCTACGGGCCGTCGGTCGTGTGCGCCTGGAAGGACGAATGGAACGACAAGCCCGCCGAGGAACGCGCCGCGCTCAAGGTGCGGCAGGGGGTGAAATACGTTGCCCTGTCGGGGCTGATGGTGGCTGATCCCGAAACTCTCGAGCCGGTGCCGGCCGATGGCGAGACCATGGGCGAGATCTTCATGCAGGGCAACATCGTGATGAAAGGGTATCTCAAGAACCCCGAGGCCACGCAGAAAGCGTTCCGCGGCGGCTGGTTCGCCTCGGGCGATCTGGGGGTGATGCATCCCGACGGCTATGTCGCGCTGAAGGACCGGTCAAAGGACATCATCATCTCGGGGGGCGAGAACATCTCGTCGGTCGAGGTCGAGGATATCCTCTACAAGCACCCCGCCGTGATGGAGGCCGCCGTGGTCGCCAAACCGGATGAGAAGTGGGGTGAGACGCCTTGCGCCTTTGTCGAGTTGAAGCCGGGCGCCGAAGCGACCGAGGCCGATTTGATCGCGTTCTGCCGCGACCACATGGCCCATTTCAAGGCGCCCAAGACGGTGGTGTTCGGGCCGCTGCCCAAGACGTCCACGGGCAAGATCCAGAAATTCAAGCTTAGGGAACAGGCGCGGGCGCTGGGCTAGGCGCCCAGCCGGTCAAAGATCGACAGGTCCAGGTCCAGCATTTCGCCCATCCAGATCGCCCTGTCGCGGTGGTCGGGCAGGTGCTCGCCGGTTTCGGGGTGGGTGAACACAGTCAGTCCCTGCCGGTTCAGCATCAGCCATGGGATCACCTTGTCGAAGGCATCGGCGGCAAAGCTCAGCTGGCAGCTCCAGCGCGGGTGGGGGCCGACATTACGGCTGTGCATGTGGCCCATCTGGACGGGGAACAGGCGGGCAGCCTCTTCGCAGACACGGCGGGCGGTCTCCTGCGTTTCGGCGTCGAAATAGACATGGGCGTGATAGCCGGTGATCTGTGGCATCGGGGGCCTCGTGCGGTGATTTCCGGCACAAGGCTAGGCCCGATCGGCGCCGGTGCACAGACGCATCGGCACACAGACCCTGTGCGCGGCTCAGCCCGGCGCGTGGGTGTCCGGGTGGGCCGCTGCAAAGGCAGGGTGGTCGGCGCAGGCCGCCTCGACCGCCAGAATGCGCGGCATGTCCGACAGATCGACCTGCCAGCGCCGGGCGTTGTACATCTGTGGGATCAGGCACAGATCGGCCAAACCGGGCGCCGATCCCGTGCAATAGGGGGCTTGCTCGAACCCGTCCAGCATTGCCTCGAAGGCCAGCAGACCGGGGCGGATGAAATGGCGCATCCAGTCGCCGGGCATGTCGCCCTTTCCGCCGCTCAACTGCGTGGCGTGGCGGGCGACCTTCAGGTTGCAGACCGGGTGCAGATCCACCGCGATGGCATGGGCCAGCGCCTGCGCCCTGGCCCGCGCAACCGGCTCTTCCGGCAGCAGGTTCAGACCCCGCGTCCGGTCGAGATAGTCCAGAATGGCCAGCGACTGGGTCAATTGCACGCCGTCGATCTCGAGCACGGGCACAAAGCCCTGCGGGTTGCGCGCCAGATGTGCGGGCGCGGTCTGCTCGCCCTTGACCAGATCGACGGTCAGCGCCCGATAGTCTATCCCGGCCAGGTTCAGCGCGATGCGCACCCGGTAGCTGGCCGAGGATCGCCAATAGTCATACAGGACGACGTCACTCATCGGGCTTTGGCCGCGTCGATCGCCTGTTTCAGGATGGTCCGGTCGCCGATGTGGTTGGCCAGTACCAGCACCAGCCGCGCATTCAGCGCATCGCTTTCGGCCTTGTCCAAGCCGTCGTGCGCGGCCAGCAGATCGGCATAGAAATCATCCGCGCCGTCGATATTCGGGGTGAGGATCAGTTCATCCATTGTGCCTACTCCTTGCCGATGGCCCGGCGGATCGCATGCCGGAACGCGTTGTCTTCAAAGCTGTCGCGCCGTGCCGCCACGTGCTGATCGGGCCGGATCAGATAGACCGCACCTTCCGCGTCGCCCAGATACCGCCGCTTCAGTGCCAGCGTCCGGTCGTCCTTGACCGACAGCGCCAGCCGCTCGACCGTCACGCCCTCTTCCTCAATCGTTTCCGGGGCGTCGGCGTCGATGGTCAGCAGGGTGAACTTGCCTGCCAGCTTGGGCAACAGGAATTCATCCCCCAGCGGCGCATCGGGGCAGGGCGAACCGGGGCGCGTTTCGGCCGGGCCGCCCAGCGCATCCGCCGAATTCAGCGGCGATCCGCCATAGGTGCAGGGCACGCTCAGCCGCCCGGAATTCACCAGCGGGCGGGCGAAGTCGTAATGTTCGCTCAGGTCCAGAACCGCGTCGCGCAGGATGCGTGACATTTCCGATTTCGGCGTGATGAAATCGGTCGAGCGGGTCGAGTTCAGGATGTTCTCGTCCGCGCCGTGGATGCGCTCGACATCACAGCTGTCCAGCAGGCTGTCGGGCGCGGTGCCGTCAAGGACCATCTTCAGCTTCCAGCACAGGTTGTCGGTGTCCTGCAGGCCCGAATTGGCCCCGCGCGCGCCGAAGGGGCTGACCTGATGCGCGCTGTCGCCGGCAAACAGGACGCGGCCGTGGCGGAATTTCTCCATCCGGCGGCACTGGAAGGTATAGATGCTGACCCATTCCAGCTCGAACTGGACATCCGCGCCCAGCATCGCCTTGAGGCGTGGGATCACGTTTTCGGGGCGCTTTTCCCGTTCCTTGTCGATATCCCAGCCCAGTTGCAGGTCGATGCGCCAGACATTGTCGGGCTGTTTGTGCAGCAGCGCCGACTGGCCGCGGTTGAAGGGCGGGTCGAACCAGAACCAGCGCTCGGACGGGAAATCGGCCTCCATGATCACGTCGGCGATCAGGAAGTTGTCCTCGAACACCCGGCCCACGAAATCCAGCCCCAGCATCCGGCGGGTGGGCGAATTGGCCCCGTCGCAGGCGATCAGCCAGTCGGCTTCGACGGTGTACGACCCCTCGGGCGTTTCCACCTCGAGTTTGACGTGGTCGTCATGGGTACCGATCGCCTCGACTTTGTTGCGGCCACGGATCTCGATCGGCGCGCCCTGGGCCTGCAACGCGCGGACCCGTTCGACCATGAACTGCTCAAAGTAGTATTGCTGAAGGTTGATGAAGGCCGGATGGGCATAGCCCTCATCGGGCTGAAGGTTGAATTCATAGACCTTGCGGTCGTCAAAAAACACCTTGCCGGTGTTCCACAGCACGCCCTTGTCCACCATAGGCCGGGCACACCCCAGCCGGTCGGCGATTTCCAGCGTGCGCTGGGCGAAACAGATGGCGCGGCTGCCGAAACTGACCTTGTCGTTGTCGTCCAGCACCACCACTTCGACGCCTTGCTGGGCCAGGTCGATGGCGGCGGCCAGCCCGACCGGGCCCGCACCGATCACGATCACCTGATGCCGCACCGGGGCGGGGGCATCCTGATCGGGGCTGCGGGCATAGGCATAGAGCGGCTGTTCAAAAATCTTGTTCATGGGCTCTCTCCCCAAGTTCTGTGCGCCGGGCGCACATTCCCTGCCCACCGGCGCGGGGCGCCGATGGCTCTCCTCCATGGTTGCATCGTTTTCAGGCCGGCAACACGATCTGGATCAAGTTGCCGGGCTATTTCTCAGCCCTGCAGGGCCTCCCACATCTCCAGGTCGCGCTGGGCGGTCCAGATGCGCGGGGTGTCGATGCCGCGCGCCTCGTCATAGGCGCGGGCCACGTTGAAGGGCAGGCAGTGTTCATAGATGGCGTAGTCCGAGAATTTCGGATCGCACTCCGCACGCACCGCGTCCCAGGCCTCTTTCAGGCTGCCGCCGCGTGCCGCCACCTTGGCCGCCGGGCGATAGGTGCTTTCGACGAAATCGCGGGTGTTCTCGATGGCGGCGTTCACCATTTCCTTGCCGACAAGTGCATCGCCGCGCCCCGGCGCGATGGCGTCGACGTCGAACCACTGGATCTGATCCAGCGTATCGCCCCAGTCGCTGAAATGCCCGTCGCCGCAATAGCAGGCCGAGTGATATTCGACGATGTCGCCGGTGAACATCACGTTCTGGTCGGGCACGTGGATGACGATGTCACCGGCCGTATGCGCCCGGCCCAGATGCATCAGATCGACCCGGCGGTTGCCCAGATAGATCGTCATCGTGTCGTTGAAGGTGGTGGTGGGCCAGGTCAGGCCGGGGATGCTCTCATGCCCTTCGAACAGGCGCGGGAAGCGCTGGAACTCGCTGTCCCAGTCCTCTTTCCCGCGTTCGACGACCATGGCGCGGGCCATGTCCGACATGACGATCTGCTGCGCGCCGAAGGCGCTGGCGCCCAGCACGCGGACCGCGTGGAAATGGGTCAGCGCCACATGGGTGATCGGCTTGTCGGTAACGGACCGGATGCAGTCGATCACCTTCTGCGCCAGGCGCGGCGTGGCCTGGGCCTCGACCACCATCACGCTGTCATCGCCGATGATCACGCCCGAGTTCGGGTCGCCTTCGGCAGTGAAGGCATAAAGCCCTTCGCCCACCTCGGTGAACGAGATCTTCTTTTCGGTCATGTCCCCCTGGGACGCGAATGCCTTGGCCATTTGGCGCTCCTTATCGTGCGTATGGGTCTTCGAGGGCAGGCAGCACCGTGCCGGTGCAGTCGCCGAACCCGATCGTGTAGCCGTCGCCCCGGGCCGCGCCCTTCAGGGTCAGCGTGTCGCCGTCTTCGATGAAGCTGCGGGTTTCGCCGGTGTCCAGCGTGATCGGTTCCTTGCCGCCCCAGCTGAGTTCCAGCAGCGAGCCGCGGCTGGCTTTCGTCGGACCCGAAATCGTGCCCGAACCCAGCAGGTCGCCCACGTTCATCGGGCAGCCCGAGGTGGTGTGATGCGCCAGTTGCTGCGCCGAGGAATAATACATTTCCTTGTAGTTGGTGCGGGCGATGGTGGACGCCGGTTTGCCCTCGGGCGCCATCGTCACCTCGAGCTCGATGTCATAGAGCATCGGGCCGCAGTCCTTGAGGTGGTCCAGCAACTCGACCTCACGCGGGGGCGTGTCGCAGCGGAACGGGTCCAGCGCGGCCTTGGTCACGATCCAGGGCGAAATCGAGGTGGCGGTGGCCTTGGCCTGGAACGGGCCCAGCGGCTGATATTCCCAGGCCTGGATGTCGCGCGCCGACCAGTCGTTCAGCAGGACATAGCCAAAGATGTGGTCGTCTGCCTCCTGCACGGTGATCGGGCCGTCGGACGGGGTGCCGACGATGGCCCCCATCTCCAGCTCGATGTCGAAGCGGCGGCTGGGCAGGAAGGCGGGTCGGTCATGGTCGGGCGATTTCAACTGCCCCCACGGGCGGCGGATATCGGTGCCCGAAACCACCACCGACGAGGCCCGTCCGTTGTAGCCGATGGGGATGTGCAGCCAGTTGGGTGGCAGCGCGTTTTCCGGGCCGCGGAACATGGTGCCCACATTGGTGGCGTGGTGCTTGCCCGCGTAGAAATCGGTGTATTCGCTGACGGCGAAGGGCATGTGCAGTTGGGCCTCGGCCTGCGGAACCAGCAGCGGTTCGACCTTGTCCTGTTCTTTTGATCCTTTGGCCAGCAGGGCAGTCAGTCGCTCGCGCAGCGCGGCCCAGACGGCCGGTCCCTGTTCCATCAACGGGTTCCAGAAGGGCAGGTCGAACAGCGGCTCGTCGCCCAGCGTGATCAGCCCTTCGGCCTCGGCGGCGGACACGTCGAGGATCATGTCCCCGATGGCCACGCCGCAGCGCGGTTCGGACCCTGCGGTCGAAAAGACGCCATAGGGCAGGTTGTTCAGCGGAAACGGGTGGTTCGCGTCATTGGCCGAGGCCACCCAGGATTTCATCAAAGGCATTGCGTTTCCTTGTGCGGTGCGGTGGCCGTGGGGCCACCGGTGTCATTTCTTGCCGGGCGTGCCGTCGAATTTCTTTTCCAGATCCGTCCAGCAATCGATGTAGTCATCCTGCAGCGGCGCCTCGTTCGCGGCAAAGGCGGTCAGGTGCTGCGGAAAGCGGGTCTCGAACATGAAGGACATGGTGTTGTCCAGCTTGTCCGGCCCCAGATTGGCGTTGGACGCCTTTTCAAAGGCTTCTTTGTCGGGGCCATGCGGGATCATCATGTTGTGCAGGCTCATGCCGCCCGGCACGAAGCCCTGCGGCTTGGCGTCATACTGGCCGTAGATATTGCCCATCAGCTCGGACATGATGTTCTTGTGGTACCACGGCGGGCGGAACGTGTCCTCCATCACCATCCAGCGTTCGCGGAACAGCACGAAATCGATATTGGCCGTGCCCGGCACGCCCGAAGGCGCGGTCAGCACGGTGAAGATCGACGGATCCGGGTGGTCGAACAGGATCGCCCCGACTGGGCAGTAGGTGCGCAGGTCGTATTTGTAGGGCGCGTAGTTGCCGTGCCAGGCCACCACGTCCAGCGGGCTGTGGCCGATCTTGGTGGTGTGGAACTGGCCGCACCACTTGATCGTCACGGTCGAGGGCACCTCGCGATCTTCGAAGGCCGCCACGGGCGCCTTGAAGTCGCGCGGGTTGGCCATGCAGTTCGCGCCGATCGGGCCGCGGCCCGGCAGCTCGAATTTCTGGCCGTAATTCTCGCAGACGAAACCGCGGCAGGGGCCTTCCAGCACCTCGACGCGGTAGACCAGCCCGCGCGGGATGATGGCGATTTCCTTGGGTTCCAGGTCGATGATGCCCAGCTCGGTCGCAAAGCGCAGGCGGCCTTCCTGTGGCACCACCAGCAGCTCGGAATCGGCCGAGAAGAAATAGTCGTCCACCATCGATTCGGTGACCAGATAGATGTGGCTGGCCATGCCGACCTGGGTGTTCACGTCGCCGGCGGTGGTCATGGTGCGCATGCCGGTCAGCCAGGTCAGCGGCTGGTCGGAATGGGGCACCGCGTCCCAGCGGTACTGGCCCAGGCTGATCACGTCCGGATCGACATTCGGGGCGCTTTTCCAATAGGGCAGGTCGATCTTTTCATAGCGGTGCGAATGCTTGACCGACGGCCGGATGCGATAGCACCAGGTGCGCTCGGGCGGGTTGGCGGTGAAGGCGGTGCCGCTAAGCTGTTCGCCATATAGGCCATAGTTGCATTTCTGCGGGCTGTTCATGCCCTGCGGCAGCGCGCCGGGCAGCGCCTCGGTTTCAAAGTCATTGCCAAAGCCGGGCATATAGCCTGCATGGGTGCCAACGGGCGTGCTGGCTTGGGTCAGAGCGTGCGGGTCAGTCGGACGATTCATCGGGGTTCCTCCGTTTGCTGCTTGTCGGATAATAGTTGATTTTGTAACTAACAACCATGACACAGCCAGATTCCGCCGAAAAAGATGACTTCGACCTGCGAAATTTCTTGCCCTTCCTGCTCAACCAGGCGGCCGAGGAAAGCTCGTTGGATTTCCAGAAGGTTTACAAGAACCGCTATGGGATGCTGCGCACCGAATGGCGCGTGTTGTTCCACCTTGGCAATTACGGAGAGATGACCGCCAAGCAGATCGGGGAACGTGCCAAGATGCACAAGACCAAGATCAGCCGCGCGGTGCACAAGCTGGAACAGCGCCGATACCTGCGGCGCACCCGCGATGAAAACGACCGCCGGATGGAGCGGCTGACCCTGACCCCCGCCGGTCTGACGGTGTACCGCGAATTGCGCGACATCGCCCGCGACTATGACGCCCGGCTGGCGGGCATGTTCACGACGGGCGAGGCGGCGCTGTTGAGGATGATGCTGCGGCGGCTGGCCGGGATGGACT
Organism: Ruegeria sp. CG8; assembly: GCF_056537165.1. NCBI lineage: Bacteria > Pseudomonadati > Pseudomonadota > Alphaproteobacteria > Rhodobacterales > Roseobacteraceae > Ruegeria > Ruegeria sp. CG8. The sequence goes on along the minus strand of NZ_JBQFRA010000006.1, from coordinate 77,472 downwards.
GACCTCTGGTAATCTGGCCCCGCAGCCCCCAAGTGGGGTGCAGACCAGACGGAGCCCCAAGATGCCATCCACCGACCCCAAATCCCGCGCCGATGACCTGATTGGATGGTTGCTGGACCGAGGGCTGGAAGGGGCGGAACAGTCGGAAATACTCGAAGGCTATTGCCTGCGGCTTGTGGATGCGGGCGTTCCTCTGATGCGGTTTCACGCCGCCCAGAGCGCCTATCACCCCACTTACGGCGGCACCGGCTTCAACTGGTACCGGGACGAAGGGGGCAGTGTCGAGAATTATGAGCACCGCGAGGAATTGCCTGATCAGTGGGTTTCCAGCCCGCTCTATGCGATGCTGCAGTCCGGCGCGAAGGAGCTGCGTGAAAGGCTGAAAGACCAGAACGAACCCAGCCGATTTCCGTTTTTGAACGAGCTGCATCAGAAAGGTGCCACCGACTACTTTGCATCCGGTCTGGTTCTGCAGAAGGTCGAGCCCGAAAACCGGATTGCCCTGGATCAGATGCCCGAGGGGGTCTTGATGTCGTGGACGACGGACCATGCCGAGGGGTTCGACGACATTCACCTGGATCTGATCCGATATGCTCTGCCGCATCTGGGGCTGGCCTTGAAATCGGCCTCGAACCGGAAAATGGCGCAGGATCTGCTGCGCGTCTATCTGGGGCGGGATGCGGGTCGGCGCGTGCTGTCGGGGGAAATCCGGCGCGGATCGTTGCAGCAGATCGACGCCGTGATCTGGAACTTCGACCTCGAGGGCTTTACCGGCCTGGCCGAACGCCTTCCCGGGTCGGACATCATCGCCATGCTGAACGACTATCTGGCCGTGGCGGTCGAGGTCGTTCAGGGTTGTGGCGGCAATATCCTGAAATTCATGGGCGACGGGCTGATGGCCATGTTCGACGTGGGCGAGATCGACGAGGACGCCCGCGCCGCGCTGGCCGCCGTTGGTGTTCTGCAGACGCGTATGGCCGAGCTCAACGCGGAACGGGCCGCCGCCGGCCTGCCGGTCGCCAATTTCACACTTGCCTTGCATTCGGGCGAGATCCTTTATGGCAATATCGGTGCTGAAAGCCGGCTGGATTTCACTGTGATCGGACCGGCGGTGAACCAGGCCGCGCGTATCGCAGGCATGCACCGCTCGCTGGACCGGCGTATCTTGATCTCGGATGACGTGGCCCGCGCCGCTCAGCCCTGCGAACAGGACCTGATCTCGGTCGGGCGCTATATGCTGCGCGGCGTGCCCGAACCCAAAGAGCTGTTCACGATCTACGCGCCGACGGCCTAGAAGTCGATCTCGACCCCAGGCAGGTTCAGTTCGCGCATCATGTCGCGCAACTCCTGACGGGCAGCGATGTTCGAAATGTTGAGCTGTTTCACCCCGATATCCTTGAGATCCAGCAGGGTCAGCCCGCGCGGGAAAAGCTCGCGAAAGATCACACGCTCGGAAAAGCCCGAGGCGACGCGGAAGCCGATGCGCTGCGACAGCATCTCGATGGCGCGCTGCATCTTTTCCTTGTTGACCATGCGCTGGGTGCCCACGCGGTTGCGCACCACCACCCAATCGATCGGTTTCAGCCCGGCCTGCGCCCGCAATTGCCGCGCGTTCCAGACCATCTCGGAATAGACCGAGGGGCCGAGAATCTTTTCGCCCTTCGAGTCGATCCGGGCCAGCAGGTCGAAATCGATGAAACTGTCGTTCAGCGGCGTGATCAGCGTGTCGGCCAGCGAATGTGCCACCTGGCTCAGCCTTGTGTGCGAGCCGGGGCAGTCGATCAGGATGAAATCGCTGTCGCTCTCCAACTCGGCCACGGCGGCGGACAGACGGTGGTCATAGATGTTCTCGCCGGGTTTGAGCTTGCTAGCGTCGATCTCGGGCAGGTCATGGTGACGCGGGCTGGGCAGCTCCAGCTTTTCCGTGGACAGGAAATTGCGGCGGTTCTCGAAATAGCGGCCCAGGCTGCGCTGCCGCAGGTCCAGATCCAGGGTGCTGACCTTGTTGCCCAAACGCGCAAGCGCGGTTGCAACATGCATGGAAACCGTCGACTTGCCTGCGCCGCCCTTTTCGTTCCCCACAACGATGATATGTGCCATACCTGTATTCCCAAGTCGCGCCGTGTTTGCCTACACGTTGTTTGAACCCACTATATGTTGTGTGATCCGCGAAGAAAAGCGGTCCTGTAGGGTCTGCGGGACAATATCAGTGTCTAAATTGGATTTTTTCGCGATACCCGCAGCTTGACGCTTGGTTGTTGCCAAACGGGGCGTGCGCCGCCACAGTCTGCAAACTGACTTGGACGCAAGGACCCGGCTTGGAGCACGTATTCCTGAACGTATTGAACATCGTTCTGCCGGTGCTGATCTGTGCCGGTGTGGGGTACGGGCTGGCGGTCGCGCGCGCACCGTTCGACAACAAGGTGATTGGCGGGATTGTCTCGAAGGTGGGATATCCGACACTGATCATCTCTCATCTGTCCGCCACCAAGATCCAGATTGCCACGTTTCTGGACACGATGGCGGCTGCTGCCCTCGCCATTGCGGCATTCGGCGTGCTCGGATTTTTGGCGTTGCGGCTGTTGCGCTGGCCGGTGCGGGCGTTTCTGACCCCGCTGATGCATGGCAATGTGGGCAATATCGGATTGCCGGTCACTCTGCTGGCACTGGGCGATGCGGGCATGGCCTATACGATGGCTTTTGTCGTCGTGGTGTTGGTGAGCATTTTCACGGTCGGCATGTGGATTCCGGCCGGAGAGTTCTCGGCCCGCAAGCTTGCAACGTCTCCAATCATCTATGCGGTTGTCATCGCGCTGACGCTGATGGCTACGGGTTTTGCCCTGCCGCAACCGATCGCCAAATCCTTTGACATTCTGGGCGGGCTGTCGATCCCGCTGATGTTGCTGACACTGGGTCACACGCTGGCCACGCTTCGGACAGGCAGCCTTGGCCGGGCAGTCGTTCTGACATGTCTGCATCTCGTTCTGGCAACCGGGATCGCCACCACGCTTGTCTGGCTGTTCGGCTTTACCGGGGTCGAACGCGGAGCGTTGATCCTGTGCTGCCTGATGCCGTCCTCGGTTGCGACATACCTGTTCATCGACCAGCATGTTCCGGAATATGGCCCGGAAGTGGCCGGGTACATCATGGTCTCAACCCTGACGACGATCCTGGTGCTGCCGCTCGCCTTGGCCTACTGGATCTGACTTTGCCCAACCAGGAACCGACATCATGATATTGCACTGCGTGTTCTTCACTTTCCGATCAGATGCACCGCAGGACGCGCGCCGCGCCGTTCTGACCGGCTTGGCCGAGCTATGCGCTGATCTGGACGGGGCCTTGGCCTTTGAACGCGGCCCAAATCTCGATTTCGAAGGAAAGACGCAGGACTATCGCGATGGGTTCGTGATCCGCTTTGCGGATCGACCCGCCGTGAAGGCTTACGCCGAACACCCGACACACCGCCGGTTGGGCGGTCAGCTATGTGATCTGTGTCAGAATGGTGCCGACGGGATCGTCGTCTTTGACCTAGACGTGCCGGACGCGCAATAGAAGCGGCCAACGAAAAAAGGCCGCCCCCTCTGGGACGGCCTTGGAAATTCCGCAAAGGCGCTGGTTCAGAAACCCAGGCCTTCGTATTTCTTTTTGAACTTCGACACGCGACCGCCGGCGTCCATCAGGCGCGACGAGCCACCGGTCCACGCGGGGTGCGAGGAGGGGTCGATTTCCAGGGCCAGCTGATCGCCTTCGGCGCCCCAGGTCGATTTCATCTGGATCACGGTGCCGTCGGTCAGTTTGACGTCGATCATGTGGTAGTCGGGATGGATGTCTTTTTTCATCTTTCCGCTCCTTACGCCTCGGCGCCAGCCTTGGGCTTGTAGTTGGTGACTTCTGCGATACGGGCGGATTTACCGCGACGGGTACGCAGATAGTACAGTTTGGCGCGACGGACGCGGCCACGACGGACAACGGTGATGCTGTCGATGTTGGTCGAATACAGCGGGAACACACGCTCCACGCCTTCGCCAAACGAAATCTTGCGAACGGTGAACGATCCGGCGATGCCGTCGCCGTTTTTACGCGCGATGCAGACACCTTCGTAGTTCTGCACACGGGTGCGCGAGCCTTCGGTCACCTTGTAGCCGACACGGATGGTGTCACCGGCTTTGAAGTCGGGGATGTCTTTCCCGAGGGCGGCAATCTGTTCCGCCTCAAGCTGTGCGATCAGGTCCATCGCAGTTACTCCTATCTGCTCGTGGTTGGTCCACGAAGTTGGGCACGATCTGAGAGCTCTTGGTCTTCTCCGGGTCCCGCGATCTGCAGCCCGCCAGAGGTCAGGTCGAATGTTCCTTTTGGTCCGGGTTATTCCACAGCTTCCCTGATCCGAAGAAGGGCAGGTGCGTTCCTGCGATCAACCCAAAACACCGGAGTCGCCCCAAAGGCGGCACCGGATTGCGCCCGTTTAGGGAAGTCGGACGAGCATATCAAGCCCAAATCGCCGGTTTTCAGGCCAAATCGCGGTGGATTTGGTGGGAATCCGCCGTCACCCGTACCGCGGCGTTGCCTTGTGCCGGGGATCGGGCATTCTGGGTCATAATTTGAGGGCAGGTTTAGAGGCAGAGCAACACGATGAGCAAAGCGATTTTCTGCGTGGTTCTTGCGCTGGCACTGATGTCTTGCGGGCGTCGTGCGCCGGCGCCCCAAATCTTAGACCAACCGGTGGTCGCGGGACTTTCCGGACCTTCGGTTCTGTACCCAGCCTTTGCGGATGCCGACCCGCATGACTGGGAGCGGCGGCGGCCCGAGCACTATCCCGTGCATGGGCTCGACGTCTCGCGCTGGCAGGGACCGATCGACTGGCGTCAGGCCAAGGCCTCGGGGGTCAGTTTCGTGTTCATTAAGGCGACCGAAGGGGGCGACGTGGCCGATCCGATGTTCCAGGATCACAGTCAGGGCGCCCGGGCGGCGGGGGTTCCGTGGGGTGCATATCACTATTACTACTTCTGCCGCCCCGCGGCCGAACAGGCCCGTTGGTTCATTCGCAACGTTCCCCGAGGGGCCGACCTGCCGCATGTGCTGGACATGGAATGGACCCCCCATTCCAAGACCTGCACCCTGCGCCCCGATGGCAAAACGGTGCGGGCCGAGGCGGAAAGGTTCCTCGACATATTGGAGCGACATTATGGCCGCCGGCCGATCGTCTACACCACGGTCGATTTCTACGAGGACACAGGTATCGGACGTCTGCCAAAGACCGAGTTCTGGCTGCGCTCGGTCGCGGGGCATCCGCGCAATGTCTATCCCAAGGCAGTCTGGCGGTTCTGGCAGTACACGGGCACCGGGTTGGTTCCCGGCGTGCAGGGGCGGGTGGACATCAACGCCTTCAACGGCTCGCCTGATATCTGGGCGCGATGGAAGGCGGGCGCACCCTAGTCGTCGGTTTCCCCGCGCGCCTTCAGGTAGGCATCCCACAGGTCCGGGCGGCGCGTGCGGGTAATCTCTACCGCCATCTGGTGACGCCATTCGGCGATGCGTCCATGATGTCCGGACATCAGGATCGGAGGGATCTCGCGCCCGTTCCACTCGGCCGGCCGAGTGTATTGCGGGTGTTCCAGCAAGCCGGACGAAAAGCTCTCTTCCTCGGTCGAGGCCTGATTTCCCAGAACCCCGGGCAGCAGTCGCACGGTGGCGTCGATCAGCGCCTGCGCGGCAATCTCGCCTCCGGTCATGACGAAATCGCCCAGCGAGACTTCCTGGATGCCGTAGTGCTCCAAAACCCGTTCATCAACGCCTTCAAAGCGGCCACACAACAGGGTCATGCCATCGCAACGGGCCAAGTTCTGCATCATGCGCTGATCCATCCGGCGCCCGCGCGGGCTGAGGTAAATCAGCGGCCAGTTGCCCTGTACCCCATCCATAGTGTGATCAATGGCGGCCCCCAGTACATCCGGCCGCAACACCATGCCGGCACCGCCGCCTGCGGGCGTGTCGTCGACATTGCGATGCTTGCCGACACCGAACTGCCGCAGATCGACCGTTTCCAGTTGCCACAGCCCCTCCTGCAGCGCCTTGCCGATCAGGCTTTCGCCCAAGACGCCGGGAAAGGCAGATGGGAACAGCGTGATCACCTTGGCCTTCCACACGCCATGCAGGTCCGGCGTGGGCGTCAGCAGCTCACGCGGTTTCAGCGTGGGGCGAATGGCCTTGCGGCCATATGACTTTGCAGGTTTGTCCGTCATGTGTTCGTGGTCAGACTGTTTTGAGCGCGTTCGACGATGCGGGCTTTCTGTCGGACCAGCGCCGCCTCGTCCAGCCCCGATCGGTTCAACTCGAGCATTTCGGACAGCGCTTCTTGCGGCAATGCCGGGTTTGACCGAGTGGGCTTGACCAGCAGGGTGGCCTTCTCGGGCGGCAGGTCCAGGAATTCGGCAAAAGGTGTGCCGGGGCCAAAGCTATGCTCACGCAGGTCTTCCAGCCATTCGGTCCGCACTCGAACCGAGGGTAGCCGATCACGAACGGCGTCCGCAGTCTGCTGCAGCGAAGGGAGCTCTTCGAGCCTCTCGCGGAACGTGTCGAAATCCTGCACCAGCCGCGTGCGCTGAAGATCATGGGCCCAGAGACTGCGGATCCAACTGCCGCGCTGGCGCAGCGAGAGATATACGGTGATGTCCAGTTCCGACCCGACCAGCCGGTTGCGCAGCGTATCGACCAGGCAGGCGGCCAGATCAGGGGCTTCGGCGTATCCCACAACCAGATTGCGGCTGGGGCGAAGCCCCGAGAAGTTCTCCTCGCTCAGGATCAGGCCGCGCTTTTCCCCGAAATCCAGCGTCGCCAGAAGTTCGCGCCAGCGATTGCCGAATTCGGACAGCGTACCGAATGTCCCATACAGCGAATGGCGCGTGGCGGCTTCGGATAACCCGGATTTGCGGGTGACATAGGGCAGAACCAATGCGTGGCGCGGCCAGATCAACGCTCGGTTCTCGAACAGAAAGGATTGCGCGGCGGTCGTGCCGGTCTTGTGAAGGCCCAGATGCAGCAGGATGCGCCGCGTCACAGCAGGCCCTCGGGAGGGTCGGCGACGATACGCCCGGCTTCAAGGTCAACCGTGGGTACGGCCGCTTTGGTGAATGGCAGAAATACAGTGGATTTCAACCCGGGCCCGTGCAGTTCGAGCAGGTCGTCGGCGCCGTGGTTCTGCACCGATTTGACCCGCCCCAGCAGGGTTCCCCCGGTGTCATAGACCTCAAGCCCCAAAAGGTCGGCGTGATAGAATTCGTCATCCGGCAGCGATGGCAACTGCTCGCGCCGGGCATAAAGGCGCAGCCCCTTCAGGGCGTCCGCCTGTTCCTTGGTTTCGACCCCGCCCAGACGCGCGGCAAATCCGTTCTTGATCGCGCGTGTGATGATCAGCGGATAGCGCTGGGCGCCACTCTCGTCGGTCAGAGGGGAGTAGGTCTCGATATCCTCGGGTACCGCGCAATAGCTTTTCAGGCGGACCTCGCCGCGTACGCCGAAGGACCCGGCGATGCTGCCGACACAGATCAGATCAGTCATTGGGCATTTCCGTTGTCACGCATATTCCACTTTCCCAGACACCGATTTCGTCGCAGGCTTCGCGTTGATTGTTGCGCTCAAAGAACACGCCCACAATAAAGGCGATCAGCAGCAGGATGGGAAGGCGTATCAAACCAAACATGCCACCCTACCGCGTTTCCACCGGCAGGCTGCCGCGGCGGCACTCCCAGCCATGGGTTTCCAGTTCGGGCGTGTCCGAGCTTTCCTCGGGCCAGCCCACGCAGAAATAGCCGATCAGCCGCCAGCCCTCGGGCACCGACAGGTCGCGGGCCAGCCGGTCGGGATCGAGGATCGAAACCCAGCCCAGCCCCAGCCCATGCGCGCGCAGCGCCAGCCAGAACAAAGTGACAGCCGAGACCACCGAATAACGGCGCATCTCGGGCATGGTGCCTGCGCCCAGCCCCTGGCCCTTGTCGGTGGCGTCATCGCAGAACACCGCTAGCTGCACCGGCGCCTCCTGCATGCCCGACAGTTTCAGCTGGCTGTACAGCTGCGCCCGGTCACCGGAATAACCCGCCAGCGCGGCGTCATTGGCCGCCTTGAAATTCTCCAGCGCCGCGGTCCGGGCCGCTGGGCTTTCGACGCGGATCACGCGCCACGGTTCGCTCAGCCCCACCGAAGGGGCCAGCTGAAACGCGTCGAGGCAGCGCGTCAGCACTGCCTCGTCCACCGCGTCGGTGCAGAACCGGCGTACATCGCGCCGGAGCCGCATCAACAGATCGAACTGCGTGCGGAAGTCTTCGGTGAAAGCCTGATCCTGCACGCGCCCGCCTGTTTACTCTTCTGCAGCAGCAGCTTCTTCTTCGGCCGGAGCGGCAGCAGCCTCTGCGGCTTCAGCAGCCTTGGCGGCTTTCTCTTCGGCGCGCTCCTGGGCCTTCTTGCCCGGGGTGCCCTTCTGAGGGTTGTTGCGCTCGGCTTTCTCCTTGGCGCCGGCGGCTTCCAGCATGCGGGCGATCCGGTCGGTCGGCTGCGCGCCCTGGTCCAGCCAGTACTGGATGCGCTCCATGTTCATCTTCACGCGCTCTTCGCTGTCTTTCGGCAGCAGCGGGTTGTAGGTGCCCAGCTTCTCGATGAAGCGGCCGTCACGCGGCATGCGGCTGTCCGCTGCAACGATGCGGTAGAAGGGGCGCTTTTTCGAGCCGCCACGGGCCAGACGAATTTTCATTGCCATTGTGGTATCTCCTTTGGATGGCGTTGGCCGGAATGTTCCGGCTATTTCTGGTGTTTGTTGAACCTCGGGTTCACTTCTGGTGTTTCTTGTGGTGTCGGATGACTTCCTGAATGATGAAATTCAGGAAAGCCTTGGCAAAATCGGGGTCCAGATCCGCCTCTTTCGCCAGGTCTTCAAGCCGTGCGATCTGCGCGGCCTCGCGCGAGGGATCGGACGGGGGAAGTTCGTGTTCGGCCTTGAGCTTGCCAACGGCCTGCGTGTGCTTGAACCGCTCGGCCAGCGTATAGACCAGAATCGCGTCCAGCCGGTCGATGCTTTCGCGGTGGTCTTTCAGCAAGGCCGCGGCCCGCGTCACGGGATTGTTCATTGGCCGGTCCTTTCGGTGGTCAGATCGGTCGTTGACGTGTCGAGTTTCGGGTGCCGCCAGATCTGCGCGGACTTGCCCAGCACTTCGCCCTCGCGCTCGTAGGTCGCGCCGAGACGCTGGGCCAGAGCGCGCGAGCGGTCATTGGCGTGGGCGATATAGCTGATGACGCCATTCAGCCCCTGATGGCGCGCCGCATGGTCGCGGGCGGCCTGCGCGGCCTCGAAGCCCAGGCCCTTGCCCTCGACCTGCTCCATGAGGGTCCAGCCCAGCTCGGGTTCGTCCCAGCCCGGCACATAGATCATGCCGGTCCAGCCCACGAAAGTACCGCTGGCCTTTTCGGTCAGGTGCCACAGGCCATAGCCACGCAGCGCCCAATGGCCCAGACGGTTGGCCAGTCCGTTCCAGCAGCCCGCCGCATCCTTGGGGCCGCCCACCATGTGGCTGCGCTCGGTCGCGTAGAAGGCCGTCATGGCCGGCAGGTCGTCCGGATGCGGCGCCCGCAGGATCAGGCGCTCGGTCTCAAGGGTCGGGATGGCGAAGGTCGTCATGCGTAGGCCTCCATCCCGCCATCGCCGTCGCCGGGCAGATGACGATAGACCAGAACCGACTCGTCGAACCCGGCCTCGGCCTGCAGGTCGCGCTGGGCGCCCAGGCGCTCGGCCACGCGGGCCGAGGCTGCGTTGTCGGGGTCCACATAGCTGACCAGTGACGGCAGAGCCTGCGACCCCAGCGCAAAGTCGCGGGCGGCTTCGGCCGCCTCGGTTGCAATGCCACGCCTTTCGGCGGCTTCGGTCAGCAGATAGCCCAGCTCGTGTTCGCGGTCGCCGAATTCCATGCCAATCGACACGAAACCCAGAACCTGACCGCCCGCGCGGTCCTCGATGGCCCACATTCCCGCGCCGCGCAGCAGCCAGCCCGCGACGTATTGCGAGAAATCCAGCCAGGCCGCCTGCCGGTTAAACGGGCCGTCCATGTGTTTGGCACGGTCCGACATCAGGATGTCGGCATAGGTGTCGAAATCCCCGATCCGCGGCGCGCGCAGCACCAGCCGCGCGGTCTCCAGCCGCGGCAAGTCCGCAGCCAGCCGCGCCGACAGCGCGGCAGCGGGGCCGGTGGCCGGAGCCTCCCAGGGATATGCGACGGGCGCGGTCACTTACTTCTTCTTTCCGAATCCGCTCAGGCCGGGGGGCAGGGCCATGCCGCCGCCCATGCCGGGCATGCCGCCGGGCATCTTGCCGCCCATCGCCTTGGCCGCGGCTTCCAGCGCCTTGGGGTCCATGCCCGCGGCCATTTCTTCGGGCGAGGGGCCGCCTTTGCCGAACATGCCTTTCATGGCCTGTTTCAGCATCTTGCCTTTGCCCATCTTGCCCATCTTCTTCATCATGTCCGACATCTGCCGGTGCATCTTGAGCAGCTTGTTGATGTCGCTGACTTCCATGCCCGACCCGGCCGCGATGCGTTTCTTGCGGCTGGCCTGCAGCAACGCGGGGTTGGCGCGTTCTTTCTTGGTCATCGACTGGATCATGGCGATCTGCTGGCGCAGGATCCGGTCGTCCAGCCCGGCCTGATCCATCTGCTTGGCCATCTTGCCCATGCCCGGCATCATGCCCATCATGCCCTGCATGCCGCCCATCTGGATCATCTGTTCCAGCTGCATCTTCAGGTCGTTCATGTTGAACTGACCCTTCATCATGCGCTTCATCATGCGCTCGGTCTGCTCGAGCTCCATGGTCTCCTGGGCTTTTTCGACCAGTGAGACGATGTCGCCCATGCCCAGGATCCGGCCCGCGATGCGGTCGGGCTCGAAGGTTTCCAGCGCATCCATCTTCTCGCCCAGACCGACGAAGCGGATGGGCTTGCCGGTCACTGCGCGCATCGACAGCGCCGCGCCGCCGCGGCCGTCACCGTCCATCCGGGTCAGGACCACGCCCGTGATGCCGACCTTGGCGTCGAACTCCTCGGCCACCTCGACGGCGACCTGACCGGTCAGGCCGTCGACCACCAGCAGGGTCTCGCGCGGGTCGACCACGTTGCGGACCTGCTCGACCTCGTCCATCAGGACCTCGTCGATATGCAGACGGCCGGCGGTATCCAGCATGTAGACGTCATAGCCGCCCAGCGTGGCCTGCTGTTTGGCGCGCTTGGCGATGTCCACCGGTTTCTGCCCCGGTACGATCGGCAGAGTGTCGACTCCGATCTGGGTGCCCAGCACCGCCAGCTGGTCCATTGCCGCCGGGCGGTAGATGTCCAGCGAGGCCATCAGGACCTTCTTGCCCTCTTTTTCTTTCAGGCGTTTCGCCAACTTGCCGGTGGTTGTGGTCTTGCCTGAGCCCTGCAGGCCGACCATCAGGATCGGCGCGGGCGGATTGTCGATCTTCAGCTTGCCGGGGTCTTCCTCGCCGCGCAGGGTATCGACCAGCGCGTCGTGCACGATCTTAACGACCTGCTGGCCCGGCGTGATCGACTTGGTCACCGCCTGGCCGGTCGCCTGTTCCTGCACCTTCTTGACGAACGCACGCGCCACCGGCAGCGATACGTCAGCCTCTAGCAACGCCACGCGAACCTCGCGCAGGGCGGTTTTGACGTCTTCCTCGGACAGGGCGCCCTGTTTGGTCAGCCGGTCGAAGACGCCAGAGAGGCGTTCGGATAGATTTTCAAACATGCCTTCGGCCTCCTTCGCCGGTTCTCGGTTGGCGCCCCATAGATAGGGGCAGACGGGTCAATGCACAAACGCCCCCACGGGCGAAACTCGCTGGTGGGGGGCGATCCCTGAACGACTCAAGGGACCGGAAGAACAGACGCTTCCGGATGTTGCGTTGGCGTTTAGGCCCATTGGCCACCCGAGTCAACCATCCGCGCTTGCCGGGTTGCATCGTCTTGCCCCGTCGGCCATGACTGCCGCGATATTCGGGAGAAGACCATGGACGCCTCATCCGCCTTTCAGGACACATTGCCGCTTAGTTCCGATGCACTGCTGGCGCAGCTGGACGATTGGGGGCTGCCCTATCGCCTGCACAGCCACGTCCCGCTGCGGACGGTCGAAGAGTCGAAGGCGGTTGAGGATCAGTTCATGGTGCCGGGCGAAAACGCGTTGCGGCTCAAGAACCTGTATCTGCGCGACAAGAAAAAGCGGAACTACCTGGTGACGCTGGAGCAGAGCCGCGAGATCGACCTCAAGGCGCTGGGCGCCGAACTGGGGGTGGGCAACCTGTCCTTCGGGTCGGCGGATCGGCTGATGCAGAACCTCGGCATCCGTCCCGGCGCGGTCAGCCCGCTGGCGATGATCAACGGCGTCGGCAACGATGTGCGGTTCTTCATGGACGACGCGGCGCGGCGCGCGGACGTGATCTATATGCATCCATTGGTCAACGACCGGACGGTGGCGATGGCGCGCGACGACCTGATGGCCTTCTTCGATCGGATCGGGTGTGAGGTCACCTGGCTGCCCTGATCATTCGCTCAGCGCCTCTTTCAACGCGGCGGCGACATGGGCGGCCGAGGGATTGACGAACAGGTGTCCGTCGGTCTCGAAAACCGGGTCATCAAGATGTTGGGGAAAGGCCAGCGGCAATTCGGTGCAGGCCAGCAGGATCGCGGTTCCGGGGGCGGCGTGCCGGTTGCAGAATGCCAGCAGACGGTGGCGGGCATTGGCCGAGGCACCGCCATAGAATTCGGTGTCGATCATGGCCTGCATTTCCGCGATCTGGTCCTCGGGAAGTCGGTCATTGGCTGTGATGCCTTCAGCCGCCAGCCGTTCCGCATAGTGGCGCGCTTGCATCGTGACCGAGGTTCCCAGCACCAGCGCGCTTTTGGCGCCTGTCGTTTTGGTGGCCATGGCGGTTGCATCAAAGATACTCAGGATCGGCATGGTCACGCCCTGCCGGATCGCATGCAAACGGGCGTGAGGTGTGTTCGAGGCGATGATGCCAAAATCACATCCCGCCTGCTCAAGCGTCAGCAGTGCTTCGCGGAAAACGGCATCGAACGCGGCCCAGCTTGCTTCGTCGCCGGCGGTTCCGCGCAGCGCGCGGGTTTTAGCCTGGGTGACGGATTCTATGGTCATCGGAGGAACAGGAAGCGGCGATCCGTACCCGCGTTCTGCATAATGGCGCCCCGCGCCCTCGGCGATGGCGCGGTAATAGTCTATTGTCGACGCCCAGCCGACCCCGCCCAGAATTCCGATCTTCTTCATGACAACCGTCCAATCTGCCGATCTTGTTCGGGTGCAGATTGGACGGTTTGACCGGGGAAGGCCAGTGGCCGGATCAGGCGGCCAGTTCGGCCACGGCTTTCTGCGCGTTGCTCAGAGTTGCTTCCGGGTCCAGCGCCATGCGGTCGGCGGCCACCACATCCACGTCGTGGATGCCGATGAAGCCCAGCACATGGCGGGCGTATCCGGTTGCAAAGTCGATCTCGGACCCCACTGCGGTACCGCCCGAAGCGATGGCGAGGATGGCGCGCTTGCCCTCCAGCAGGCCCTTGGGGCCGTTCTCGGTATACGAGAACGTCAGGCCCGCACGGGCGACCAGGTCGATCCAGGCCTTGAAGGCGGCGGGGACCGAGAAATTGTAGATCGGCAGCCCGATCACCACCGTGTCGGCCTGCTGCAGTTCCTTGACCAGCTCGTCCGACAGGGCCAGCAGGTCGCGCTGGGTGGCGTCGCGTTGATCGGCGGGGGTGAAGTTGGCGGTGATCCAGTCCTCGGTCAGCAGGGGCAGGGGTGTGGCCAGGTCGCGGCGGATGATGCGGCTGGCGCCCAGGTGTCGAACGATGCGGGCCGACAGGTCGCGGGTGGCCGAGCCGGTGCGGCGGGCTGAGGCGTCGATATGCAGGATGGTCTTTGTCATGGCATGGCTCCTTCTAAAGGTTCGGATTTTGCGTCTGAGCCCAATATGAGTATTGCGTGAGCGAACGAAACTGGGATAAATCAACAGGCATTGTTGGAAATTGCACAGAATTGGTTTTGTTATGGACAATTGGGACGAGGTCCGCACCGCCTATCAGGTTGCGCGCATGGGCACGGTCAGCGGCGCGGCCGAGGTTCTGGGGGTGCACCATGCCACGGTGATCCGCCATATCGACGCGATCGAGGCCCGGCTGAAGGTCAAGCTGTTCCAGCGCCACGCGCGCGGCTACACCCCGACCGAGGCGGGCGAGGATCTGCTGCGCGTGGCTCAGGCCACCGAGGATCAGTTCAACCAACTGGTCGGGCGGCTGAAGGGGCGTGGAGACGATGTCTCGGGCGAGTTGGTGGTGACCTCGCTGGCCTCGCTGGCGCCGCTGGTGGTGCCGACGCTGACCGCGTTCCAGCAGGACCATCCCGACCTGATCGTGCGCTATCTGACCGGCGACCGCCTGTTCCGCCTGGAATATGGCGAGGCGCATGTGGCGATCCGCGCCGGTGCGGCCCCCGACCAGCCGGACAACGTGGTGCAGCCCTTCATGACGCAAGAGGTGGGGCTTTATGCCAGTCAGGACTACATCGCGCGGCGCGGCCTGCCCGCGGGCGTCGAGGATTTCCCCAACCACGCCTTCGTCGGGGCGGATGATGAAAACAGCCGCGCGCCTTTTTCGCGCTGGCTGCGCGCCAATGTCCCGGCCGAGGCGATCACCTTCCGCTGTTCCAACAACTTCACCGTGGCCGAGGCGGTACTGGCCGGGGCGGGGATCGGCTTCATGGCCCGGTGGGAGGCCGCCCGCCATCCGCAGTTGCAGGAGGTGATGGAGCCGCTGCCGGAATGGGCCGGCAACCTGTGGCTGGTGACCCATGTGGATCTGCACCGCACCAACAAGGTACAGACCTTTCTTAAATTCCTCAAGGAGCAGGCCAAGGACTGGCTGCCATGAGCCCGCAGGCGCGTGGCCATCTGGCCATGCTGGTGTTTTCGGCGCTGGTGGCGGGCAGTTTCTCGCTGGGTTCGATGATCGCCAACGAGATCGCGCCGGCGGCGTTGAACGCCGCGCGGTTCGCGATTGCCGGCGTGGTGATCGGCATCGCGGCGCTGATGACGACCGGCCTGCCGCGCAGCGCGGCGCGCGCGCCGTGGCGTTATCTGGTGCTGGGCGGGCTGTTCTCGGCCTATTTCGTGCTGATGTTCTACGGGCTGAAAACCGCGCCGCCGGTCAGCGCGGCGGCGGTGTTCACCTTGACGCCGATCTTGTCGGCGGTGGCGGGGTGGGTGTTGCTGCGCCAGATCACCACCCCGCACATGGCCCTCGCGCTGAGCGTGGGCGCGGTTGGTGCGCTGTGGGTGGTGTTCCGCGCCGATTGGCTGGCCTTTCGCGCCTTTGAGATCGGGCGGGGCGAGATCATCTATTTCTGGGGCTGTGTGGCCCATGCGATCTATACGCCCATGGTGCGAAAGCTGAACCGGGGCGAGCCGCCGGTCGTGTTCACCTTCGGCACGCTGGTGGCCGGGTGCGCAGTGCTGACGGTGTTCGGCTGGTCCGACATCCGCGCGACCGACTGGGCCAACCTGCCGGCGATCGTCTGGATCGGCCTGTTCTACGTCGCCATCTGCGCCAGCGCGGCCACCTTCGTTCTGTTGCAGTACGCCACGCTGCTGCTGCCATCGGCCAAGGTCATGGCCTATACCTACCTGACGCCCAGCTGGGTGATCATCTGGCAGATCGCGCTGGGCCAGCCGGCGCCGGGCCTGTTGGTCCTGGTGGGAATAGGGCTGACGATCCTTGCCCTCGTGCTGCTGCTGAAAGGGGATGACCTAGGGATGGCTCGGCAACAAACCGCGCCGGACTGACCTTTGCCAAAGCGCCCGTTCGTGGCAGGGTGAGGCAAACTCCGAAAGGACCGGAACATGCACAGATTGATTGCCTCGGCCACGCTAATGTTGGTTTTTGGATGTACGCAGGACACCGCCGACAATTCAACCCTTCAAGCCAGCTGCGAGGCATTGGTGGCTGCTGAGGCAAACCGGAGCCCCGCGGATGTCCAGGCTCTGTCTACAACTGCCGAACCGGCGGGAACCGTCACGCAGGTCGCAGTGGCCGGCGCTCAGGCACCCTGGCTGTGCCGCGCCGATCCCAGCGGCGTGGTCACAGGGGTCGAGTACAGCCAGCAAGGCTGATCCTCTTGGGTTGAGCCACATCAAGGGCCGGTTGTGTCAAACCCGCTAAGCTGTCGGCGTGAAAGGAGGGACTGATGTTCAAACACATAATGTTTCCCGTCGATCTGCATCTGCCACCCGAAGTGCGCAAGGCGGCCGAGGTTGCGGCACAGGTCGCCCGGTGGCAGGGGGCGCGGATAACCATCGTCAGCGTGACAAGCAATCAGCCCGGCGACCCCACGCAAACCGAATCCGCGATCAAGGACCATCTGTCCGATCTGGCGGACGAGTTGTCCCAAGCCAGTGGAGCGCAAGTTGATTTCCGCAACATTCATTCGGTGGATGTGGCGGTCGAAGTGGATGGTGACCTGGCCCGCACCGCTGAAGAGATCGGTGCCGACCTGATCGTGGTGGGCACCCATGCGCCGCGGATTACCGACTTTATACTGTCCAGCCATGCCGGATATCTGGCCAAACATGCCAGCATGTCGGTCTTCGTAGTGCGCTAGACCTCGTCCCCCGCGGAAAGCTGGTTTTCCAGGAACCGCTCGAACGCGTCCAGATTCACGGGTTCGAACTGCCCGAACCCTTGCATCCAGACCGAGGCCGCGCGCAACGCGTCGGGTTCCAGCTTGCACCATTTCACCCGGCCACGCTTTTCCTGGCTGATCAGCCCGGCCCGGGTCAGGATCGTCAGGTGTTTCGAGATCGCCGCCAGCGACATCTCGAACGGCTCGGCCACGTCGGTGACGGCCATGTCATCCTCGAGCAGCATCGCCAGGATGGCGCGCCGCGTGGGGTCGGCCAGGGCCGCAAAGACGGTATCGAGGTCATCGGACATGATCCCGCTGAACCACAGCGGGAAAGTTTGGTCAACCATTTGGTTGAATATGCGGAATCCGGTGCTTCCAGCGGAATGGATTGCCAGTGACCCGATCGGCAGACAACGTGCTCCCTTAATATACATTAGAAAACAAAGGTTTGAGCTGCGTCAATTGGAGTCATCAACAGCGTTGACTCTGCGCGCGAGGCCGCATAGCAACTGCGCCAAGACTGTGCGAGGGAAACGCCCGTGACCGATGACGACCCAAAGCAGCGCCTGACGCAGCTTGAGGCCAAGATCGACGCGGCAAAAAAGGCCAAAGCGCCGAAACCTCGTGCGGACGCTGACATATCCGGGGGCGAACTGGCCTGGCGGATGGTCATCGAGATGGTTTCCGGTCTGGGGATCGGATTTGGCATCGGGTACGGGCTGGACAGCCTGTTCGGGACGATCCCGATCTTCCTGGTGCTGTTCACATTGCTGGGCCTTGTCGCGGGCGTGAAGGTCATGCTCCGCAGCGCGCAAGAAGCTCAAGAGAAACAAGCGGCCTCGACACAGGCCGAGAAGGACGAGAGGGACTGAACGTGGCGACCGAGACCACCGCAGCAGAAGGCAGCAGCCTGGTTTTCCATCCGATGGACCAGTTCATCGTCAAGCCGCTTTTCGGCGGTGAGATGGCTTGGTACACGCCCACCAACGTGACCCTGTGGCTGTTCTTCGCGGTTCTGGCCATCATCGGCCTGCTGGTGCTGAGCACCTCGAAGCGCGCAATCGTCCCGACCCGCATGCAGTCGATCGCCGAGCTCGCCTACGGCTTCATCTACAAGATGCTGGAAGACATCTGTGGCAAGGAAGGCGTCAAATACTTCCCCTATGTCATGACCCTGTTCATGTTCATCGTCACCGCGAACTTCCTCGGCCTGATCCCGACCTCGTTTACCACGACATCGCATTTCGCGGTCACCATTCCGCTGGCGCTGGCCGTGTTTCTGACCGTGACCGTTCTGGGCTTTGTCAAGAACGGTGCTGGGTTCCTCAGCCTGTTCTGGGTGTCCAGCGCGCCGCTGGCGCTGCGCCCGATCCTGGCGATCATCGAGCTGATCTCGTACTTCGTGCGCCCGGTCAGCCACTCCATTCGTCTTGCAGGTAACGTCATGGCCGGCCACGCCGTGATCAAGGTTTTCGCCGGCTTCGCCGCGGTCGCCGTGATCTCGCCCGTGTCCGTTCTGGCGATCACCGCAATGTACGGCCTCGAGGTCCTGGTGGCCTTCATCCAGGCCTACGTATTCACCATTCTGACCTGTGTTTATCTGAAGGACGCTCTGCATCCGCATCACTGATCAGGGGCGACCCTGAGCACAGGAACGATAACCCAAAATCGAAACTTCCAATTCGTAAGGAGATACATCATGGAAGGCGATCTCGCACACATCGGCGCAGGCCTGGCAGCAATCGGTTCCGGCGCGGCCGCAATCGGGGTGGGCAACGTGGCCGGCAACTTCCTGGCCGGCGCTCTGCGCAACCCTTCGGCGGCTGCTTCGCAGACCGCAACCCTGTTCATCGGTATCGCATTCGCAGAAGCCCTGGGAATCTTCGCATTCCTGGTCTCGCTGCTGCTGATGTTCGCCGTTTAATCTGCGGAACCTGATCCTTACGCGCAGGTGGGCCCAAGCCATAGCGGCCCACCTGTTGTAAAGACAACGTTCCGACGGAGGACATCATGGCGACAGAACCCATAGCTGCAGAAGCAGTCGGCAAATGCGTCGATTCCCATGGCTCGGCCATCGGGATGCCGCAGCTCTGCTTCGATTGGTTCCCCAACCAGATCTTCTGGCTGGTCATTACGCTGGTCGTCATCTTTCTGGTCCTGTCCCGCGTGGCCCTGCCGCGCATCGCGGCGATCCTGGCCGAGCGTCAGGGGACCATTACAAATGACCTGGCTGCGGCCGAAGATCTGAAGGCCAAGGCGGTCGAGGCCGAAGAGGCCTATAACAAGGCGCTGGCCGATGCTCGTGCCGAGGCTCAGCGGATCGCAGCCGAAGCGCGTGCCGAAATCCAGGCGGACCTGGATGACGCGATTGCCAAGGCAGACGCGGAAATCGCGGCCAAGGCGGCAGAATCGGAGAAGGCAATTGCCGAAATCCGTGCCGGAGCGCTGGAAAGCATTCAACAGGTTGCCAACGATACGGCGGCCGAACTGGTGACTGCGCTGGGCGGCGAGGCGGATGCCAAAGCCATCAGCAGTGCCATCAGCGCGCAGATGAAAGGATAAGTGACATGCGGAATACACTTGCTCTTATCCTGACCGCAGGCTTCGCCAGCCCGGCGCTGGCCGCAAGCGGTCCGTTCTTCTCGCTGGCGAACACTGATTTCGTCGTGACGCTGGGCTTCATCGTCTTTATCGCGGTCCTGTTCTATTTCAAGGTTCCCTCGATGATTGGCGGGGCGCTGGACAACCGCGCCGAAGGCATTAAGGCCGAGCTGGACGAGGCCCGTGCCCTGCATGAAGAAGCGCGCAGCCTGCTGGCCTCATACGAACGCAAGCAGCGCGAAGTGCAGACTCAGGCCGAAGCCATCGTGGCCGCGGCGAAGGAAGATTCGGTGCTGGCTGCCGAACAGGCAAAGGCGGATCTGGAGAAATCCATCGCGCGTCGTCTGGCTGCCGCACAGGATCAAATCGCATCGGCCGAGGCCTCGGCGGTGAAGGAAGTGCGCGACCAGGCTGTTACTGCGGCCGTTGCGGCGGCCAAGTCCGTGCTGGCCAAGCAGATGACTGCGGCGCAAGCCAACAAGCTGATTGACTCGGCGATCTCCGAGGTCGGTGACAAGCTGCACTGAGCTGTTCGGCGTGAGCCAATCTCAATTTCCAAAACCCGAAAGCTACCTGCTTTCGGGTTTTTTTGCTTGTAGCCCGTGTCATTGTCTGTTGATTCAGGGCAGTCAGCTTGTGGCGTTTCGGTGAGGTACGATGACATCCGGACATACCAAGATTGTTGATCCCGCCCCTGTGTGCGTGTTCGCGTTCAACCGACCCGAACACACGCGGCGGACGTTGGATGCCCTGGCCCAATCGCCCTTGGCCGCGTCGACATCCTTGACCGTATTCATCGACGGCCCCCGCAATGATGCCGAGAAGCCGATTGTCGACGCTGTTGCGCAGGTCGCCGAAACGCAGCAGGGCTTCGCAAGTATCGAGCTGCGCCGACGTGACCGGAATGCAGGGCTGGCCGTATCGATCGAGGAGGGTGTTTCGCAGATGATGGCCGAGCATGGCCGTGCGATCATTCTCGAGGATGATATCCTCACTTCGCCAGCCTTTCTCCAATATATGAACCTTGCTCTTGAGCGTTACAAGGATACCCCAGATGTCTGGCATATAGCCGGGTACAATGAGGATATTCCGCAGAACAGAGGCTCGAACCATGCGAGTCTGTGGCGGTTCATGAGTTGTTGGGGCTGGGCGACGTGGGCTGATAGATGGACCCATTACTCGCGCGATCCGGACGAGTTGGTCAGTCTGTTTACGGATGAAGACATCCACCGTTTCAACCTGGACGGAGCAAATGACTTCTGGGCTCAGGTTCTTGCCAATAAGAGTGGGGAACTGAAGACTTGGGCCGTGTTCTGGTACGCCACGATCTTCCGCAATAGGGGGCTTTGCTTGTCCCCCCAATTCTCCTACGTCGAAAACATCGGATTTGACGGCTCTGGCAGTCATGGCGTGGTCAACAGCTCGTATGGCCGAGCGGGTCTGAACACCTCGATAGATCCGATATGGCCGGCCAAGACTGTTGAAGACGCCGCGGCGCTGGGGCAGTTGAAGGACTATTATACCCGTAGGCCTTCGTTGCACCGGCGTCTTGCCCGAAAGCTGCGAAAACTTACCCGCAAGCTGTTTGGGTAATGAACCGATTGACAGTCAGGTCTCGTCGAAAATCAGTCGAGAAAGCGCTTTCTCATCGTCAAGGCTGAGAAATCTGTCGTTGGCCCCCCAGTGGCAATGGGTGATTTCACCGACCAGTAGGGTTTTGTCGTCGATGTAGAAGTCGATCCGCACAAAGTCGAATGGCGCCGAGAGCTTTTCCGCGACCTCCAGCATTTCCTGCAGAACGAGAGGGCGGTCAACGGTGGGTTTGTCTATCCCGTAGGGGGACAGCTCGATCGGAAGGAGCGACCAGTTGGTGTCGTAGAGCTGACGATAGAAGGCCACGTTGCGGTCGTTGACGTAAAGGATACAGCGAGCCTTGCCCTTCCAGCAAAAGACTTTGAAGTCGTGCACGTCATGCCCCTGAAACAGAAGAGGTTCAACGATCAGTTTCCCGGTCAAGTCGCGATAGTTCCGTTCCCGCGCAGCATAGTAGTAGTTGCTGATAAGCTGTTCTGCCAACGCGGCCCGGTCCGGCTGCGCCCCGCCTTGCAGGATCGTCACGCCGCCGCAACCATGCGTTGGCTTTATGACGCATTCTTCGGGAAAGTCGAATTTGTCGATATCTTCCTTGTTGCGCAGCACGGCAATCGTGGGGACGTTGTATTTCGCTCCTGCACGTTCCGCGATGAATTCCTTTGCCAGTTCCTTGTCTGTTGTTTTTAACCGCAAGGGCGACACGATTTCCGGCCCTGACTTGATGCGGTATAGCACATCGTTGAAAAGCATGCGCTTGCCGGGCCACCGGTCGTGCTGCGTGAAGAAATGGTGCCAGTAGAACCACCTGTCGCCTCTGTCCGAATAGGGAAGCCTTTTGGCGATCGGA
Source organism: Ruegeria sp. CG8 (assembly GCF_056537165.1). Taxonomy (NCBI): domain Bacteria; kingdom Pseudomonadati; phylum Pseudomonadota; class Alphaproteobacteria; order Rhodobacterales; family Roseobacteraceae; genus Ruegeria; species Ruegeria sp. CG8. Next base: position 55,721 of record NZ_JBQFRA010000006.1, on the reverse strand, counting down.
CGGGCGATAGCCATGTACAGTTTGCGGCGGATGAGTTTTAGAAACGAGAGCATGTATTCAGTGACTTTGGCGTCTTAAGGGTTGTGTCTGCTATGCGGCACAGTAGACAGTGTTGCAAGTGTTCCCGCTGAATTCGCAAAAATACGGCGTTGTCGGTTGGATCAATCCAGATTTGGGGCATCAATTCAGGCACAAGAGTTGGAACGCGTAAATCACATCAGTTTCAGTAGTTCTGAGGGGGGCGCGGCGATTGCGGCGCACAGGCTGCATATGGCCCTGAACGCCAGCGGCGTGAATTCGATCATGACCGTTGCGCGAGGTCAGGAAGGGCCGGGCATCACGACGTTCAAGCCGACCAAGGGTCTGGGACGAATGATCCAACGGGAAATGGCGCGCAGTATCCGGCGCCGGCATGAAGCGGATTTCTCGGGTTTGATTTCGCTGGGTCAGGTCCGTTCGGGTTTGGCGCAGTACCTGAACAAACAGCCCTCGCAAATTCTGAACCTGCACTGGGTCAATTCGGATCTGATGTCGATCCGCGAGATCGGAAACCTGTCTCATCCGGTTGTATGGACTATGCATGACATGTGGCCGTTCTGTGGGGTGGAGCATTACTCTGAGGGCGATGACTGGAAAAACGGCTACGCGACCGAGCAGGATAGCCGAGCGAGCAGGCTGAACCGCCGTGTTTGGAAAACAAAACAGCGGTTTTGGACGCGGCCTTTCCATCTTGTTGCACCCAGCCGCTGGCTGGCGGATTGCGCCCGGCAAAGCGCCTTGACGCAGGAATGGCCCGTTTCAGTCATTCCCAACGCAATCGACACCGACGTCTGGCGCCCCACCGACCGAGACGCGGCCAGAGACCGATTGGGTCTGCCACGCGATTCTGCTGTCATCGGTTTTGGGGCCATGGGGGGCGACAGCGATCCGCGCAAAGGATTTCGGCACCTCAAGGAAGCTTTGTCGATTCTGAAACAGGAAAGATCTGATATCCGCGTTCTGATATTCGGCGCGGATGCGCATGAGGTAGATCTGCCCTTTCCGGCTCATTTCACTGGACAACATTCAGTGCCCGAGGAACTGCGGTCTGTTTACGCGTGCGCGGACGTTTTTGCGTTGCCGTCCCGACAAGACAACCTACCCAACACCGGCGTCGAGGCGCTTTCTTGCGGTATTCCGATCGTCGGGTTCAAGATCGGCGGATTGCCCGATCTGGTCCCGAACCCCGGGTGCGGGCGGCTGGCCGAGCCGTTTGATGCGCGGGACTTGGCGGATTGCCTAAAGGGGGTGATCGATGATCAGCGTTCCTGCCACGTTCAAGGACAGAAGCGCGACGGGAATGCCGCGCGCAAACATGCCCTGCAGAGCTACGCGATGCCAATCGTGGCCGAGCAGTACAGGCGCCTTTATGAAACGCTGGGGTCGAAGGCACAGTGAGAGGCGGAGGGCCTCAACCGTCCGAGTTGCCAACCTCATGTTCCAGCCGCTGCCGCGCGATCAGTTCGTTGCGCCGGGCCTTCTGCTGGTCTTCCATGCAGCGTTCGACAAAGCTAAGATGCTGTTCCACCGACTGCCGGGCGGCTTCGGGGTCGCGGGCCTGAAGGGCTGCGTTGATCGCCCTGTGCTGGTTCAGGATTGCATCTCGCGTCGTGCGCTGGTGGAACATGATCTGGCGGTTGTAGAACACCCCCTGCCGCAGCAGATCGAACATCGACCGCATCATGTGCAGCATCACCACGTTGTGGCTGGCCTCGATGATCGCCATGTGGAACTGCGCGTCCAGATGGGCCTCGTCATCGGCCGCGTTGCGGGCATGGGCGGCCTCCATCTTGTCGAAAATCGCCTGGATCACTTTCAGGTCGCTGTCCGAACCCAGCCGCGCGGCGCGTTCGGCCGCCAACCCTTCCATGTCGCGCCGGAACGACAGGTAATCGAACACGGCCTCGTCATGGCTGCTGAACAGACGGATCAGCGCCGGCGAAAAGGCCGAGCCCAGAACCTCGGCCACATAGATGCCTGACCCGGCCTTGGCGGTCAGCAGGCCCTGCTCCTGCAGTTGCGAGATCGCCTCGCGCAGCGACGGGCGCGACACACCCAGCCGGTCGGCCAGCTCGCGCTCGGACGGCAGGCGCTCACCGGGGCGCAGGATCCCGCGCAGGATCAGCAGTTCGATCTGTTTGACGACGGCCAGGGACAGTTTCTCGGTCTGGACTTTCTGAAAGGGCATCGGATCATCGCTGAAAATTGGTCAAATCATATGACCACATATGCCCGGCCCGTGCAAGAACGGGCCGCGATCACATTGGCTGAAACACTAGGTCAGTATTATTGACTTTAAACGCAGAGGTCATAGCGTCGGTCCGACCCAGCGGAGGAGGCTCGGCACATGCACCAGCTATTTGCAACGCGCGCCGCGCGAATGAAGGCGTCTGAAATCCGAGAGCTGCTGAAGCTGCTGGATCAACCCGGCATCATTTCCTTTGCCGGCGGTATCCCCGACCCGGCGCTTTTTCCGACCGAGGCGTTTTCTCAGGCATTCCAACAGGCACTTGGTGCTGGCGGCGGCGCGCAGGCGCTGCAGTATTCCGTGTCCGAAGGGTACATGCCGTTGCGGGAATGCATCGCCGGCCACATGCGCAAGATCGGCATCGACTGCGGCCCCGACGACGTACTGATCACCTCGGGCTCGCAGCAGGCGCTCGACTATCTGGGCAAACTGTTTCTGTCGCCCGGCGACACGGCGCTGGTCGGGTGGCCGACCTACCTGGGCGCCTTGGCGGCCTTCAACGCCTATGAACCACGCTTTGACCGGTTGCGCGAAGGCGGCAATGCGGGCGCGGCGCAATACCGGGCCGCGGCGGGGCCGGGGACCGTCAAATACGGCTATCTGTCTCCCGATTTTGCAAACCCGACCGGTGAGACCGTCGATCGGCAGGGGCGCGAGGCCCTTCTGGATCTGGCCGAGGAGTTGGACTGCGCCCTGATCGAGGACGGCGCCTATCAGGCCCTGCGCTATGACGGGCAGGCGATCCCGCCGATCCTTGCGCTGGAACTGGCGCGGAAGGGCGATCTGCAAGCCTGCCGGACGATCTATTGCGGCAGTTTTTCCAAGACCCTGTCGCCCGGATTGCGGGTGGGTTGGGTCGTGGCGGCGCGGCCCGTCATCGCGCAGCTTGTGCTGATGAAACAGGCCGCTGACCTGCATTCGGCCACCATCAACCAGATGGCCGTGCACCAAGTGGCCCAAACCTGTTTCGACAGCCACATCCTGAAAGTGCGCGCAACCTACGGTGCGCGCCGCGACGCGATGCTGGCGGCGCTGGATCGGCACATGCCCGAAGGCGTGCAATGGACCCGGCCCGAGGGTGGCATGTTCATCTGGCTGACCCTGCCGCCCGGCTCGGATGGCGCGCAGCTGCTGGCCCGCGCGCTTGAGACGGTCAAGGTCGCCTTTGTGCCCGGCCAGGCCTTTCACCCCGATGGCAGCGGCGCCAACACGATCCGGCTGAGTTTCTCCAACTCGGACGAGGCCACGATTGCCGAGGGCATTGAACGGCTGGGCACGCTCCTGCGCGGCTGAGCGCGGGAAAGCTTTCGTTAACCATTTTGCCGCAAAGCTGCGGCATGATCCGGTTCCTCGCCTTGCTGTTGCTGGCCGGTTGCTCGGCCGGCACGCCCCATTTCCGCGACGTGCCAGCGACCCGCGTGGCCGTGAACGGCAGCGTGTTCGACGTGCGCCTGCGCGGTGACCTGGCCGAGGCGGTCCGCGTCAACAGCCAATATACCCCGCGGCTGGGGCCGATCCGGGATCGGGCCGCATTGGCCATGGCGCAGGTCTCGGGCTGTCCGGTCGCCGACGTGTTGGGCGATGCGGCGGTGACCGTGGGCATCCTCGCCTGCGACCGCAGGGCGTCGGACCGGCTGTTGCTGGCTGCGGTCACGCCGACCAACTATGAATGCATTGACTTCGGAACCTATGACAGCGGGTCGGACACCGGGTATCAGGTGTTCGAGTGTTCGCCTTATTGACTCTGCGCAATTCCGCCCAAATCAGCAAGATATTGTGGATAACTCGGCCCAATATCCCATATCCTGCGCAACTTCGTTGACTCGCGGGCATTCCCTTGTCCAGACTTTCAGGGAACGGGAATCATGGAAATCGGCCTTTGCGCTTTACCAAACTCAAACTCACCGGCTTCAAAAGCTTCGTCGATCCGACCGATCTGATCATCGCGGACGGGTTGACCGGTGTGGTGGGGCCCAACGGCTGCGGCAAGTCCAACCTGCTCGAGGCGCTGCGTTGGGTGATGGGCGAGAACCGCCCCAAATCGATGCGCGGCGGTGCGATGGAGGACGTGATCTTTGCCGGTGCCGCCACCCGTCCGGCGCGCAACTTCGCCGAGGTGGTCCTGACCATGGACAACTCGGAACGTCTGGCCCCGGCCGGGTTCAATGACAGCGATCAGATCGAGATCGTGCGCCGCATCACCCGCGACGTGGGCAGCGCCTACAAGGCCAACGGCAAGGACGTGCGCGCCCGCGACGTGCAGATGCTGTTCGCCGATGCCTCGACCGGCGCGCATTCACCCGCTCTGGTGGGGCAGAACCGGATCGCCGAGCTGATCAACGCCAAACCCCGCGCCCGCCGCCGCATTCTGGAAGAGGCCGCCGGTATCTCGGGCCTGTACCAGCGGCGGCACGAGGCCGAACTGAAGCTCAAGGGCACCGAAGCCAACCTGACCCGCGTCGATGACGTGCTGGAGCAGTTGGGCACACAGTTGGCGCAGCTGGCGCGCCAAGCCCGTCAGGCCGCGCGGTATCGCGAAATCGGCGAGCAATTGCGCCAGGCCGAGGGTATGTTGCTGTATCGCCGCTGGAAAGAGGCCGACATGGCCCGCCAGCAGGCCGAAGAGCGTCTGCGCGACCGCACCACCGAAGCCGCCCGCGCCGAGGCCGAGGCACGCGCCGCCAGCGCGAAACGCGCCGAGATCGAAGAAACCCTGCCGCCGCTGCGCGAGGAGGAGGCCATCGCCGCCGCCGTCCTGCAGCGCCAGCAGGTGCAGCGCGATCAGCTGTCCGATCAGGAAACCCGCGCGCGCCAGACCATCGAAACCCTGACCGCCCGCATCCAGCAGCTGGGCCGCGACATCGAGCGTGAGACCGGTTTGAACCGCGACGCCGGCGAGATGATCGAACGGCTGGAATGGGAGGCCCGCGAACTGGCCAAGGCCGCCGGGGGCCATGACGACAAGCTGGCCGAAGCCGCCGAAATTGCCCGAGAGGCCGCCGCGGTTCTGCAGGAGCGTGAGGATCTGCTGGCGCAGGAGACCGAGGACACCGCTCGTCTGGTCGCGCGTCACCAATCGGCGCAGCGCCTGGTCGAGGACAGCCGCAAGACACTGGCACGGTCCGAGGCCGAAGAGGAAAAAGCACGCGCGGCCGTCGCCGAGGCCCGCGCCGCACTGACCCGCGCCGACGAAGCGTTCGAGGCCGCGCAAGCCGCCGAGGAAGAGGCGCGCGAGGCCGCCGAAGCCGCCGAAGAATCGCTGGCCGCCGCCGACGAGCTGCGCGGTGAAACGCAGGCGCGCGAGGCCGAGGCCCGCGCTCAACGCTCCGAGGCCGAGGGCGAGTTGGGCGCGATCCGGGCCGAGACCACCGCGCTGGCCAAGCTGGTCGAGCGCGACACCGCCGAGGGCGGGCAGGTGCTAGACCTGCTGCGGGTCGAGCCGGGCTTTGAAAAGGCGCTGGGGGCCGCGCTGGCGGATGACCTCCGCGCCCCGCTGGTCGAGGGCGATGGCCCGTCGGGCTGGGTACAGGTGCCGGGCTATGACGCCGATCAGCCGTTGCCGGACGGGGCCGAGCCGCTGGCGCTGCACGTCTCGGGGCCGGACCGCCTTGGCCGTCGCATCGCGCAGATCGGCCTGATTGACACCGATCAGGGCGCGCGGCTGCAACCCTTGTTGAAACCCGGCCAGCGGTTGGTGTCGCGCTCGGGCGATCTGTGGCGCTGGGACGGGTTCCGCGCCTGGGCAGAGGATGCCCCCAGCGCCGCGGCGCTGCGGCTCGAGCAGCTCAACAAGCTTGAGGCGCTGAAACAACAGCTGGCGCAGGTCGAAGCGCAGGCTGACGGCGCCCGCGCCGCGCACGAGGCCCTGTCGCGGCAACTGGCCGAAGTTACCGAGGCCGACCGCCGCGCTCGCGAGGCCCGCCGCGCCGCCGATCAGCGCATGGCCGAAGCCGCCCGCGCGCTCAGCCGGGCCGAGGCCGACCGCAACCTGGCGCAGGGCAAGCTGGAGAACCTGACGCTTGCGGTCGACCGCCACAAGCAGGATGCGATGGCGGCCCGCGCCCAGCTGCGCGAGGCCGAGGCCGCGCTGGCCGAGCTGGGCGATCTGGACACCGCCCGTGCCCGGGTCGAGGACATCAAGCAGACGGTCGAGGCCGCGCGGATCACCATGCTGACGCACCGCTCGACCCATGACGAGTTGCGCCGCGAGGGCGAGGCCCGCACCCGCCGCGCACAGGAGGTGGCTAAGGACCTGAGCGGCTGGAAACACCGTCTGGAAACCGCCGAGAAGCGCATCGCCGAATTGGCCGAGCGCAAAGCCAGTTCCGAGGAAGAACTGACCGAGGCGATGGCCGCGCCCGCCGAGATCGCCGAGGCGCGCGAAGAGCTGAACGAGATGATCGAGGCCGCCGAGGCCCGCCGCGCCGAGGCCGCCGACAAGCTGGCCCAGGCCGAAACGCTGCAACGCGAGGCCGTGCTGGCCGAGCGCGAGGCCGAGCGCAAGGCCTCGGAGGCGCGCGAAGCCCGCGCCGCGGCCGAGGCGCGGTTCGAGGCGGCCAAGGAAAGTGTCGCCGCCGCCGCCGAGCGCATCGCCGAGGATCAGCAACTGACCCCGAACCAGTTGTTGAACCAGCTGGACGTGAACCCCGATGACATGCCCGCCGCCGATGCTCTGGAAGCTGAGGTGAACCGCCACAAGCGCCAGCGCGACGCGATGGGTGCGGTGAACCTGCGCGCCGAGGAGGACGCCAAGGAGGTTCAGGAGGAGTTCGACACGCTCAACAGCGAGAAATCCGATCTGGAAGAGGCGATCAAGGCGCTGCGCAGCGGCATCGCCAGCCTCAACCGCGAGGGCCGCGAGCGTCTGCTGACCGCCTTCGAACAGGTCAACGCGAACTTCGCCATGCTGTTCAAGCATCTGTTCGGCGGCGGCGAGGCCAACCTGGTGATGGTCGAGAGCGACGACCCGCTGGATGCGGGGCTCGAGATCATGTGCCAGCCGCCGGGCAAAAAGCTGTCGACCCTCAGCCTGTTGTCGGGCGGGGAACAGACCCTGACCGCCACCGCGCTGATCTTTGGCGTGTTCCTGGCCAACCCGGCGCCGATCTGCGTGCTGGACGAGGTCGACGCTCCGCTGGACGATGCCAACGTGACCCGGTTCTGCGATCTGCTGGACGAGATGTGCCGTCAGACCGACACGCGGTTCCTGATCATCACCCACCACGCGGTGACCATGGCCCGGATGGACCGTCTGTTCGGCGTGACGATGCAGGAACAGGGCGTCAGCCAGCTGGTCTCGGTCGATTTGAAAAAGGCCGAGCAGATGGTCGCCTGACCGTTCACCGCAACGTTATTCCGCGATCGGGCCGGGCCGGGCTAGGCTGGCTGCATGAAACACCTGTTGCTGATCGCCGCGGCCTGCGCCGCCTCGCCGCTCTGGGCTGCCGAATGGGCCACCCGCCCAGGCGACATCCCCCTGAACCAAACCGAACTGGATGCGTTGGCCGGGCGTACGCTGACCTTCTATGACGACGGGCAGTCGAAATACTCGGCCGGTGGGTCTTATTCCTATACCTATTCGGCGGTCAATGGCGGCGGAACGGCCTTCGGAACCTACAGAATCGCCGCTGATGGCAGCATCTGTGTGCAGTACCGCAACGGGTTCGACCGCTGCGATCTGTACGTGCGCAACAATGGCCGGTTGATCCTGATCACCGAAAAAGGTGAACGTTACCCGGTGCGACCCGAGTGATCGGGGCCTCTCCTTCACCCGCCGTGCCCAACCAGGAATCGACCGATGACCCGACCCGCTCCGACCCTGCACATGCTTTGCGGCAAGATCGCCGCGGGAAAATCGACGCTTGCCGCCCAGCTCGCGAGGCAGCCCGGCACAGTTCTGATTTCCGAGGACGCCTGGCTGAAGCCGCTTTTTGCCGATCAGATGGTGACAGGTGCCGACTATCTGCGCTGTTCCACGCGTCTGCGGGCGGCGATGGGTCCGCATGTCACGACTCTGCTTGAGGCGGGCATGTCGGTTGTTCTGGATTTCCCGGCCAACACGGTCGAAACCCGCGCCTCGATGCGCGAAATTCTGGATCAGACCGATACAGCGCATCAGATGCACGTGCTGACCACGCCCGACGCCGTTTGTCTGGCCCGACTGCAAGCACGAAACGCAGCGGGCGACCACGCCTTTGCCGCGACCGAAGAACAGTTCCGCCGGTTTTCCAGGCATTACGCCGAACCGACGCCTGAGGAGGGATTCACGCTGGTGTTCCACGACCCAACGGATTGAGCGGCTAGAGTCGGTTCAGCAAGTCAACCGTCGGCCATGCGTCCGCAGGCAGTCCCAGCCGGGCCTGTTCAGCCTGTACTGCAGCGCGCGTTCCGGCCCCCAAGATGCCGTCGATCTTGCCCACGTCGTGGCCGCGCGCCTGCAGTTTCGCCTGCAGCTGTTTCATCTGGGCACCGGTCAGGCCTGGATCGGGGTTGCCCGCAGAATAGACTTGTGCGCCTTCGAGACGCGTTCCGAAATAGGCAGCGGTCAGGACATAGACAAAGCTTTGGTTCCACTCGAAATAGACATCGAAATTCGGATAGGCCAGAAAGGCTGGCCCCTTGCGCCCCTGCGGCAGGATCAGCGAAGCCGGCAGGTTGGCCAATGTCCCGCTGCGCGCCTGCACGCCCATCGCCTGCCAGTCTGACACCGGGCGCGGTTTGCCCGGCCCGCTCAGCGACCAGTCCATCTGCGCGGGCACGGTGACCTCCTGCAGCCAGGGCTGACCCGGCTGCCAGCCCAGATGAGACAGCATCTTGCCACCCGACATCAGTGCGTCGGGGGCCGACGTTTTCAACCGCACGTGCCCGTCGCCATCACCGTCCACGCCGTTTTCCAGAATGTCACGGGGCAGCATCTGCACCATGCCGATCTCGCCCGCCCAGGCGCCGGTGGTGCGGTTCGGGTCGAAGTCTCCGTTCCGGAACAGCTCGATCGCGGCGAAGATCTGCGGCCGGAACAGTTCGGGGCGGCGGCAATCATGGGCCAGCGTCACCAGCGCATTGCGGGTGTTGAAATCGCCCTGGAACGCGCCGTAATCCGTCTCGAACGCCCAGAAGGCCAACAGGACCCCGCGCGACACGCCGTATTCGGCCTCGATCCGGTCGAACACGGCGTCGTATTTCTGTGCCATCGCCTGGCCGCGCCTGATCCGATCCTGCGAGATCAGGCGGCGCGAGAATTCGATGAACGGTTTCTGGAATACGCCCTGCGCGCGGTCGGCCTTCAGCACCTTGGGGTCCTGTTGCGCACCGTTGAAGAACGCATCGACCGTGGCCGTATCGAACCCCTGCTGTGCCGCTTCGGCCTTCAGTCCGCGAACGAAGGCGTTGAAGCCGCCGCCGCATTGGGCAAGGGCCGGGGCAGCGAACAGGCAAGCGGCCACAAGGCCCGAGACAAAGCGCATGACGAAAACCATCCTCAGAAAACCGTGTTCAGACCAACCCACACCGTCAGCCCCGCCAACGCAAGCCCCCAAACCTGCCAAAGCATTCCGCATGCGCGGAAAACCTCCGTTGCGCCGATCGTGCGCCGGGCTTCACCATTGACCCAGGCCAGATCGCGCAACTGCCCGTCATAGCTGCGGGGCCCGGCCAGTGCCACGTCCAGCGCGCGGGCCATGGCGGCTTCGGGCCAGCCGGCATTGGGCGAAATGTGGTGCTGCGCGTCCGCCACGATGGCCCGCCATTGGCGCCTCTGTCCCGACAGGGCCACGATCATCAGGCAAGTCAGCCGGGCCGGGACCAGGTTCAGCAGATCGTCCAGCCGGGCGGCGGCCCAGCCGAAGTCTCGGTACGTGTCGTTGCGGTAGCCGATCATGCTGTCGGCGGTGTTCACCGCCTTGTAGACCAGCAGCCCCGGCAAGCCGCCCAGCAGGAACCAGAAGGCCGGGGCGATCACCCCGTCGCTGAGGTTCTCGGCGGCGCTCTCGATGGCCGAGCGCGCCACCTGTGCCTCGGTCATCTGCGAGGTGTCGCGCGACACGATCATTGCCACCGCCGCGCGCCCCTCGGGCAGGGATTGCCGCAGCGCGACGCCCACGGCGCGGACATGCGCCACCAGAGAATTCTGTGCCAACAGGATCGCGCAGACCACGACCTCGACCACCCAGCCAAGCCACGCCAGCGCCGCACCGACCACCCAGCCGCCCAAGACCAGTAGAAGGGCGACGAGCACGCCCTTGGCCCGCCGATGCTTGCCGTGATTCAGGCGGCGGTCCAGCCAGGCGATGGCGTTGCCCATCAGAACCGCCGGGTGCCGCAGGCGCGACCACAGCCAGTCGGGCTCGCCCAATGCGGCGTCCAGCAGCATCGCCAGGGCCAGCGTAAGGGCGGTGCTCACAGCGCAGCCTCGAGTCGTGACCAGCCATGCTCGGGCGGCAGGCCCAGCCGCAGGAACCGATCGGAATAGGGGAAGATGCGGCTCCAGATATGGGCCTGTGCCAGCCGGTCCTGCCAGGCGGCGGCATCGTCCACTTCGTACAGGCGGAACAGCGTGGTGCCGCCGACCAAATGCGCGCCCTTGCCGGTCATCAGCGTATCCAGCCGTTCCGTATCACGGGCCAGTCGCGCGCGCGTGGTTTCAGCCCAGGTCGTGTCATTCAGGGCCTGCGCGCCGATGCGCAGGGCCGGGCCGGACACCGCCCATGGACCGGTCAGATCGTTCAGCCTCGCGATCAGGTCGGGATGCCCGATGGCAAAGCCCAGCCGCAGGCCCGCAAGACCCCAGAACTTGCCAAAGCTTTTCAGGACGATCACGCCGGGGCGCTCGGACAGGCTGATCAGCGAGGCATCGGGCGTCACGTCGCAAAAGCTTTCGTCGATCACGGTCAGCGGCGCATCGGCGTCCTTAGCCTGCCAGATTCGGCCGTCGGGGTTGTTGGGATGCACGATCACCCGCGCCTGCGTCGGGCCGCCGGGCTGCACCGTCCAGCCCTGCGCGGCAAAGGCAGCGGCATGTTCGTTGTAGGTGGGCGTGGTGATCTGGACCGCACCAACGGGGGCCAGCGCCGGGATCCGCGCGATCAGGGCCGAGGCCCCCGGTGCGGGTAGAATTGCCGCGCTCTCCGGCACACCCCAGAAGCGACGGGCCGAATTGCTCAGCCGGGCAAATGCCCCGTGATCCGGCAGGGCGGTCCAATCCTCAGACGTAAGGTCCGCCACAGGATAGGGGTGTGGGTTGATACCGGTCGACAGGTCGATCCATTCCGTTCGCGCGCCGCCATGACGGGCAATGGCGTCGTCCAAACCTCCGCCGTGGTCACGCTTGCCGCGCGGGTTCAAGTCGTCAGTGCGGTCAGTCATGCCGGAATCGTCCAAAACGCCGAAATTACCCCGCTTCAAGCGGATTTACGCCGTTTTTACAAGCAAATCCGGTTCCTTGAAGAGCGCTGGGGCGACCGTTAACCCTTTGTTAACGAAATAACGTGATCACAGCTTATGGGGGTCGGCACCACTCACCTTATCAAGTGCCGAGGTTGTTGCAAATGAAAGTTCTGATTGTTGAGAGTAACCCCGACCTGGGTCGGGTCTGGCAGCGGCACCTGGAACGGCAGGGGGCTGAGGTTTCTCTGGTCGAAAGCCAGGAGGCAGCGATCCTTGCACTTTACGGCACGCCCTTCGACATCATAATCTTGGACCTGGTTCTGGATTCAGGCAGCGCGTTGGCGGTCGCGGATTTCGCCAGCTATCGCCGCCCGGATGCCCGGGTGATCTTCGTCACCAACACAACGTTCTTTTCCGACGGATCGATCTTTGCGCACAGCCCCAACGCCTGCGCCTATGTCCAGAGCGGAACGCCGCCCGAGGATCTGGCGGCGATGGTCGAACACTACGCCGCGGGGCGTTGATCGCGTCCGTGCGGCTCCCAATAGTCCAGGGTGGGGTTGATCGGGATGATCCGGTGCGGATTGATGCTGTCGTGACTGTAGTGATAGTGCCGCACGATATGGTGCATGTTTACCGTGCCCGCCACGCCCGGCCATTGATACAGTTCGCGCGTGTAGGCCCACAGGTTGGGATAGTCGATCAGCCGCCTGCGGTTGCACTTGAAATGCAGGTGATAGACCGGGTCGAACCGGATCAGGGTCGTGAATAGGCGCCAGTCGGCCTCGGTCAGGCGATCCCCCATCAGGTATCGGTGCGTGGACAGCCGATCTTCCAGCCAATCCAGCGTGTCGAACAGGGGGTGCACGGCCGCGTCATAGGCCTCCTGCGAGGTGGCAAAGCCGGATTTGTAGACGCCGTTGTTCACGTTTGAGTAGACCCTCGCATTGACCTCTTCGATCGCGTCGCGCATCTCGGCGGGCCAGTAGTCGTCGGTGTTGCCAGTGATTTGGTCGAAGGCCGAATTGAACATGCGGATGATTTCCGAGCTTTCATTCGACACGATGGTCTCTTGCACCTTGTCCCACAGGATCGGCACCGTCACCCGGCCCGAGTAGTTCGGGTCGGCGAGTGTGTAGACCTGATAGGCATAGTCCAGCCCATACAAAGCATCGCCGGTGGCGCCGTGATCGTCGGTCTGGAAAGTCCATCCGCGGTCCAGCATGTCCGGATGGACAACCGATACGGTGATCAGGTCCTGAAGTTCCTTGAGCTGGCGGAAGATCAACGTCCGATGCGCCCATGGGCAGGCCAAGCTGACATACAGGTGGTATCGACCGGCTTCAGCCTTGAAACCATCCTTGCCCGAGGGACCCGCACTGCCATCGGTCGTTATCCAGTTTCGAAACTGGGCCGCCGAACGTTTGAACGCTCCGCCGGTGGATTTCGTGTCGTACCAGGTGTCGTGCCAGGTGCCGTCGACCAACAGGCCCATCTTGGATCCTCCGTTTCCGTGTCCGATTAAACCTTAGTGCGACAGCGCAGCAGTTCACATCGCCGACGGCGCGCAGCATCTCTGCGCAGTCGCACAGTGCCGCGCGGGATGTCTGTGCAACAAATCGCCCACAGGTCCGCGTCAACGGTCGGACGTCACTGGATTTTTACGAAGATACCCCCACAATAGATAGCATAGCTTGGGGGGAATTTTGATGAGTACTTATGTTTCCAAGGAAATTAGCGCCGAATTGGATGCGGCCCGAATCGCATCGCTCAAGAAGGCCAGCCGCCTGCGGGTGGAAATGGGCGACAATACCTATAGAATCCTCAAATTGTGGAAGGATGGTTTCGCCGTAGAGGCCGAGACAACACCGCGTCTGCGTGGACTGGTCGATATTTTTGATGGCGCCAACCACCTGTATCAATGCCTGATCGTCGCTGACGAGGAAGACGGCGGCCAGATGCGATACGAGTTCAAGCGCAGCACCGTCGCGGCGGACAAGGCGCCACTGGATTTCTATCGCGCGCCGGATGCCCCAATCGCCCTTCTCGGCAAAAACGACTAGGGCAGACCGTCCGCGCGGCCTTATTGAAGGTCAGAAAAAGCTAGTTTCAAACGGGCGCACGCGTCCTCGACCCGCGCCCGCTGAGTGGCCAGATTGAACCGTTCGAAGGTCTCGCCTCCCGTTCCAAAACCTGGGCCGGATGACGTTGCGATCCGCGCATCATCGCGCAGACGGCGCACGAATTCGGCGTGATCCATGCCGGTGCCCGAGAAATCGACCCAGGCCAGGTAGGTTGCCTGCAAGGGCATCGACCACAGACCGGGGATTTCGGAGATCGCTGCATCGAATATCGCGCGGTTGCCCCTCAGGTGGTCGATCTGGGCATCCACCCATTGCGCACCTTCGGGCGTGTAGGCCGCGGTGATCATCGCCACGCCAAGTGCGCCGGGGTCATAGTCCAACGTGTTCAGCCGGTGGCGCATCTGCGCCCTCAGCGTGTCCTCGGGAATGATCATGTTGCCGGTGCGCTGACCTGCGATATTGAAGGTTTTGGACGCCGCTGTCAGCGTCACCGTCCAGGGCCGTGCATCCGGCGCGGCCACGTCCATTGGCACGAATTTGTGCCCCGGATAGACCAGATCGTGATGGATCTCGTCCGAGATCAGGATCAGCCCGTTGCGTTCGGCAAAGGTCGCCACCGCACGCAGCTCGTCCGATGTCCAGACCCGCCCCGACGGGTTTTGCGGCGAACACCAGATCAACATCCGTTCCGACCCGTCCAGCCGCGACTGAGCGTCGTCCAGGTCGATCTCATAGGTATCGCCGGCCCGCACCAGCGGGCATTCTACCACCCGGCGGCCGGTCTTGTTCACTTTGTGCGCAAACTCGTGGTAGACCGGCGCGAAGATCACAACCCCGTCCCCCGGCTCGGTCCACACATCGAGGCTCAGCGCGATGGCGTTGCCCAGACCTTGCGAGGTCAGGATCCAATCGGTGTCGATCGCCCAGTCGTGACGGTTCTGCATCCACCACTGCACCGCCTGCAGATAGGCCGGGTGCTGCCAGGAATAGCCGAACACCCCGTGATCCGCCGCGCGGCGCACCGCCTTGATCACGCAGGGCGCGGTGGCATAGTCGGAATCGGCGGTCCACATGGCGAGCCCGTCCTCGGGCGAGACGCCATAGAGTTTCTCCATCTTGTCCCATTTCGAGCTGAAGGTGCCCCGGCGGTCGATCAGGTCGTTGAAAGTCATGTCTGCTCCATTCGTTGGCCCGAAAGCTATCGGGAAATTCGCCCGGCGCAAGGGGGGCGTTGCGGCCACGCGCGCGATGACCTAAATCAGCCCCATGAAACGCAACATCCTGATCCATCCCGATCCCCGCCTGAAAAAGGTCTGTGCGCCCGTGGACGACCTGTCGGACGAGCTGCGCGCGCTGGCCGACGACATGCTGGAAACCATGTATGATGCGCCGGGCATCGGGCTGGCCGCGCCCCAGATCGGCGTGCTGGAACGGCTGATCGTTCTGGATTGCGTCAAAGAGGAAGGCGCCACCCCCCGCCCGCTGGTGATGTTCAACCCCGAGATCATCTCGGCCTCGGACGAAACCAGCGTCTACGAGGAAGGCTGCCTGTCGATCCCCGATCAGTTCGCCGAGGTCACCCGCCCGGCCGAGGTCGAGGTTGCCTGGATGGACAAGAACGGCAAGGCGCAGCGCGAAACCTTCGACGGGCTCTGGGCCACCTGCGTGCAGCACGAGATCGACCACCTGAACGGCAAGCTGTTCATCGACTATCTCAAGCCGCTGAAACGGCAGATGATCACGCGCAAGATGGTCAAGCTCAAGCGTGAGCTGGCCCGCGCATGACCGTCCGTCCCTGCCTGCCGTGGCCCGACAAGCGCCTGCGCACCAAGGCCGAACCAGTGACTGAAATTACCGACGAGATCCGCGCCATCTGGGACGACATGATCGACACGATGGAGGCGATGCCCGGTGTCGGCCTGGCGGCGCCCCAGATCGGCGTGATGCTGCGGCTGGCGGTCGTGGACGGCTCGGCCGAGCGTGGCCGCGCGGTGCGCCTGGCCAACCCCGAAATCCTGCACAGCTCGATCGAACTGCGCGAGCATGACGAGGCCAGCCCGAACCTGCCGGGCGTGTCGGCCAAGATCAAACGTCCGCGTGCGGTGACGGTCCGGTTTCTCAATGAAAAAGGCGAGATTGACCGACGCGATTTCGTCGGCATCGAAGCCACCAGCGTGCAGCACCAGATCGACCATCTGAACGGCAGGATGTATTTTGACCGTCTCAGCAAGGTCAAACGCGACATGCTGCTGCGCAAGGCGAAAAAGGCGGGGTAGGGCGGCATGCGCGTCATCTTTATGGGAACGCCCGAGTTTTCGGTGCCGGTGCTGGATGCGCTGGTGCAGGCCGGGCACGAGATCGCCGCCGTCTATTGCCAGCCCCCGCGCCCGGCCGGTCGCGGCAAGAAAGACCGGCCCACGCCGGTGCATGCCCGTGCCGAGGCGCTGGGCCTGCCGGTGCGCCATCCCACCTCGCTGAAATCGCCCGAGGAACGGGCTGCCTTTGCTGCGCTGAAGGCCGATGTGGCCGTGGTCGTGGCCTATGGGCTGATCCTGCCTCAGCCGATTCTGGACGCGCCCCGGCATGGCTGCCTAAACATCCACGCCAGCTTGCTGCCGCGCTGGCGCGGGGCCGCGCCGATCCACCGGGCGGTCATGGCGGGCGATGCCGAGACCGGGATCTGTATCATGCAGATGGAGGCCGGTCTGGACACCGGCCCCGTCCTGCTGCGTCAGGCCACCCCGATCGGAGCCGAGGAAACCACCGCCCAGCTGCATGACCGTCTGTCGGCGATGGGCGCCGATCTGATCGTGCAGGCTCTGGACCGCCTGCCTGAGCTGACCCCCGAGCCGCAGCCCGAGGTCGGCGTGACCTATGCCGCCAAGATCGACAAGGCCGAGGCCCGCGTGGACTGGTCGCGCCCCGCCGTCGAGGTCGATCGCCAGATCCGCGGCCTGTCGCCCTTTCCCGGTGCCTGGACTCAGATCGAGGGCGAGCGCGTCAAGCTGCTCGCCTCGCGCCTGTCGGACGGGCAGGGTGTGCCGGGCGAGGTGCTGGACGACGCGCTGCGCGTGGCCTGCGGCACCGGCGCGGTCGAACTGCTGCGCTTGCAACGGGCGGGCAAGGCGGCGCAGGATAGGGAAACCTTCCTGCGGGGCTGGCCGATCCCGGCCGGGACCCGCCTCGACTCGGAGACGTTCTGATGTTCATGGTGATGATGGGCACCGTCGTGATTGCCGGCATCGTCGGCTATCTGTCCGAGGTGACGGGCTTTACCCACAACGGTTATCTGCAATCCATCATTATCTGCGTGGGTGGGGCGTTCCTGTTCTATTTCATCCGCATCATGTTCGGCATCAGCTTTGGACCGCCTGGGCTGGATGCGGTGATCTCGTCGGTGGGGGCCTTGATCATCGTGCCCACGCACTGGAGGAAATGAGATGCCCGTCCTTGCCTTGATCGTCATCGGCGCCGCGGCCGGATTTCTGGCCACCCGCCTGATGCGGATCGAGGCGGACATCCCCACCACCCTGCTGATCGGTATCGCCGGGGCCGTGGTGGGCGGGCTGATCATGCGCGCCTTGCTGACGGTCATGGGCTGGATGCCCGGATTCGTCGGCGCGGTGCTGGGCGCGCTGCTGCTGATCTGGATCTGGAAGACCTATTTCCGGCGTTGATGCGGCAGGCCGCAGGCCACGCTAGACAGTGCTTTGGCAATCAACTAGGCATCGGCAATGAAAAACTATTTTTTCCCACAAGCTTATAACAACGCATGGGCCAACCACCGAATTCTGGAGGCTTGCGCGCAATTGCCCCCCGAAGAACTGGCGAAGCACCGTACTGGTTTCTTCCCGTCCATCATCGAGACTCTCAATCACATTTATACGGTTGATCTTTTCTACGTCACCGCTCTGGAAGGCCGGCCAATGGGATTGGACGCCTTCGACCCGGAAACTCCCTATCCCGACTTGCCCGAGCTTTCGGCGCACCAACGCGCCATCGACCGACGTTTCGTGGATGTTTGCCGCGATGAGAAGGTTTTGGATGAAACTGCACGCGTCAGGATTCCACGTGGGGAATTGGTGCAAGTCGAGCGGTACGACCGCACGATCCTGCACTTGCTGCAGCACCAGATTCACCATCGGGGACAAGTGCATTCGATGCTTTCGGACACGATGACCGCTCCGCCGCAATTGGATGAGTTCTTCATGGAGTGGGAGGCTGACAGATCGTTGCGGGCCGAAGATTTCACATCTCTGAACCTGACCGAGGAAGAGGTCTGGCGCGGCCTCTAGCTCCGCGGCGGGCGTGCCTTGTAGACCGGCAACTGCCAGCCGAACAGCAGCGATCCGGCCCGCAATGCCCAGCAGGAGAGTGCGCACAGGCCCAGCGCCAGCAGCGTCTCCAGCCCCAGACGGGTGGCCAACACGGCCACAAGCGCCCCGGTGAAGGCGCATGAGACATAGAGCTCGCCCTGTTTCAGCACCAGCGGCACCTCGTTGCAGACCACGTCGCGCATCAGCCCGCCCAGGCAACCGGTGGTCACACCCATCAACACCACGATCACGCCCGACTGACCCAGCGCCAGCGCCGCGCCAGTTCCCGCGGCCGCGGCGATCGACAGCGCGAAACTGTCCAGCCAGACCAACCAGTTGTAGCGGCTTTCGACCAGATGCGCGGTGAAAAACACGACCACCGCCGCCGCCACCGCGATCAGGATATAGTCAGGTTGGCCCACCCAGAATACGGGGTGCCGATCCAGCAGCAGATCACGCACCGTACCACCGCCCACCGCCGTCAGACAGGCGATGAAGGCAAATCCCACAAGGTCCAGCTGCGCCCGGCTGGCCACCAGCGCCCCGGTCAGCGCAAAGACCAGAACCGAGGCATAGTCCAGCAGGGCCAGACCGCTCATGTGCGGGCCTTTTTCGGCTTGAACGGGGCCATGCCTGCGCGGGCCAGCTCATCTGCGCGTTCGTTTTCGGGGTGGCCGGCATGGCCCTTGACCCATTCCCAGGTCACGTCATGGCGCTGTTGGGCTTGGTCCAACCGCTGCCACAGGTCCACGTTCTTGACGGGCTTCTTGCTTGCGGTCTTCCAGCCGTTGCGCTTCCACCCGTGGATCCAGCCCGTCACCCCGTTTTTCACATAGGCGCTGTCGGTCACGATTGTGATCTTCGAGGGCCGCTCCAATGTTTCGAGCGCGCTGATCGCGGCCAGAAGCTCCATCCGGTTGTTGGTGGTCTCGGCCTCGCCGCCATTCAACTCGCGCTCTTTCAGGACGGTTTCTCCATCCATCGCCCGCAGCAGCACGCCCCAGCCCCCCGGGCCGGGATTGCCGGAACAGGCACCATCGGTATAGGCAAACAGATCAGGCATGGGCCAGCACCAGAATGAAACCGTCATAAGAACCGGCCAGCCCCTTTCCCATACCGGTGGTGACACGGTCAATGACGAACCCGGCCTCGATCATTGCAGTCTCGATCTCGGGGCGCGTGAAATAGGTGTAATAGCGGTCCAGTTCGTCGCGATGCTCTCCTGTGCCCAGTTTGAGGCCCAGAAAGAACACGCCGCCCGGCTTCAGGGCCCGGTGGATGGCGGCCAGGTGTCGCGGGAAATCGGCGCGCGGGGCGTGCAGCAGGGAAAAGCTGGCATAGACCCCATCGTATTCGGCCGTTTCGGTCACGTCGTCGAACGTGCCCAGATGCGCGTCCACGCCATTTGCGCGGGCGTGTTCGACAAAGGCCGGTGTGGCGTCCAGCGCCCGAACCCGCAGCCCCTGGCGCAGAAAGAAACCGCTGTCCGAACCCGGACCCGACCCCAGATCCAGCACCAGCCCGTCGCCGACCGCCTGCGCGAATGCTGCGCGCGCCTCGATCTGTTCGGGCGGCAGCGGCACTTTCAGATAGTCGTCCACACGGGTTGTGTAGGCGTCGATTGTTCGTTTGTCGCTCACAGGAATACTCCAACGGCCAGGCAGGCCAGTACGACGGCGCTCAGCAGCAGCCGCAGTTTCATCCACCAGCGCGGGGTCAGGCCCCAAGACCAGAACAGCGCGTCCAGCACCAGCAGCCCGGCAAAGCCGATCATCAGGTTGGTACCCGCGTCGACCGGCCCGCCGCCGGTGGTGAAGAACGCCCACAGCGCCGGCAGGACCGACAGCCCATAACACAGCGCCGCCCGACTGCCCCCGGTCTTGGTGGCAAAACCCCACAGAACGCCGGACATGAAGCTGAGGATTACCGCGCCATAAAACAGCTGCACATAGGGCCCCACGAACCGGGGACCCAGCGCGCGGCTGCCCCAGTCGTTCAGGTCTCCGCTCAGGTAGGTCAGCGCGCCCCAGACAAACGGGATCAGACCGGCCAGGCCCAGAACCAATGGTGCGCGGGGGATGCCGCTCATGCGGGCACGCGCAGAATGCGGGGCACCTTGAACTCGACATTCTCGGTGGCGGTTTCGACGGTTTCGACGGTCACGTCATAGCGTTCGCGGAAGGCGTCGATCACCTCGTTCACCAGGACCTCGGGCGCCGAAGCCCCGGCGGTGAGGGCGATGCTGGAAATCCCCTCGAGCGCGCGCCAGTCGATGTCGGTGGCGCGCTGCACCAGCTGGGCATAGGTGCAGCCCGCCTTGGACGCCACCTCGACCAGGCGGCGCGAATTCGAGGAGTTGGGCGCACCCACCACCAGCAGCGCATCCGACTTGGGTGCGACGGTCTTCACCGCCTCCTGGCGGTTGGTGGTGGCATAGCAGATGTCTTCCTTGTGTGGGCCGACGATGGCCGGGAACCGGTCCTGCAGCGCGGCCACGATGTCGCGCGTATCGTCCACCGACAAGGTGGTCTGGGTGACAAAGGCCAGTTTTTCGGGGTCGCGGACCTGCACCCCGGCCACATCGTCAACCGTCTCCACCAGCAGAACTTCGCCCTCGGGCAGCTGGCCCATGGTCCCGACGGTTTCAGGGTGGCCCTTGTGCCCGATCATGATCATCTGCAACCCGGCCTCGGCGTGGCGCTGGGCCTCGATATGGACCTTGGACACCAGCGGGCAGGTGGCGTCGACATAGATCATCTCGCGCGCGGCTGCGGCTGCGGGCACCGACTTGGGCACGCCATGGGCGGAAAAGATCACTGGCCGGTCGTCGGGGCATTCGTCCAGTTCTTCTACAAAGACGGCACCCTTGGCGCGCAGCCCGTCCACGACGAACTTGTTGTGCACGATCTCATGCCGGACATAGACCGGGGCGCCCCATTTCTGCAGGGCCATTTCCACGATCTTGATCGCGCGGTCCACGCCAGCGCAGAACCCGCGCGGGGCGGCCAGATACAGGGTCAGGGGGGGCTTGGTCATGCGTCTGTCTCCTTGAAAGGGACAGGTAAGGCTTTTCCACCTGTTGGTCCAGTCAGGACAGCCTTGTCACCATGCTGACATGAAGTCCTGTTAGCCAATACCCGTTTGAGCACGGGTTCTTGATTAAAGAAGCGCGGCCAGGACAAAAAGTCCTGACCGCGCGATTGCTCCACATGTGTGAGTGGTGGATGGCGGAGTTCTTATTTTCCTGCGACGGCTACCGTACGCGGTTCATCGGACACGTCCCGCGGAGGGCGTCCGATCACGTCGCGCAGGTCGTCAAGCTCGATGAAATTGTCGGCCTGACGACGCAGCTCGTCCGAAATCATCGGCGGCTGGCTGCGGATGGTCGAGACGACCGAAACGCGCACGCCCTGACGTTGCAGGCTGGCAATCAGCGGGCGGAAATCCCCATCACCCGAAAACAGCACGATATGATCCACGCGCGGCGCAAGCTCCATGGCATCGACAGTCAGTTCGATGTCCATGTTCCCCTTGACCTTACGGCGCCCCATGCTGTCAGTGTATTCCTTGGCCGGCTTGGTCACCATGGTGAAGCCGTTGTAGTGCAACCAATCGACAAGCGGACGGATCGGTGAGTATTCGTCGTTTTCTAGCAGCGCTGTGTAGTAGAAGGCTCTGAGAAGCTTGCCTCGACGCATGAATTCCTGGCGAAGCAACTTGTAATCGATGTCAAACCCCAGTGCTTTTGCGGCGGCGTACAGATTCGAGCCGTCGATGAACAGCGCAAGCCGTTCGTCCTTGTAAAACATTAATTTGTCCTTCCGGTATCGCTCAACGCGCGGAGGTGTCTGTGAGTGAAAAAAATAAATTCGCGCATTGATGCCTTTAAAATAGGCTATTTGACCTGTATCGCAAGTATTCTCTGAACGGAATACGGGGATAAAAGTGGTCAAATCCATGTCAAAAGTGGTCGTGGCGTTGGGGGCAAATCTCACCTTGAGAGGAAACGGGCCCAAGGTGACACTCGCGCAGGCTCTCGAGGTCATGGAGGCCAAGGGGCTGGTGATTCGGGCCAAAAGCCGGCTGTTTTCGACCCCCTGCTTCCCTGCGGGCGCCGGCCCGGACTACGTGAACGCAGCCGCTGTGATCGAGACGGAACTGGATCCGCGCGGTGTTCTGGACCTGCTGCACGAGGTCGAGGCCGAGTTCGGCCGCGCCAGGGTTCAGCGTTGGGGTATGCGCACACTTGATCTTGATCTTGTCTGCTGGGACGACCGCGTTCTGCCGGACCTGGACGGATACCGCCGCTGGTTGGATTTGCCAATGGACCAGCAGGTGCGATCCGCGCCCGAACAACTGATAGTGCCGCACCCGCGCCTGCAGGACCGGGCATTCGTGCTGGTTCCAATGGCTGACGTCGCGCCCGATTGGCGCCATCCGGTGCTGGATTTGACCGTCCGGGAAATGATCGGACAGCTGCCTGCGGACGAGGTTGCCGCCGTAACCCCCCTCTGAGCCGCCAATGCTGGGCATTTCCCGCTTGTCAAGGCAGAGAATCGCGCTTAGATAAACCCCTTCCTGACACGGATTCATTTGTGGAGAGCGCCTCATGGCCCGCGTGACGGTCGAAGACTGCGTAGACAAGGTACCGAACCGGTTCGAACTGGTGATGCTTGCCGCCCATCGTGCGCGCGAGATTTCCACTGGCGGATCGATCACCGTTGACCGCGACAACGACAAGAACCCCGTCGTGGCTCTGCGCGAGATTGCCGAAGAAACCCAGACGGCGGACGAGCTGCGTGAACGTCTGATCGAGGCCAACCAGACACAGATCGAGGTCGACGAGCCCGAAGAAGATCAGATGGCGCTGTTGATGGGTGCAGAGTCGGACAAGCCGGCAGATGACGACATGTCCGAAGAGAAACTCCTGCGTGCCCTGATGGAGGCCCAGGGGCAGGGGTAAGCCCTGCAAGCGAAGGTGCGGACCGGATGATTTCTGTTGAAGACCTGATTGCGCTGGTCCGCAACTACAACCCCAAGACAAATGCCGATCGCATCGCCCGGGCCTATGAGTTCGGAATGCAGATGCATGAAGGGCAGTTCCGGCACTCGGGCGAGCCCTATTTTTCGCATCCCGTCGCAGTTGCCGCCATTCTGACCGAGCAGCGCCTGGACGATGCTACGATCATCACCGCGCTGCTGCACGACACGATCGAGGACACCAAGGCAAGCTATTCCAAGATCGCCGAACTGTTCGGTGACGAGGTGGCGATGCTGGTCGACGGCGTCACCAAGCTGACCAACCTGCAGCTTTCCAGTCGCGAAACCAAGCAGGCCGAGAACTTCCGCAAACTGTTCATGGCCATGTCCAAGGACCTGCGGGTGATCCTGGTCAAGCTGGCCGACCGCCTGCACAATATGCGCACGATCAAGGCAATGCGCCCTGAAAAGCAGGTGCAGAAAGCGCGCGAAACGATGGACATCTACGCGCCGCTGGCCGGCCGGATGGGCATGCAGTGGATGCGCGAAGAGCTTGAGGACCTCGCGTTCCGCGTCCTCAATCCCGAAGGCCGCCAGTCGATCATCCGCCGCTTCATCACGCTGCAGCGCGAAACCGGCGACGTGATTCACCGGATCACCGGCGACATGCGGCACGAGCTTGAGAAAGCGGGGATCGAGGCCGAAGTCTTTGGTCGCGCCAAGAAACCCTACTCGATCTGGCGCAAGATGCAGGAAAAGGATCAGGGCTTTTCGCGCCTGTCCGACATCTATGGCTTCCGCATCATTACCCAGACCGAAGAAGACTGCTATCGCACCCTTGGGGCCATACACCAGCGCTGGCGCGCGGTGCCGGGGCGGTTCAAGGACTATATCAGCCAGCCGAAATCGAACGGTTACCGCTCGATCCATACGACGGTCTCGGGCCGTGACGGCAAGCGGGTCGAGGTGCAGATCCGTACCCGTCAGATGCATGATGTCGCCGAGACAGGTGTGGCCGCGCACTGGTCCTATCGTGACGGTGTGCGGACGGAAAACCCCTTTGCGGTCGATCCGGCCAAGTGGATCGCCAACCTGACCGAGCAGTTCGATACCGAGGAAGACCACGAAGATTTCCTCGAGGCGGTGAAGCTCGAGATGTATTCGGACCAGGTCTTCTGCTTCACCCCCAAGGGCGACGTGGTGAAACTGCCGCGCGGGGCGACCCCGATCGATTTCGCCTACGCGATCCATACGCGTATCGGCCATGCCTGTGTCGGAGCCAAGGTGGACGGTATCCGTGTGCCGCTGTGGACGCGGCTCAAGAATGGCCAATCGGTCGACATCATCACCGCCGACGGCCAGACCCCGCAGGTGACCTGGCTTGAGATTGCAGTGACCGGCAAGGCCCGCACCGCCATCCGCCGCGCCCTGCGCGAGGTTGACCGTGAACGGTTCATCAAACTGGGACGCGAACTGGTCCGCGCGGGGTTCGAACATATTGGCCGCAAGGCGACCGACAAGGCATTGGAAACCGCCGCCAAACACCTGCGCATCAAGAACAGCGATGAGTTGCTGGCCCGCGTCGGCAGTGCCGAACTGACCGCCCATGATGTAGTGGCCGCGGTCTATCCCGACCTGACCCGCGACGAGGGCGAAGCAATCCCCTTGCGTCGCGCCGTGATCGGGCTTGAGCCGGGGCAGGGGTTTGAACGCGCGCCGTGCTGCCAGCCTTTGCCGGGCGAACGCATCGTGGGCATCACGTCTCGGGGCAAGGGCGTGGTGGTGCATTCCATCGATTGCGATCGCCTTGCCGAATTCGAGGATCAGCCGCAACGGTGGGTGAACCTTCACTGGCATACCGGCACGCACCCGGCCGCTTATGGCGCCACGTTGGAGCTGACCATCGGCAACGACGCCGGCGTGCTGGGACGTATTTGCACATTGATCGGCGAGAAAAAGGCCAATATCTCGAACCTGGAATTCGTGGACCGGAAGCCAGATTTCTATCGTCTGCTTATCAGTATCGAGGTGCGGGATCTTGAACAGCTGCATTCGCTGATGCTGATGCTCGAGGCGGAAAGTGACGTGGCTGCGGTCGAACGGTATCGGGACATGACAAGCGCTGCGGTCGCAGCTGGCTGAGAAGGGGTGATCAGGAGTGGTTTTCAAGCGCCGTGATCGCCGCTCGGTACTCCAGGTCCTGTCCGAGTTGGTCTATCCTCGCGGCGGTTGGACCCGCGCCTTCCACTATGTCAAACACCGCGTCCGTCGTCTTCCGGACTCGCCCGAACGCATTGCCCGTGGGGTAGGGGCCGGGGTGTTCGCGTCCTTCACCCCATTCTACGGCCTTCATTTTCTGGTTGCCGCGGTCTTGGCCCGGATGCTGAACGGCAACATCCTTGCCGCGTTGAGCGGCACGTTTTTCGGCAACCCGCTGACCTACGTTCCGATCGGCGTGGTCTGCCTGCAAACTGGGCATTTCCTGCTGGGCACCGAATACGAAGAGGGCGACACCAAGGGGCTGATGGGCAAATTTGCCAGCGCGATGGGGGACCTCAAGGATAACTTCCTCGCGATGTTCTCCGATCGGGTCGCTGACTGGCACGGGCTGTCGCAATTTTATGACGAAGTGTTCTTTCCCTACATGATTGGCGGCATCATTCCCGGCATCGTGGCCGGCGTGATCTGCACCTATATCAGCCTGCCGGTGATCCGAACCTATCAGATGCGCCGCCGCGCAAAGATCAAGGCGAAGTTCGAAGAAATCAAACGCTTGGCCGAAGCAAGCTCTGCCGTTCCCCGACCAAACCCGATAGGCTCGGGCGACGCGAACAAAAAGGATTCGAAGGATGTCTGACACCCCTCTGCGCCTGGGCGTGAATATCGACCATGTTGCCACCGTGCGCAACGCCCGTGGCGGCGCCTATCCCGACCCGCTTCGCGCCGCAAAGCTTGCCGAAGAGGCCGGGGCCGACGGCATCACCGCGCACCTGCGCGAAGACCGGCGGCATATCTCGGATGCCGATATCGACGGGCTGATGGAGGTTCTGTCGGTTCCGCTGAACTTTGAAATGGCGGCTACGGATGAGATGCAGAAGATCGCCCTGCGCCACAAGCCGCACGCCGTCTGCATCGTCCCCGAGAAGCGCGAGGAACGTACCACCGAAGGTGGCCTGGAAGTCGCGCGCGACGAAAACCGTCTGGCGCATTTCATCGCGCCGCTTCGTGACGTCGGTTGCCGGGTGTCGATCTTCATCGCCGCAGACCCCAAGCAGATCGAGGCCGCCCACCGCATCGGCGCCGAAGTGATCGAGCTGCACACTGGCGCCTATTGCGACGCCCATGCCGAGGGTCGGGTGGACGACGCGGAACGCGAACTGGAGGCGCTGCGCAAGATGTCCTCCTTTGCCCATTCGCTGGGCCTCGAAGTGCATGCCGGCCATGGCCTGTCCTATGACACGGTCCAACCCGTTGCCGCCTTTCCCGAAGTGCGCGAGTTGAACATTGGTCATTTCCTGATCGGCGAGTCCATCTTCCGGGGCCTCACCCCAGCCATTCAGGAAATGCGCCGCCTGATGGATGAGGCGCGCCAATGAGCCACTGCCTTGAAGCCTCTTTCTTCTGGATCTTCCGATGCGCTTGAACATTCCCAGGTTTCTTGTCGTCTTCGTGATCACCTCGATCGCGGTCCCGGCCGTTTTGTTTGGCGTTTCGGCGGTGTTCGGAATTGACTTGTCCAGCAGTTTCCTGCCGTTCATCCCCTTTTTGGCCGCTGCGACTTTCGAAGGACACCGACAGGTTCAGACGCACCAGACCATGCCGGGCAGCGGCGACATGTGGAGCGCCGCACTATGGATGGGCATCGTCGGCATGTTGGCTAATCTGGTCATGGCTGGGCTGTTCTTTCTTGTCGTTCCGGGCATGTCCGAGGGATTGGCCGGTATCCCGGTGAACTTTTTGGTGATCGGTTTCACGATCCCCTTTGTCGTGGCGTTTCTCATTTCGCGGCTATTCCTGTGGGTGGGCGCCCGGTCTGCGTTCAAGGCTCTTGAAAGAGCAAAGAAAGAGTTGAACTGATGATACTCGGCATCGGTACGGATCTTGCGAATATCGAGCGCATTCAGGGCACGCTCGATCGGTTCGGTGACCGGTTCCGCAACCGTGTCTTCACCGAGACCGAGCAGCGCAAAGCCGAGCGCCGGCGGGATACGGCCGGAACCTACGCCAAGCGCTGGGCCGCAAAAGAGGCGTGCTCCAAGGCGCTGGGCACGGGGCTGCGTATGGGCATCGCCTGGAAGGACATGGCAGTTACCAATCTGCGCACCGGTCAGCCCGTCATGCATGTGACCGGCTGGGCCGCGGAACGGCTGAAGGAAATGACGCCCGAAGGGCACGAGGCGATCATCCACGTCACCTTGACCGACGATCATCCATGGGCGCAGGCCTTCGTGGTGATTGAAGCGCGCCCGCTTGGTGATCCCGACGCAGCGGCCTTGACACCCCCGCGACCGCGCCGCATGTAACCCCCCGAGCCGAGCAAGGACTGGAGAGCAGTATGGCCGAGCAAGCCAAATCCGGAAACGCCATCTGGGAGACGATCAAGACCATCGTCTATGCCCTGCTGATCGCGGGCGTTTTCCGCACTCTGTTCTTTCAGCCGTTCTGGATTCCGTCGGGGTCGATGAAACCCACGCTGCTGATCGGTGATTTCCTGTTCGTCAACAAGATGGCCTATGGCTATTCCTACGCGTCCTGCCCCAGTCTGATCATCCCCAGCGTCGGCCTCGATGTCGATGCCGAAGACATCTGCGGCTGGATGGGGGGCGACAATACCCGCCTGCTGGGCGGCGAGCCCGAGCGTGGCGACGTCATCGTGTTCCGCCATCCGGTTTCGGGGCGCGACTACATCAAGCGACTGATCGGCCTGCCCGGAGACAAGATCCAGATCAAGGATGGCGTGGTCTACATCAACGGTACCGAAGCCAAGCAGACCCCGGATGGCACTTTTACCGAAATCGCCGAGCCGCAAGGGCCTCAACGTCTTCGGCCCCGCTGTGAAAATGGCCCGGTCGGCGTGGGCGGCACCTGTGAAAAGACCCGGATGATCGAAACTCTGCCGGGCGGCGTGTCGCATGAAATCCTGAATATCGGCAATCAGAGCACTGACAACACGGGTGTCTACACCGTGCCGGAAGGGCACTACTTCTTCATGGGCGACAACCGTGACAATTCCAGTGACAGCCGCGTGCCGCAGGTCGCAGGCGGCGTCGGCTACGTTCCTTATGAAAACCTGATCGGTCGAGCCGACCGCATCATGTTCTCGTCCGCCGGGCGTTCGATGCTGTTTTTCTGGACCTGGCGCGGTGACCGGTTCTTCAAGGCGGTCAATTGAAGCTGTCGACCGACATGAAGGCGTTTGAAAAACGCCTTGGACACAGGTTCTCCAACCCTGAACTACTGGTCCGGGCACTGACCCACGGGTCGGTCTCGTCTTCGACGCGTCCGGACAACCAGCGGCTCGAGTTTCTGGGCGACCGTGTGCTGGGGCTTGTGATGGCCACCGCTTTGCTCGAGGCGGATCAGAAGGCCACCGAAGGCCAACTGGCCCCCCGTTTCAACGCGCTGGTGCGCAAGGAAACCTGTGCCGACGTTGCCCGCCAGATCGACATCGGGGCGGTTCTGAAGCTGGGCCGGTCAGAGATGCTGTCGGGCGGGCGCCGCAAGCAGGCGCTTTTGGGCGACGCCATGGAGGCAGTTATCGCCGCGGTCTATCGCGATGCCGGTTTTGAGGCGGCGCAGAAAGTGATCCTGTCGCTGTGGGGTGACCGGATTCACACGGTCGAAGCGGATGCGCGCGATGCCAAGACATCGCTTCAGGAATGGGCGCAGGCGCGCGGGCAGAAACCGCCCGCCTATGTCGAGATTTCACGAAGCGGTCCGGATCACGCCCCCGTTTTCACCATCGCGGCCCGACTGCAGGACGGATCCGAGGCCCAGGCAACGGCCGGCTCCAAACGTCAGGCTGAGCAGGCGGCTGCGCAGGCTCTGCTGGATCGTGTGACAAGCTGATCACTTCGAGCGCGGCGTTGCCTGCTCTTCATCTGTCCGGGAATGTCCGCGAGGGCTGTCCACCTGTCACGAACGGCGTCTGCAACGGCTAGACCTTGCGGCTCAAACGACTCGCAAGAACCCGGTCAGCCCGGTCTTCTGGTGTTCGATCACATGGCAGTGCAAGGCCCAGTCGCCCGGATTGTCTGCGACCAGCCCGATTTCAACGACCTCGTCCTTCAACAACAGCATGGTGTCCGTCACCAGCGGCGGCAACTCTCGCAGGTTTGATCGCAACGGCACAAAGACCAGCCCGTGCAGATGGATCGGATGCAGGTTCGGAGATTCATTGCGCAGCCTCAAGACGTAGCTTTTGCCCAGTTCCAGCGTCGCCAATGGCCCGACATCCGAGGAAGCATCTCCGGACCAGGGAACCCGGTTGATGGACCAGAAATTGTATCCAAGAGACCCGCAGAACCCATTGTCCGGCAGTCCACCTTCTGGCGTCCATCCGAAGACGAATTCGTGCACCTGCGCGTTGCCGAGATCGGGCAGGGCGACCGGGTTCTTCGGCAAAGGCTTCAGTTCTCTCAGGTCCCGGTGCGCGGATTGTCCGACCGAGCGCAGGCTGGCCATCGTCCTCAAGGGCTGACCGGGCAGTTTGGCCACAAGATCGACCTGTGCCCCTTCGCCGTCCGGCATCGCAACGGCAAAATCCACACGCTGACCGGGGCCCACCTGCAAGGGATCATCTACACTCGGCATCGGCAGTTCGGCGGTGACCGGGTGTCCGTCCCACGCGATGATCTGCGCGTTTCCGCCCGTCAGGTGCAATTTGTAGATCCGGGTCGTGTCCGAATTGAGCAGTCGCAGTCGCACGAGGCTGCCGGCGGAGTGGTCATAGACTGGATGCTGGTGCCAGTTCGCGGTCTGCACATTGCCGAAAGTTCCGGCTCTGGCCGCGCCCCGCTGGGTGTAGGCTGGCAGAAATGCCCCCGTCTCGTCCAGGCGAAAGTCCCGCAGGTTGATCACTTGCTCGCTGTCGAACCCGACGTCTTCAGGCTCGGCGATGACCATCACTCCGGTCAGACCGTGCGCCATCTGCTCCATCGTCATGCAATGCGGGTGATACCAGTAGGTTCCGGCGTCTGGGGGTGTGAACTCGTAGGTGAAGCTTTCGTTCTGTCCCAGCGGCATCTGGGTCAGATAAGGCACGCCATCCATATCATTGCGGATGCGCATCCCGTGCCAGTGCATCGAAGTATATTCGGACAGAGTATTTTTGACCGTCAGTCTCATCGCTTCACCCTGACGTCCAAAAAGGACGGGCGGAGGAGCGTCGGGGCTCAGGCTTACCATTCCGTGCGTAGGCTGGTCCCGAAACAGGTAGCTGGCGCTTTGAACCACCATCTCCTGATCGGAGCTATTGGACGCGAATGCAAGTCCACCCAAGCCCGCGGCCCCCATTGCGGCGCCGCCCGATAAAAGAAACTCCCGTCGTTTCATGCCTGATCCTCAAGATGCGGGTCGCGGCCTGGCTGGGATCGGCTTGGCCTGTGCGCCTGTCCTGCCATTCCTGTACCGGCCCGGCAATGCGACAAATGCCTCTGGCCCGCTGTGCCTTTCTGCGATAGGGATGCGCACTTGAAAACAGGATCACCACACAATGACGACACGCGCCGGATTCATCGCCCTGATCGGAGAGCCCAACGCAGGCAAATCCACCCTTCTGAACCGCATGGTCGGGGCCAAGGTCTCGATCGTGACGCACAAGGTGCAGACAACGCGTGCCCGTATCCGCGGCGTCGCCATGGAGGGTGATGCGCAACTGGTCTTCGTCGACACGCCCGGCCTGTTCAAACCTCGCCGCCGGCTTGACCGCGCGATGGTCGCGGCGGCCTGGGGCGGCGCGGCCGATGCCGACATCATCGTGCTGATGGTCGAAGCGCATCGCGGTATCACCGAAGGTGTCGAGCGCATCCTGGATGGCCTGTCCGAGATCGCGCAGGGCCGCAAGGTGGCGCTGGCGATCAACAAGATCGACCGGGTCGAAGCCCCCGCGCTGCTGTCACTGACCCGCGACCTGAATGACCGCTTCCCCTTTGCTGAAACCTTCATGATCTCGGCCGAAAAGGGCCACGGCGTCGAGGACTTGCGTGCCTGGCTGGCACAGCATCTGCCCGAAGGCCCCTGGCTTTATCCCGAAGACCAGATCGCCGATCTGCCGCTGCGCATGATCGCGGCCGAGATCACGCGCGAAAAGCTGACCCTGCGCCTGCACCAGGAGCTGCCCTATCAGCTGACGGTCGAGACCGAGAACTGGGAGGAGCGCAAGGATGGTTCGGCCAAGATTGACCAGATCATCTATGTCATGCGCGACGGTCACAAGGGCATCGTGCTGGGCAAGCGCGGCGAGACGATCAAGGCCGTCAGCCAGGCCGCCCGGGCCGAGTTGGAGGAATTCCTTGATCGCAAGGTCCACCTGTTCCTGCAGGTGAAGGTCCGGCCCAACTGGCTGGAAGAGGCCGAGCGCTACTCGGAAATGGGGCTGGACTTCAAAGACGGCAACGCATGACCCGCCTGACGGCCGAGTTCTGGGTCCACGCCTATCTGGCCCGGCTGCGCCTGCACGAGATCCCCGCCTTTGTCGTAGCCCATGGCGACGACACTGCCGGCGCGGTTCTGGTCAAGCTCAACACGCTCGACGGCAGTGCCACCGCCTTTCAGCGCAGCTTCGACCTGCTCAGCGGCGCACGCAAATGGATCGAACTCGCCAAAGGTCCCGAGGCCGAGGTGGACGAGGCCATTGCCCGTCAGCGCAGCTTTGACCCCGACCTCTGGGTGATCGAGGTCGAAGACCGGCAAGGCCGGCATCTCTTGAACGAGGAAGGGCTGGACTAGGCCTGCCTTACCACAAAGGCGACAGCGCCAGCCAGACGCCCGCGAACATGGCGATCCCGCCCAGGTTCACCCAGATGTGCCAGATCGCATAGCGGTAGGGCAGCGTCTTGCGGGCGTAGAACGCGGTTCCGATCACATAGCAACCCGACCCGGCCAGGATGCACCACAGCGTCGCCACCGGTACGCCCCGCAGATCGGGCAGGGCCAGCAGCCCCAGCGCGCCCAACCCCAGGTAGGATGCCGTCGACCAGCGCGATTTCACTGTCTCGTTGGTGATCTTGTTCCAAACCGCCACCGCCGTCAGCGCCCAGCACACCACCAGCAGGCCCAGGGTCCAGGTCGTGCCAGCCAGTACGAAGAACGGTGTGAAGGTGCCCGTAATGCTGGGATAGATCGCCGCGTGGTCGATGCGCCGCAGCAGTGTGCGCCGCTCGTGCAGCGGCAGAAAGTGATAGGCCCAGGACGCCAGGTTCGACGCCAGCGCACACAAGACGTAAACCACGACGGCGGCCACCAACGCGGCTTGCAGATGGGTTGCCGCCTTAGCCACCAGCAAGCCGCCCGCTATCAATATCAACGCCAGGCCCACTGCATGCACCGTCATGTCCGCGCGACGGAAGGCTGGAGAAATGCTGGGAAAGGTTGCGTCGGTCATGTTTGGTCTCGTGGCTGCCCGTTCTGGGTAATATCGCCCCGGGTCCAAGTCCACAATTCCGGCACGTCAGCCGGCGTCTTCCGATTGAATTTGCTTCTTTCCGCGCCGCGCCGTACCGTCGCGGTCCGACGCGATCTCAAGGCAACCCAAGGGCCCCGCATGGACTGGCGCGACCATGGCATTCTTCTGACCGCCCGCCGCCACGGCGAAACCGCGGCCATCATCGAGGTTTTCACCGAAACCCATGGCCGACATGCGGGCGTGGTGCGCGGGGGTGCCAGCCGCAAGATCGCGCCCATCCTGCAACCCGGCGCGCAGTTGGACGTGCTGTGGCGGGCGCGGCTGCAGGAACATATCGGCACCTTCCAGGTCGAGCCGTTGCGCTCGCGCGCGGCGGCGGCGTTTTCGGGGCGGCTGGCCTTGTCGGGGCTGAACGCGGTCGTGGCGCTGCTGTCCTTCTGCTTGCCCGAACGCGAACCGCACCCCGGCATCTATCTACAGACGGAACAGCTGATGGATCTGCTGGGCCAGGACGAGATCTGGCCGCTGGCTTACCTGCGCTGGGAACTGGCCCTGCTTGAAGAACTGGGTTTTGGGCTGGACCTGACCCGATGCGCCGTGACCGGCACGACCGAGGGGCTGGCCTATGTCTCGCCCAAGACCGGCCGGGCGGTCAGCGCCGAAGGCGCCGGGGATTGGGCCGACCGGCTGTTGCCTCTGCCGCCGGTGCTGCGCGGGCAGGGGGCTGCCCCGGATGACGAGATCGCCGCCGGGCTGCGCACGACCGGCTATTTTCTGGCGCATCGCGTGGCGCCATCGCTGGGTCACACGCCGCTGCCCGAAGCCCGCGCCCGCTTTGTCGATCAATTCACTCGGCGGCTTTGAACACCATCTCGTGCCCGTCCTCGTTGCGCAGGATCAACACGTCGCCCGACACCTCGGACTGCGTCATCGCCAGCAGCGCGGCGAAATAGAATCCTTCGGCCTCAAGCCCGGCGCAGGCGGCGCGTGTGGCGGTGAGGTCGGTGATTTCGAACCACGGATAGGGCGCGTTCAATGTGCCCGAGTAGCTGTTGCAGGGCGCGTTTCCGGCAATCTTGCCGTCTTCGGGAAAGCGCAGCAGGGCGCTGGCGTCATAGGGCTGGCCGTTCACCTCCTGCAGCACCCAGGTGCGGTCGGCTGCGCCATAGGCGGCGACGCTTTCGTCGCGGTCACATTGCAGCAGGGCAAGGGCGGGCAGGATCAGGCTCAGGCGCAGCATGAGGGCTTTCTATCCCGACTTGGCGTCATTGCGCCAGCAGTTCGGCGCGCACCTCCATCCGGGGGCGCCAGTTGTAGCGTGTGTCCTCGCGCACCGGGGCCCAGAACAGGTCACCCCCGTTGCGCCAGCCGTCCAGAACGATCGCGTCATAAGGCCCCTCGCCCTTGGCGCTGATCGCGGCCGAGTGGTGGATGATCCGGAACGGGGTCGGCGGCGAAGTGATCCAGTGCAGGTCCAGCGTGCGGAAGTTCTGTTGCCGCAGCCGCTTGAGCATGTCCTCGGCCCAGTCATTGCACAGCCCGCGCTCGCGAAAACCGTTGATGACCTTGGCGTTGTGGATGATCGCCGGATCGGTGACCCGGTATTCGGCCCTCAGCTGCAGCGCATAGTCATGGGCGATCTGCGCCGCGCGGGCGGCTTCCTGCGGATCGACATCGGGGCTGAGGTTCTGAATGGCGCGGGTCAGACCGGCAACATCGCCCGAGGTCGAGCCGGAGGGCGTGCTACATCCTGCAAACAGGAGGCCAAGAACAAGGATCAGTAGGCGCACCATGGTCACTCCGCAAAGATCGGTTCGGCATCTGCGTAGCCGCGGCGCAGCATGATGCGGTTCGACCGCTACTTAGCCGAAACCTGTGCCGGGACCCAAGGGGGAATTTTCCCGGCCAATGTGTCCGGTGGGTCCGGTTGGGTGAAATGAACAGGGCAGATCTGGTCACTCGGCGCTTTTGGCTTGCCAGAAAAGAAAAGACCCGGCGCTGGGCCGGGTCAAGTTGGGGAAACCGCGACGGGCGGGCGCTCAGGCCAGCAGACGCCGCGCGATGACTTGCGCCTGAATCTCGGCGGCACCTTCAAAGATGTTCAGGATGCGGGCATCACAAAGAACGCGGCTGATCTTGTATTCCAGCGCGAAACCGTTGCCGCCGTGAATCTGCAACCCGTTGTCGGCTGCGGCCCAGGCGACGCGCGCGCCCAGCAGCTTGGCCATCCCGGCCTCGAGGTCGCAGCGGTGGCCGTTGTCCTTTTCCCAGGCGCTGAAATAGGTCAGTTGGCGCGCGATCATGATCTCAACCGCCATCATCGCCATCTTGCCGGACACGCGCGGGAAGTTGATCAGGGCCTTGCCGAATTGCTTGCGCTCCTGCGCGTATTGCATGGCGATGTCCAGCGCGCTTTGGGCCACGCCGATGGCGCGGGCGGCGGTCTGGATACGCGCGGATTCGAAGGTTTCCATGAGCTGCTTGAAGCCCTTACCTTCCTCGCCGCCCAGCAGGTTCTCGCCCTTGACGTGGAAGCCGTCGAAGGCCAGCTCGTATTCCTTCATGCCGCGATAGCCCAGCACCTCGATCTCGCCGCCGGTCATGCCGGGGGTCGGGAAGGGGTTGTCGTCGGTGCCGGACGTCTTTTCGGCCAGGAACATCGACAAGCCGCGATGGTCGGTGGTTTCGGGATCGGTACGCGCCAGCAACGTCATCACATGGGTGCGCGCGGCATGGGTGATCCAGGTCTTGTTGCCGGTGACTTTGTAGTCACCGTTTTCGTCCTTGACCGCGCGGGTGCGCAGGCTGCCAAGGTCCGACCCGGTATTGGGCTCGGTGAACACGGCGGTGGGCAGGATCTCGGCGCTGGCGATCTTGGGCAGCCATTGGGCCTTTTGGTCGTCGGTGCCGCCCGCGATGATCAACTCGGCCGCGATCTCGGACCGGGTGCCAAGACTGCCGACGCCGATATACCCGCGCGACAGTTCTTCGGAGACGACGCACATCGACGCCTTGGACAGGCCGAACCCGCCATATTCCTCGGGGATGGTCAGGCCAAAGACGCCCATCTCGGCCAGTTCCTCGATGATTTCCATCGGGATCAGCTCGTCCTTGAGGTGCCATTCATGGGCGTTTGGCTCGACCCGATCCAGCGCATAGCGGCGGAACTGCTCGCGGATCATCTCAAGCTCTTCATCCAGCCCCGAGGCGCCGAACATGGTGGCCCCGGATTGGTCTTGCATCAGCTGAACCAAACGGCTGCGCGCGGCCTGGCTGTTGGCCTGTGCCATCAGAGTTTGCACTTCGGCGCATTGGAAGCCCGACAGCGCGTCCCAGCCCAGCCCCAGATCCTGCAGGCGCACGACCTCGCCCTGGTTCATCGGGATGCCGCCGGCGACCTGGTGCAGATATTCGCCAAAGGCGATCTGGTGCAGCAACTGTTCCATCTCGCCGAACTTGCCCTGGGCGTCCAGCGCCTCGGCCCATTTCTGCATCTGTTGGAGCGACTGGTTGTAGGTGGCCAGCCAGGCCAGCCCATGCGCGGCGGTCTGGTTCGCCTCGACCAAAGCGCCGGAGACGCGACCCTCGGCCGTGACCATCTCGCGCACCGCATCGCGCGCACGGTCAAAGACGGACTGAACCGCGGGCAGCGCGGCCCCCGTCAGGGTCAGAAGATCAGGCAGAACCGGCTGAGAAGTCATGTTCGTCATATCTTGTCCGTCATGGGCCATGAATCACGTCCTTTGCTGGGTTATCTGGTCATATCATGCTGCAACTGCAGCGCAACAAAAATTCACAGAATGCGTCGAAAAGGTCCAAAAATTACGTAACGAATTTTGCGGTGCAGAGAAAATCTGCGGTGTTATGTAGGGTCAATGGATCTGTTTTCTTTGATGTCCCTGCCCGAACTCTACCTTGCGTTCGCGGTCGCCTTTCTGGCCGGAGCGGTGAAAGGCATGGTCGGTTTCGCAATGCCGATGGTCCTGATTTCGGGGCTCAGCATGATGCTGCCGCCCCAGCTTGCGCTGGCCGGGCTGATCCTGCCAACGGTTGTGACGAACGGGATCCAGGCCTTGAGAGAAGGACGCGCGGCAGCGATGTCTTCGATCCGGCAGTTCCGGGTCTTTCTTTCCGTCGGGCTGGTTTTTCTGTTGGGGAGCGCTCAGCTGATCAGCTTGGTTCCATCGCAGGCTTTCCTTCTGATGATCGGAATTCCCGTCACGTTCTTTGCCACGATCCAACTGCTGGGCGTGAAACTGAGCCTGTCTGAACAATCGCCGAAGATCGAGGCCGCAGTCGGTGCGGTTACCGGGTTCATTGGCGGCATATCAGGCGTTTGGGGACCTCCGACCGTTGCCTATCTGACTGCGCTGAATACCCCCAAATCCGAACAATTGCGCATTCAGGGCGTCATCTATGGCTTGGGAGCCTTGGCTCTGGTCGTGGCGCATATTGGATCAGGCGTGTTGCGGGCTGAAACCGTTCCGTTCTCGGCCGCGCTGACCCTTCCGGCTTTGGCCGGCATGTGGCTGGGATTGCGGATGCATGATCGGATTGATCAGGCCACGTTCCGCAAGGCGACTTTGTTGGTTCTGATGATCGCAGGTGCGAACTTGCTGCGCAGGGGGGTGTTCGGTTGAACGCTCAACCTTTACGCTCAAAGTAGCGGAAGGCAAAAAACAGTCCGAACATCAGGAACAGCAGTCCCGACAGATCGCCGATCAAAAAGGCAAAATACTCGGCCGTCGCGCTGCCAAAAGCCAGGTTGGTCAGGCCGGACACCAGGATTGACGTGATGACCCCGACCCCCATGATGCAGGCCCAGCAGGGCGCGCGATCAGCGGCGGGAAACAGATCCCACCCCAGCCATTTCAACAAATAGAATACGGCCGGCGCCGTCGTGACCGCAATCAAGATGGCCAACAGGCGGCTTGTCAGAAAAACGTCCGAGCCACCGAGTGTCGCGAAAACCAGAAAGACACCGGGCAGCATGGCCAGTATCGCACGCCACCCCAAGAGCCACGCCGCAAGGACCCGCACGCCGTGCGGAAGAAACAACAGGCTGGCGCGGCTGGGGTACTCTGGAAAGAACACGTTCTGCATGGGCATCAAAACCCAAAATGTCAGAAACGATGCGCCGATATAGGCCAAAGAAGCGTAAAACGTGTCAGAGGCCCACGATCGCATCACGTCATGCTTCTTTCAGGATTGCTCAGCGGTCAACGCGGGGCGTTGACGACATACCGTCCCCGGTTGGCGTTTCCGCTTTGGGACAAGTAGCCCTTCTGTACCAGCGACTTGAGGGCGCGGAAAAAGGTCGGGCGCGAAACGCTTTGCACCAGTGTGTGCTCGATCAGGCCATAGGTCCGGACTTCGCGCGAGTCTTTCGACAATTCTTCGGCCGCGTAATAAATGTCACGCTCTACCGGAGAAAGCTCTTCGAGCCCCAACGTGCGTTCCATGCTCTGCATCAACTTGCGCAGTTCCGCCAGTTTCGAGATCTCGGTCATTTCCATTCCTGATTTTACCAGTGCCACCAGTTGATATCCGCTTGGTCAAATGACCCATGATAGTCGCCTATCACACGGCATATCTCATGTTGACACTCATCCCCTTGATAATACACTACCGCCTTGATTAGGCTGCTCATCTTGCGAGTGTGAGTGTCCGCGCGCGAGCTGCCCAAAGGTTTTTTCAGTCTCGGCCCGGTGCATTTTGCGCCGGGCTATTTCCTTGTAATGGGTCCTGGATTTACTGCATGATTTTTAGGCGGGCAACGAATTTGTTCATGCCAATGTCACATTACAACTGCAGGAAGAACAAATAACTGCAAGGACCCGTTATTGTGCGCGCAGGGGCACGCAACCGCGCCCCTGCATGTCGGTTCAGCCGATTGCGACGGCTTTGATGTCTTCGTCGATGAACGGCAAATACTGTTCAAAGTTCTCGGCAAACATGTGCACCAGCTTTTCCGCCTGTTTGTCGAAAGCGGCCTGATCGTCCCAGGTACGGCGCGGATCCAACAGAACTTCGGGCACGCCGGGGACCGTCACCGGAACGTCGAAGCCGAAATTGGCGTCCTTGCGATACTCGGCATCGGCCAACGAGCCGTCCAGAGCCGCAGTCAGCAGGGCACGCGTGGCCTTGATCGGCATCCGGCTGCCCACACCGTATGCGCCGCCGGTCCAGCCGGTATTGACCAGCCAGCAGGTTGCGCCGTGCTGGGCGATCTTGTCGCGCAGCAGCTTGCCGTATTCCTCGGGGCGGCGCGGCATGAACGGGGCGCCAAAGCAGGTCGAGAAGGTGGGCTGCGGCTCAGTCACGCCGCGTTCGGTTCCGGCCACCTTCGAGGTGAAACCCGACAGGAAGTGGTACATCGCCTGCGCCGGGGTCAGCCGTGCGATCGGCGGCAGGACGCCGAAGGCATCACAGGTCAGCATGATGATGTTTTTCGGGTGCCCGCCCAGCGCCGTCTTGGAGGCGTTCGAAATGTATTCCAGCGGGTAGGCGCACCGCATGTTCGCGGTCAGGCTGTCATCGTTGAAATCCAGTTTCAGGGTTTCGGGATCGAAGACCATGTTCTCGATCACCGTGCCGAATTTCGACGTGGTCGCGTAGATCTCGGGTTCCGCTTCGGCGCTCAGATTGATGGTCTTGGCATAGCATCCGCCTTCGAAGTTGAAGGTCCCGCGATCCGACCAGCCGTGCTCGTCGTCGCCGATCAGAACACGTGCCGGATCAGCCGAAAGCGTGGTCTTGCCGGTGCCGGACAGGCCGAAGAACACGGCGGTGTCGACGGGGTTGCCCACCGCATGGTTGGCCGAGCAATGCATCGGCATCACGCCTTTTTCCGGCAGCAGGTAGTTCAGAAGCGTAAACACGGACTTCTTGTTCTCGCCCGCGTATTCGGTGCCACCGATGAGAATCAGTTTGCGGTCAAAGTTCAGCGCGATCACAGTTTCGCTGCGGCAATCGTGCTTTTTCGGGTCCGCCTGGAAACTGGGGCAATTGATAATGGTGTAATCTGCGATGAATTCGTCCAGGTCCTCGCGGTCCGGGCGACGCAGCAGGTGCCGGATGAACAGGTTGTGCCAGGCCAGTTCCGTAACCATGCGCACATTGATCGCATAGGCAGGATCCGCGCCGCCAACCAGATCCTGAACGAAGTAGTCCTTGCCTTTCATATGGGCCAGCATGTCGGCGTACAGCGCGTCAAAGCCATCGGGGCTCATTTCCGCGTTGTTTTCCCACCAGATGCTGTCCGCCACGCTTTCGGTCCGGACGACGTGCTTGTCCTTGGGGGACCGGCCCGTGAACTTGCCGGTGGACACCAGAAACGCTCCGCCATTGCCCAGCGTGCCTTCATTCCGCTTGAGCGCCTTCTGAATCAGCGCCGGCTCCATCAAGTTGTAATAGACATTGCCCAGCCCCTCGATGCCTTGATCTTCGAGGCGGAACTGCGGGTTTACCCGTCCAAATGTCATTCGTGTCTTCTCCTGTGGCGGCGCTGCGGCGGTTGGGGCCGTCTGCGCTCATGAGGCGTAGTGCCGGTTAGTCCGGCGGATAAGGGCCTCATATCACGGCCGTTTAGGGCATGAACAGGACGGTTTGGCACAGTTAGCGCAACCAAGGCCGGGTTTAGCGCAACCAAGTTTTTCCG
Organism: Ruegeria sp. CG8; assembly: GCF_056537165.1. Taxonomy (NCBI): domain Bacteria; kingdom Pseudomonadati; phylum Pseudomonadota; class Alphaproteobacteria; order Rhodobacterales; family Roseobacteraceae; genus Ruegeria; species Ruegeria sp. CG8. The sequence goes on along the minus strand of NZ_JBQFRA010000006.1, from coordinate 15,388 downwards.
GTCGGAAAACCCGGGCACTTTCGGAAGCGCAGGACGACCTTTTTGTCGCAGGATCGTGAACAATGTGGCGCGATTCGTACATCCGGATTGATTCGCGGCCTTAAAAAAGCCAAGAATGCCCTACAAAAAGCAAAAATATATCGTGAGTGAGCAGGTAAAGGGGCAGCCCTATGTCTAAGATTGCACTGGTGGATGACGATCGGAACATTCTGACGTCCGTATCCATGACGCTCGAGGCCGAAGGGTTCGAGGTCGAAACCTACAATGACGGGCAGGCAGCCCTTGACGCGTTCAACAAGAAACTGCCGGATATGGCGGTTCTGGACATCAAGATGCCCCGCATGGACGGCATGGATTTGCTGCAGCGGCTGCGGCAGAAAACCCAGATGCCGGTGATTTTCCTCACGTCCAAAGACGATGAGATCGACGAGGTTCTGGGCCTGCGGATGGGCGCGGATGACTACGTGAAAAAGCCATTCTCTCAACGCCTTCTGGTCGAGCGCATCCGTGCACTGCTGCGCCGTCAGGAAGCGACCGACGGGGATGCGTCGGCTGCAACCACCGGGGACGCAAAGGTGATGGAGCGCGGCGATCTGCGCATGGACCCCCTGCGTCACGCGGTCAGCTGGAAGGGGACCGATGTTTCGCTGACGGTCACGGAATTCCTGCTGCTGCAGGCCTTGGCGCAACGCCCCGGCTTCGTCAAAAGCCGCGATCAGCTGATGGATGTCGCATATGACGATCAGGTCTATGTCGACGACCGGACCATCGACAGCCACATCAAGCGTCTGCGCAAGAAGATGCGTGCGGCTGATCCCGAGTTTTCGGCTATCGAAACGCTGTACGGTATCGGGTACCGTTACAACGAGGAATAAGCCGGGCCGGCTTTCTGCAAAGGTGAATTTGTTTCGTGCGTGACACCGAGCAATCCAGCGAGTTGCGCGACGGTGACGTCGTTCTGGGCGATGATTGGGTCATCCCGCAAGACCCCGAGTCGGCCGAGCTGCGCGCGCGGCGATCGCGGCGTACTCTGTTCACGCTGCGCAACTCGCCGCTGGCGCGCAAGATCATCACGTTCAACCTGATTGCTTTGGTGATCCTGGTCGCAGGGCTGCTTTATCTGGATGACACCCGAAAAGAGAGGGTCCAGCAAACGGCGCGGAACCTGATCGGCGATGCGCAACTGGTCAGCAACGTCTTCGAGGCCCAGCTGCGCCAGGTTGCCGGATCGCGGGACGCTTCTGACCTGAACGTCAAGGCGACACTTGCCGGGCTGAGCATCCCCGAAGGCGGCGAAGTCTTCGTCTATGACAGCACCGGCACGTTGATCGGCTGGACACGGGGTTCCTCGACCGTGTCGGAATTGCCGGGCCTGATTCAGGCCGAGGCGGATGTTCCGACCGGCAGCACATTGATCTCTGATGCCCTGACCGCCGTCTGGAATGGTCTGTATTCGGTTTTCACCACCGGATCTGAAACCGAGGCGCCGACGCTGGCACAGCGGGTTCAGGACATCATACCAAACGCGCTGGACGGCCACATGCAGGTTCACGCCGTGTCTGATGCGGCCGGAGACACCGTGATTGTGGCGGCGTCGCCAATCGTTCTGGATGGCGCCCCTGTGGGGGCTGTCGCAATGGCTGGCCCCGCCGGAGAAATCGATGCACTGGCTCGAAAAGAGCAGGAGCGCATTCTACAGATGTTTGTCGTTGCCCTGCTGGTCTCGGTGGGTCTCAGCCTTGTGCTGGCCTCGACCATCGCGAACCCGCTGGCGGATCTGGCCGCTGCGGCGGAAATGGGCAAGGACCGCGGCACTGGGGTCAATCCCGGCCGTATCCGCATCCCCGACCTGAGCGCCCGCCCGGACGAGATTGGTCGGCTTAGCCGTGCGCTGCGGGGAATGGTGACGGCGCTCTACAACCGGATAGACGCCAACGAACAGTTCGCGGCTGACGTCGCGCATGAAATCAAGAACCCCTTGGCCAGCCTGCAATCGGCCGTCGGTACGCTGCGAATGGTCAAGCGTGACGATCAGCGCGAGAAATTGTTGGGCGTTATTGAGCACGATGTCCGCCGATTGGACCGCCTTGTCAGCGACATCTCGAATGCGTCCCGCCTGGACGCTGAACTGGTCAAAGAGCAGGAACAGCCCTTCGATCTACTGAAGCTGATCGGCAATATCAGTCAGTATCTGGGCGAAGATGCCCGGTCGAAGGGGATCGACTACATCACGGATTTGCCGTCCAAGCCCATCGTCATAAACGGGCTCGAGGCCCGTCTGGCGCAGGTTTTCGTGAACCTGATTACAAATGCCATTTCCTTCTGCGAGGAAAGCGACGCGATCCGCGTTTGGGTGCGCCAACGCGAAAATCGGGTTCTCGTTGTTGTCGAAGACACCGGCCCCGGTATTCCGGACCAGGCCCTGACCAAGGTTTTCAAGCGCTTCTACTCGCAGCGCCCGGCCGAGCATTTCGGCAACAACTCGGGTCTTGGACTTGCGATCTCGAAACAGATTGTCGAGGCCCACGGCGGCGTCATCTGGGCCGAGAACATCCGCCCGACCGAGGCGGACATCACGTCGGACCCGCAAGGTGCGCGGTTTGTCGTGGGTCTTCCCCTTTAAGCGATGTGGGCTTTGCGCCTTCCGGAAAAGCCCAGCGATGATCCGGTCTGCGTGCACGCCACATGCGTTGCCGTTGCTGGCCGCGGCGCCCTGATTTCGGGGCCGTCCGGGGTCGGAAAATCGGCACTTGCATTGCAGATGATGGGCTTCGGAGCGGACCTCGTCGCCGATGATCGTGTGAATTTGACCCTGTCGGGCGACCGGGTGCTGGCGGATGCGGTTCCTCAGATCCGTGGATTGGTCGAAGCCCGCGGCGTTGGGCTGCTGCGCGCCACGGCCTGCGGTCCCGTTCCGTTGGATTGGATCGTGGATCTGGATCAGGTGGAGTCCCAACGACTGCCGGAACCGCGACAGGTTCTTGTGCTGGGACATCCTGTTCCCTTGCTTCATGCCGCCGGCGTCCCCAACTTGGCATCAGCACTTGTTCAACTGATGAAAATGGGGCGCGTCGATCCGCAATGGCCAAGCACGTGACAGCACAAACGCGCATCGTTCTGGTGACAGGTCCGTCGGGCGCGGGCCGGTCGACGGCGATTCATGTGCTCGAGGATCTGGGCTATGAGGCCATCGACAACTTGCCGATGGGCCTGTTGCTGCGCCTGATGGAGGGCGCGGATCCATCCCGGCCGATGGCGCTGGGAGTCGATGCCCGCAATCGTGATTTCTCGACCATCGGCTTTATCGAATTGGTCGCCAAACTGGGCCGGATGAGCCAGGTGGACCTGTCCACGCTCTATCTGGATTGCAGCGACGACGTGCTGTTGCGCCGGTTTTCGGAAACCCGGCGCCGTCATCCGGTTGCAACCGATGCCAGCCCCGAAACCGGCATCCGCCAGGAAAAGGAATTGTTGGAGCCGATCCGCGAGATCGCCGACACCCTGATCGACACCAGCGTGCTCAACGTGCACCAGCTGCGATCCGAGGTCGAACGCTGGTTCGCCCCCGAAGGAGGCCGGCATCTGGCCGTTTCTATCGAGTCCTTCTCCTACAAACGGGGGCTGCCGCTGGGCCTCGACATGGTGTTCGACTGCCGATTTCTGGCCAACCCCTATTGGCGTCCGGAGCTGCGCGAGGCTGATGGTCGAAATCCGGACGTTGCGTCCTATGTTCAGGCTGACACGAACTATGCCGCCTTTTTTGAACGAGTGGTGGAGCTGTTGCTGTCTCTGCTGCCCGCCTTCAAGGCCGAGGGCAAAACGCACCTGTCGGTCGCCTTCGGCTGTACCGGGGGTCAGCACCGCTCGGTCGCGATGGCCGAAGCGGTCGCAAAAGCCCTTGCAGAGCAGGGGCAGCCGGTGGCAATTAGACACCGCGAGATGGAACGTCGATCGTTGAATGTGAGGCCGGATTGATCGGAATTGTAATCGTGGCGCATGGCGGATTGGCCCAGGAATACCTGGCGGCCATGCAACACGTCGTGGGCAAGCAACCCGGCCTTGTGGCAGTGTCGATCGACGCTGATCATGATCGCGAAGAAAAGCAGGCCGAAATCTGTCGGGCCGCGGATGCTGTGGATGTCGGCGACGGTGTTGTTGTCGTGACCGATCTGTTCGGGGGCAGCCCCTCGAATCTCAGCCTGCGCGCCTGTGCGCCGCAGGACCGTAGAATTCTTTACGGCGCCAACCTTCCGATGCTGATCAAACTGGCCAAAAGCCGCCAACTTCCGGTCGGGGACGCCGTCCGTAGGGCTATGGAGGCTGGACGAAAGTACATCAATGCGCAAAATGTGACATTGGACTGACATCGGATCGATTGAATATGGCCACCAAAAGCTTGAAAATCATCAACGAAAAGGGCTTGCACGCGCGCGCTTCAGCCAAATTGGTCGAGGTAGTCGAAGGGTTTGACGCCCGCGCCGAAGTGTCCAAAGACGGCATGTCCGCGTCGGGTGACAGCATTATGGGCCTTTTGATGTTGGCGGCTTCGCGTGGAACGACTATTGACGTCGAAACGTCCGGGCCGGATGCTGAGGCGCTGGCAGATGCGCTGGAAGCATTGGTGAACGACAAGTTCGGCGAAGGTTTCTGACGCAGGGCACTGCCACAAAACAAGAACGGGAAGACCAGGAATTGGCGGAAACCACGCACGATACCAAGACCAACACGGTGGTGGCCGAGACCGCGGAAGCGGGCGAAATCTACGACCGCCGCACGCTGACCTACGCAAATTCGTTTGACGACGCCTGGACCTCGACGGCCATCAAGGCGATCGAATGGTGCACAGGCAAGCTGACCATTCTGCGCATGGTCAACAAGTTCGAAAAGCAGAATGAAAAGTATCGCGGCCAGAAATTCTGGGGTGGTGCCCTTGGTATCATGGGAATCGACCTGACCACGCCCGAACACCAGATTGCGCGCATTCCGAAAGAGGGGCCCGTTGTGGTAGTGGCCAATCACCCGCATGGGATGGTGGACGGCATGATCCTGGCCGAGTTGATCGGACGAGTGCGCCAGGACTATCGCATTCTGACCCGCTCGGTTCTGACCGGGCTGGACGAGGCCGCGACCTCGTTCATGATCCCGGTCCCGTTTCCACATGACCCCGAAGCCCAGAGCAAGATGCTTGAGATGCGGGGCAAGGCGATGGAGCACCTCAAGAACGGTGGTGTCGTCGCGCTGTTCCCATCCGGTGTGGTGATGTCTTCGGACACGTGGTTCGGCCCGGCTCAGGAACGCGAATGGAACGTGTTCACCGCCAAGATGATCCGGCGATCCGGTGCCAAGGTTCTGCCCATCTACTTCCCTGGCAGCAATTCGCGCTGGTACCAGATTGCCAACAAACTATCGGCAATTTTGCGTCAGGGACTTCTGCTGCATGAGATCGTCCGGTCCTGCAACAAACCGGTCGGCCCCGTGATCGGAGAGCCGATTTCGGACGAGGACATGAAATTGCTCGAACGCGACCCGCGCGGATTCATGACCTGGCTCAGAAAACACACGCTGGGCTTGGGGCAGTCACCAGAAGCCTGATCCACCGTTCATTTGCGCGAAAACATCGCAAGCGAGCGGGGCGGTCCCTTGACGGTTTAGCGCGTCGGGACCGGAACCTCGCCACGGTAGTCATAAAACCCGCGATCGGTCTTGCGGCCCAGCCAGCCGGCCTCGACGTATTTCGTCAGCAACGGGCAGGGGCGGTACTTTGTATCCGCCAACCCATCATGGAGGACGTTCATGATGGCCAGACAGGTGTCCAGCCCGATGAAATCGGCCAGTTCCAGCGGACCCATGGGGTGATTGGCGCCCAGCTTCATCGACTGGTCGATCGACTGAACGCTGCCGACACCTTCATACAGGGTATAGACGGCCTCGTTGATCATCGGCATCAGGATACGGTTCACGATGAAGGCCGGAAAATCCTCGGCGCTGGCGGCGGTTTTGCCCAACCGATCCACCACCGCCTTGCAGGTGGCAAAGGTCTCTTCGTCGGTGGCGATACCGCGAATCAACTCGACCAATTGCATGACAGGAACCGGGTTCATGAAGTGGAACCCCATGAAACGCTCCGGCCGATCCGTCCGGCTGGCAAGCCGTGTGATCGAAATGGACGAAGTGTTCGACGTCAGGATCGTGTGGGCCTGCAAATGCGGCTGCAGATCCTCGAAAATCGCCTGCTTGATGGCCTCACGTTCGGTCGCGGCTTCGATCACGAGGTCCGTCTGGCCGATCTCGGGAAGGTTCAGCGTGGTCTTGATCCGCTGCAATGCGGTCTGCATCTCGTCGTCACCGATCTTGCCGCGTGACACCTGACGAGCCAGGTTGCCCTTGATCGTTTCAATGGCAGCATCCAGCGCATCCTGGCTGATGTCGTTCAGCAGAACGTCATACCCTGCCAACGCCATCACATGGGCGATTCCGTTGCCCATCTGGCCCGCGCCGATTACTCCGACTGATTTCACGTCCATATTGAACTGCCTTCCGCATCAAGGTTCAGGGGGACATTATCGGCAGTCCGGGTTGGGCGGCAAGGGGTTGGGACCGGTCCAATTCGCTTCAAATGCGCACATTAGAGTTTTCTAAACACCTAAGGCCGCAGAATGGCAATTGGGTGAAGAAAATGGGTGGCTGACATGAGTTATCATGAGTCGGGCGCGACCGGTGTCGAGGAATCCGTCTGCCGGTACGGGGCGTCAAAACTGTGGTTTCGCGGGCCAAAGCGTGCGTTGCAGGTACCATATGTGGCCTGCGTCGGCGGCACCGAGACATTCGGTCGGTTCGTCGATTCTCCGTTTCCCGCAGCGTTGGAGCAGCGGCTGGAAATGCAGTGTCTGAATCTGGGCAGTCTGTTCACGGGTGCCGAGGGATTGGCGCGGGATCCGGAAATTCTGAGCCTGATGAATGGCGCCGAGGTTTGCGTTCTGCAACTGCCCTCGGCGCTGAATCAGTCCAACCGGTTCTACCGTGTTCATCCCCGACGCAATGATCGAGTGCTCGAGGCGACCTCGGACCTTTCCACCTTGTACCCCAAAGTTGATTTTGCCGAAGTGCACTTTGTGCGGCACCTTATGTCCAGGTTGTCGGCATTTTCGGACGCACGGTTCGAAGTGGTGGCCGCCGAGTTGCGGCGGGCTTGGGCAGAGGCGCTTCGCACCCTGTTGGACAACGTCACCAGCCGGGTTCTGCTGCTGTGGCTGGACTGGGATCACAGCCCGGCAGTCGGGCTGGATGCGCGGGGGGTATCTGATCCGGTGCCAATTACTCAGGCCATGATTGATGGGGTGTCGGATGGAGGGGTGCCAACCGTGAAGATGACGGTGCGCCCTTCAGGTGCTTCGGATGATCTTGAAGACATGCTGTTCGGCACGATGCAGCAACCGATGGCGGAATATATGATCGGACCGGCCACGCACCGGGCTATTGCAGAACGTTTGCTGCCTGCGATCCGAGACCTCGAATGAAAAAGGCCCGCCGATTGGCGGGCCTTGATCGTTTCGAAGTCTGGACGTATCAGCCCAGCTTTTCGGTCAGTTCCGGCACGGCCTGGAACAGGTCCGCGACCAGGCCGTAGTCCGCGACCTGGAAGATCGGAGCTTCTTCGTCTTTGTTGATCGCGACGATGATCTTCGAATCCTTCATGCCGGCCAGGTGCTGGATCGCACCCGAAATACCAACCGCGATGTACAGATCGGGTGCAACGACCTTGCCGGTCTGACCCACCTGCCAGTCGTTCGGGGCATAGCCCGAGTCGACTGCCGCACGGCTGGCACCAACCGCCGCGCCCAGCTTGTCGGCCAGGGCTTCGATCAGTTTGAAGTCTTCTTCCGAGCCAACACCACGGCCGCCCGAGACAACGACGCCGGCCGAGGTCAGTTCCGGACGGTCGCTTTCGGCGACCTTGTCCTCGACCCATTCCGACAGGCCGGGGTTTTCACCGACCGATACGGTCTCGACCGGGGCCGATCCACCTTCGCCGGCCGCATCAAAGCTGGCCGTACGGAAGGTGATGACCTTCTTGGCGTCGTTCGACTTGACGGTCTGGATCGCGTTGCCCGCGTAGATCGGGCGCTCGAAGGTCGAGCCGTCCACCACGCCCGACGCGTCCGAGATCACCATCACGTCCAGCAGCGCGGCCACGCGCGGCATCACGTTCTTGGCGTCGGTGGTGGCGGGTGCCACGATATGCTCATAGCCGTCGGCCAGGCTGACGATCAGCGCGGCGGTCGATTCGGCCAGGCGGTGGCCCAGCGACGGGTCTTCGGCGACCAGGACCTTGGAGACGCCGTCGATCTTGGCGGCGGCTTCGCCGGCAACGGCGGCCGAGCCGCCCGCGGCCAGAACGGTCACGTCACCCAGCTGCTTGGCAGCGGTGACCGCCTTGGCGGTCGCGTCCATCGCCAGTTCGCCATTGTTGACTTCGGCAAGCAGAAGTACAGCCATTACACAGCCCCCGCTTCTTTGAGTTTCCCGACCAGCTCGTCGACCGAGCCCACGATGATGCCAGCGGCGCGTGCCGGCGGCTCTTCGGTCTTGACGACTTCGAGCCGCGGAGTGACGTCGACGCCGTAATCGGCGGCGGTTTTTTCGTCCAGCGGCTTTTTCTTGGCCTTCATGATGTTGGGCAGCGACGCATAGCGCGGCTCGTTCAGGCGCAGGTCGACGGTGATGATGGCCGGCATCTTGACGCTGATGGTCTGCAAACCGCCGTCAACTTCACGGGTGACCTTGGCGGTGTCGCCTTCGATGTCCAGTTCGGACGCGAAGGTGCCCTGGCTCCAGCCCAGCAGCGCCGACAGCATCTGGCCGGTGGCGTTCATGTCGTTGTCGATCGCCTGCTTGCCGCACAGAACCAGTCCGGGCTGTTCTTCCTCGACCACCTTGGCCAGGATCTTGGCGACGGCCAGCGGCTCGATGTCCTGGTGGACGTCATCCGCCGCGACGACCAGGATGGCGCGGTCAGCACCCATTGCCAGCGCGGTGCGCAGCGTTTCCTGCGCCTGCTTGACGCCGATCGAAACGGCCACGACCTCGTCGGCCTTGCCGGCTTCTTTCAGGCGGATCGCCTCTTCGACTGCAATCTCGTCGAACGGGTTCATCGACATTTTGACATTGGCGAGATCAACACCGCTGCCGTCCGCTTTGACGCGAACTTTCACGTTGTAGTCGATCACGCGCTTGACAGGCACAAGTACCTTCATTTTTGCGTACGCTCCTTACAAAAACGGCAAGCCGCAATGCGACTCCACCAATGCTCTCGTCGGCCTAGATAGCGCCTTGCGGGGCGTCGGGACAGGGCAAAATCGTCACGTCATGTCGTGGGGACGTCGCGTTTCACGCTTTTTGACGTGAAGGAACGAAATATTGTTACCCGGCCGATGGGCGGTTTTGCCGCGCCGGATGGTTCGAAATCGCATTCAAGGGGCTCGGGTTTCGGCGGTGTGCGGCCGCCCTTCGGGCCGGGGCTTCGCCCTTCCGGTCGCCACAACGTCCGCTGGACGTTGCGCCGCTTTTAGCGGTTCGCGCCCGGAACCCACAAGACGTCATCGCGGCCGCCGTTGTTGGCGCAGCGGGCTGCCACGAAGAACCAGTCGCTGAGGCGGTTGAGGTATTTCACCGCGGCCGCGTTCACCGGTTCCATGTTGGTCAGTTCGACTGCCAGACGCTCGGCGCGCCGCGAGACCGTGCGGCAGACATGCAGATGCGCCGCCAGGTTTGATCCGCCCGGCAGGATGAAGCTGCGCAACGGTTCGAGGTCGGCATTCATCGCGTCGATTTCCGATTCCAGACGATCGATCTGGGCCGGGGCGATCCGCAGGGGTGGGTAGTCGGCCTCGGCATCCTTTTCCATGTCGGGGCGGCACAGGTCAGCGCCCAGGTCGAACAGATCGTTCTGGATGCGGGCCAGCGCCGCATCGACCTCGCCCTCGGCCTCGGTGCGGGCCACGCCGACAAATGCGTTCAACTCGTCCACCGTGCCATAGGCCGCCACGCGGCCCGAGTATTTCGCAACCCGTTCGCCATTGCCCAGCGCGGTTTTGCCGTCGTCGCCGGTGCGGGTATAAATCTTGTTCAGAACGACCATCTACTGCACTCCCTGTCCACGCAGATAGACGTAGAGCACGATCAGTACCACGGCAATGAATTGAAACAGGATGCGCAGCCGCATCATCTTGTTGCTTTTCTTGGCAGCCGCCATACCGCCCTTGCCGAAATTGGATATGCCGATGGCCAGAACAACGACGACCGCCGCCATGGCCAAAAGAAGTACGCCCATTAGAAGGTCCATGAACTCACCGTCCGCATTTGTTGTATCCTTTCCGCACCATCTAGCGGGGCGGCCCGCGAAAGCGAACGGGTAATTTCGTCTCAGATACCCGAAAGGATGCGGTCTATCGTGCCCGTTGGTAGAATGCGGCGCAAATAACCAGCGATATAGGTCGGTGTGGTCACGTAGTACCGAGCTTTGGGCGACTTTGCCTCGAGCGCGCGGGCAAGTTTGTCGGTTACCGCGGACGCAGGCAACTCGAACCGGTCGGGGCCCGAGTCTTCGTACAGACGTTTGAGCAGCGACCCCTCATACTTGTCGCGCAGGGCCGAGTTTTCCCAGTCTATGAACCGTTCAAAAATCGGTATGGCTTTTTCGCGCAGTTTAGAGGTGATGGGACCGGGTTCAATCAGCACCACTTTGATGCCGGTGCCGCGCAGCTCCAGCCTCATCGTATCGGTCAGGCCTTCGATTGCGTATTTCGTGGCGACGTAAGCACCGCGCCAGGGAAAGGCGACCAGACCCAGTACCGACGAGTTCTGCACGATGCGGCCATGGCCCTGTGCACGCATGACGGGTATCACCTGGCGGGTCAGTTCGTGCCAGCCAAAAACATTGGTCTCGAAGATATGGCGCAACCCGTCGGTGGGCACATCTTCGATCGCACCGGGCAGGCCATGGGCGCCGTTGTTGAACAGCGCGTCCAATGTGCCGCCCGTTGCTTCGAGAACACTGGCCAATCCCGAAGTGATCGTTTCGGCATCGGTATAGTCGATTCTTGGGCTGTCAAAGCCCTGAGCCCTCAGCCTGTCGCAATCGCGCTGATGTCTGCAGGCGGCAAACACGCGCCATCCGCGTGCACGCATCCCGTGTGCCGCGTCCAGACCAATGCCGGATGAGCATCCGGTGATGAGGATGGATTTCTGCATGTCTGCCCCAAAGTCGTCCTCGGCAAAAACTATTGCGAGGATCGGCCTCCGGCAATGACGGCATCACGTCAATTTGTGCTTTTTCGGATCAACGAGGAGGAAATCCAGCCAACCTGTTGCTCGGGCAACACGCGCAGGCGCAGCCAGCCGGTTCCGGACTCGCTCAGAACTTCGACCTGCTGACCCATCCGCGCTTTGCCGATGATCGGATAGATCGTGCCGGGGCCGTCGCGCATGTTCACGCGGGTGCCGGACACGATGCGGATGTCTTTCGGCGGCTCTGCGGGTGCAGGGGCGGCTGCCGTTTCCGGTTCGGCGTCGGTGTCCAAAACCTGGACGGCCGCGTTTTCATCCAGCGACGCCAGCGAAAAGGTGCCGCCGGTATTGTCGAAACTGGACAGATCAGAATTCAGACCGGCCGCGATCTGCGCTAGCAACGCCTCGGTATCGACGGCATCGGCGGCGGGGATCGGTTCCGGCTTAGGTTCGGACGGCTTGGCGGGGCGCAGGGCCACTTTCGTCACAAGCTCGGTTGCCGGGGAGGGGACCAGTGGCCTGGGCTCGGGTTTCTCACCTGCCGCAACGACGGGTGGTGCCTCGGCGCGGGTTCCGCGCGGTTCGAATTCGGATCCACCGCTCATGACGTAGAAGAACCAGCCGAGCATGGCAAAAGTAACAAGCATAAGGCGCGTCATGGCGCATCCCCCGGTAATCATAACAACAAGAAAAAGGCAGCATTCAATTGTTGGGATCCTACCATAGTTCGGGTCCCGAGTCGAAAATCGGGGGAAATCGCCGGGTTGGCTCCCCCTGTTGCAAAAACCCCGACTTGTCCCCAGCAAAATATGCCTTGGTTGCTTTACCACGCGCGCCGGGCGTCGTATCACATCATCTATGAACGACACGATTGACGACCCCAACATGGAGGCCCCCGACGCCGGGGGTGAGGTGGCCGAACCGCTGCGCCGGGCAATTGGCGAGCGTTATCTAACCTATGCTCTCTCCACCATCATGCACCGCGCGCTGCCGGATGCGCGCGACGGGCTGAAGCCGGTTCACCGGCGAATCCTCTACGCTATGCGCGAGCTGCGACTCAGCTCCTCGGGCGGGTTCCGCAAGTCGGCCAAGATCTCGGGTGACGTGATGGGTAACTATCACCCGCACGGGGACGCCGCGATCTATGACGCGATGGCGCGTCTGGCGCAGGATTTCAACGTCCGCTACCCGCTGGTCGACGGGCAGGGGAATTTCGGCAATATCGACGGCGACAACCCGGCGGCCTCGCGCTACACCGAGGCCCGGATGACCATCGTTGCCGAGGCGTTGCTGGAGGGGCTGAACGAGGACGCCGTCGATTTCCGCGACAACTATGACGGCACGCTGACCGAACCGGTCGTCTTGCCGGCACAGTTCCCGAACCTTCTGGCCAATGGCGCCTCAGGCATTGCCGTGGGCATGGCGACGAACATCCCGCCCCACAACATCGCCGAGCTGTGCGACGCCTGTCTGCATCTGATCAAGACGCCCGACGCGCGTGACGACACGCTGCTGAACTATGTGCCGGGGCCCGATTTCCCAACGGGCGGCGTAATCGTAGAACCGGCCGAGAATATCGCGCAGGCCTATCGCACCGGGCGCGGATCGTTCCGGCTGCGTTGCAAATACGAGGTCGAGGATCTGGGCCGCGGCCAGTGGCAGATCGTGGTCACCGAGATCCCGTATCAGGTTCAGAAATCCAAGCTGATCGAAAAGATCGCCGAGCTGATCCAGACCAAAAAGATCCCGATCCTGGGCGATGTGCGCGACGAATCCGCCGACGACATCCGCCTCATCCTCGAACCGCGCTCCAAGAACGTGGACCCCGAGGTGTTGATGAACATGCTGTATCGTAACTCGGATCTCGAGGTGCGGTTCAGCCTGAACATGAACGTGCTGATCGACGGGGTGACGCCCAAGGTCTGCTCGATGAAAGAGGTGCTGCGCGCCTTCCTCGATCACCGGCAAGAGGTGCTGCTGCGCCGCTCTCGTCACCGCATGGCCAAGATCGACCACCGGTTGGAGGTGTTGGAGGGCTTTATCGTTGCCTTCCTGAATCTCGACCGCGTGATTGATATCATCCGCTATGACGACGATCCCAAGGCCGCGCTGATGCGCGAGAATTGGGGCATCGACCATGTCCGCGCCACCAGCGAGGCCGACTATGTCTCGCCCAAGCCGGGCGAGGGCGAATTGTCCGAAGTTCAGGTCGACGCGATCCTGAACATGCGCCTGCGCAGCCTGCGTCGGCTCGAAGAGATGGAACTGGTCCGTGAGCGTGACGCGCTGATGGAAGAGCGCGCAGAACTCGAGGATCTGCTGGCGGATGAGGGTCTGCAATGGGCCAAGATCGCCGAGCAGCTGAAAGAGACCAAGAAGACCTTCGGCAAGGATTATGAGGGCGGCGCGCGTCGCACCCGGTTTGCCGAAGCAGGCGAGGTCGAGGACGTACCGCTAGAGGCGATGATCGACAAAGAGCCGATCACGGTCGTCTGCTCTCAGATGGGCTGGATCCGCGCCATGACCGGCCATATCGACCTGAACCGCGAGCTGAAGTTCAAGGACGGCGACGGGCCGCGGTTCATCTTCCATGCGGAAACCACCGACCGGCTGCTGGTCTTCGCATCGAACGGGCGGGTCTACACGGTCAGCGCCGCGAACCTTCCCGGTGGCCGGGGAATGGGTGAGCCGCTGCGCCTGATGGTCGATCTGCCCAACGAGGCGCAGATCGTCGATATCCTGATCCACAAGCCGGGGCGCAAGCTGCTGGTTGCTTCGGATGCGGGCAACGGGTTCATGGTGCCCGAGGACGAGGTGCTGGCCCAGACCCGCAACGGCAAACAGGTGCTGAACGTCAAGGATGACGAGCGCGCGGTGATCTGCAAGCCGATCGAGGGCGATCACGTCGCTGTGGTATCACAGAACGGCAAGTTTCTGGTGTTCCCGGTCTCTGAACTGCCCGAGATGACGCGGGGCAAGGGCGTGCGTCTCCAGAAATACAACATGGCGCGCGGGCGCCAGGGCACACTGGAGCTGGATGGCGGCCTGTCCGACCTGACGACGTTCAACTGGGAGGACGGTTTGAAATGGTCAATGGGCGGCGACAAGACGCGGCATGAGGCAGATATGTCTCAATGGCTGGCAAAGCGCGCAAGCGTCGGAAAAAAACCGCCCTATGGGTTCCCGCGCGATTACAAGTTCTCGTGATCGTGCGCCGACCACGGTGGAAATCTGCCGATACGGCTTGGCACATGCTGCATCGGTGCGCTAGATCAAAGAAAAACAGGCCTATCGAGACGAGACAATGCTGCGCATTCTGACCCTGATTACCGGACTTGCCCTGGTGGGCGCCTGCACGCAGACGCAACTCTATGAAGAGCCGGAAGATCTGGGTGAATTCAAGCTGCGTGTGAACTATGCGTTTGCCGACAAGGCCGTCCAGGGGCCGGTGTCTCGGGATGCGACGCCCCAGGAATGGACCGAAGCGATCCAGAAGGCCGTCGATATCCGCCTTGGTCGCTATCAGGGCTCGCAGGAGTATGACATCGGGATCAGCCTCGAAGGCTATATGCTGGCGCCTCCTGGCATTCCGGTGATCTACAACCCCAAAAGCACAGCGATCGTTCTGGTCAACGTCTATGATGTCGGCAAGAAAGAGTTTCTGGCCAAAGGCAAGCAGTTCCAGGTCCTCGAAGATACCACCGGTGGCAGCGCTCTGAAGGGCTCGGGCAACGAACGCACCAAGGAAGAGCAGATGAGCGGTTTGGCACTGAAAGTGGCGGACCGCGTCGAGGAATGGCTGGCTGAAGAGCACAAGGACAACGGGTGGTTCGACCTGCGCCCCGGCCTGATCCAACCGATTGAATCCGGACAGGCGGTACAAAACCCGGCATAGTTTTGAGGATTTCCCTCAGGATGTGCTTGATTTTCCGCTTTGAACCAAATATCTCGCGCGCGCAGATGTAACCACGGGACCAAGGGTCCCCCAAATCGCAAAAGGGCGCCTGAGGAATGGCAAAGGAAAAGTTTGAGCGTACAAAACCGCACGTCAACATTGGCACGATTGGCCACGTTGACCACGGCAAGACGACGCTGACCGCAG
>NZ_JBQFRA010000005.1:0-381649 GCF_056537165.1 Ruegeria sp. CG8 | reverse complement strand
ACCCAAAGTGTCGCGGGATGGAGCAGCCCGGTAGCTCGTCAGGCTCATAACCTGAAGGTCGCAGGTTCAAATCCTGCTCCCGCAACCAAAACAGCCGAACAAAACACCGAACGAGCCGCCCAAGGGCGGCTTTGCTCGTTCTCAACCGCTCGTTCAGCACCAACCCAACAATCCCCAACTAACTAAAGAAAAGAAACGCGCAATATGCGCAAGAATTGCAGCGTGCGACCAAAAAAAATCTCAGCACCTGTCGAAATCTGAGAAAACCCGACGTCCTTGGGGCACGAACCTAAAAACAGGAAGGACGATAGATGGTTTTTTCAACGACACCGATTTATGCGTTGCTAGTGGCGATGATCTGGCTCGTCTTATGGTTTCGTGTCTCGGGGATGCGGTCGGCCACGGGCCAATCCATCGGCGATGGCGGCGACATGGCGCTGATGTTGCGCGTGCGCCAACACGGAAACTGCCAGGACTGGGCGACCTTCATATTGATATTGATGATGCTGGGCGAAGGGGTCGGTACATCAGCGCTTTTCCTCAACGCGGCGGGCATTTTGCTGGTGATCGGACGAGCGGCGCATCCTTTCGGGTTGAAGATTGACAATGCCGGCCACCCGCTCCGCTATGTCGGTAATGGCACCAATGTTCTGGCCGCGCTGATCATGATGTTCTGCATCGCAACCCGGATCTTCGGTCTTTGACCCAGAACTTTTGAAAAGGATTATTGCTATGAAATACATGCTGTTGATCTACACTGACCCCGCGCAGGAACCGGCCTATGGCACCCGGGAGGTTGACGAGATGATGAGTGGCTTCTTTGCCGCCAATGAGCGGATGAAAGCCGATGGTGTTCTTTGCGATGGCGAGGGTCTGCAAGGGATCGAAACTGCAACCTCCCTTCGGATCCGCTCCGGTAAAGCTGAAACCATGGACGGGCCCTATGCCGAAACGCGTGAGCATCTGGGCGGATACTATGTGGTTGACGTTGTCGACTTGGATGCGGCGCTGAAATACGCGGCACTGATCCCGGCCGCCAACTACGGTACCATCGAGGTTCGGCCTCTGATGGACTACAATCCGGCTGGATAACCCATGAAGAACGCCGCCCCCAAAGCGATCGCAGTTGGACATGTCATTGATGATGTGTTGCGGCGGGATCGGGGGCGGCTTTTGGCCGGTCTGATCAACCGGTTGGGTGACTTCCAACTGGCCGAGGACGCACTGCAGGAGGCCGCAATCTCGGCTGTGAAACACTGGAGCCGCAACGGAGTTCCGGACAACCCGACCGCATGGTTGATGCGGGTTGGTCTGAACAAGGGCATTGATCGCATCCGAGCGCAACACAGGGAAGTTCGAAAAACAGCAGCCCTGGCCATAACCCTGCCCGAGTCCGTGGCGGACGACATGCCTGAGCCGATACCGGATGACCGGTTGCGTCTGATCTTCACCTGCTGCCACCCCGCGCTGGACCAGAAGTCACGCATCGCGCTGACTTTGCGCACGGTCTGCAACCTGACCACACGGGAAATCGCCGCGGCATTTTTGGACAACGACCAAACCATGGGCCAGCGCCTGTCCCGAGCCAAGGCCAAGATTCGCGCCAAGGGGATTGGCTACTCTGTTCCCGATCCGGAAATCTGGCCGGAACGTTTGGATACGGTGTTGACGACCCTCTACCTGATCTTCACCACTGGATACGTGAACGCGGATACAGGGCCGCGGGATCTCTGCCACGAAGGTATCTACCTTGCGCGAATTCTGCGAGACCTCCGACCGGAAGAGCCCGAAATCGAAGGTGCGCTGGCCCTGATGCTATTGACCGATGCCCGCCGCCCTGCGCGTATCGACGCTGATGGCGCTATGGTGCCCGTAGAGGATCAGGACCGAACGCTTTGGCGGCAGGGTCAGATAGGTGAGGCGCAGCGGCTCCTGCAAGCTGCGGTAGACCAGAGAAAACCGGGACCGTTTCAACTCAAGGCCGCCATTGCGGATTGCCACATGATGGCGCCGGTCCCGGACTGGCGGCAGATGTCGCTGCTGTATCAGTCCTTGTGGGCCTGCGAGCCAACCCCGGTGGTTGCCCTGAACTGGGCCGTCGTGATGGCCGAGACAGGTAATGCCCAACTGGCCTTGGACAAGCTGGACAGCCTGCGGCCCGATCTTGACGATTTTCAGCCTTGGCACGCGGCCCGGGCGCATATTCTGCAGAAGACGGGCCGCACCGCTGCGGCGGTCGCGGCCTATCGGCAGGCCATAGAAGCGGCACCAAACCAGGCGTCCAGAAAGTTTCTGAAACAAAGACTGCGGCGGCTCGCGCACTGAGGATCTGACAAGATCGGGCGCCATTGCGCCGATTGCCTGGAATGGGACTCAGCTGGTGCCTTCCGTGTGGGCCAGCATTTCCTTGCCGACTCGCCGATAGTTCACGAAGGAATTGGCGCTCATGACGACAAAGAAGCTGTCCATATCAATCATGACATAGCCCATTTCCAGAAGTTCACGGGTCAGAGCCGTGATGTCCTCCTGGTACAGCCTTCTCCGGCCACACAGTTCACGCAGCAGCTTCTGCGGGATGCGATACCGGCCCGAGGCCTTTCCTCCGAATTCCCTGGTATAGAGACCGGCTAGGGTTTCGGCGACATTCGTGAAGTCAGACATTCTATATCTCATGAAATTTTGTCTATAGACAAAAATTTATCACCTATATAAAGGAACGACAACCCAATTGAATGGCCAAGGCATGGACGGAAACGTAGACATTCCCTCAACCGACGAAGAGCTTTCGCTTCGGATCAAGGAAGCGGTCGAGCAGTCCAATGCGTCCGAGCTTGAGGCGCTTCTGGATCCGCTGACCAGCAGCGAAGCCCTGCGCGAAGTTCTTCAGCTGACACCGGCCGAGCGCGATACCGTTCTGGAGATCGTGCCCGTTGGACTTGCGGCGGAACTGGTCGAAGAAGCGCCAAACGAGATGGCGGTCGAGCTTGTGGAACGCCTCAAGCCCGAGCGTGCTGCCGAAATCATCGAACAGCTGGATTCGGACATTCAGGCCGACGTTATCGGCGAGTTGGATACGCCGGATGCCGAGGCCATCCTGTCCGAAATGGACGCCGAAGAGGCTGCGGATGTCCGCCTGCTCAGCACGTTCGAGGATGACACCGCCGGCGGTCTGATGATGACCGAGGTGTTCAAGTTCCGCGACACGCAGACCGTTGGCAATGTCCTGCGCGAACTTGCTTCGGACGACGAGGATTTTGAAAGGTATCGCGGGCAGCACCCCTATATTGTCGATTCCGAGGGGCGCGCGGTGGGCGTGGTATCGCTGCGCAGCCTGCTGACCGCCAAGCGCAGCGAAAAGCTGACAAGCATCATGGTTCCACCACTGACCGTGACCGTGGATACCCCGTTGGAACAGTTGGAAGACGTGTTCAACGATCATCCTTTCCTGGGGGTGCCGGTGGTTTATGCCGACGGTGTCCTGGCGGGTGTCGTGTCCCGCACGGCGGTGGCAGAAGCCACTCTGGAACGCTCGGAAAGTGAAAGCCTCAAACGTCAGGGTGTGGTTGGCGACGAGCTGCGCTCGATGCCTTTGTCGGTGCGGTCCCGTCGCCGGCTGGCCTGGCTTGCGGCCAACATCGTGCTCAACATCATCGCGGCCAGCGTGATCTCGGCCTACGAAGAAACACTGGCCGCCGTGATTGCGCTGGCCATCTTCCTGCCGATGGTATCGGACATGAGCGGCTGTTCCGGCAACCAGGCCGTTGGCGTCACCATGCGTGAATTGAGCCTGGGGTTGGTGCGGCCGCAAGATGCCGTGCGGGTCTGGATCAAGGAGATTTCAGTCGGGGTCATCAATGGGATTGCGCTGGGTATTCTGATCGGGCTGGTCGCGTGGTTTTGGAAAGGCAATCCGGCTCTGGGTCTGGTGATTGGTACTGCGCTGGCACTCAACACGATGCTGGCGGTATCCATCGGCGGTGTTGTTCCTTTGCTGCTGAAGCGGATCGGACAGGACCCGGCCGCCGCAAGTGGCCCGCTGTTGACCACGATTACGGACATGGCCGGCTTTTTCTTCGTGCTGAGCCTTGCAACCCTTCTGATGCCTTGGCTGGTGTGATTATGGCAAACGTTTCCGACAAGGGTCAGCCGCAGATGCCGAAGGTCATTGGTTGGATGGAATACATCGACCTTCCCGACCTGCCATTGAACGACATCAAGGCCAAGATCGACACAGGCGCCCGCACGTCAGCGCTGCATGCAACCGACCTTCGGCGGTTTCAACGGGACGGACATCACTGGGTGTCCTTCCTGACGGAGGTGCCGGGCGGAGAAGGCATGATCCGTATCGAGGCTCCGATCAAGGAACGGCGCAACATCAAGAACACCAGCGGAATTCCTGAAAACAGGATCGTCATCCGAACCACCATCCGGTTGGGCGACGAAACCTGGCCGCTGGATCTGTCTCTGACCGATCGCACGAACATGACCTTTCAGATGATCGTGGGCCGGGCGGCGCTGAAGAACCACGCGATCGCCGTTCACACCAAGCGCGCGCATCTGTTGCGCGGCAAACCAAAACACCAGGACAAAGGGGATTTGTCATGAAGATTGCCATGCTGGCGCGCAATGCCAACCTGTACACGCACCGCCGCCTCAAGGAAGCGGCCGAGGAGCGTGGGCATCAGCTCGACATCATCGACACCCTGCGGTGCTACATGAACATCGCAACCCGTCGCCCCGAGATCTATTACAACGGCGAAAAGCTGACGGGGTATGACGCGGTGATTCCGCGGATCGGTGCCTCGGTCACCTTCTACGGAACCGCAGTGTTACGTCAGTTCGAAATGATGGGTGTCTACCCGTTGAACGAAAGCGTCGCCATCGGCCGGTCGCGCGACAAGCTGCGGTCGATGCAGTTGCTGGCCCGCGACGGTGTCGGCCTGCCCGTCACAACCTTTGCTCACGACCCCAAACAGACCGACGAGGTGCTGAGACTGGCCGGTGGCGCGCCCATCGTCATCAAGCTGCTGGAAGGGACGCAAGGCATCGGTGTCGTTCTGGCCGATACGGACCGGTCCGCCAAATCGGTTGTCGAGGCGTTCCGCGGTGCGGGTGTGAACATCCTGCTGCAGGAGTTCATCAAGGAAGCCGGAGGAACCGACATTCGGGCCATCGTGGTGGGCGGCAAGGTTGTCGCTGCGATGAAACGCACCGGCGCCGAGGGCGATTTCCGCTCGAACCTGCATCGCGGCGGTTCGGCCAAGGTGGTCAAGCTGACACCGGAAGAGCGTGCAACGGCCGTTCGCGCGGCCAAGTCGATGGGCCTGAATGCCTGCGGCGTCGACATGCTGCGCGCCAACCACGGCGCTGTGGTGATGGAGGTCAATTCCTCGCCGGGCCTGGAGGGTGTGGAAAAAGCCACGGGTCTGGATATTGCCGGAAAGATGATCGAGTTCCTGGAAAAGAACGCAAAAGCCGGGGCCACCAAGACCAAGGGTAAAGGGTAACGGCATGGCAAAGCGGCAGCCATTCACGATCGGCCGCGCCACGGTGGCGCCGGGATCGCGGCTTACCGTGGATCTGCCGGTCAGCGTTCTGTCGGACCATACCCCGGTGACCATGTCCGCGCATGTGGTGCATGGCCGACAGGACGGGCCCACCGTCTTTGTCAGCGGTGGGGTGCATGGTGATGAGGTGATCGGCGTCGAGATCATTCGCCGTCTGTTGCGTGCGCCCAACCTGGCGACATTGAAAGGCACGCTGATCGCGGTGCCGATCGTGAATGCGTTCGGCTTCATCAACCATTCCCGCTATCTGCCCGACCGTCGCGACCTGAACCGGGTGTTTCCCGGCAGCGAGAACGGGTCGCTGGCCTCGCGGCTGGCGCATCTGTTCATGACCGAAATCGTCGCCCGCTCGGATCTGGGGATCGATCTGCATTCGGCGGCGATACATCGCACGAACTATCCGCAGATCCGGATCTCGCCCGACAACCCTCGGACCAAGGAACTGGCCAGCGTTTTCGGAGCACCGATCGTCATCCAATCGCCCCTGCGCGACGGATCATTGCGTGGCGCGGCGAAGGCGCAGGGTAAAGATATCCTGTTGTACGAAGCGGGCGAGGGTCTTCGCCTGGATGAACTGTCGATCCGCGCGGGCCTTGCGGGCATTCTGCGGGTGCTGAGGCACATGGGGATGGTTCCCGCCAAGCGGATCTCCAAGCCCAAAGCGGCACCGCAGTTCTGTTCGTCCAGCAAGTGGTTGCGCGCCCCGATGGGCGGAATCCTTCGGATCTACAAAGCGGACGGTGAACTGGTTCGCAAAGGTGATCTGCTGGGTGCCGTATCGGACCCGTTCGGCGAAGCCAGGGAGGACATCATCGCTCCGTTCGACGGCTTGATCGTCGGGCGTGCGGTCATGCCTGTGGTGAATGAGGGCGATGCCGTGTTTCACCTGGGGCGGGTCGGGTCCGTGGAAAAAGCCGAAGACTCGATGGAAGATATCAACGCGCAGCTGGAAGATGATCCCATGTTCGACGAGGACGAGATCATCTGAACGGTCCGACACGGATAAGAGACTGGCAATCCAGACACTTGGGGCGGCCTTGGCCGCCCTTCTTTCATCCCAGGCGTTTCTTGAACCTGAGCGTCGCAGCCAGCATCCCAAGGACGGCAAACCCGATCATCCACAGAATGTCACCGCGCAGAGCGTAAAGCGTTGCATCCCGCAGAACCACGCCGCGGATCATGTCCATGAAATGGGTGGCCGGCAGCACTTGGGCGATCACCTGAACCGGTTTGGGCATCCCGTCGAACGGGAACATGAACCCCGACATCAGGATCGAGGGCAGCAGAACGAAAATCGTCATCTGCATGGACTGCAGCTGGTTCTGAGCCAGCGTCGAGATCACAAGGCCAAGCGACAGGCTGGCGATGATGAACAGAAGCGTTACCACCAGCAGCGGGATCATTCCTCCGTTAATGGGGACGTCGAACAGGAAATGTCCCAGCCCGAGGATGATCGCGACCTGCAGCAAGCCCAGGAAGATGTAGGGAATGATCTTGCCGATCATCAGCTCGATGGATTTGACCGGGGTGTTGATCAGCATCTCCATGTTCCCCCGCTCGCGCTCTCGGACGATGGCGGCCGAGGTGAACAGGATCATGGTCATGGTCAGGATGACGCCCACAAGGCCGGGAACGATGTTCACCGCCGATCGTTGCTCGGGATTGAAATACAGCGTGACCTCGAAGGTCGGGACCTGACGGTTTGGCGGCTGTCGCAGCAATTCGGTCAGTGGCATGCTGCGCAGGGATTTGATGGCGCTGGCCACCATGGTGTCCGACCCGTCCACGATCCAATGAGCCACGGGGCGGCTGGATGTCTGGTTGGTGGCGTTGGGCAGGCCCAATCCGATGGACGGGCTTCGGGCAAGCCGGTCATCGACGTCGGGCGGAATGATGAACGCGGCGCGCACGGTGGATTCGGTGATCGCCTGTTCGGCCTCTTCCGGGGTCGAGAAGACCTCGGTGATGGTCACGACCTGCGTGGCCTGAACGATCTGAGCCAAGGTCCGGGACAGCGACGAGTCGGCCTGATCCACGATCCCGACCGGAATATGGCGGATGTTTGTGTTGATTGCGTATCCGAACAGCAGCAGCTGGATCAGCGGGATCATGACGACCATGGCAAAGGTCATCCGGTCACGCCGCAGTTGCAGCAGTTCTTTCTTGAGAACGGCGGTGATGCGGCGGAGCGATTTCATTGGGCGGGCCCCTTCGTCGCGCTGACGAACACGTCTTCCAGATTGGGGCGCTGTACCGACATCGCCACGTTGGGAAAGTCCGAAAGGCGCGACGTGATCATCGCCATCGGATCGGTTTCCGACTTGTCCACCAGAACGCGCAATCGGGCACCCACCTGCGCCGTCGACAGCACCTTGGGCGTATCATCCAGTAGGTGTTTGACCTGCCGCAGACCCTCGCCTTCGACCTCGATCACGGTGGCGTTCAGGTCTTCCATCAGTTGCCGGGGCGATCCATCCGCCTTTTTTACCCCATGCTCGAGGATGGCCAGCTTGTGACACCGTTCCGCCTCGTCCATGAAATGCGTGGACACGATCATCGTCGCGCCCTGATCGACCAGGTCGAACAGCTGTTCCCAGAAAGACCGGCGGGTTTCGGGGTCGACGGCCGATGTCGGCTCGTCCAAAAACAACAGCTTGGGGCCGTGCAGCACCGTCGCGGCCAGCGCCAGTTTCTGCCGCTGCCCGCCGCTCATGCTGCCGCTCAGTTGATTGGCGTTTTCGGTCAGGTCGTAGGTTGTCAGTAACTCGTCGATCCGGTCGGCGGATTTGCGGCGCGGCATTCCATAGATCTCGGCGGCAAAGCGCAGGTTCTCAAGCACCGTCATGTCGCGGTAATACGAAAAGATCTGCGTCATGTACCCGATTTCATTCTTCAGCGGCTCGGCGTATTGCGGCATTGGTCGGCCCAGCACCGAGACGGATCCGCTGCTGGGTGTCAGCAGTCCGGTCAGCATTCGCATCGTCGTTGTCTTGCCGCAGCCGTTCGGGCCCAGAAACCCATAGATCTGACCCTGGCGTATCTCCAGGTCCAGGTTGCTGACGGCTGTCTTTTCCTTGAACCGGCGCGTCAGACCCTGGGTCGAGACCACCAGATCGCTCATGGCATCTTCACCTGGACGGGAACGCCTGCGGGCAGATCTCGGGCGGTTTCCGGCAGGTCGATTTCTGCCAGATAGACCAAGCGCGTCCGATCATCCTTGTTTAACCCGTAGTAGGGGGTGAAGGACGGATCGTCGCTGACCCATCGCACGGTGCCCGTCAGAGGTGGGTCCAGCCCGTCGACCCGAACCTCGAGAGAGTCTCCGGGCGCGATGTCCACCCGGCTGGGTTCGGGGACATAGACGCGGGCGTAAGGGGCCGCGCCGGACACCAGCACGGCGACCGGGCTGCCCTGGGCGACCCGTTCCCCCAGGTTCCAGGGCAGGGAATCCAGGATGCCGTCCCGTGTCGCAACAACCGTCAGGTCATCCAGGACGGTCTGTTCGGCGGCAACCGCCGCTTCGGCCGCCCGCACATTGGCCCGGGCAACCGACAGATCTTCGGGGCGGGTTCCGTTTTCCAGTTCTTTCAGGGATTCCCGAGCGCTTTCCAGTGCCGCCCGAGCGGAATCGCGTGCGGCAATATCCTGGTCCAGGCGCGCCTGGCTGACGACCGAGTTGACGACCAGCTGGGAATTCCTCTGATACACGGCCTCTGCGTCCAGCAGACGCGCCTCGGCACCGGCGACGTTGGCGCGCGCGATCGCAATCTCTTCCTCGCGCGGGCCGACTTCCAGTTTCAGTAGCGTGGCCTGCGATTTTTCCAGTTCCGCCTGCGCGAGGTTCAGCTTCGCGGTCTGCAGATCCGTGTCAAACCTGACCAGCACGTCGCCGACCTTGACCGGAGACCCTTCTGCAACAGGCAACTCCACGATGATCTCATTGGCCGTCGCCGTCAGCGCGACTCGGTCCCGCGCCAGAACTCCCAGCGCGGTGCCGGTGTTCTGGCCCGAACATCGGTCCAGCAATGCAGCAGGGAGAATGGCCATGACCAGCAGCGGAATCGGCAGGGACAAATTCATCAAATCATCGTCTCCTTGGTCGGGGCGGTTTGGTATCTGTGTCAATTTCTGCCCCGACTCAAAGGTTTAACAGAGGACGGAGAAATCACAAAAGCCGAACCGAATGGGCCAATACCAAGCCATCCAAGGTCGCCCAGGCTGCAAATTCAAGAGACTGGCCCCGCCCACGACCGGCTGAGTTCTGTCCTGACCGCGGTGCAATTATGGGCAAGAGCGCGGGCACATACAGGCCGCAAATAATCCTTGCAACCGGTTGCAAAAAAGAACATGCTCCCGCCAGAAATATACCCAGAGGTCACAATGCTCAGAATCGGATTGCTTGGAGCAGGGCGCATCGGAACCGTCCACGCGCAAGCCATTTCGGACCACCCGGACAGCACGCTTGTTGCGGTTTCGGACGCAATGGAAGACGCCGCCGCACGTCTGGCGCAAGCGCATGGAGCTGTAGCGCGCACGTCGGAAGACATCATCGCCGACCCGGATATCGACGCGGTACTGATCGCCACGCCGACGGATACGCATTCGGACCTCATCGAGGCGGCGACCGCCGCGGGCAAGGCCGTTCTGTGCGAAAAGCCGGTCGATCTGGACTTGAACCGCGCCCTTGCCTGCCAGCAAGCCGTGGCAGGTACCGGTCAACCGGTCATGATCGGGTTCAATCGGCGTTTCGATCCGGGCTTTGCCGCACTGAAATCCGCCGTTCAGTCTGGCGAGATCGGAAGCCCCGAATTGCTGTCGATCACTTCTTTTGATCCGGCGCCGCCCCCGATTTCCTATGTCAAAGTATCGGGCGGATTATTTCGGGACATGACGATACATGATTTCGACCTCGCCAATTTCATCATGGGTGACTTACCGGTCACTGTTTCGGCCGTTGGCACATCGACCGTGGACCCCGCCATCGCCGAGGCGGGGGATGTGGACACAGCCGTCGTCACCATGACCTACAAGGACGGTCGGATCGCCGTCATCAAGAATTCTCGCCGGGCCGTATACGGCTATGATCAACGGGTCGAGGTCTTGGGGTCCGGCGGGCTGCTGCAGGCGCGCAACGTGCTCGAGAACAACCTGGTGAAATCCACGTCCGACGGCGTGATCAGTGCCAAGCCGACCTACTTCTTCCTCGAACGCTACATGCCTGCCTATCGGGCGGAATGGGATGCGTTCGTGACTGCGGTCAAGACCGGATCCGCCGTGCCGGTGACGTTGGAAGACGGCGTCGCAGCGCTGGCCCTGGCCGAAGCTGCGACCCGATCGGCCAGGACGGGTATTCCGGTAAAGCTGGAGGAAATTTTGAAACCGGTTGCAAAATGACGTGAAGTATTGAAACTGAAACGGCCCCGATGCGTATCGGTGCGACAGAGATTCGGCCTTGCCGGATGAATGGGTCCAGGACCCGGACAAGACAAAAATCTGTCCTAGTGGGAGGAAACGTAATGAACAAATTTTTCAAAGGTGCTTTGGCCGCCGGCGCGCTGGCGCTGGCCACTCCGGCCTTTGCGCAGGACATCGTCGTGGTATCGCACGGCCAGGCGAATGACGCGTTCTGGAACGTGGTCAAGAACGGGGTCGAGCAAGCCGGCACGGATATGGGCGTGAACGTCGAATACCGCGCGCCCGAAACCTTCGACATGGTCGCCATGTCGCAGCTGATCGATGCCGCCGTGAACCAGGAACCCGACGGGTTGATCGTCTCGATCCCGGACGCCGACGCGCTTGGCCCCTCGATCGAACGCGCGGTCGCCGCAGGCATCCCGGTGATCTCGATGAACTCGGGCTCGGACGTGTCCAAGAAACTGGGCGCGGCGCTGCATGTCGGCCAGGATGAGTTCGACGCCGGCAAGGCCGCCGGTGAGAAGCTGGCCGAAATGGGCGGCAAGAACGCGATCTGTGTGAACCACGAGGTCGGAAACGTCGCGCTGGACCTGCGCTGCGCGGGCTTTTCCGAAGGCTTTGGCGGCAACGTGACTGTTCTGCCCACGTCGAACGACCCGTCCGAGATCGAGTCGAAAGTGTCGGCGGCTCTGGCTTCGGATGAAAGCGTCGATACCGTGATGGCGCTGGGCGCAAGCTCGGCCGGTGAGCCCACAGTGGCCGCCGTCAAAGGGTCGGGGCGCGATGTGAACGTGGCCTCGTTCGACCTGTCGGCCAACTTCCTGCAGTCGATCGTCGATGGTGACGCGGCCTTTGCCGTGGACCAGCAGCAGTATCTGCAGGGTTACCTGCCGGTCGTGTTCATGGCGCTGAACGCCAAGTACGGCCTGATGCCGGGCGGCAACGTGCCCTCGGGTCCGAACCTGATCACCGCCGACAAGGCCGGTCAGGTGGTCGAGCTGTCCGCTCAGGGTATCCGCTGATACCGGCGGGCTGAAAATCGGGGCGGCGTCAGGGCGCCGCCCCTGCCAAACGGGAGGAAACCATGACCGAGTCTGCACAAGCGGCGATGGACGAACGGATCAAGAAGGAACCGTTCCTGACCAAGCTGATGAAGCGGCCCGAACTGGGGGCCATCGCAGGGGCGATCCTTGTCTTCATCTTCTTCGCCATCACGGCCGATGAATCGATGTTCACGCTTGCCGGCATCATGAACTTCATGACCCCGGCCGCCCAACTGGGTATTCTGGCCATCGGCGCGGCGCTGCTGATGATCGGGGGCGAGTTTGACCTGTCGATCGGCTCCATGGTGGCCTTTGCCGGCCTGTTCTTCGGGGTCTGCGTGGTGACCTGGCAGCTGCCCTTGGTGGCCGCGATCCCGATGACTTTTGTTTTTGCCGCCTTTGTCGGGGCAATCAACGGCACCATCGTCATCCGCTCGGGTCTGCCATCCTTCATCGTGACGCTGGCCTTTCTGTTCATTCTGCGCGGCCTGTCCCTGGTGGGGCTGAAGGCGGCCACCGGCGGGTCGACCCAGCTGCGCGGCGTGCGCGATCAGGTCGAAAATGACTGGCTCGCGCCGTTCTTTTCCGGCGAAGCCTTTGCCAGCCTGTTCACCTGGCTGGCCGAAAAGGGCCTGATCGACACGTTCAAAAGCGGCGCGCCCAAAGTGCCGGGTGTCCCGGTTGAAATCCTGTGGTTCGTGGCCTTCGCCATTGCCGCCACCTATGTTCTGCTGCGCACCCCGGCCGGCAACTGGATCTTCGCCTCGGGCGGCGACCGGGTTGCGGCGTCGAACTCGGGCGTACCGGTGAACCGGGTCAAGATTTCACTGTTCATGCTGACTGCCTGTTGTGCCGCGCTGGTGGCGATCATCACCGTGATCGACGCAGGCTCGACCGACGCGCGGCGAGGCTTCCAGAAGGAATTCGAGGCGATCATCGCCGCGGTGATCGGTGGCTGTTTGCTGACCGGAGGGTATGGATCGGCCATCGGGGCGTTCTTCGGGGCGATCATCTTCGGCATGGTGGTCATCGGCCTGACCTATACCGATTTCGATCAGGACTGGTTTCAGGTGTTCCTGGGGGCGATGCTGCTGATCGCCGTTCTGTTCAACAACGCGATCCGCAAACGCGTAACCGGGGAGCGCTGACATGACCGAAGATACCAAGTTCCATCACGGCGACGCGGTCAAGGACGTGGCCCCGGTCGTCGAAATGAAAGAGATCGAAAAGCACTTCGGCAACATCATCGCGTTGGCGGGCGTCAGTTTCGACGTCAAGCCGGGTGAATGCCACTGCCTGCTGGGTGACAACGGGGCGGGCAAATCGACCTTCATCAAGACGATGTCCGGGGTGCACAAACCCACCAAGGGCGAGATCTATTTCGAAGGCCAGCCGATGTCCTTCGACACGCCCCGCGACGCGATGGAGGCGGGCATCGCCACCGTGTTCCAGGACCTGGCGATGATCCCGCTGATGAGCGTCACGCGCAATTTCTTTATGGGGCGCGAGCCGACCAAGGGGAAAGGCCTGTTGAAACGGTTCGACATCGAGCACGCCAACGAGGTCTGCATGGAAGAGATGCGCAAGATGGGCATCAACCTGCGGGGCCCCGATCAGGCGGTGGGCACCCTGTCGGGGGGCGAACGTCAGACCGTGGCGATTGCCCGTGCGGTCTATTTCGGCGCCAAGATCCTGATTCTGGACGAACCGACCTCGGCGTTGGGCGTGCGGCAGACATCGAACGTGCTGGCCACCATCGACAAGGTGCGCCACCAGGGCATCGGCGTGGTCTTCATCAGCCACAATGTCCGGCACGCGTTGGCCGTGGGCGACCGGTTCACGGTTCTGAACCGCGGCAAGACGCTGGGCACCGCCCGGCGCGGCGAGATCTCGCCCGAAGAGCTGCAGGACATGATGGCCGGCGGGCAGGAGATGGCCGAGCTGGAAGGGTCGCTGGGCGGTACCGTCTGAAGGTTTCTCCCCGGTGTCCCGTATCGTGCGGGGCACCAATATCACCAGGGTCCGGCAGGCCGGGCCACCCGGTCTGGGTGGTGGGCGTGTCGGATCCTTTCACGACAGAATGATTGCAACGGATTGCCCATAGCGGCCTCGTTCTGAAAGGGATCATGATGAGCAAGACAATCCGACTGACCGCGGCGCAGGCCTTGGTGCGTTACCTTGGCGCGCAGATGAACGAAGACGGCCAGCCCTTCATCGCCGGTGTCTGGGCGATTTTCGGCCATGGCAACGTGGCCGGTCTGGGCGAGGCGCTGCACGGTGCGCGCGACAGCCTGCCCACCTATCGCGGTCACAATGAACAGACCATGGCCCATTGCGCGATCGCCTATGCCAAGCAGATGCGGCGCAGCCGCGCCATGGCGGTCACCTCGTCGATCGGGCCGGGGGCGACCAACATGGTCACCGCCGCCGCGCTGGCGCATGTGAACCGCCTGCCGGTGCTGCTGTTGCCGGGGGACGTTTTCGCCACCCGCGGCCCCGACCCGGTGCTGCAACAGACCGAGGATTTCACCGACGGCACCGTTAGCGCCAATGACTGTTTCCGCCCGGTCAGCCGCTATTTCGACCGGATCACCCGGCCCGAACATCTGCTGACTGCCCTGCCGCGCGCCTTCCGCACCATGACCGACCCGGCCGATTGCGGGCCGGTGACCCTGGGTTTTTGCCAAGACGTGCAGGCTGAGGCCTATGACTATCCGCTCAGCTTCTTCGAGCCGCGCATCTGGCACCAGCGCCGCATCCGCCCCGACGAAGGTGAGCTGGCCCGCGCGGCCGAGGCCATCCGGTCGGCCAAACGCCCGATCATCGTGGCCGGCGGCGGTGTCCATTATTCCGGCGCGACCGACGCGCTGCAGGCCTTTGCCGAGACCCACAACATTCCTGTTGCCGAGACGCAGGCCGGCAAATCGGCCCTGGCCTGGGATCACCCGCTGAACCTGGGCCCGGTCGGCGTGACCGGGGGCGAACCCGCCAACACCGTGTGCGCCGAGGCGGATCTGATCCTGGGTATCGGCACGCGGTTTCAGGATTTCACAACCGGGTCCTGGGGGCTGTTTTCCAACCCAGCGCGCAAGATGGTCTGCCTGAACACCGCCGCCTATGACGCCGCGAAACACGGCGCGATGCCGCTGCTGGCCGACGCGCGGGTCGGGATCGAGGAATTGGGCGCGGCCCTGCAGGGCTATCGCGCCGATCCGGTTCCCGACACGCTCAAGGCCGAGTGGTTTGCCAAGGTCGACGCGCTGACCGATGCGCCGGGTGACGCCAACGCGCTGCCCACCGACATGCAGGTGGTGGGTGCGGTGCAGCGCGCGGCGCATGGCGACACGGTGGTGATGTGCGCCGCCGGCACCATGCCGGGCGAGCTGCACAAGCTGTGGAAGGCGCCGCGTCCGGGGGCCTATCACATGGAATACGGCTTCAGCTGCATGGGCTACGAGATCGCGGGCGCCATGGGTATCAAGATGGCCCAGCCCGACCGCGACGTGATCTGTTTCACCGGGGACGGCACCTACATGATGGCCAACTCGGAAATGGCGACGGCGGCGATGATGGGGGTGTCCTTCACCGTAGTGATCACCGACAACCGGGGCTTTGGCTGCATCAACCGGCTGCAGATGGGCACCGGCGGGGCCGAGTTCAACAACCTGCTGGACCATGCGGTGCACGAGACGCCCTCGGCCATCGACTTTGCGGCCCACGCGGCGGCAATGGGGGCGACCTCGGTCAAGGTCGGCTCGATCGCCGAGCTGGAAGAGGCGCTGGCCAAACGCGGCGAAGTCAAAGGCCCCTATGTGATCGTCATCGACACCGACCCGTACCCCTCGACCGAATATGGCGGCACGTGGTGGGAAGTGGCGGTGCCCGAGGTCAGCACCCGCCCCGAAGTGAATGAAAAACGCGCAGCCTACGAGGCTGCCATCACGGAAAGAAACACCAAATGAGCGTGAAGATCGGCATCTCTCCGATTGCGTGGCAAAATGACGACCTGCCCGACCTGACGGCGGGGTTCACCATGGAACAGGCCCTGAAAGAGGCGCGTCAGATCGGCTATACCGGGGTCGAGCGCGGGCAGCGTATGCCCGCCGACACAGAGGGGCTGCGCGCCTATCTGGAAGAAAATGACCTTGCCCTGTGCGGCGGCTGGTGTTCGGGCAATTCGCTGATCAACGATTTCGCTGCCGAACGCGACGCGGTGCGCGCGCAGGTCGAACAGTTCGTGGCGCTGAACAGCCCCTGCATCGTCTATGCCGAATGCTCGAACACGGTTCAGGGCCAGATCGGCACCCCGGTCAATGACCGCCCGCAGCTGTCGAAAGACGAGATCAAGGCCTACGGCGCCAAGATCACCGAACTGGCCAAGTGGATGGCCGATCAGGGGATGCCGATGGCCTATCACCACCACATGGGCACGATCATAGAAAGCGAAGATGACGTGAACTGGTTGATGGAGGGGTCGGGACCGGAGGTGAAGCTGTGCTTTGACACCGGGCATCTGCTGTTCGGCGGCGGTGATGTACTGGCTACGCTGAACCGCTGGGGTGATCGGGTGCATCACGTGCATTTCAAGGACATCCGCCCCGGCATCGTGCGCGACACCCGCGGCAACCGGCGCAGTTTCCTGGATGCAGTGATCGCGGGGGCCTTCACCGTGCCCGGCGATGGCTGCATCGACTTTCAGGAGGTCGCCCATGCGTTGAAAGCCCTGGATTACGAAGGCTGGATCGTGGTCGAGGCCGAACAGGACCCGGCCAAGGCCCCGCCCTATGAATACTCGAAGATGGGTTATGACCACATCGTCGAGGTCTGCGGTCAGGCCGGATTGACGATCACGGCCTGATCTTTCGCCCCCCGGGGCGCCGCCATGGGAAAGGAGCGTTTCATGGTCCGCCAGCAAACTGGGTTCGTCGGCTATTTCGGTCGTGAGTCCTGTGACCTCGACGAATTCAAGGTGCTGACATCGCAGAGCCTTCTGCCCGAGCAGGTGCCCCACGCCGCCGCGGTGGAAAAGAACGTGCCCATCTATGACATGCACGCGCTGCGGCCCGCCCTGGAAACGCCGGACACCCGGCGTGCCCTGCTGGCCGAATGGGGCTGGGTTCTGGGCCGATCTGCCGGGGTGATCGCGTTGAAAGGGGCCTATGCCGAGACCTCGGTCATCGATCGGGCGACCGAGGTGTTTCGCCGGATCATCGAAGATGAGCGTCAGGCCGGGGGTGGCGAGGGCGATCACTTTGCGGCCTCGGGCGCGAATGACCGGGTGTGGAACGCGCTGCAAAAGCAATGCCTGCGCGACCCCGAGGGCTTTGCGCTCTATTTCGGCAACACGGTGATTGCCGCCGCCTGCGAGGCCTGGCTGGGCCCCGATTACCAGGTGACCGCGCAGATCAACCAGGTGCGGCCAGGCGGCAAGGCGCAGCAGGCGCATCGCGACTATCACCTGGGGTTCCAGACCGCCGACAAGGCGGCCCGGTTCCCGGCGCATGCCCATATGGTCACCGCAGCGCTGACCCTGCAGGGCGCGGTCGCCCATTGCGACATGCCCATTGAAAGCGGCCCGACCAAGCTGTTGCCCTTCTCGCAGCTGTATGGCCCCGGCTATGTCGCCTTTCACGACGATGCGCATCGGGCGCATTTCGAACACGCCTGCATCCAGCTGCCGCTGGCCAAGGGCGATGCGGTATTTTTCAACCCGGCGCTGTTCCATGCCGCCGGCGAAAACCGCAGCGCCGACATCCACCGGATGGCCAACCTGCTGCAGGTCTCGTCGGCCTTCGGGCGGGCGATGGAGGCGGTGGACCGCAAGGCGATGTGTCTGGCCGTATTCCCGGCACTGATGGCGTTGAAACAGCGCGGCGATCTGGATGATGCCCGCATCGGCGCCGCGATCGCGGCCACGGCCGAAGGCTATCCCTTTCCGACCAATCTGGATACCGATCCGCCGGTGGGCGGAAACGCTCCGCCCAGCCAGGCCGACATCCTGCGCCGGGCGGTGTCGGAAAGCTGGACGCAGGCACAGTTGGAACAGGCGCTGGACGCGCGACAGGCGCGGCAGGCGGTATGACGGAACCCGGGCGGCCGGTGCTGCCCCAACACAGGTGAAACCGATGGCAGAACTGCTGAGAAAACCGTTCGGAACCCATGGCAAGGTTCATGACATCACGCCGGCCAACGCTGGCTGGCGCTATGTGGGCTTTGGCCTTTATCACCTGCGGGCCGGCGAGCGCGCCGCCGAGGTCACCGGCGACCGCGAGGTCATTCTGGTGATGGTCGAGGGCAAGGCCCGGATCACCGGCGCCGGGCAGGATTGGGGCGTGTTGGGCGACCGGATGAACGTGTTCGAAAAGTCCCCGCCGCATTGCCTGTACCTACCCAACGGCACCGAGTGGGAGGCCGTGGCCGAAACCGACTGCGTGATCGCCGTGTGCTCGGCCCCGGGCAAGGGCGGCCATGCCCCGCGCCGGATCGGGCCCGAGGGCATCACCCTGACCGAGCGCGGCAAGGGAACGAACACGCGCCACATCAACAACATCGCGATGGAGGCCGAGGATTACGCCGACAGCCTGCTGGTGACCGAGGTCTTCACCCCCAGCGGCCATTGGTCATCCTACCCCAGCCACCGGCATGACGAGGACGACTATCCCCGCATCACCTATCTGGAGGAGACCTATTACCACCGCCTGAACCCGGCCAGCGGCTTTGGCATCCAGCGCGTCTATACCGATGACGGTCAGTTGGACGAAACCATGGCCGTGTCCGATGGCGATGTGGTACTGGTGCCGCGCGGGCACCACCCTTGCGGGGCACCCTACGGGTTCGAGATGTATTATCTGAACGTCATGGCCGGGCCGCTGCGCAAATGGCGTTTCGTTCCGGCGCCCGAAGTGGAATGGATCATGGAGCGCGACAAATGACCAAGGGATTTGCCATCTATCCCAGCCTGAAGGGGCGCACCGTGTTTGTGACCGGCGGGGCCTCGGGCATCGGACGCGAGATCGTGCGCGGCTTTGCCGAGCAGGGGGCCAAGGTCGGCTTTGTCGACATCAACGCCGAGGGCGGAAACGCGCTGCTGGAAGAACTGTACGGAACCCACGCCTTTGCCGCCTGCGACCTGCGCGACATCGCGGCGCTGCGGTCCGCTTTTGACGAGCTGGCGGGCGCGCTGGGCGCGGCGGACGTTCTGGTCAACAACGCCGCGCATGACGACCGGCACGACTGGCGCGAGGTGACGCCGGACTATTGGGACGAGCGCATGGCGACCAACATCCGCCACATGTTCTTTGCCATCCAGTCCGTGGCGCCGGGCATGATCGACAAGGGCGCGGGGTCGATCATCAATATCGGCTCGAATTCCTGGTGGGAGGCCGGCGCGGGCTTTCCCGCCTATGCCACCGCGAAATCTGCAGTGCACGGCCTGACCCGCACCATGGCGCGGGAACTGGGCGATCACCGGATCCGGGTCAACACGGTCGTGCCCGGCTGGATCATGACCCAGCGCCAGAAAGACCTGTGGGTCACCCCAGAGGCGCTGGCCAAACAGATCGACCGCCAATGCCTGCCCGACCCGATCGACCCGGTCTATGTGGCGCGGATGGTGCTGTTTCTGGCCTCGGACGACGCGGCCATGTGCAGCGCGGGCAATTTCATGGTCGAGGGCGGCTCGATCTGACGCCCATGGGGTCGTTCCCGTCCGGAATGGACGTGCGTCGATACACTGGGGCCGGTTGACGGATCGACACCCGGCAAGGAAAGATGCGGGATGATTTCCTATGTCACGGTTGGCGCGGACGACATCGCGCGTGCAAAACGGTTTTACTGCGCCTTTCTGCCGGATCTCGGCTATGCGCTGGAAGAGGGTCCCGAGGGGCTGAGTTTCGCCTTGCCGGTGCCGCCGGGCCAGCAACCGGTTCTGCCGGAATTTTATGTCAAACCGCCTTTTGACGGGGCCGCGGCCTCGGCCGGGAATGGTGCGATGGTCGCCTTTGAGGCTTGCGATCAGCAGCAGGTACGAGACCTGCACGCCGCCGCGCTGCGGGCCGGCGGATCGGACGAAGGTCAGCCGGGCTTTCGCGCCATGTACGGGCCACGTTTTTATGTCGGCTATCTGCGGGACCCACAGGGCAACAAGATTGCCCTGTTTTCCAGCAATCCAAACGAACCGGGGCGCGACGATTAGGATCCGCCTGCGCGTGTTGAAGAACGGCACAGGTCCGGACGGTTAGCGCTGCGGCGGTGCACCAAAGGCGCGGATCACGGCGCGGGCGGCAGCAACGACCGGATCATGGGTTTCCTTCAGGATCGTCACCCGATCGAACCGGTCGGGGTCGCGGTTCACGGCCGCGCGCAGGGCGGCGCCGAAGGCCATGCGCAGCTCGGTCCCGATGTTGAACTTGCAGATCGCGGTTTCACGCGCCAGCCGCGCGCGCTGTTCGACGGGCACGCCCGATCCGCCATGGATCACCAGCGGCACGTTGGTCACGGCCTGAATTCGGCGGATGCGGTCCTCGTCCAGCCCGCCTTCCTTGTTCTGCTGAAGGTGGACGTTTCCGACCGAGATCGCCATCGCATCCACGCCGGTCTGGGCGGCGAAGGTGGCGGCCTCGTCCGGGTCGGTCCCGGCCGAGCCTTCGCCGCCGGAGTAGCCGACGAAGCCGATCTCGCCCTCGCACGAGATCCCGGCGGCATGGGCCATTTCGGCGATCGCGGCGGTCTCGTCGATATTATGCTGCAGGGGCTTGCGCGATCCGTCGAACATCAGCGAGGTGAACCCGCTGTCCAGCGCGATCTTGCACTCCTCGAACGTATAGCCGTGGTCCAGATGCGCCACGACGGGCACCGAGGCGTTTTCGGCCAGATACCGGAACATCTTGCCCAGAACCGGCAGCGGCGTGTGCTCGCGGCAGCTGGGGCCGGCCTGCAGGATCACCGGGGCGTTCTCGGCCTCGGCCGCGGCGACATAGGCGCGCATGTCCTCCCAGCCCAACGTCACGAGGCCGCCGACGGCATAGCCCTGTTCATAGGCGGGTTGCAGGACGTCTTTGAGCGTAACGAGGGTCATTTGAACTTGGCGATCATGTCTTTGATGCCCGGGATCGTTTCGATCTGATAGGCGTGGGTGGGTTGGAAATACTGCACCAGCGACCGCTGGGTCAGTCCGCCGAGGATGGTGAAGTAATACATCTCGTATCCCGGCAGAACGCAGCAGGGGTGATAGCCCTTGTCGATACAGATCGTGGAGCCATCGGCGATGTGATAGGCATCGCCCGGTTCGTTGTCCTCGCGCTGCAACATCTGCAGGCCCGAGCCCCAGTTGGGTTTGAAACGGAAATTGTAGGTTTCGTCATGCCGGGTCTCGTCCGGCAGACGGTTGGTGTCGTGCTTGTGGCTGGGGAAGCCCGACCAGCCGCCCTGACCCACGGTGAACAGCTCGCTCACCAGCAGGCGGCCGACCTTGTCATGCTGTTTCTGGCCCAGGATATGCTTGATCTTGCGATGGGTCTTGGTGTCGTCGCTGCCATATTGCACCAAGTCATGCTCGCGCACGTCGAACGGGTCCAGCACCTTGTCATACTTTGCGCCGGCCACGAACACCTCGGCCGTATCCGAGACGCAGACCATCTGCGCCCGTGCCCCTGACGGGACATAAGCCCCCTCGGGCTCGCCATCCCAGACATCCTCGCCCCGGTTGCCCAGATGGGCAAAGCGCACGCCTTCGACATCCACGTCGACGCTGCCGGTGGCGGGCACGATGCAGGTCTCGTACCCCGGGACCTGGTATTCGAACGCTTCGCCTCGCTTCAACTTCACGATGTTGAAATAGTTCAGCGGCACGGTCGGGTTATCGACATCGACGATGGGTTTGTTCTGGTTGTCGAACGGGGGGATGTGCATCGGGCTCTCCTATCCGGCCGGGGTGGGGCCGGGGTGGGACGCAAGGAAGGCGTCCAGGTCTTCGGTGGTTGGCATGGCGGGCGCGCAGCCCGGTTTGGACACGACGATCGAGGCGCAGGCCGATCCGCGCAACACCGCCTGTTCCAGCGAATGGCCCGCCGCGACCGAGGCCAGCAGCCCGGCCATGAAGCTGTCGCCCGCGCCGTTGGGTTTGACGGCGGTGACCGGGTAGATGCCCGTGTGGATCTCTTGCCCGTCGGTTAAGGTGACGGCGCCCTTTTCGCCCATCTTGTAGATGACGATGCGGCCGGGTTTCTCGGCCAGATCGCAGGCTTTCCGGAAGCCTTTCTCGATCCCGCCGGCCATGAAACCGAACTCTTCGTCATTGCCGACGATCATGTCGCTGGCCTCGCCCGCGCGCGACAGCACGTCGGCGGCGACCTGCGCCGAGGGCCAGCTGTAGGGCCGGTAGTCGATGTCGAAGATCACCGGCAGGCCGGCCTTGCGCGCATTGTCGAAGGCGCGGAACGTAGCGCTGCGCGACGGTTCGGCGGCAAACACGGTTCCGGCCGAGATCGCCGCGCTGAAGCGGCCATAGTCGACCCGGTCCATGTCATCTTCGGTGACCTGAAAATCGACGGCGCCGTTTCGGTAGATGACGTTCTGAAAGTCCTCGATGCAGCTTTCATAGACCGCCAAGGACATGCGGTATTCACCGCCGACGACGCGGATGAAAGAGGTGTCGACACCATAGTGATGCAACTTGTTGAGGCAGAACCGCCCAACCGCGTCATCCGAGACGGAGGTGATCAGCGACGCCTGGCTGCCCAGCTTGACCAGACCCGCGCAGATATTCGCGGACGAACCGCCCAAGTCCGCGCGGAACATGTCGGCATGTTCGCTTTTGACACCGACCGGATCGGCGAACATGTCCATGCCAGCGCGCCCGAAAACGGCAAACCGGTTTCCTTTGATGCCGTCGATCAAGTGACTCAAACTGTTCCTCCCAGGCATTTTGATCCCGCCGATCCGATGGACCTTGCATTGGATCGATTCTCACGATACTGATTTTGCAACCGGTTGCAATCAGTATGTTCGGAGCCGCCCAAAATGCGAGAAATCGGAATTGGAATCGTCGGAGGCGGCTATATGGGCAAAGCCCATTCGGTGGCCATGTCCGCCGTGGGCGCCGTGTTCGACACCGCGCTCAGACCGCGGCTCGAGATGATTTGCGCCTCAAGCCTTGACAGTGCCGAACGCTACCGCGCCGCCTACGGGTTCCGCCGTGCCACCGCCGACTGGCAGACCTTGGTCAAAGATCCGGTGGTCGAGGCCGTCGTGATTGCATCGCCCCAGTCCACCCACCGGCAGATCGCCGAGGCGGCGCTGGCGCTGGGCAAGCCGGTGCTGTGCGAAAAACCGCTGGGCGCGTCGCTTGAGGACAGCCGTGCCATGGTGGCGGCGGCCGAGGCCTCGGGCACCGTCAACATGGTCGGGTTCAACTATATCCGCACCCCGGCCAGCCAGTTTGCCCGCCAGCTGATCGCCGACGGCGCGATTGGCGACATCACATGGTTCCGCGGTGAACATACCGAGGATTTCTATGCCGACCCCGAGGCCACGGCGACCTGGCGCACGACCGGCATGGCCAACGGCACCATCGGCGATCTGGCGCCGCACATGGTCAATGGCGCGCTGGCTCTGGTGGGGCCGATCGCGCAGGTCATGGCCGATGTGGAAACCGTTCACCACACCCGCCCGGGCGGTGCAGTGACCAATGACGACCACGCCCAGATGATGTGTCGGTTTGAAAACGGCGTCATGGGGAACCTATATTTCAGCCGTATCGCGACCGGCCGCAAGATGGGTTATGCCTACGAGATTTCGGGCACCAAGGGCGCGATCCGGTTTGACCAGGAGGATCAGAACGCCCTGTGGCTCTATCGCCGCGAAGGCCCCGAGGCCCAGCGCGGTTTCACCAAGATCCTGACCGGTCCGGAGCATCCCGATTATGAGCCCTTTTGCCAGGGTCCCGGCCACGGCACCGGATATCAGGATCAGATCATCATCGAAGCCAAGGATTTTCTGACCGCCATTCATTCCGGCCGGAGCAACTGGCCCACCTTCCGGGACGGGCACGAGGTCAACCGGGTGCTGGCGGCGGCGCTGGCCTCGGCCGACAGTCGCGGCTGGCAGGACGTCGGCGCGTTCTAGGCCCGGCACGTTTTCCAACATCGTTCGCAGAGAGACCAAGACCATGGCAAAGTTGAAATGGGGCATGATCGGGGGCGGAGAAGGCAGCCAGATCGGACCC
Source organism: Ruegeria sp. CG8 (assembly GCF_056537165.1). Taxonomy (NCBI): domain Bacteria; kingdom Pseudomonadati; phylum Pseudomonadota; class Alphaproteobacteria; order Rhodobacterales; family Roseobacteraceae; genus Ruegeria; species Ruegeria sp. CG8. The sequence continues at coordinate 357,401 of NZ_JBQFRA010000005.1, read as the reverse complement.
GCCCACCGTCTGGGCGCACAGGCCGACGGCCTGTTCGAATTCGCCGCCGGCGCGCTGGACCACCGGCCCGAGGCGGGGCGCGCCTATGCGCAGCGGCTGGGTGTGCCCGCCGACCGCGCCTATGGCGACTGGCAGAAAATGCTGGCCGGCGAAAAGGACCGGCCCAACCGGATCGACCTTGTAACCATCGCCACCCCGAACGCCACCCATTTCGAGATCGCCAAGGCCTATCTTGAGGCCGGGTTCAACGTGCTGTGCGAAAAGCCGATGACCATGACCGTGGAAGAGGGCGAAGAGATCGTGCGCGTGGCCCGGGAGTCGGGTAAGATCTGTGCGGTCAACTACTGCTATTCGGCCTATCCGATGGTGCGGCAGGCCCGCGCCATGGTCCGCGCCGGCGAGATCGGCAAGGTGCGCCTGGTCGTCACCAATTTCAGCCACGGCCATCATGGGGACGCCACCGACGCGGACAATCCGCGCGTGCGCTGGCGTTATGATCCGGCCATGGCGGGCGTGTCGGGGCAATTCGCCGATTGCGGCATCCACGCGCTGCACATGGCCAGCTTCATCTGCGATGACGAGGTCGCGACGCTGTCGGCCGACATGGCCTCGACCATTCCCAGCCGCCAGCTGGAAGACGACGCGATGGTCAATTTCCGCATGGAGGGCGGCACCGTGGGCCGGTTGTGGACCTCGTCCGTGGCGATCGGGCGGCAGCACGGGTTCGACATCCAGGTGTTCGGCGAGACCGGCGGGCTGCGCTGGGCGTCCGAACACCCCAACCAGCTGATCTACACCCCGGTCGGTGGACGAACCCAGATCATCGAAAAGGGCGAGGGCGGCCTGCATGACGACGCGATGCGTCTGTCGCGCGTGGCGATTGCCCATCCCGAAGGCTTTCCGCTGGCCGTGGCCAATATCTATTGCGATCTGGCCGACGCGATCCGGGGCGAACCGCGCGATGGGCTGCCCAACGCCGCCGATGGCGTCCGCTCGATTGCCGCGGTTCACGCGGCCGTGGCCTCAGCCCGGGCCGAGGGCGCCTGGCAGGACGCGCGCCCGCCAATGTTTCGCTGATCAGGGGCGGGGCCGCAACGTGCCCCGCTCGATCACCCGGCAGGGAAAGATCCGCGCCTCGGGGTAGCGATCGGGTGTCTTCAGCATCTCTTCAACCAGGTCGACCGAGGCGGTGATGATCTGCTTGATCGGCTGATGGATGGTCGTCAGGTTGATGTATTCCCAGCGCGACATCTCCATGTCGTTCAGGCCGATGATCCCGATGTCGGAACCCGGTTTCAGCCCGTGATCGGCCAGCGCCGACAGCGCCCCGATCGACAGGATGTCGTCGCCGCAGAAATAGGCCTGCGCCGGCTCACCCGCCAGCAGGCGCAGCATCTCGGCCCGGCCGGCCTCGAAGGAGTAGGCCCCGGCGAAAGAATGGCTGACGGGAACCTGTGGGTGGTTTGCCATTTCCTCGGTAAAGCCCCGTTGCCGGTCCCGTGCCGAGGTCGCATCGATCGGCCCGCCCAGATAGCCCACGCTGGCATAGCCTCGCGAGACCAACTCGCGGGCGGCCATGCGTCCGCATTCCACATTGTCGATGCCCACCACATGCACCTCGGGCGAGGTCGCCGAGCGCCCGAAGGTGTGCACCACCGGCACGCCGGCATCGTGGAACGCCTTGGCAAAGCTGGGCGGCAAGGTCGACGAGGCGACGATCACCGCATCCACCGAATATTGCCGCAGCATGCGCACGGAATTGGCGGGCTCGGTCTCGTCGGTCAGGTTCACGATCAGGGGGCGCAGCCCGCGTTCCTGCAGGGCGCGGGTGAACTGGTCGAAAACCTCAAGAAAGATGGGGTTGTGGAAGTTGTTCGAGATCAGCCCGATCAGCTTGGTCCGCCCCGTCGTCAACGACGAGGCCAGCGCGTTGGGGCTGTAGCCCAGTTCCTTGGCGGCCTTTTCCACTTTGGCGCGGGTCTTGGCCGAGACCGAGGCGCCCGGCGTGAAGGTGCGCGACACCGCCGACCGCGACACCCCGGCCAAGGCCGCAACTTCCTTCAGCGTAACGCCCACTTGCCTGGTCTCCTTCGTGAGGTCGATCGGGTCTGTTGAATGTCGCATCATTGCAAAAATGGTGCAATCGGTTGCAAGGCATTTCCACCCCTGACGTCAGGTTCCAAGACGCTGCGGCCGTGATCCGACATTATGATTCAATTTTCGTCATTATGGCGGAAAAGCCGCCCGTTTCGTCAACTCGATTGCTGTGCCCGGACGGCGGCGCGGTCATACTGGAACCAGAGCAGAGGAGGAGGCGCGCAATGAGTTGGAACATCTGCGTCGTCGGGGCCGGAAAGATCGGACAGATGATCGCCGCCCTGTTGAAGAAATCGCACAATTATACCGTAACCGTGGCCGACCATGACCTGACGGCCTTGTCGGCGTTGAACAGGCAGGGCATCACCACCCGCCAGATCGACGCGGGCGACGAATCCGGGCTGGCACAGGGGCTTGCGGGGTTCGATGCGGTGATCTCGGCCGCACCGTTTTTCCTGACGCCTGCCATCGCCAAGGCAGCCAAGGCGGCGGGTGCGCATTATTTCGACCTGACCGAGGATGTCGCCGCGACCAACGCCGTGCGCGAACTGGCCCGCGACAGCGGCACCGCCTTCATGCCGCAATGCGGATTGGCCCCGGGTTTCGTCGGCATAGCGGGAGCCGCACTGGCGGCCGACTTCGACACGCTGGACAGCCTGCACATGCGAGTGGGCGCGCTGCCGCTCTATCCGACCAATGCGCTGAAATACAATCTGACCTGGTCCACCGATGGGCTGATCAACGAATACTGCAACCCCTGCGACGCCATCGTGAATGGCGAACGGGTCAAGACCGCGCCGCTCGAGGATTACGAGATCATCGGCCATGACGGTGTGGAATACGAATGCTTCAACACTTCGGGCGGCCTGGGCACCTTGCCCGAGACGCTGGCCGGCAAGGCGCGGGCGGTGTCCTATCGCTCGATCCGCTATCCCGGCCATCGCGACATCCTGAAGCTGCTGTTGACCGATCTGGGCCTGGGCCAGCGCCGCGACCTGTTGAAGGACATCTTTGAAACCGCGCTGCCGCGCACCGATCAGGATGTGGTTCTGGTCTATTGCACGGCCAAGGGCATGATCGACGGGGCCCTGCGCGAGAAATCCCTGATCAACAAATCCTTTGCCCGCACCATCGACGGCCAGGTCTGGAGCGCGATCCAGATCACCACCGCCGCCGGCGTTCTGGGCGTGGTCGACCTGATGCGCACCGGCGCGCTGCCCACCCAAGGCTTTGTCCGGCAAGAGCAGGTCGGGCTGGATGACTTCCTGAACACCGAATTCGGCCAGCTGTACCGCGCTGGCGAAGTGACCCCCCAGAACAAGGCGGCCTGAACATGAAAGACGTAGTCATGACTGCAGAACACACACTCGAAAAACTGGGCCTGACGGCAGCCGAGCTGACCGGCGGGTCGCTGGAGGTCCGTTCGCCCATCGACGGCCGCGTGCTGGCGCGGGTGCATGAAACGCCCGTTGCCGACATGGATGCGGTCTTTGCCCGCGCCACGGCAGCCTTCAAGGCCTGGCGCACCGTGCCCGCCCCGCGCCGGGGCGAGCTGATCCGCCTGCTGGGCGAGGAATTGCGCGCTGCCAAGGAAGACCTGGGCGCGCTGGTCAGCTGGGAGGCCGGCAAGATCACCTCGGAAGGTCTGGGCGAAGTGCAGGAGATGATCGACATCTGCGATTTTGCCGTGGGCCTGTCGCGCCAGCTGTATGGCCTGACCATCGCCTCGGAACGCCCCGGCCACCGGATGATGGAGACCTGGCACCCGGCCGGTCCGGTCGGCGTGATCTCGGCCTTCAACTTCCCGGTCGCGGTCTGGTCGTGGAACGCGGCGCTGGCGCTGGTCTGCGGCGATCCGGTGATCTGGAAACCGTCCGAGAAAACGCCCCTGACCGCGATGGCCTGTCAGAAGATCTTTGAAAAGGCCGTGGCCCGGTTCGGCGATGCGCCCGACGGGCTGCTGCAACTGCTGATCGGCGGTGCCGATCTGGGCAAGGCGCTTGTGGCCAGCGAGGCGGTGCCGATCATTTCGGCCACCGGCTCGACCCGGATGGGCCGCGCGGTCGCGCCGATCGTGGCGCAGCGGTTCGGCAAGTGCATCCTGGAGCTGGGCGGCAACAACGCCATGATCGTGGGCCCCTCGGCCGATCTTGAAATGGCGGTGCGGGCCATCGTGTTCTCGGCCGTGGGCACCGCGGGTCAGCGCTGCACCACGCTGCGGCGGCTGATCGTGCACAACTCGATCCGTGCCGATCTGGTTGCGCGGCTGAAAAAGGCCTATGCCGGTCTGCCCATCGGTGACCCGCTGGCCGAAGGCACGCTGGTCGGTCCGCTGGTGGACGAGGCCTCGGGGCAGGCGATGGAGGCCGCACTGAAGGCGGCCGAGGCCGAGGGCGGCACCGTCTTCGGCGGCAAGCGCGTGTCCGACGGCGTGCCCGAGGGCGGTGTCTACATGCAGCCCGCGATCGTCGAAATGCCGGGCCAGACCGAGATCGTAATGACCGAAACCTTTGCGCCGATCCTCTATGTCATGGGCTATGACGGTTTCGACGAGGCGCTCGAGATGCAGAACGACGTGCCGCAGGGCCTGTCGTCTTGCGTGTTCACGCTGAACATGCGCGAGGCGGAACAGTTCCTGTCGCCCGCCGGGTCCGATTGCGGCATCGCCAACGTGAATATCGGCCCCTCGGGCGCCGAGATCGGTGGCGCGTTCGGCGGTGAGAAGGAAACCGGTGGCGGACGCGAAAGCGGTTCGGACGCCTGGAAGGGCTACATGCGGCGGCAGACGAACACCGTGAACTACTCGGCCGAATTGCCGTTGGCGCAGGGCGTGAAGTTCGACATCTGATAACCCGGCCCCGGCGGCCTAGCGCGGCCGGGCCAACACTTTCGTTCAGTCCGTGAACAGGTAATCAAGCCGCATGATCGACTGGGCGGTCTCCTCCGAAACCCCAAGGAATCCTGCGATCGCGGCCACGTTCTCAGCCGGGTCAGCGGTTTCGCGCAATCGGAAGAACCTCTCGATCCCGGCACCGCGAAGCTGTTCGGATTCGTAGGCCAGATCGCTGCGGATCGTCGGTAACAGGCGTTCGACGGTTGCGGCTGGGCTGTTTTCTCCGGCCAGCCCGACCCTGATGGCGTGGCCCACAAGATACGCGTCCGAATAGGTGCACTCGATTTCAAGCACATGGGTGCGCGCCTTGTCCGAGCAGAAATCCTGTACGATATCCAGACTGGCGGGATCGAGGCAGATCAGCAACCGGTCGGTGCCGAAGTGATCGTACAGCATCCGGGTGACCGCCCTGCGATGCCGGGATCGTTTGACCAGCGTGGTCTCCAAGCCCCCAAGATCGGGCAGCGGGGCGGTTTCCTCGTTGAACAGGTACTCGATGCAGGGCAGGTTGGTCTCAGAGGCGATCTGGTCGATCAGCCGCTTGGCCACATGCCACTTCTTGCAGACGACCATGTACAGATCGCGATCGGCGCCCAGCGTGTTGGCCGTCTCCCAGAAGCGGGGCGCATACCGGCGTCCCACGCGGCCACGGCCGGTCAGAAATCCGTGCAGATTCCGTCCCTCGTTCGATATCTGGAATTCGACCCCTTCGCTGGCATAGAGCGCACCCAATTTCTGCTTCAGCAACTGCGCCTCGGGGCTGATCTTGCGGGCGAACAGGTAATCTTGCGTCAGCAGAAGGTCGTAGTGATCGTTGTAAAACGTCACCGGCATCCCGTAGTCCGAGAACATCAGGAAAGTCAGCGTGCGGTTTTCGATCTCGGTTTTGGGGATCAGGTGGCGCACCAGGGTCTGAAAGAACGTCTCGTCCGGAATCCAGGTGGTCGAGAAAAAACGGACCACGTCCCGACGCTGGCGCAGGAAGTCCAGGATCATCTCGATTGTCCGGCGGCGCAGGCACCACCACTGGCTGCCGATCATGATCTGGAGATCCTCCGGGATCTCGCGGGTCAGGCCGAGACGTTTCTGGGCCTCGTAGGCGGCATAGAACAGTTTGCTTTGCGTACGCTCGTTGAAATAGTGACGGTAGATCAGCCGGTCTTCCTTCATGCCGGTCTTGATCCAGTCGCTTTCGAAAAAGTCGTGGCTTTCGATGAAATCCTTGTCGGTTTCATCCAGAAGCCGATGCGCATATTCCGCGGTCTTTATCGCCATGCAGTCGCCCGACAGCATGTAGAAATGGGTGGCTCGCGGGAAGGCGTCGACTGCGGCGTGCACCGCGTTCAGTGTGGCCTGAACCAGCGACCATTCCCCCCAACCACATTTGATCCGCCTGGCCGCGAAGGTCACATTGGGATTGCTTTTCAGGGCCGTCTGGATCCGGTCAAAATCCCGGGCGGATGCGCTGGCATCGAAATGGATGGCCATGCAGTCCCCTGCGGCCGTCAGCCGTTCGGCCTGTGCGATAATCGCATCAGGGTCTTTGTGACACAACAGAATGTAGGCGATCTTGGCCATTGGCGTTGCATGAAGTCCGTTACTGCCCGGTTCCAACCGTGATACTGAGGATGAGCGATTGAATAAACAGAATATTTTTGCTTCTCTGGCGTCAAAAGCTGGCGCATCACCTTGAGACTCGGCCGGCTAAGGAGGCATGGCAGATGGGATTTCCCGGTACATGGATGACCGAAAGCGAAAGCATGGTCTATCGCGTGGTGCCCAAATGCGCCTGCTCGACCATCGGGCAGATCATGTATTACTCGGATCACGGTCGGTTCTTTGACGGCGATATCCACGACGCCAAAGACGGGATGCACAAATGGGCGTTTGACCACAGCCAGGATGTGATCTCGGCCAATGTGCGCGGACACAAGTCGTTCGCGTTCACCTGCGTGCGCAACCCCTACACGCGGATCCTCAGTTCGTTCTTCGACAAGATCTGCGGCATTCAGCGCAACGGGAAACGGTACCGGGGCAATCTGGTGCCGACGCTGATCTACAATTACGGGATCGAGGTCGGGGGCGAGGACGGCAAGGGCGAATTCGACCAGATTGCCAGTTTCCGCCGGTTTCTTCTGTTTGCCCGCGACACGATCCGTTGGCGGCGGCCAATGGACCCGGACATCCACTGGTCGGCCATGTCGGGGCATGTGTCGACCTTCATCGTGAATGGCGGGCGCTATGACCGGATTTTCTGGACCGAGAAGTTCAACGAGGGCATGCAGGGCGTGCTGGACCAGGTCGAAACGCCACGTACTGTAACTTTGTCCGAAATCCCGCGCTTCAACGAATCCGAAGGCCACGGCCCCAAACGTGCGCATCCGGTCGAGGACTATTTCGACGACCTGTCGATGCATCTGGTCTATGAAATCTACAAGCAGGATTTCGAACTGTTCAAATACGATTTCGAAAATCCGGCCAACAAGATGCCGACAGGTGAAATCGACTTGGATGAGATTCACGCCAAATTGGGTGACTGACCCAACTTTCCGGAGTGCGCCCGGCCCAAGACTGATGGAGGCAGCGGCGCAGCCGATGGGTCCTGTCAGGCGCGGGAGCACTTCGGTTTCAGGGAACGGACCAGCCCGCATTGCGCAGGCCGGTAGTGTTCAAACCTGACGCACCGCGCCTTTTGCAGCGCTGGTGGCCAGCTTGGCATAGGCCTTCAGTGCCGTGGACACCTTGCGCTTGCGCGGTGCAGCGGGAACCCAGCCTTTTTCGTCCTGGACTTCCCGGCGTTCGGCCAGTTCCTTGTCGGACACGGCCAGATGGATCGAGCGGTTGGGGATGTCGATCTCGATCGTGTCCCCGTTCTGAACCAGGCCGATCTCGCCGCCTTCGGCCGCCTCTGGCGAAACGTGACCGATCGACAGGCCCGAGGTGCCGCCCGAGAAGCGTCCGTCGGTCAGCAGCGCGCAGGCTTTGCCCAGACCTTTGGATTTCAGGTATGAGGTCGGGTACAGCATCTCTTGCATACCAGGCCCGCCGCGTGGGCCTTCATACCGGATCACGACCACGTCGCCTTCCTTGACCTTGCCGGTCAGGATGTCGTTCACCGCCTGGTCCTGACTTTCGCAGACATAGGCGGTGCCGGTGAATTTCAGGATGTTCTCGTCCACACCCGCGGTCTTCACGATGCAGCCGTCGCGCGCGATGTTGCCGAACAGCACGGCCAGACCGCCATCCTGGCTGAACGCATGGTCCTTGGACCTGATCACGCCGTTTGCCCGGTCGGTGTCCAGTTCCTTGTAGCGGTTCGACTGGCTGAACGCCTGGGTCGTCCGCACGCCGCCGGGGGCGGCCTTGAACAGCTCTTGCGCCTTGGGGTTGTTGGTCACCGTGATGTCCCAGTTGGCGATGGCCTCGGCCATGCTGGCCGAATGCACCGTGCAGCAGTCGTCATGCAGCAGGCCGGCGCGGCTCAACTCACCCAGGATCGAGAAGATGCCACCCGCGCGATGCACGTCCTCCATGTGGACGTTTTCGGTGTTGGGCGCGACCTTGCACAGGCAGGGCACCTTGCGGCTGAGCCGGTCCATGTCGGACATGGTGAAATCCACCCCGCCCTCATGCGCGATGGCCAGCAGGTGCAGCACCGTGTTGGTCGAGCCGCCCATGGCGATGTCCAGGCTCATGGCGTTCTCGAAGGCCTCGAAGGTCGCGATTTCGCGCGGGAGGAAGCCTTTTTCGTTCAGCTCATAGTGACGCTTGGTGATTTCGACGATGCGGCGGCCGGCCTCCAGGAACAGCTCCTTGCGGTCGGCATGGGTGGCCAGGGTCGAGCCATTGCCCGGCAGCGCCAGACCCAGCGCCTCGGCCAGGCAGTTCATCGAGTTCGCGGTGAACATGCCCGAGCACGATCCGCAGGTGGGGCAGGCGTTTTCTTCGATATGCTTGACCTGCTCGTCGGTGTACTTGTCATCGGCGGCGGCGACCATGGCGTCGACCAGGTCGATCTTCTTCACATCCAGATCGGCGATGTCGATCTTGCCGGCTTCCATCGGCCCGCCCGAGACGAAGATGGCCGGGATGTTCAGGCGCATCGCTGCCATCAGCATGCCCGGGGTGATCTTGTCGCAGTTCGAGATGCAGACCATCGCATCGGCGCAGTGTGCGTTGACCATGTATTCGACGCTGTCGGCGATGATCTCGCGCGAGGGCAGCGAATACAGCATCCCGTCATGGCCCATGGCGATTCCGTCATCGACGGCGATGGTGTTGAACTCTTTGGCTACACCGCCGGCGGCCTCAACCTCGCGGGCGACCATCTGACCCAGATCCTTGAGGTGGACATGGCCCGGCACGAATTGCGTGAACGAGTTGACGATGGCGATGATCGGCTTGCCGAAATCGTCGTCGCCCATCCCGGTGGCGCGCCACAGGCCGCGGGCACCGGCCATGTTGCGGCCATGGGTCGAAGTTCTGGATCGGTACATTGGCATGATGCTGTTTCCCTTTTGCCCGGTTGCAAAACCAGTGTTGCGTGCGTTATAGCGCACGTAGCACATGTGCGTTATAACGCACAAGGTAAATCGCGGGACTTGGCCATGGAATCGGACGACATCACCCTGAAACTCAGAGACGTCCGGGCGGCATCGGGGCTGAGCCTGGCCAAAGCGGCCGATTTGACCGGAGTCAGCAAGGCCATGCTGGGCCAGATCGAGCGCGGCGAATCAAGCCCCACCATCGCGACGCTGTGGAAGATCGCCAAGGGGTTCCAGATGCCGCTGAGCGCATTGATCGGAACCGGCGCCCTGCGTGATCCGGCAGATGCGGCCCGGTTCCGCACCGTGACCTTTCCCGGCAGTCTGAAGGTCAAGATCGTCTTTCCCTTCGACCCGGTTCTGGGGGCCGAGACCTTTCACGTCGAACTGGACCCCAATCAGTGCCACGAATCCCCCGCCCATGCCGCCGGCGTGACCGAGGAAGTCTTCGTCCTGAGCGGCGCGCTTGAGGTGCTGCGGAACGGCGAATGGGTGCCGCTGAGCGCGGGCCAGGGGTTGCGCTTTCCGGCCGACTTGCCGCATGGCTATCGCGCCGGTCCCGAGGGCGCGGCCTTCTTGAACATGCATCACTACGGACACCGGCCTGCGACCGCTGCGGTCGGGTGATACGGCGGAAAGGGACAACCTGATGGCGGAATTCCTGAACGGCCTGACGCTGGCCGATGGCATCGGGTCCTTCGGGGCGCTGATCGTGGTTGCGGCTTATTTCGCAACACAGATGCGGATGATGAATTCCGACGATCTGGCCTTTCCGGTGGTCAACCTCGTCGGCTCGGTGCTGATCGCCTATTCGCTGCTGCAGAACTTCAACCTGGCCTCGATGCTGATCGAAAGTTTCTGGATCGCCATCAGCGTGATCGGCATCATCCAGCATTTCCGCCTGCGACGGGCGCGATAGGGCCGCAGGGACCCGATCCAGCCTTGAACCCGCACCTTTGCGCGTATAGGGAAATCCCTGCGCGTAAAGGGGAGGCTTTGATGCTGGACGATCCAAAAACCCTGGTTTCCACCGAGTGGCTTGCCGCCCACCTCAAGGACCCGGATCTGCGGATCCTCGACGCCTCGTGGTACCTGCCGCAGCAGGGGCGCGACGCCCGCGCCGAATACGAGGCTGGGCACATTCCCGGCGCGCGGTTCTTCGACATCGACGAGATCTCGGACCACCGCTCGGACCTGCCGCACATGGCGCCTCCGGTCGAGAAATTCATGTCGCGCCTGCGGGCCATGGGCGTGGGCGACGGTCATCAGGTCGTGGTCTATGACGGCACGGGCCTGTTTTCGGCCGCACGGGTCTGGTGGCTGTTCCGCCTGATGGGGCAGGAGAACATCGCCGTTCTGGACGGCGGCCTGCCCAAATGGGTCGCCGAGGGGCGCGAAATCGAGGATCTGCCCCCCGTCATCCGCGATCGCCACATGACCGTGCGCGTGCAGAACCACCTGGTCCGCGACGTGACGCAGGTCTCAGCCGCCGCTAAGCTGGCCGATCACGAAATCATCGACGCCCGCGCCGCGGACCGTTTTGCCGGATCGCAGCCCGAACCGCGCGAAGGTTTGAGGGCAGGGCACATCCCCGGCTCGCGCAACGTGCCCTTCGGACAATTGTTATATGCCGACGGCACCATGAAATCGCCCGAGGACTGCCGTGCGGTGTTCGAAGCCGCAGGCGTCGATCTGTCGAAACCCGCCATCACCACCTGCGGGTCAGGCGTGACCGCCGCGATCCTCAGCCTTGCGCTCGAGCGCATGGGCAAGAAAGACCATTCGCTTTATGACGGCAGCTGGGCCGAATGGGGCGCCTTCCCGACCCTGCCCGTCGCAACCGGAGACTCCTGATGTTTGAAAACCTCAAGCCGCAGCCAGCCGACAAGATCCTGGCCCTGATGCAGATGTATCGCGAGGACCCGCGCGAACAGAAGATTGATCTGGGTGTCGGCGTCTACAAAGACGCCAATGGGGTGACCCCGGTGATGCGGGCGGTCAAGGCCGCCGAGCAGCGGATCTGGGAAGAGCAGGACTCAAAGGCCTATACCGGGCTGGCCGGTGATCCGGTCTATGCCGATGCGATGATCAGCCTGATCCTCGGCACCAGCGTGCCGCGCGCCAACATCGCCGCCGCGGCCACCCCGGGCGGCACCGGTGCCTGTCGGCAAGCGTTCGAGCTGATCCGCATGGCCAACCCCTCGGCCCGGGTGTTCGTGTCGAACCCGACCTGGCCGAACCACATCTCGATCCTGAACTACCTGGGCATCGAAACCGTCGCCTACTGCTATTTCGACGAGGAAACCCGTGGCGTCGATTTCGACGGCATGATCGAGGACCTCAAGACCGCCAAGGCGGGCGACGTGGTGCTGCTGCATGGCTGCTGCCACAACCCGACCGGCGCCAACCTGAACATGGTCCAGTGGCAAGAGGTGGTGAACCTGATCAACGACCGTGGCTTGGTTGCGATGATCGACATCGCCTATCAGGGTTTTGGCGACGGTCTGAACGAGGATGCGCAGGCGACCCGGCTTGTCGCTGCGTCTGTCAAGGAATGCCTGATCGCGGCGTCCTGTTCGAAGAATTTCGGTGTCTACCGTGAGCGGACCGGCCTGCTGATGGCCGTCAGCGCCGATGCGGGCCAGACCGCGCTGAACCAGGGCACGCTGGCGTTTCTGAACCGCCAGAACTATTCGTTCCCGCCGGATCACGGCGCGCGCGTAGTGACCACGATTTTGATGGATGAGGGCCTGCGCGCCGATTGGATGGCCGAACTGGAGGAGGTTCGCCTGTCGATGCTGGGCCTGCGCCGCCAGTTGGCGGACGAGCTACAGCGGCTGAGCGGATCGGACCGGTTCGGCTTCCTGGCCCAGCATCGCGGCATGTTCTCGCGCCTGGGCGCCGCGCCCGAGCTGGTCGAGAAGCTGCGGGTCGAGCACGGCATCTACATGGTCGGCGACAGCCGCATGAACATTGCCGGGTTGAACGAGGCCACCGTGCCGATCCTGGCCAAGGCCATCATCGACGTCGGCGTCTGAGATAAGGCATTTAAAAAAAGAAACCCGGGCACGAATGCCCGGGTTTTTTGTTTGGTTTGAAGAGAGCTCAGCCCTTCGAAAACTCGGGATAGGCTTCCATGCCCAGCTCGCCCATGTCGAGGCCGTTGATCTCTTCTTCCTCGCCAACCCGCAGGCCGACAGTGGCCTTGAGGATCGAGAACAGGATGTAGCTGACCACGAAGACGAAGATCCCGATGGCCGCAAAGCCGATGATCTGGGTCACGAAGGACGCGTCGCCATTGGTCCAGGCCACGATGAAGGTGCCCCAGAAACCTGCAATCAGGTGAACCGGGATGGCGCCGACCACGTCGTCGATCTTCATCTTGTCCAGCAGCGGCACGGTGTAGACCACGATCACGCCACCGATGCCACCGATGATCAGTGCCTGGAACAGCGACGGTGCCAGCGGTTCCGCGGTGATCGAGACCAGCCCGGCCAGCGCACCGTTCAGCACCATGGTCAGGTCGACCTTGCCGTACATCACCTGCGTCAGGATCAGGGCAGCGACAGCGCCGGCGGCTGCGGCCATGTTGGTGTTGGCGAAGATGCGGCTGATGTCAGCCATGTCGCCGATCGTGCCCATGGCCAGCTGCGAGCCGCCATTGAAGCCGAACCAGCCCAGCCACAGGATGAACGTACCCAGGGTGGCAAGCGCCAGGTTCGAGCCTGGGATCGGAACGACCTTGCCGTCCTTGCTGTATTTGCCGATCCGGGGGCCCAGCACGATGGCTCCGGCCAGCGCGGCAAAGCCACCTGCCGCATGCACCAGGGTCGAGCCCGCGAAATCGCTGAAGCCCATTTCGGACAGCCAGCCGCCGCCCCACTGCCACGAGGCTTCGATCGGATAGATGACACCGGTCAGGACGATCACGAAGATGAAGAAGGGCCACAGCTTGACCCGCTCGGCCATGGTGCCCGACACGATCGAGGCGGTGGTGGCGCAGAACATCAGCTGGAAGAAGAAGTCCGAACCGACCGACGCATAGGACAGATCGGTTTCGACGCCATCAAGGCCGACCGGTTCCAGCGAGGTGGGCGAGAAGGCGCCCAGAATGTTGGTGATGGTCCAGCCGTCGCCCGGATACATCAGGTTGAAGCCAACCAGCCAGTACATGATGGCGGCAAAGGAAAACAGGCCGATGTTCTTGACCAGCTGCATGGCCACGTTCTTGGAGCGCACCAGACCGGCCTCGAGCATGGCAAAGCCCGCGGCCATCCAGAACACCAGGAAGCCGCCCATCAGGAACAGCAGCGAGGTCAGGATGTATTGCGTATGCTGCGCGGTTTCGCCGGTTGCGGCGGCCTCCTGCGCCAGGCCCATCTGCGGCAGCGCGACGATCGCGGCGGCAGGGATGAGGGATTTCATCAGGTTCATGTTCAGTCCTCGAATGATTGTCGGTCGCGGCGCCTTACAGCGCCTCTTCGTTGAGTTCCCCGGTCCGCACGCGCAGGGCCTGCTCGACATCGAGGACGAAAATCTTGCCGTCGCCGATCTTGCCGGTCTTGGCGGTTTTGGTGATGGTCTCGACGATCTGGTCGGTCATCGCGGCGGGCACCACGATTTCCAGCTTGATCTTGGGCACGAAGTTCACCGCGTATTCGGCGCCCCGATAGATTTCGGTGTGACCGGATTGCGAGCCGAAGCCCTTGATCTCGGTCACCATCATGCCGCGCACGCCCGCCTCGGTCAGTGCCTCGCGCACCTCCTCGAGCTTGAACGGCTTGATTGTCGCAATGATCAGTTTCACGTCTTTCCCCTCTTCTGTTCCGGTGGGTCCGGCTTTGCACCTGCAGAAAAAGAGCCCGACATGGCCGCTCAAGGAACGATTTCGGCAAAAAGACGCTGGGGAAGAGGGGCAAAGTTGCACATTTTTTGCACAAAAACGGCAAAGTGATTAAAAAATGCGCAAGTGTGAGAGGGGAATTCGCGCTATTTCACACCTCTACATGGGCGCGACAGCGCGGTATGGTGCCACAAAAGCAAAAACGGGCAGAGTTTGAGCATGACTGAGTCCAAGCGTCGAAAACCGCTGGTGGCGGACAAACGGTATCCGTCCGGAGGCCGCAAGACCGCGTCTGCCAAGCGGACGGCGAAACCGGCGGGCAAGAAGGCGACGGCGCGCAAGACTACGACCCGAAAGACCAGTCGCAAACCCCGGGGCAAACGTTCGGGAGGCGGGCAGGGCGGCTTCTTTCGCCGGCTGTTCCGCTGGATATGGCGCCTGATCTGGGGGCTGACCTGGCGGGTGGGTGCGATAGCCGCTCTTCTGCTGGCGCTTGCCGTTGGGGTTGTGTACTCCACCCTGCCCGAGGTCGATGCCCTGCTGGACGGGCGTGCGCGCGGGTCGGTCACGCTGCTGGACCGGGACGGCAAGGTCTTTGCATGGCGCGGAGATCAGTTCGGCGGAGTTATCACCACCGACACCGTGTCGCCGCATCTGAAGAATGCGGTTGTCGCGACCGAGGACAAGCGGTTTTACCGTCACTTCGGCGTAAGCCCGCGCGGCATTGCCAGTGCGGTGAAGATCAACCTGTCCGAGGGGCGTGGCCCACTGTCGGGGCATGGCGGTTCGACCATCACCCAGCAGACGGCCAAGCTGCTGTGTCTGGGCGTCCCGTACGATCCGACCGAGTGGGAATCGGAAGCGGCGTATGAAGCCGACTGCCGTCAGGGCTCGCTGTGGCGCAAGGCCAAGGAAGCGATCTACGCGATGGCGATGGAGGTCAAATACTCCAAGGATGAGATCCTGACCATCTATCTGAACCGGGCGTTTCTGGGGGCCGGGGCCCGCGGATTCGAGGCGGCCAGCCAGCGCTATTTCGGCAAGTCCGCGGCCGAGGTGGACCCGGCCGAGGCGGCGATGCTGGCGGGGCTGCTGGTGGCGCCCACGCGTTATGCGCCCACCAACGACCTGCAACGCTCGCAGGACCGGGCCAAGGTGGTCATCAGCCTGATGGAGGATCAGGGTTACCTGACCACGTCACAGGCAACCGTGGCGCGCAACAACCCGGCCGAGCTGTCCGAGGCCGCCGCCGCCCGCGCTGGCGGGTATTTTGCCGACTGGGTCATGGCCAGCGGCCCCGAATTCTTTACCCGCAACACCACCGAGGACGTGGTGATCAAGACCACGCTGGACCAGCGGATCCAGCAGGCGGCCGAGGCGGCGCTGAAACAGGTGTTCGAAGAAAAGGTCAGCGAAGGGTCAAAGGCACAGGCCGCGATCGTGGTGATGTCGGCCGATGGTGCGGTCCGGGCCATGGTGGGTGGACGCAAGACCAAGGTGTCGGGTGCGTTCAACCGCGCGACGCAGGCGCTGCGCCAGACCGGGTCCTCGTTCAAACCCTTTGTTTATGCCACCGCGCTGGAGCTGGGCTATTCGCCATTGGCCACGGTGGTGGACGAGCCCTATTGCATCGACATCCCGGGGTCCGGCCAGTGGTGCCCCAAGAACTATACCAACAAGTTCTACGGTCGCGTGACCCTGGCGGATGCGCTCAAGAATTCGCTGAACATTCCGGCGGTCAAGGTGGCCGAGGTTGCTGGGCTGGACAATGTGCGCACGGTGGCTAGCGGGTTCGGCATCGAAAGCGATCTGGCGGCGGGCCCTGCGCTGGCGCTGGGCGCGTCGGAAAGCACGCTGATCGAAATGACCGGCGCCTATGCCGGTATCCTGAATGGCGGCTCGTCCGTGGAGCCGTACGGCCTGACCGAGTTGAAACTGCTGGGTGACGATGCCCCGATGATGGTAACGACAACCGGGATCGGCGAGCGGGTGATCCGAGACGAAGCTGCCAAACAACTGACCTGGATGATGGAACGCGTGGTATCCGAGGGAACTGGACAACGCGCCAAGTTGCCGGGATGGCAGGTTGCAGGCAAAACAGGCACGACCCAGGCCGCCCGGGATGCGTGGTTCATCGGCTTTACCGCAGACTATGTGGCCGGTGTCTGGATGGGTTATGACGACAACACGCCGTTGTCGGGCGTGACCGGCGGTGGGCTGCCAGCCGAGATTTGGAAGGAAACCATGGTGCGGGTCACCGAAGGTATGACTCCGACACCGCTGCCGATGCTGGCTCCGGCCGCTCCGGTCCAGACGACGCAGCAATCCCAACCACGCCGCAGGCAGCAGGGTGGCTTTGCCAAGGCCGTCGACAGCCTGTTGAAGGATCTCTTTGGCGGCAACTAGACCGCAGATGATCAGACGGGCGGCGCTGGGCGCCGCCCGGATCGGTCGTTACAGGCTTTCGTCCAGTGCGGCGACGATCGCGTCGCCCATTTCGCTGGTCGAGACCGGCTGAACGCCTTCTTCGGCCAGCAGATCAGCCGTGCGAACACCATCAGCCAGAACCTTTTCGACCGCAGCTTCCAGGCGATCGGCCTCGGCGCCTTGGTCAAAGCTGTAGCGCAGCGCCATCGCAAAGCTGAGGATACAGGCGATCGGGTTGGCCTTGCCTTGGCCGGCGATGTCGGGGGCCGAGCCGTGGACGGGCTCGTACAGTGCCTTGGGCCGGCCGTTGGCCATCGGCGCGCCCAGCGAGGCCGACGGCAGCATGCCCAGCGAGCCGGTCAGCATCGCCGCGCAGTCCGACAGGATATCGCCGAACAGGTTGTCGGTCAGGATCACGTCGAACTGCTTGGGTGCGCGCACCAGCTGCATGGCGCCGTTGTCGGCATACATGTGGCTCAGCTCGACCTCGGGATAGTCCTTGCCAACGCGGGTCACGACTTCGCGCCACAGGATGCCCGATTCCATCACGTTGGCCTTTTCCATCGAGCACAGCTTCTTGTTGCGGCGCATCGCCAGTTCGAAGGCCGAGCGCGCGGCGCGTTCGATCTCGGATTCGGTGTAGCGCTGCGTGTTGATGCCCACGCGCTCGTTGCCTTCCTCGAAGATACCGCGCGGCTCGCCGAAATAGACGCCCGAGGTCAGTTCGCGCACGATCATGATGTCGAGGCCGGCAACCACGTCCTTTTTCAGCGACGAGAAATCGGCCAGCGCGTCAAAGCACTGGGCCGGGCGCAGGTTCGAATACAGGTCCATCTCCTTGCGCAGGCGCAGCAGGCCGCGCTCGGGCTTCACGCTGAAATCCAGATCGTCGTATTTCGGGCCGCCCACGGCGCCCAGCAGAACCGCGTCGACCTCTTGCGCCTTGGCCATCGTCTCGTCCGACAGGGGCTTGCCGTGCACGTCATAGGCGGCACCGCCGACCAGATCCTCGCTCACGTCGAATTCAAGGCCGCGCTTGGCGCCGAACCAGCCGATGATCTTGCGCACTTCGGCCATGACTTCGGGGCCAATTCCGTCTCCGGGCAGGATGAGGAGCGAGGGGTTGGACATGAACGGTCTCCTTGCGTTTTTCAGCATCGGGCCTAGCGTTTGCGGTGCATCTGGTCAATGAGGCGTTCTGGCCAAAATGCGCAGATTCAGGGCCGTACAGCGCGAAATACGCCGCTGAACATGCGCCGGGCACCCGATCTGGGTTACAAGCTGGCTTTCAGCCCTTCTGCCAGCAGGTCCCAGACCCGGCGAATGCGCGGCGTCTGCCGCATGGCCTGCGGCGCAGCCAGCCAGACCGGCAGGACCGGGATATCCACATCCAACGGCAGAATTTCCACCGCTGGATCAGCCTCGGCCACTTGAACCTGGCTGAAACCGATGCCGCAACCCGCACGGATCAACTCCCAATAGGCGCTTTGAAGATCGCAACGGGTGGCAAAGTTTTCCTTGCTGGCAGGCCAACCCTTGGCCTGCATTTTCGAGATGATCAGGTCGTTGGAGTCGAAACCCACCAGGTCATGCTGAAACAACTCTTCGGGGGTGGTTGGCCGACCGACGCGGTCCAGATACGACCGGGCTGCGCAGAAACACAACGGTACGTCGCCCAGATGCCGGGTCACGATATCGACCTGCTCGGGGCGGTACATGCGAACTGCGATATCAGCTTCGCGGAACAGCAGGTTCTCGCTGGTGTCGGTGGCGACCAGTTCCAGCTGGATCGAAGGTTCTTGCCTGCGGATGTCCGCCAGAATGGACGGCAGGATATGGTGCGATGCGAAGACCGACGCGGTGATGCGGACCGTACCGCCCAGCTGTTGCGACTGCCCGGCGGCGGCCAGGCTCAGCTGACGCATGGCCGCGTGCATCTGTTGCGCCATCGGCAGCAATTGCTGGCCGGCGGCGCTGAGCTTGAGGCCTCGCGCATGGCGATCGAACAGCGACACGCCCAAATCCGTCTCGAGCGCCTGCACCTGGCGACCAAGCGTCGGCTGACTGCGCCCCAGTTCCCGCGCGGCCGCCGACAACGATCCCGTTTCCGCAACTGCCAGAAAGCTCTGCACCAAAGACCAATCAGAAAGTGCCAAGGTTTTATCCATGCGCAGATGAATACATGCTCTGCGTTTTTCGGCAATTCCCAAAGGTGAGTGAATGGATATCATTTGTTCAACCGCCAGGGCTGACAGGAGGTTGCGATGACGGGAAAGGCGCTGATTCTGGGATCTTCGGGGCGTTTTGGCCGCAATGCCGCAGACGCGTTTCAAGCGGCCGGATGGACGGTGCGGGGATTTGACCGCGCGAGGGATGATCTGTCCACCGCAGCCCGGGGTGCGGATGTCATCGTGAATGGCTGGAACCCGCCATACACCGAGTGGGCGCGGCAGGTGCCGGATTTGCACGCTCAGGTCATCGGTGCGGCGAAGGCAACCGGGGCGACCGTGATCGTGCCCGGGAACGTTTATGTTTTCGGGGCCGACACGCCTGGGCCGTGGGCGGCAGATACGCCGCATCTTGCAACCAACCCTCTGGGCCAGATTCGGATCCGTATGGAGGAGTCCTATCGGTCGTCGGGCGTGCGCACCGTGATCCTGCGCGCCGGGGATTTCCTTGACACGCAAGCCTCTGGCAATTGGTTTGACCAGATCATGATCAAGCCGCTGGCCAAGGGGCGTTTCGTCTATCCCGGCGACCCTGACATTGCCCATGCCTGGGCCTACCTGCCGGATCTGGCCCGCGCTGCGGTTCAGTTGGCCGAGATGCGGGATGCCTTGCCGCGCTATTGCGACATTCCTTTTACCGGATACACGTTGACCGGCCGCCAATTGGCACAGGCCTTGTCGGAAGTGACCGGGGCTCCTGTGCGCCTGAAGCAGATGAACTGGTGGCCAATTGTTCTGGCCCAGCCGTTCTGGAAACTGGCCCCGCATCTGCTTGAGATGCGCTATCTGTGGGACACGCCGCACCGCTTGGATGGCTCGTTCTTCGACTCGTTGATCAGCGATTTCGCATCCACACCGCTGCAAGAGGCATTAAAAACCGCTGTGTCTGACCTGTTGCATGATAGCCCGCGAACCACGGACGTGGATCGAGTTCAGGGCCTGTCATAGGCCCGGCGGCATGTCAGGGTGTGACAGGTCAACCCAAATCAGGCGATGTCGGCTGGCCTTGCGGGCCGCGGCAAGGGGCACGCCTTTGGCATCGGTCCAGTGGATGCCGGCGTTTTCAACCACCCAGTCGACCGACGGCAGCAGATAGTCAACACGCCGTTCACCCACCGCCTTCCAAACCACCGTTACAGCCGAGCCTGCGCCATCCACGGGTCGCGGATCCTGCAGGCTGGGGTGCTGTAACAGATCGCGGATGGCTTCATTGCGCCCCTCGCCCAGGTTCGGGTCAAGATTGGCGTCACCGGCAATGATCAAACGACTTTTCGGGGCTGGACCCAGCCCGCCGTCCAGCAACACCGACCATAGCCGGATCTCATCGCGATTGCGCAATCCGTTGCGATCCTCAGGCCCGTCGAATACAGGAGGGGTGGCGTGAAAGGTCATCAGGTTCAGGCGGCCTTGAGGTGTCTCCACCGGCACGATCCAATGGGCGGTCGACGACAGGCGCTGAACAGCGTGGGCCTGTTCGGACGGGAAAGGCAACCCGCCAAGGGTGGGTAGCGTCGCGCCGGGCAGGTCCTTCCAAAGCAGCGCTGAAAGGTCACGAACCTCATCCTTTGCGATCGGATAACGGGACAGCACGGCCAGCCCGCCATTTCCGGTGAAACGGCCCCATCCCTGGGCGTCCCCGGATCCGCCCCGTTCCCCGTCCCCGTCCAGATCAAGCGACGTCATCAGCCCCGAGTTGGGCTGGCCAGCGAAGAGATGCGGGTAATCCAGCCCTGCCGCGCGCAACCGATCAGCCAGAGCGGACAGGGCCAGGTTGTCATGGTCCCAGTCGATGCCTTGCAGGGCCAGAACATCGGGGGCAGCGGCGGTCAGAACCTCGATCACGGCCTGCACCTGGGGATCATCACGCCGAATATCCCGCAGCAGCAGGCCCGGACCTTTCCGGCCTAGCTCAGCATTGAAGCTGGCAACGCGCACTGGCTCTGCCTGCGCCGCAAACGGCAGCAACAGCAGAATAAGAATACGGATCATGCGGTTTGGGTCGTCTCGGTGGTCGAGTAGGCGCGGCGTTTTTCCACGATCAGCCCGGCAATGCGCAGGGTTGCCATCCCGCGCATGATCATGCTGGCCGGCAGGAAAGCCCACGCGCTCATGGTCCAGATCAACGTCTGCGGATTGGACAACGACAGCGGATCAATGAAATCCGTGAGCAGCTTGATCAGGGCCGGAATCAGGAACGGTAGCAGAACGCCGACCGAGATGTTCAACCGACCGTCGCGCTGCAGGCGAGTCACCACGTCTCCACCCTTGGTGGGGTCAAACAGGGGCAGGTTGGTCCAGACATTGAATGCCCCATTGCCAGTGGGCCATCCACGCAGTTTGACCGCATAGGCAAAGCTGGCGATCGTGACCAAAGCGGCGACATAGGCGACACTTGCCGTTATGCGTACCAACTCGACCAGGGGTTGGCTCGCGTCAGCAGGCAGCATCAACACCACCAGGCGGACAGGTGAATAGGGGAAGTCCACGACATTCGCGACCGCCAGGCCGACCGAATACACGGTGCTGGTCAGTTCCGTCGGCGCATAGGCGTTCTTGCAGATCAGGGTCAGGAACGAGATCATCGACATCAGGCCGACAAAGCGCAGCCTGTTCACGGGCGGCGCATCGCGGAATTCGATAAAGCTGGGAAAGGCTGAGTTGTATTCGGCGAAGGTCAGGATGAATGCCAGGATTGCCAGAAAGACAACGATCTCGGTCCCGTTGGACGTTGATGCGGGCAGATACAATGCGGGTGTCAGCACCAGAAGTGCCACCAACAATCCCCGTATCGCAGCCCCTGTTGTGCGAGCAATCACTATCCGAACCCTTTCCAAACCGGACCAGTCGATTCTTTGCCGACTTGGTTCCAACTTGATGCCCGCCAATCTCGATATTTGGCGGATGCCCCTTTAGCGCCATCATTGGCGATAAGCGGCATTTCGCTCAAGCCGAGGTGCAGAAAACACGTGATTTCGGGCAAAAAGATGGCGAAACTGGTGCGGCTTTGCATCATTCACGTCGCAAATTCGACGTGTAATGGAAATGATTCTCTACATGTTGTGGTTGCTTTGACTTTAACCCCAAGAATGCGAACGGGGCCGCCTTGGCGACCCCGTCTGGTTGAGTATCCACAGGTTCATCCCCAGAATCACACCCAGGGGCGCGCCTGTCCGGCATGGGATTCGAACGTGTCGATGTGGTGGTCTTTTTCCATCGTCAGGCCGATATCGTCCAGACCGTTCAGCAGGCAATGCTTGCGGTGCGGGTCGATATCAAACTCGATCACGACGCCGTCAGAGGTGACGATCTGCTGATCTTCCAGATGCACGGTCATACGTGCGTTCTCGCCCTTGTGGGCATCCTCCATCAGAATGACGTGGTGGTGTTCTTCGACGACGATGGGCAGGATGCCGTTCTTGAAGCAGTTGTTGAAGAAGATGTCGGCGAAGCTGGTCGAGATGACCACCTTGATACCGAAATCCTTGATCGCCCAGGGCGCGTGTTCCCGAGATGAGCCGCACCCGAAGTTGTCGCCGGCCACCAGAATCTCGGCGTTGCGATAAGCGGGTTTGTTCAGGACGAATTCTTCGTTCTCGCGTCCGTCATCGTGATAGCGCATCTCGTCGAACAGGACGACGCCGAGGCCGGACCGTTTGATCGTTTTCAGATGCACCTTGGGAATGATCATATCGGTATCGATATTGATCAGGGGCATGGGGGCTGCCACACCGTGGACTTTTTCAAACTTTTCCATGTTCACACTCCTGCGGGAGAGGTCAGGCCCCATGCCCCGCGTTTCAAGCTTGTTGAGCTTCTGTTGTTTCGTCTTTGGGCGCGTTCTTGACGAAGAACGCCATGAAGACCAATCCGAACCCGTTGAACAGCATCTCGATGCCCAGCAGGATGCCCAGCAACTGGAACAGCACCGCCGGTTCCGAGCTTGCATAAGACCAGATGATGCCTGCCAGGATGATCGACAAGATGCCCGAGATCAGGGTTGGCCAGAAAAATGACGTGCCTCGCATCTGAAACGAGAGAATGATCCGTGCGATCCCGCCTGCCATGAACAAGATAAGCACCACTGTTGCCAGCGTCAGAGTGCCTGCCAGCGGATGGTCCAGAAACGACCAGCCCAGGAACAGCATGACCGCACCCATGATGAAGGCAAGGATCTTGTTGCCGGTTCCTTCGACGGTGAAACCGCCGACAACCTGCAGAACGCCGGATACCAGCAAAAGGACGCCGGTGACCACGGTCACTGCCACGGATGCCACAACCGGTGCGCCCAGCACGAATATGCCGAACACGATCGACAGAAGCCCCATCAGGAGCCATTTGACCCATTCACTCATTTCAGTCTCTCCCTCAAATATCTAGATATGAGGGGACCTTACATCAATTCACGCACATCTGTCAGCTTTCCCGTGATTGCCGCAGCGGCAGCCATCGCGGGGCTCAGCAGATGGGTGCGTCCGCCGCGGCCCTGACGGCCCTCGAAATTGCGGTTCGAGGTGGCGGCGCAGCGCTCGCCCGGGGTCAGCTGGTCGGGGTTCATCGCCAGGCACATCGAACAACCCGCAAGGCGCCATTCGAAGCCGGCCTGCTTGAAGATCTCGGCAATGCCTTCCTCTTCGGCCTGCGCGCGCACGAGGCCCGAGCCGGGCACGACCATGGCGCGGATGCCGTCCTTGATCTTTTTGCCCTTCAGGATCTCGGCAGCGGCGCGCAGATCCTCGATCCGGCCGTTGGTGCAGGAGCCGATGAAGACCGTGTCGATCTCGATGTCGCTCAGTTTCTGGCCCGGCTTGAGCCCCATGTATTCGATCGAGCGGCGCGCGGCCTCGACCTTGCCGCCCTCGAAATCCTCGGGGTTGGGCACGGTCGCGGTGATCGGCAGAACGTCTTCGGGGCTGGTGCCCCAGGTAACCACGGGGGCGATTTCTTCGCCGCGGATGGTGACGACCTTGTCCCAATGGGCGTCGTCATCGGAATAGAGCGTCTTCCACCAGGCCAGGGCGGCCTCCCACTGCGCGCCCTTGGGAGCGTGCGGGCGGCCCTTGACGTATTCGAACGTCTTTTCGTCCGGCGCGATCAGACCGGCGCGGGCGCCGCCCTCGATGGCCATGTTGCAGACGGTCATGCGGCCTTCCATCGACAGGTCGCGGATCGCTTCGCCGCAATATTCGATCACATAGCCGGTGCCGCCGGCGGTGCCGGTTTCGCCGATCACGGCCAGAGTGATGTCCTTGGCGGTCACGCCCGGCTGCAGTTTGCCGGTGATCTCGACCTTCATGTTCTTGGACTTCTTCTGGATCAGAGTCTGGGTGGCCAGAACATGCTCGACCTCGGAGGTGCCGATGCCGTGGGCCAGCGCGCCGAACGCGCCGTGGGTGGCGGTGTGGCTGTCGCCGCAGACCACGGTCATGCCCGGCAGGGTCCAGCCCTGTTCGGGGCCGACGATGTGGACGATGCCCTGACGGATATCATTCACCGGGTAGTAGTGAATGCCGAATTCGCGGGCGTTCTTGTCCAGCGCTTCGACCTGAATGCGCGACTCGGGGTTTTCGATCCCGTTCACGCGGTCGGGCGTGGTGGGCACGTTGTGGTCCGGCACGGCGATGGTCTTTTCCGGCGCGCGCACCTTGCGGCCCGCCATGCGCAGGCCTTCGAACGCCTGCGGGCTGGTGACTTCGTGCACCAGGTGGCGGTCGATATAAAGCAGGCAGGTGCCATCGTCGGCTTCGTGCACGACATGGGCATCCCAGATCTTGTCATAGAGTGTTTTGGGGGACATCGGTCCTCTCCCGTCTGTATTGAGAAATGCTGGCGAGTGGCTGGGCGCCGATTATAGGCGGGCCAGAACCGTGCGGGCGGCCCCGAAGAACCGTTCACGCAGGCGCGCGCGGTCTTGCAGGTTGGGAGCAGGGGCCTGATGGAATCTCATGCGATCCAGATATATCGCGCCCCCTCGTCAATCAAGGCTCAATCCGCGTCCCACGACAGGTCGGTGGGCCTTGCAAGCCGCCACATTGCTGTTCAATCTGGCGGCAGGAGACGCGCATGGACAATGATTTGATCCCAAGTTCGATTTCAGAACTGTTCGACAACATGGCCGAGGCCTTTCTGTTGCAGCTTGGGAACCTGGTCGAGTTGATCGTGACTCCGGGGTGGCGGCAGTATCAGATCGCCATCATCCTGGGGCTGGTGGCGCTGTCCTTCCTTTTGACTCTGCTGACAAAAGGCCGGTGGGAAGCCTGGGCGCGGGCGCGCAGTGGATGGCCCAAATGGCGGTTGCGGGTTCTGGTTCAGCTGATGCAGCGGTTGACGCTGGTCTACTTTGTCGTGCTGGCCTGGGGCGTCTATCTGGTGATGCAGCAGGTCACCTGGCCATCGCGCAGTTACATCATCGGTGTTCTGGCAACGCTGGCAACCGCGTGGCTTGCGATCGCGCTGATTTCGCGACTGGTCCGCAACCGGACGATTCGGCGCATCTTCCGCTGGTCGATGTGGATCTACGCCACGCTGGTCGCGCTGAGTCTGACCGATGACGTCGCCGAGTTCCTGGACGGCGTGGCGATTTCGATCGGCAGCCTTCACATCTCGGTATTGGGGATTCTCAAGGCCATTCTGCTGATCGGCACGTTGTTGGTGCTGGCGCGGCTCGGCACCCGGGCGGCGGAACGCGGGCTGAAAAGCAATGACGACATCTCGCCCTCGATGCAGGTGCTGCTGGCCAAGGGGATCCAGGTGGCGCTGTACGGGCTGGTCTTTCTGGTCGGGATCCGGACGCTGGGATTCGACCTGACCGGGATCGCGCTGTTGTCCGGTGCGGTTGGCGTGGGCATCGGCTTCGGCCTGCAAAAGGTCGTGTCGAACCTGATCTCGGGGATCATCATCCTGATGGACCGGTCGATCAAGCCGGGCGACGTGATCTCGTTGGGCGATACGTTCGGTTGGATCAACGCGCTGGGCGCCCGCTACGTCTCGGTCGTTACCCGCGACGGGCGCGAATACCTGATCCCGAACGAGGATCTGATTACCGGGCAGGTGGTGAATTGGTCCCATTCCGACGAGTTCGTCCGCCTCGATCTGACCTTCGGCACCAGCTACGGCGACGACCCGCACAAGGTGCGCGAGACCGCCGTGCGAACGGTGAAATCAGTCAAACGCGTTCTGAGCGGCGGCAAGCACGAACCGGTTTGCCACATCACCGGGTTCGGCGACAGCAGCGTCGATTACGTGCTGCGGTTCTGGATCCGGGACCCGACGGCCGGCCTGACCAACATCCGCGGCAATGTCTATCTGGCGCTGTGGGATGCATTCCAGGCCGAGGGCATCTCGATCCCCTTCCCGCAGCGCGAAGTGCGCCTGCTGGGGCAGGGTGCCACCGACACCGCTGTGCCACATCTGGACACGGATTGATCAGCCCCGTGCCATCAGCGGTTGCCGTTCATTGAAATGTTGCAATTGCCTTGCTACCTTAATAGTACCCCGGCGCCGGGGTTACACGGCGCTTTAGCAAGGAGGACCATGTCCTGTCTCTACACACACAGGCGGGTTTGCCCGCCGATGAAGGGGCCGCTGTGATGGCCCGCTCTCAGTCAATCAGCGACAAGCTGCTTGAACGCATCCTTTCCTCACTTTCCGATGACAAGGCCGAAGATGTTGTGCAGATCAACCTGCAGGGCAAGTCTTCGGTGGCCGACTACATGGTCATCGCTTCGGGTCGGTCGACGCGTCAGGTGTCGGCGATGGCAGAAAAGCTGACGGATCGCATCAAGCAGGAATTCGGTTTCACCTCGAAGGTCGAAGGCAAGGATGCCGGTGACTGGGTGCTGATCGATACGGGCGATGTGATCGTCCATATCTTCCGCCCCGAAGTGCGCGAATTCTACCAGCTGGAAAAGATGTGGCTGCCTCAGGGCGGCAGCGCCTCGGCGAACTGAGGCGCCATCCCGGCCCGTATTAAAGGGCCGGCGGCGAGAGCGACATGCGTATCAGCATTTGTGCGGTCGGGCGATTGCGTGCCGGACCGGAGAAGACCCTGCTTGACGACTATCTGACCCGTTTCGACCGGACCGGCCGCGGCCTGGGCCTTGGGCCTGCGCGCGTGATCGAGGTCGAAGACAAGAAAAACGCCGGTATGGGCGCCGAGGCCGGCTTGCTGCGCAAGGCGCTGCCCGCTGGCGCGGTGATCTGCACATTGGACGAGCGGGGAAAGGTGATGTCTTCCCCCGATTTCGCGCGGAAGCTGGCCGGGTGGCGTGACATGGGCCGGCAGGATCTGGCCTTTGTCATCGGTGGCGCCGACGGGATCGACCCGGCGCTGCGGGCCGAGGCTGATTTTTCGATTTCTTTCGGCGCGATGGTCTGGCCGCATATGCTGGTCCGGGTGATGCTGTCGGAACAACTCTATCGTGCCGCGACGATCCTGTCGGGCGGCCCGTATCATCGGGCCTGACCACTGTGGCCCGTCTACTGATCGTCTATCATTCGCGCACCGGCGGCAGCCGGCAGATGGCCGATGCGGCCGCACAGGCGGCCAGCGCCGAGGCCGAGGTCAGCCTGAAACCCGCCGAGCAGGCGGGACCCGACGATTTGCTGGCGGCCGACGGATACATCTTTTGCGCGCCCGAGAACCTCGCGGCGCTGTCAGGCGTCATAAAGGACTTTTTCGACCGCTGCTACTATCCGGTTCTGGGCCGGATCGAGGGGCGGCCCTATGCGCAGATGATCTGCGCCGGGTCCGACGGTCAGAACGCGGCGCGGCAACTGGCGCGCATCGCCACCGGTTGGCGCTTGAAAGAGGTGCAGCCGCCCCTCATCATCTGCACCCATGCCCAGACGCCCGAGGCGATATTGGCGGAAAAGACCATCCCCGAGGATGAACTGGACAAATGCCGAGAGATCGGCGCGGCGCTGGGCGCCGGGCTGTCGCTGGGCGTGTTCTGACGATTAGTCCAGCGTCACAAGCGTGGTGTCCGCGTTCCAGCCATTGACACTGCACCGGGCCTGCACCTGAACCTGACGCGCGCCTTCGGGGATCGCGACCCCGCCCAGCGACCGGGTAAAGGGCTGCTCGGTCTCGTGCGGGTGATGCAGCACCCGCATCCCCAGCTCGGTCCCGTCCATCGCCAGAACGCGCCAGCCATCGGCATAGTGGTCCCACCCGGTATCGGGATGGCCGATGGTCACGTCGAATCGCCAGGTCTCGCCCGTGCGCGTCGCGGTGACATTTTCGACCGTCGGCGGGTCGGCGAGGGCCGGGACGGCCAGAAACAGGCAGGGGATCAGGTGTCGCATTGCGCCAGTCTATGATCTGATCGGGCGGGGCGCTATCACGTCTGCGTGTCCGGCGGCAGGCTCAGCAGGATCGCGCGGGAATGCGAGGCAAACTCGCGCCGATAAAGAACCCCCAATGTCAGAAGCGTGCCGATGATCAAAGTGATCGGGCCCAGGATCCAGGCCAGCGAGGCCAGCGCGAAATAGGTGGCGCGCAGGGCGCGGTTGAAGCTGCGCGCGGCGGTCACGCAGATCTCGGCCGCCTGCGCGGCGCGGGGATAGGCCTGCGGATCCTCGGGGTCGTTGGGAACCGCCGCCATCAGCACCGCGCAGTAGCCGAACAGCCGATGCGCCCAGACGTATTTCAGAAAGGCGTTCGACAGAAACAGCAGCACGATCAGGATCTTGACCTCCCACACCATGGCCGGTGCGCTGCCGATGGCCAGATCCTTGGCGACGCCCGACAGCCGCTCGGTATTGCCCAGAAGGGCCAGCCCGCCCCCGATGGCGATCATCGTGGTCGAGGCAAAGAACGTACTGCCCTGACGCATCGTGCCCACGACCTGGGCGTCGAACATGCGGGGCTGACGGGTCACCATTTCGCGCATCCAGCAGCGGCGGAATTCGTCCATCATCACCGCGACCGAACGCTTGTCCGGCGCGGGGTTCTCGATCCGCCAGCCGATCCATTGCCAGGCGATCAGCAATAGCAGGACGGCGGCGTAGTCGAGGGGTGAAAACAGCAGGGCGCGTTCGGTCAGTGTCATGGCGCGACAGTACGTCCGACGAAGGCAACTTGCCAGATGCAGAAATTGGTAATATTATTTTACCAAACCGGAGGACCCGCCATGGACATGCCACAGCCCAACCCCGACGTTCTGGCCCGCAAGGCCAACGTGCTTGCCCATCTGCGGCAGGTCCTGCCCGAAGATGCCATCATTGCCGATCCGGCCGAAACCCGCGCCTATGAATGCGACGCCCTGACCGCCTACAAATGCGCGCCGATGATCGCGGTTCTGCCGTCCTCGACGCAGGAGGTTTCGGACATTCTGCGCATCTGCCATGACGAAGGCGTGCCGGTCGTGCCGCGCGGGGCCGGGACCTCGCTGGCCGGTGGGGCGCTGCCCACCGCCGATTGCGTGATCCTGGGCGTGGCCCGCATGAACGAGGTGCTTCAGGTTGACTATGACAATCGCTTCATCCGTGTGCAGACCGGCCGCACCAATCTGAGCGTCACCGGCGCGGTGGAGGAGCAGGATTTTTTCTATGCGCCCGATCCGTCGTCGCAACTGGCCTGCGCAATCGCGGGCAATATCGCGATGAATTCGGGCGGCGCGCATTGCCTGAAATACGGCGTGACCACCAACAACCTGTTGGGCGTGACCATGGTGCTGATGGATGGCCGCGTGGTCGAGATCGGCGGCGCGCATCTGGATTCCGGCGGGCTGGACCTGCTGGGCGTGATCTGCGGCTCGGAAGGGCAGCTGGGGGTCGTCACCGAGGCGACGCTGCGCATTCTGCGCAAGCCCGAGGGCGCCCGCCCGGTCCTGATGGGCTTTGATGACAACGCGGTGGCGGGCGAATGCGTTTCGGACATCATCAAGTCGGGCATCCTGCCCGTGGCGATCGAGTTCATGGACCGGCTGTGCATCGAGGCCTGCGAGAATTTTGCCCATGCCGGCTATCCGAACTGCGAGGCGCTGCTGATCGTTGAGGTCGAGGGCTCGGACGCCGAGATCGACAGCCAGCTGGCCAAGATCGTCGAGATCGCCAAACGCCACAACCCGGTCGAGCTGCGCGAAAGCCAGTCGGCCGAGGAAAGCGCCCGCATCTGGCTGGGCCGGAAATCGGCCTTTGGTGCGATGGGGCAGATCAACGACTATATGTGCCTGGACGGCACGATCCCGGTGTCGGCCCTGCCGGACGTGCTGCGCCGCATTGGCGAACTTAGCAAGGATTTCGGCCTGCCCGTGGGCAACGTGTTCCATGCCGGCGACGGCAACATGCACCCGCTGATCCTGTTCGACGCGAACAAGCCCGGCGATCTGGAAAAATGCGAGGCCTTCGGGGCCGAGATCCTGAAACTGTGCGTCGATGCCGGCGGCTGCCTGACCGGCGAGCATGGGGTGGGCATCGAAAAGCGCGACCTGATGCATCATCAATACGCGCCTCGGGACCTTGAGGCGCAGATGGCCGTCAAGGACGTGTTCGACCCGAAATGGCTGCTGAACCCCGCCAAGGTGTTTCCGCTGGACGCCAGTGCGGCCCGGCGCGTCGTGCCGATGGCGGCGGAATGAATCCCAAGACAGAACGGACCCCGCAATGAGACCTGAATCAGAGTCTGAACTGGCCGAAAACGTGGCCGGCCTGAACGAACCGGTACGGATCAAAGGCGGGGGAACCCGTGGCGTGGACGGCCCCAACCAAGTGCTGAGCACTGACGGGCTGCGCGGGATCACCCTGTACGAGCCCGGAGCGCTGACGCTCGTGGCGCAGGCCGGAACGCCGCTGGCCGAGATCGAGACCGCCTTGGAGGCCGAAGGCCAGCAGCTGGCGTTCGAGCCGATGGACCATCGCGTCCTGCTGGGGACTTTTGGCGCGCCCACGATCGGCGGTGTCGTGGCCGCCAACGTCTCGGGGCCGCGCCGGATTCAGGCCGGGGCCTGCCGCGATTTCCTGCTGGGCGTGCGCTTTGTCGACGGGCAGGGGCAGATCATCAAGAATGGCGGGCGGGTGATGAAGAACGTCACCGGCTATGACCTGGTCAAGCTGATGGCCGGGTCCTGGGGCACGCTGGGCGTGCTGACCGAGGTATCGCTGAAGGTGCTGCCCAAACCCGAGGCCAATGCGACGCTGACCGTACCCGCCAAGGACGCCGCGACTGCGGTTCGCATCCTGTCCGAGGCGCTGAAATCACCCTTTGAGGTCACCGGCGCAGCCTATGACCCGCAGCAGCGGCGCGCCTCTATCCGGATCGAGGGGTTTGCGGAATCGGTCTCGTATCGCACCGGGCGCCTGCAGGAGTTGCTGGGCCAGTTCGGCGCGGTTGATCCGGTCGAGCCGTCGGATGCCCTGTGGCAGACGATCCGCGATGCGGCCGATTTCGCCGACACGCCCGGCGATGTCTGGCGGATTTCGGTCAAACCCGGCGACGCGCCCGAAATCGCCGCGCGGGCCGAGGCCGACCGGACCCTGCTCGACTGGGGCGGCGGGTTGATCTGGGCGCTGGTGCCCGCAGGCACCGACCTGCGCGCGCGCTTCGGCGCGTTTTCCGGCCACGCCACGCTGGTGCGGGCCGAGGCCGATACCCTTGCCCGGCTGGGTCGCTTCCAGCCGGAACCGCAGGGCATTGCGGCTCTGACACAGGGGATTCGACAGAAATTCGACCCGCGCGGCATGTTCAACCCCGGGCTGATGGGATAGGGCGATGCAGACCACATTCACCGAAGACCAGCTGAAAGACCCCGGCACCCGCCGCGCAAACGAGATTTTGCGCAACTGCGTGCATTGCGGGTTCTGCACCGCCACCTGCCCGACCTACCAGGTGTTGGGCGACGAATTGGACAGCCCTCGCGGGCGCATCTACCTGATCAAGGACATGCTGGAAAACGAGCGTGTGCCGGATAAAAAGACCGTCAAGCATATCGACCGCTGCCTGTCCTGTCTGGCCTGCATGACGACCTGCCCGTCGGGCGTGCATTACATGCATCTGGTCGATCACGCGCGTGAATATATTGAAAACCGCTACAAGCGCCCCTTCTCGGACCGGGCGCTGCGATGGGTTCTGGCGCGGATCCTGCCCTATCCGATGCGGTTTCGCTGGGCGTTGATCGGGGCCAAGCTGGGGCGGCCGTTCCGATTTCTGATGCCCGACGCGCGCCTCAAGGCGATGCTGGACATGGCGCCGAAGCACATCCCGCCGGTCAGCCGCAATGACGACCCCCAAAGCTTTGCGCCCAAGGGGCAGGCGATCAAACGCGTGGCTCTGATGACAGGCTGTGCGCAAAAGGCGCTGAACACCGACATCAACGATGCGACGATCCGCCTGCTGACCCGGCTGGGCTGCGAGGTCGTTGTGGCCGAGGGCGCCGGCTGTTGCGGGGCGTTGACCCATCACATGGGCAAGACCCGCGAAAGCCATGCCACCGCCGCCGCCAATATCCGCGCCTGGACGCGCGAGATGGACGGCAAGGGGCTGGATGCGATCGTCATCAACACCTCGGGCTGCGGCACCACCGTCAAGGATTACGGGCACATGTTCCGCGACGATCCGCTGGCCGAGGACGCGGCGCGGGTGTCGGGCATTGCCATGGATGTCAGCGAGATCCTGATGCAGCTGGACTTGCCGCAGGGTGACGACAAGGGGTTGACGGTTGCCTATCACGCGGCCTGCTCGCTGCAACACGGGCAGCAGATCAAGACCTATCCCAAGGACCTGCTGAAAAAGGCGGGGTTCACCGTGGTCGAACCCGCCGACAGCCACCTGTGCTGTGGCAGCGCGGGCACCTACAACCTGATGCAGCCCGAGATCTCGGCCAAGCTGAAACAGCGCAAGGTGCGCACGTTGGAGGCCAAGAACCCCGATTTTATCGCGGCCGGGAACATCGGCTGCATGATGCAGATCGGGTCGGGAACCCGACTGCCCATCGTGCATACGGTCGAGCTGTTGGATTGGGCCACGGGCGGGCCTCGGCCCCCTGCGCTGGATCGGGCCGGACAGCCTGCGGATGCGGTGCCGATCCTGCGGTGATCGGGCCTGATGCGCCGACGCATCAGTCTGGTGCGGATTAGGCGCGGTGCGGCTCTGCCCTATTTTCGCCAAACGCCACGCGTAAGTAGATTGGCCGATACCTCATGCCGGAGAACCGCGTGCGCACATGGATCAGGGCGATAGCGATATGTGTTCTGCCATTGGCAGCCACGGCGCAGGATACTGGGCTGCAAAGCCTTGAAACCTCGGATTCCGGACGCGAATGGATGGCGGTCGGACGGCTGAACATCAACGGCACCGGCTTCTGCACTGGCGCGTTGATCTCACCCACCCTTGTTCTGACCGCAGCGCATTGCCTGTTCGACCAAGCAACCCGCCAACGAATTGATCCGGGCCAAATCGAGTTTCTGGCGGGGTGGCGACATGGCCGCGCATCGGCCTATCGCACGGCGCGCCAGGCGGTCATTCATCCGGAATACGAGTATGACCGCGCCGCATCTGTCAGCCGCGTGCGCCACGACGTCGCGCTGATCGAGTTGTGGCAGCCGATCCGAAATACGACCGTGATCCCGTTTGAAACCGGCTACAGGCCAACGCGTGGCGAGGATGTCGGAGTGGTTTCGTACGCCCACAACCGCGCAGAAGCCCCTTCGCTGCAACAGGTCTGCTCGGTCATGGCGCAGCAATCGGGGGTGCTGGTCATGTCCTGTGACGTGGATTTGGGTGCGTCCGGCGCGCCGATCTTCTCGTTCTCAGGGGATCACCCCCGGATCGTATCGGTCGTGTCCGCAAAGGCCGAATTGGAAGGCCGGCGGGTATCGTTGGGAACAGCGCTGGAAGAGTCGCTGGAGGTGCTGCGTACCGAGCTGTCCGCAGGGAATGGATTCGGCGCGTCCGGCAAGACGCTCGAGCCAGGAAAGAACGTCGGCGCAAGGTTTGTCCGGCCATGATCCGCCGTATCGTGACAGCGGCCCTGATTTTGGCCGGGATTGCTGCGTCGGCGATGGCCCAGGACAGTGGCAAGCGCCGGCTGACCGATCGGGACGACCTGTATGGTTGGGAGGCGATCGGGCGGTTGGACATCGGAGACCGCTCGTTCTGCACCGGCACGCTGATCGCGCAGGATCTTGTTCTGACCGCAGCCCATTGTGCGACGGACAAGGCCACCGGTCGGACCTACGCACCCGGCGAAGTCACCTTTCGCGCAGGTCTGAGCGATGGACATGCGCTTGCCGAAGGCACGGTCGTGCAGATCTCCGTCCTTCCCGACTATGACCCCCGGGTTGGCCTGTCACCCGAGATGGTCCGGGTCGATGTCGCCCTGATGCGACTGGATCAACCGATCCCGTATACCGTCGCCAACCCATTTGCATTGCACAGTGGCCGGGTCGCCGGGGATGAGATCAGCATCGCTTCGTACGGGCGCGGCCGATCCGAGGCAATCACGCGCCAGCGGTCCTGCCGGATTCTGGAGCGGCGCCAAGGTTTGATTACCTTCAATTGCGATGTCACGTTTGGATCTTCCGGTTCGGCAATTCTGGCCCGCAATGGGCCGCGTTGGCAGATCCTTTCTGTGGTATCTGCGGTTGGTACCGACGGCCGTCGGAAGGTCGGGTTCGGCATGGAACTTGAGGGGATCGTCTCGGACCTCAAGGCCATCATGCGGCGGGATGCGCCGCAGCCAAAGGCCAAGATCCGGCGGCTGCAGGTCGGCTCGGGCAAGTCCAGCTCAGGCGCGAAATTCATCAGCTCCGGCGGGTCTTGAACTCAGCCAGATCCTTTCCCATTTCATGTGTGTCGGGCAGCCAAACCGGGGTCCGACGATGACCAACGCCCGTCCAATCGGAGGGCAAAACTCGTAAATCGCTCTGAACATGAGGATAACGAACATGCGTAGCTTTGATTTTGCACCACTGCACCGTGCAACCGTCGGCTTTGACCAGATTGCCGACATCATGGATCGGGTCATGACCAGCGAAGTGTCACAACCCAGCTATCCCCCGTACAACATCGAAAAAACCGATGCCGATGCGTATCGCATTTCGATCGCAGTCGCCGGCTTTGCCGAAGATGACCTGACGATCGAAGTCAAGGAAAACGCGCTGGTCGTGGCCGGTAAGAAAGCCACCGAAGACACCAAGCGCACCTATCTGCATCGCGGCATCGCCACCCGCGCCTTCGAGCGTCGTTTTGCTCTGGCCGACCACGTCCGCGTGACCGGCGCCAGCCTGGAAAACGGCATGCTGCACATCGACCTGAAGCGCGAGGTGCCCGAAGCGCTGAAACCGCGCCGGATCGAGATCACCTCGACCAAGGCGATCGAAAAGGACGTGGTTGACGCCAAGCCCGTGAACTGAGGCTGAGACCGCCCAAGCGGCGATGATCGTCTCCTCCCTCGGTTGTCGCACAACCCCGCGTTCCTCCGGACGCGGGGTTTTTTCATGACGGTTGCAAAGAAAAAGGGCGCCCAAAGGCGCCCTGGTCTCATGGTCCGTCCGATCAGATCGCCATGCAGATGTATTTCATCTCGAGATAGTCTTCCATGCCGTGGTGGCTGCCTTCCCGGCCAAGGCCGGATTGCTTGACACCACCAAACGGGCCCAGTTCCGAGCTGATGATGCCGGTGTTGATGCCGACGATGCCGTATTCCAGCGCCTCGGCCACCTTGTACACGCGGCTCAGATCCTTGGCGTAGAAATACGAGGCGAGGCCGAAGATCGTGTCATTGGCCATGGCGATGACCTCGTCCTCGTCCTCGAATTTGAACAGGGGCGCCAGCGGACCAAAGGTCTCTTCCTGCGCGACCTTCATGTCCTGGGTCACGTCGGTGATGATCGTGGGCTGGAAGAAGGTGCCGCCCAGATCGTGCGGCAGGCCTCCGGTCAGGATCGCGCCGCCATTGGCCGTGGCATCGGCGATATGTTCCTGCACCTTGGCCACCGCCTCGTCGCTGATCAGCGGGCCGGTCGTGGTGCCATCGGACAGGCCGTCGCCGATTTTCAATGCTTCGACCGCGGCCTTGAGCTTGGCGGCAAAGGCGTCATAGACACCGGCCTGCACATAGATGCGGTTGGCACAGACGCAGGTCTGGCCGTTGTTGCGGAATTTGCACAGCATCGCGCCTTCGACGGCAGCATCCAGATCGGCGTCGTCGAACACGATGAACGGCGCGTTGCCGCCCAGCTCCATCGAGCATTTCATGACCTGGTCCGCGGCCTGACGCAGCAAGATCCGGCCCACCTCGGTCGAGCCGGTAAAGGTCAGCTTGCGCACGCCAGGGTTCTCGCAGAACTCCTTGCCGATCTCGCTGGCCTGTGACGAGGGCACCACGTTGAACACACCCGCCGGAACGCCGGCCTGTTCGGCCAGCAGCGCCAGCACCAGCGCCGACAAGGGCGTTTCGGTGGCCGGGCGCGCGACAAAGGCGCAGCCGGCGGCCAGTGCCGGGCCTGCCTTGCGCGTGATCATCGCGTTGGGGAAGTTCCACGGCGTGATCGAGGCCGCCACCCCGATCGGCTGTTTCAGCACCATGATCCGCTTGTCGCGCTGATGGCCGGGGATGGTCTCGCCGTAGACCCGCTTGGCCTCTTCGCCGAAGAATTCGATGAAGGACGCGCCATAGGCGATCTCGCCCACCGCCTCGGCCAGGGGCTTGCCCTGTTCGGCGGTCAGGATCTTGCCCAGATCCTCGGCGTTTTCCATCATCAGGTCGAACCACCGGCGCAGGATCGCGGCGCGCTCCTTGCCGGTCAGCTTGGCCCATTCCTTCTGTGCCGCCTCGGCCTGCGCGATGGCACCGGCCACCTGGGCGCGGCTGACATCCGCGACCTCGGCGATCACGTCGCCGCGGGCCGGGTTGGTGACGGCAAAGGTGCCGTTGTCACCATCGACCCACTGCCCGCCGATATAGGCCTTGGTGACCAGAAGGTCGGGGTTCTTCAAAAGCGATTTCAGGTCGGTCGTGGTATCCAGCATGGGTCGGCCTCCGGGCAGGGAAAGAATTTGCGCGTACCCAATCAGGTGGCGCAGAACATGTCTAGGGCCACCCGGGGGCGTCAATCAATCCAGATTTGATCAAAAAATCGATCGGCGTGCGATGCAAGGACCAGAAAGCATCAAAAGCCAGCCAGCTGTTGGTTTTGACGCCTATCTTTTTCGATAGGGTTTTGCCAAAGTTCCGGAGATTTGAGAGACCCAAGGGGATGTAAATCGTTATAACATTCCCTATCTTGTTGGGTAGATAAGAAAAACAAGGATTGGACAGATGTCGAACCAGCAATTCGAAGCATTGATCGAGGAAACCCAGGCCAAGGTGCGCGAAAGCCAGTCGCAGATCGAAGGGCTGACCTCGCGGATCGAGGCCGCACGCGCCAAGATCGGAACGGCCGAAGCGGATATCGACATCGAAAATGCCACGCTTGAAGACGTGCACGCCCACACCGAGGTGATGAACGCGAACATCGCCGAACTGATCATGGGGCTGGACGACGTCACCAGCGCGTTTTCCAAGGATTTCGACCAAATGCGCTCGAAGACCGGGTGGGAATCGTTCGTGGGCATCTTCTCGAAGGGTAAATCCGAGTCCATGCGCCAAGAACGGATGCGCTCAGCCAATATCGACGACAAACTGCAGGACCTGATCGCGAAATCAGACGTGATCGTGAAGCTGCTGGAAGGACAACTGGCCGTGCTGGAAGAGCAGCGCGTGAAGGTTGAGAACAACCTGACCGTCACGCTGGACGACCGCGAGGCGACCGTGGCCGAACTGGAAGCGTTGCGTACCCAGATTCAGGGCATGGACCCGGCGATCATCACGCTTGAAAACAAGATCAGTGTCGAGCAGGACGCCGCCGCGCGCACCAAGCTCGAAACCGAACTGGCCGAACTGAACAAGCAATACAACGCGAAGGTTCAGGAAGAGCAGGTCAAGCTGGCCAAGTCCCAGACGCTGGAGCGCTATATCGAAAAGGGCAAGACCTGGGTCGATTCACTGCAGAACCAGGCGGCGACGCAGATGGTGCTGATCAACAAGCTGCAAACAGACACGCAGCAACGCGTGGTTCTGTATGACGCCCTGACCAAATCGCTGAAAACCGCGCAGCAGCAGGACGTGGCCCACCGCATCAACGAGATCGGCGTGCAGACCGACCAAGAAGCGCAAACCGCCATGGCCGCTATCGGCACCGCGACCAACCAGAAAATGGCCGACATGCTTGAGGCGCATGAGGGCCACATGGTCTTCGCCCGCGACGTGCTGGAGAAAAAAGCCAAGGCAGACGAACGCTTTGCCCGCCGGTTTGCCTCGATTGTCGAGAAGCATGATAAGAATTTGTATGGGGGGTGAGGACGCGATCCGTTCGCCGCTAAAGATGCTAAGTTCAGCAGTGGGCGTTGCGCTCTTAGGGGCGCTTCTCATCCTGTTCGGGTACCTGACCCAATTGATTCCAGCATACCTTGGTCCCGATCTGAGATTGATGATGTTCTTCGTACCATTGGTCTTCGCGCTTGGATCCTTTGGAGTTTCAGCCGTGTTCGCAGTCTGGGGCGCACTTTGGTTGGCATTCGAGGTATTCCCTCTATTGGTCGATAAGCTAAATGAATAACCCAACCCAAGACCATGTTGGCCTGACCGACACCTTCGCCTCGCGCCGCTATTTCCGCAAATTCGAGGTAATCACTGTCCACCTTCTGCGCGTGGCCGCGACTATGGAGGCTGAGGGCGCGATCAGTAAGCAAGAGGTGCGCATCGTGTCGCGCTACCTCTCGGGGCTGCTCTACACCTTCCGCGCGCTGTCGATGAAATACCTGCTGGTCGGGCGCGATACGGGGCGGTTCTTTGGCAGCCTCGCCATGGACAAGCGCGACAGCGGATTTCCGGTGGCGGCCGAACTGCTGACCATGGCCAATGACGCGCAGCAGGCGCAGGTACATCTGGCGAATATGCCCTCGGAAGAGGACCTGAAAACCGAGATGGTGCGGACGATCATCAGCGACAGGGAAATCCCCACCAAGCTGCAATTCGCGCTGTCTCAAAGGCTCTATTACGAGGAATTGCTGAAAGGTCAGTTGTTCTGGGCTCGCAATGATCCGGAGTGCCATTGGATCGAGACCGAGGGCGAGCGGCGGAAATTCCTGATTCATTGGGCGGTCTATGACAGCCAGATCAACCTGCCGGTCATCTACCTGATGCAGTTGGAGGACAGCGGTAAAACGGCCCTGCCCAAGGACCAGCGTCGCTGGCCCGAAGTGCAGGCGCATCTGATGGCGCAGTCGCTTGGTGGCTTGAAACTGGTGACCATCGCCAAAGGCTTCGACCAGGATTTCGACAACCTGCACCCCAAACACCTGCGCCGCATTCATGTGGGCCCGATGTATTCCTCGGCCTATACCGAGCAATCCGGCCCCCTGCGGCAGGTGTTGGAGGACGCGCAAGCCCCCGAGGGGCAGGATTGGGCTCTGGCTTGGACCACCGAAGAACTGCACAGCGAAGAGGTCATCGAAGAACGCGCCGGATGGTTCTCGACCGTCGAGCGCGAGGTCTTTGCGTTGGACCCCTTCGGCGGACAGGGGGCCGAGACCGGGGCCACACGCACCCAGCGCTCAATCATCCTTCCGCAGCGTCCGTTCCAGGTTCTGGCCGAACGCAATCCGCCGGGCTTTGCAGATGTGCGCAAATTCGTGGTCAGCAAGTCTGGGCAGGTTCTGCGATATTGATAATACAAAGGCGATTTTGAAATGAGTTTGACATCAGACCAGATGGAATTGCGCGAAGACGATATTCGCCAGCACTATCCTGCCGCCACCGCATTGCTGAACGGGTTTGAGCATGCGCCGCGTATAGCCAAACCCGCCGAGGCCGCCGTCGAACGGTCACCGGGTGTGTCGACGGGGCGGCGGTTCCGGTCGACCACGCCGGGGTTGGTAACCCGCCGCACTGCGCGGGCCGATGGGGTGCATCTGGTCGAACGGATCGAGGCCGCGGATGACGGCGACGCGCTGGTGTCCCCACAGCAGGCGACCTCACAGCAGGCGATCCGCCGGGCGATTGCCATCGCTTTAGCCGTGGCCGAAACCTATGCCGACCAGACCCCGCTGGCCGATCTGAAACGCGCCAATCTGGCCGGAGATCTTGCCGCCGCGCGCAAGACCGAATTCTCGGATCTGCTGACCGCCGAAGCGTTGATCACCTTGCACACCTTCGGCAATGCGTTGGCCTATCTGATGTCCTCGCATCTGGGGGAGACCACGGTCGAAATCGGTGAAATCGAAGAGGTCCTGACAGACAACGGCCAACTCGCCCTGCACGGCGCGCTGTGGGAGCTGGATCAGGTTCTGGCCAAGCACGCGCCCGATGATGCCCATCTGATCGCGGCCACCAGTGCCTACGCAGAGCAACTGATGGAAAAAGCTGCTCTGCGCGCGCAAACGGCTGGCCATCTGGCCCCGTTCCAGAACGCCGCCTGGCATATCGAGGCCGACGATCTGACGATCCGGGGGTTTGAGCCGGCCTCAAAAGCCAAATCCACCACGCTCACCATGACGTTCAAGAAACCGAACGAGGTGGTGGGCAACCATATTGCCAAGTATCAGGCCATGAAGCTGGCCAAAATGCTGATGGCTTATGATTTTGACCGTCGCCTGAACCCGTTCGCGGAGCTTGGCGGGTTTATCTTTACCTTCATGGGCGACGGCAAACCGGGCACCGGCAAGACGACCCTGATTCAGATGATGGCCGGGCTGATCAATGATTATTGCCAGAATGCAGGCTATCCGTTCCGCTATCAGAACCTGAGCACCGACAATATCGACAGCTA
The DNA here is from genome assembly GCF_056537165.1 of Ruegeria sp. CG8. Classification (NCBI taxonomy): domain Bacteria; kingdom Pseudomonadati; phylum Pseudomonadota; class Alphaproteobacteria; order Rhodobacterales; family Roseobacteraceae; genus Ruegeria; species Ruegeria sp. CG8. The sequence continues at coordinate 316,562 of NZ_JBQFRA010000005.1, read as the reverse complement.
TCAGGGCAAATCCGGCCAGAATGCCAAGGCGTTCATCAACACGATCATCGACCCCTCGGTCATCGGCTTTGGCACCATCGACGATATCGACCAACTGGCGGGCAAACGCGGCGACCGACAGTCGTCAGCCGGTCAGCTGGAAATCACCGCCGTGCTGATGGAGAGCTTTGCCGGCGCCAACACCGTGGTGCGCGGCAACTGCACCTTTGGCATGTTCTCGAACTACCCCGAGAATGTGGACGACGCCCTGCGCCAGCGGGCGGGTGCGCGGTTCTTGGTGGACGGACCGCAAACGCGCGAAGATTACATCGACATTCTGCACCTGCTGATGGGCCGCAACCACGACATCCCGCTGGGCGAACACGACGTTTATGCCGCCCAGGAAATCAAGAAGGCCGTCGCCGCCAGTTTCGAAAGCCACTCCCGCCCGCATGAGGATGCTTTGCTGCAGGTCTATGATCGGGTGTCCGGCGAGATCGGCCAGATGGACACGATCGCCAAGCTGGGCACCTACCTCAAGGCGATCCAAGCCGCCGATGAGCGGTTCACCGGCCGCGCGATCAAGAACATCACCGACGCCGTCAAGGTCCGCGCGATGGATTTCGAACTGCCCGACGAGTGGATGGAAAACCCCGACCTGTTCTTGTTCCGCGACTACGACACCAAGAAAGCGATGATCGAGGACTTGCGCCAGCCGATCACGGTCGAGACGGTGATCCAGGAGATCAACCGCTACGCCGACAGCGAGTTCCGATATGCCGACAAGAGCGACGAGGTCGCCATCGAAAACGCCGTCCGCGAGATGGGGCGGATGGAAGAAGCCAAGCGGCGATATCTGGAGGGGAAGGGGTGAGCTTTTGGAGCTTTTTCTTACCCTACTTCGTTGCTTTATTAGTACTTTCTCTATTGAGCTATATTTGTGTGTCTCTCTTTTGGCTCAAGCCGCTCGAAAGGCTACATATTCTTTTGGCATTGGTAATCGATGACGTGATCACGATCTCGCTTATGTTTGTATTGACGGTCATCGCCCTTCTTTATGCAACGGGTTTCGCTGTCTCGGCGACTTGTGGCGACCCCCTCACAAGCGGCTTACCTTGTCCGATTCTGGAAAAATTCGGTTGGTCAGTTTGGGCGATACTTATTTGGATTCCAGTGACTTTTTTTGGTTTGGTACGAAGGCTCAAAGTGGCTTTCGTCGAGAACAGAGCTGCATCATGATGGATAGCTATCTGTCATCAATCGATTGGCTGCCAACTGAACAAAGGCTCGCTTCATGATCCGCCTCATCGAAAAAGGCCTGATGTTTGGCAATCTCGTCCACATCTCCAGCCCGGCTCTGGTCGAGCGGTATAACCGCGCGCTGCAGCATCTGGCGGGCAAAACCACGGCACTGACGGATTTCCATGTCGATATCTCGGGCTATTCGCCGGAGGTGGGGATTGAACTGGACGACCCGCTCTACCTCAACCCCAACGGGGTCAACCGGCAATTCATCCTGCTGACGACCGAGCAGAAACGCGCGCCGCTGCTGAACGTCAAATTCTCGACCTCGCGCGATATCCTGCGTGAATTCATCGAGATGAACGAGGCGCAGTTGTTCGCCCTGACCGCCACCGATGCGGTGGCCGGAGAGCTGGTGAACTCGGTCTTCAAACTCACCACCCCGCGCGACCTGCTGAACCTGCGCAAGATCGAGATCGAGGCCGACACCGTGGGCGGCACCCTGCGCAAGGCCGATCAGTTGGCTGGCATGGTCGAACGGTTCAAGACCGAGGAAGACGCCTGGTTCGATGATGTGCTGATCGCGAAGATGATCGAAACCGCTAAGGAAACCGGCGACGTCACCCGCAACCCTGTCCGGTTGCGCCACACGGCGTTTGAACAGCGCAACTTCTGGACGGCGCATTTCGGCGGCATGTATCTGTTCCCGGATCTGGATCACCCGGCGGCGATCTGCATGGGTGAAAGGCCAGAGGATTTGCCGATCAAATATGTCTTTGATCCGTCGCAGCGAAACCAGATTGCCAAATTTCTGAATTACAACGATCTGGTCGAGCCGATCGTCAAGGCCCGCGGCGTGGATGCCGCCGCGATCCTGCAACAGAAGATGGACTTTCTGACCGTTGACGCCGCCGCGGATGCGGGCATTGATCTGACCGGGCTGGACCGCAGCGACATGCGGCGTTTGGCGCGCAATCACGCGGATCGCTTGCCCGAAGCCTATCATGGCCTCGCGCAATTGTTGCGCTGGGCGACAGATGGCGGGCCTTGGCCGCGTATCACCTCGGATCATCCGGCCTATTTCTATTCGCTGCGCGCCGCCAATACCCCGAACCGCGATCTTGTGAATATGCTGCTGGCCGAACTTGCCCCGCTGGACCCGCGCCAGATGTTCATTTGCCACAAGGAACTGTTCTACCGCACCTATGGTGGCTGGGCAGAGCCAAAAAAGGCCTATGTGGCCGAGTTTCTTGCCCGTGAATATCAAGTGGACAAGGCCGGGGCCCGCGCCGCACTGTTCGGGCATGAACCCGACATGAGTGGCGAGGACCGGGTCAGCGAGGCGGTGATCGCACGGGTCGGCCCTTGGGGCGCGGTAAGGAAAGAGTGATATGTTCGGAGCAATGCGCCTGTTTCTCGGTTTGCTTGTCGTTCAGACGATTGCCTACTTTGCCTTGTCACTTTACTCGCGTCGCGTCCGGCGGCAAAAGCTTGAGACGTGGTGGGAAGAGAAGGGCAAGACCGGCAACAAGGAAGCCTTTGTCGAACGCGGATTGCATGTCTATGACAATTCGTTCCGTCGCAAACTGATCCTGGGTGTTTATATCGTGCCTTGGGTGGCGATCGCCGCGCTGATCTATGTCGTGAACTACATGTGAGGTTTTGGGAATGGTCTACATCAAATGGGCGTTCATCCTGATTTTCTGGATCACGCTGGGTGCGATCCTGCAATACTCGCTGCCGCAGCACGACATTGTCCGCATCGTAAACACCTACGAAGAGCGGCAGGATCTGACGGATTGGACCCGCGTTTTCTGGTCTGAGCCCGATGATCAGTCGACCAGCCTTTCGAACCGCGATGTGCAGTTCATCCAAGCCGTGCGGGCGAACGGCAAGCCGATCGTCTATCGGAACGAAGATACCAGCTGGGGTTGGCCACCCTATTTTAAGTTCGATACCGCCAACCTTTACACCGAAGCCAACGACGCAATCTCGGACAAGGATGATCCGGATTGGGTTGTCGTGACCCACTACGGCTGGCGCAACGAGTTTCTGTCGATCTTCCCGAATGCCATCTTCATCAAACATGTCGAAGGACCGGATGTCCGCATCATTCCCTGGTTCAACATCATTTTCCTGACCGTTTTTTTTGCCATCGTCTGGGCGTTTTGGGTGCGTTGGCGCAGGTTCCGCGAAGCCCGCATCGACCCCATGCTTGAAAGCGTCGAGGATGGTCTCTACGCCGCTGGGGATGCGATCGACGAACGAAGGTCCAGCTTCCGGCGCTGGCTGGACAGTTGGAAGTCAAAATAGAACGGAACCGGGAATTTGTCTGAAAGTCGGCTTCCTGCCTATGCGGACCGCTATCTGACGACAAACTCGGCGTGAAGGGCTCCGGCGGCTTTGATGGTTTTGAGGATGTCGATCATATCCCGCGGAGACACGCCCAACGCGTTCAGGCCGGCAACCACCTGCGACAGGGTCGTCGCTTCGGGTATTTCTGCCAACCCGGTACCGGCGTCCTCCTCAATCCCTGCGATGGTTCGCGGCACAACAACGGTCTCCCCTCTGGCAAAGGGGTTGGGCTGAACGGCGATCGGAGATTCCTCTACCCGAAGTGTCAGGTTGCCTTGGGAAACCGCGACACGTGAGATTCGGACCTCCTGCCCCATGACGATCGTGCCGGAGCGCTGATCTACAACCACCCGCGCTTTGGTTTCAGGTTCAATCAGGATGTTTTCGATCCGGCCGATCGCATGCGCCGTGGAAGGGGCCCGCGTTTCCGGGATGCTCAATTCCACCGTGCCCGAGTCGCGCATGACCGCAACGGCGCGATTGAACTCGCGGTTGATGGCCGCTTCGATCCGACCGGCGGTCGTAAAGTCCGGCTCGCGCAGGGCCAACCGCAATTGGGAAAGACCTGACAATTCAAAGTCGATCTCCTGCTCGACCCGGGCCCCGGCGGGGATGACACCGGATGTCGGGACTCCTTGAACAACCGATGCAGCGTCGCCCTCGGCGACTGCACCACCTGCCAGAACGGTGCCCTGCGCAACTGCGTAGATCTGCCCATCCGCGGCGTTCAACGGTGTCATGACGAGCGTGCCGCCCAGCAGGCTTTTGGAATCTCCGATCGCCGAAACGGTCACATCGATCTGCCCGCCCACCCTCGCAAAGGGCGGAAGGGTGGCGGTGACAAGAACGGCGGCGACGTTCTTGGGGCGAAAGTCCTCGCCAGTGACGTTTACGCCCAACCGTTCCAGTATGTTCGACATGATTTCTTCGGTGAACGGGGAATTGCGCAGACCGTCACCGGTTCCGTTCAGTCCGACGACAAGGCCATATCCCACCAGATCATTGCCGCGTACGCCGTCAAAATTCACCAGATCCTTGAGCCGTACAGCCCCGGAAACTGCCACCGAAGGCAGCATGATCAGAAGGAAGGCCAGAAGTCTCATCTCAGGAAATTCACCAATGATAGGGTCGAGTTGCGGACAGTGACCGAATAGAGGCTTTCGAGCTGGAACTGAACGGTCTGCAGGTGTGCCGCAGTTTCGTAGGGATCGGCGGCGACAAGTTCGTTGCGCGCGTATTCAAAACTGGTCCTGGCCGCCGCATTTCGTGTTTCGGCCTGTTCGATGCGGGCTTGCACCGATCCGATCTGAGCGCGCATCGTCACCACGTCATCTTTGGTGTTGGCCAGAGTCACGCCCAGATCGGTAAACAAGGCAGTCTGCAGGTCTGGTGGCCATCCCAGCGCGCCCTCCGTCGCCAAAGCCGCAAGCGCGACATCGCGCAATCCATCCCGAAGTTTCGGGTCATTGGCCGTGAACTGCATGTTCACCCGCTCGGTTTCCGAAATCTGCATTGGTGCGAGGGTCGTGTTGGACCCGTTGAACATGACTGCCTCGAACCCGGCAGGATCATTGAACCAATCTTCGGCCGTCTGGCGAATATCGGTCAGGGTTGTCAGCCCTGCCAATTCGGTTCGCAGAGCAGCCAGTAGCGTGTCCGTCGACTTCAACGGAGAGGTGTCCGTGGCGGTTCCCGCGAACAAGCTGCGGCCACCGACCCGCGTGTTCAGTGAAGAAATCATCGTGTCCAGTTCGTTGCGCGCCTGAGCCGAGGCCTGAGCATGCGAAGTTGCTTGGTTGGACGTCCCAAACGCGAGCAGAGAAGCCGAAACCTCGCCGATCGAGGTCTCAAATGTCTCGAGGCTGATCTGAGTGGCATCAGCAAACAGATTTGCCTCGGCGGTCGCCGTAGAGAAGGCGTCCAGCTGTGCAATTTTTCGATCCAGGTCCAGCAGATGCGAGTAATCGCCACTGAGACGCCCAGAAATGTCAGCGGTTTGACCCGTAGACATTTCATAGGACAGGGTTTCGATCTGCGTTTTGATCTCGGTGCTGCGCGCGCGCAAGGTCAGACCGCGGGCCAGATCACCAATCGAGTTCAAGGTCATGGTTACATCCTCAGCAGCAAATCCATCAATTCGTCGACAACGGTGATGATCCGCGCATTGGCGGCATAGGCCTGTTCAATCTGCATCATGCGCTGCAACTCGGTGTCAGTGTCCACGCCTTGCTCGGCCACTAACTGTTCCATTTGAAGTTGCGCATTGGATGCGTAGCTTTGGCGCGATTGAGCGGTATGGGTTGCTGTGCCAGCTTTGGACAAAAGCGCCACCGACACTTCACTGGCCCGCAAAGCCCCTGTACCGAAAGCCGGGGCAGGGCGCGGCGTGGTCAAAACGGCGCCAAAATCCTGCAGCTGGGTTGCCTCGCCGGGGTCCTTGGGTGCAACGGCCCCCAACCCCGCACGCAGTTTCCAACTGTCGCCGCCGGCATCAGGATCGACAATCGGGTTGAGCTCAAGACGGGACGCGAGCCCCGCCGGCGCCGTGGCATCGAAACGGGCGCCGGCATCGGTGAACAAGCCTGGATCAGTCGGCATCGCGGTCGGGTCCAGGCCGGCAGTTTCGAACCGTTCGATCAGATCGCGCGCGACTGCGTCCAGGTCCTCATGCGTGTCGATGGCCAACACGTCGCGAATGTCAAACTGGGCTGCCAGAGCGCCGCCGCGGATCTGTGCGGAATCACCGGATGTGCGGACTGGCCGTCCGTTGAGCTCGAGCCCGGAGAGCAGTCCGTTCCCTACGGTCATGTGCGGTTTGGTATCACCGGTAACCGAGAACGCGAACTCTGCGGCGGATCCTTCCAGCAGTACCAGCCCACCGTCGGAATACAGCGAGACACGGTTGTTGTCCCGCGTCACGACATTGACCGGAACCAGCTGGTTGACCTGGTCAATAAGAACTTGGCGTTGATCCAGCAACCCATTGATATCGCCGCCCGCGTTCTCAACAGCCGGGATCTTGGCATTCAACGCTTCGATATCTTTCAGGGTCGTATTCAGTGTTTCGACATACGTCCCGATTGTTCGGTCCGCGTCAGAACGCATCTTGCTGAGGCCGTCGGACGCCTTATTCAAATCGGCAACCAGATCCCCAGCTGCGCGCGCCGCCAGATCCAGACGCTCGACCGAGCCGGGATTGCTTGCGGCCGTGATCAAGCTGTTCTCGAATGCGCTCAAAGATACCGCGATCGATCTGCCGTCATCGGGGGTACCGACCAATGCTTCGAATTGCGAGTAAAACTCCGAGATTGCGGAGGCCGCCGCGCTTTCCGCCGTTGCCGCGCGCAGGTTCGCCATCAGAACAGGATCTTGATGGCGGGTGATTCCCACGACCCTGACGCCGTTGCCGGAAATAGAGTTGGTGGTCAGCTCCAACGTCCGCTTGGCGTAGCCGGGCGTCAGCGCATTAGCTATGTTGCCCGAGACGACGGCTGCGCCGCGGCTTGCCGCGCCCAGCCCACCCAGCGCGTTATTCAGGGCCGTTGACATGCTCATGAGGCCGTTCCTTTCCGCTTTGCAGGTTCAGATCAGCGCTTGATGTTGGTTGTTTCCTGCAACATCTCGTCGACTGTCTGGATCACCTTTGCGCTTGACGAATAGGCGCGCTGGGTTTGGATCATCGACGTCAGTTCAGTCGCAACGTCGGTCGTCGACTCTTCGCGCGCGAAGGAAATCAATTCGCCCGTCGGACCTTCGCCGGCATCCCACAGGAAATAAGTTCCACTGTCGCGAGACGGCGCATATGTCTGGCTGTCGAGTGCGGTCAGCCCATTCGGGTTGGGGACGTCCGCCAGCGGTATCTGGTACATCCGACGGGTGACGCCCGTGTCATACAGCGCGTAGACGTATCCGTTTTCATCGACCTGAACGCTGGACATGGTCCCGACTGCGGATCCGTCCCGGGTGATCGAAACCGGCGCAAACGTGTCGGACAGTTGAGTGATTCCATTGCTGTCACCGATCAGACCGATATTGACCTCCATCGGGCCGCCGGCGACGCTGACGACAAAGCTGCCGGTGGTCGGGTCGTAGGTGCCACCGGACACGGTGGTCACACTGGCAAGGGTACCGCCTGCGGTTCTGCTGTCCGTAAATGTCAGCGTATATTCACCGATCACGGCACCGCCCGAAGCGGAGTCGCGCAAGATCATCGTCCATTCGTTGCTGGACCCGGCGGCCGGCACCGTCGGGACAAGCTCGATATCGACATTCTCGGGTTTGCCCAAATTGTCGAAATATTCGACGGACAAGGGCTGCGTGTCACCAGGTGCGCCGGCATCAGTGGCCGTGGCGGGCAGGTTCATGCGCAGGTTCATTGCGGTGGTCGGCGAGCCGGACAGTTGATTGACGCTGAGTTGAACCGGCTGCAACGCTGCGGATGTGTCGCGCGAAACGTTGGGAATGGACCCATCGGCGTTGGCGGGCCAGCCCAGCAGCACAAGTCCGGACTCGGTAACCAGATACCCTTCCGCATTGGTTCGGAAGGATCCGGTGGTGGTCAGAAGCATTTCGTTAGAGTCGGTTCCGATCTGGGAACTTGGGCGAACCGGCAGCATGCCCCGGCCGCGCACGGCCAGGTCGGTTGAGTTGTTGGTGGTAACCAGCGAGCCACGCTGATCGATCAGTCGCTGGCTGGTGGTCCGGACGCCGCCCGCCGAATAGCTTCCGCCCTGGCCCGACGTCACCATCGAATGAAAATCCGTCTCAACCCGCTTGTAACCGTAGGTCGAAGAGTTGGCGATATTGTCCGATATGGTCGCCAACCTGTTCGCGTTGGCCTTCAAGCTGGCCACACCGGCATTCAGCGAAGAGGAAATTGTCATCGGCACGCCCTTCTGTTGCGTCAATCGTTCCCGCAACAGCTAACGCGCTGGGCCTTAACAGCGCGCTAACAAGTAAAATGCCAGATATCCTCCGATCTCAGGGATTGCGTAGAAACACGATCTCGATCCGGTTGTTGCGGGCCGCCATCGGGTTTTTCACCGCCAGCTTGCGATCGGCATGACCCGTGACCCGTTCAAGCCGTTTGGCGCCGACCCCCTTGTCCTGAAGCATCTGCCGTACCACCTGCGCGCGCGAAGTCGACAGATCCCACGACGGATTTCGGGCCAGAACCACCGGAGAGGAATGCACGTGACCCTCGACCGAGATGGAATTCATCACCATGTCCGATGAACGTGCAACCAGCAGTACCAGTGCACGCATCATCTGCGTTGGAGAATCGGAACCTCTCTCGAACAGCGGCTCATCTTCGGTATCGAACAGCTCGACGATCAGACCCTCGTCCGTCACCCGAGTGACAATATGCTTCAAGGCCTTTTTGGACACCATGCTTTCGCCTGACCGCCCCAGCAGCCGCGCCTCGAGCGACGAGAAGTCTTCGAACGCGCCGCGCCCGCCGCCATCGGCATCCACACCGGTAGATCCCCGTGCGCGTTTGGCCTCGGTCGGGTTCTTGTTCGTCGCTCCCGAGCCGTCCATCACCATGGTTTTCTCCGAGAACATGTTGTCGCCCCCAAAGGCCCCGTCGCCCCCGCCGGAAACGGGATTGATCGGAATTGTCGGAGAGAAGTAGTCCGCCAAACCCTTGCGTTGCTTTTCGGTCGTTGCGTTCAGCAGCCACATCAACATGAAGAACGCCATCATGGCCGTCACGAAGTCCGCATACGCGACCTTCCAGGCGCCGCCGTGATGGCCATCGCCACCCGAAACGCGCTTCTTCTTGATGATGATCGGCGCCGCATTTGATTGCGCACCCATCTAAACCACCCTTTTTCACCCACTCATTGGATTAGCAGGGCGAGGATTAAGGGCGGCTTAATATCTAAAACTGTTCAGACCTTTGCCGACCCCTCATTGGACCATTCCGGCGCTGGCCCGGCGCAGGATGACCGAAAGGCGGTTGAAACTGTTCTGGATTCCGTCCGGATCGAGTTTGCCGAAAAAGCCGTCAAGCTCGTCATGGATGCGAACCGCCTGATCCAGGAGCGGGTCCGTGCCCGGCGTGTACAGACCCGCCTTGATCATCACTTCGGACTGCTCATAGCTTCCGACCAGCCGGCGGGCTTCAGCGATCAGCTTGTTTTCCTCGGGTGTCGCCGCAGCCGGTAAAGAGCGCGAGACTGACCGGCTGAGCGCGATGGCTGGAAAGCGCCCTCGCTCGGCGATCTCGCGACTAAGCACGATATGCCCGTCAAGAACGCCGCGCAGGATGTCGGCCACCGGTTCATCCATGTCCGAACCCGCGACCAGAACGCTGAACACGGCGGTGATGTCGCCCTGATCGGCAGTTCCCGGACCGGCGCGTTCACAAAGACCGGCGATCATCGGTGTGACCGAAGGCGGAAACCCCCGCAGGGACGGGGCCTCACCCATGGCGACGGCGATCTCGCGATGCGCCTCGGCGAACCGGGTGACCGAGTCGCAGAGGAACAGAACGCTCAGACCCTGATCCCGCAAAAACTCGGCCGCTGTCATCGCAGACCAGGCGCAGCGCCGGCGGGCCAGAGCTGATTGGTCGGACGTGGCCGCAACCACGATCGAGCGCCCCATACCTTCGGCGCCCAACGCGGTCTCGACGAATTCATTCACCTCGCGCCCGCGTTCGCCCACCAGCGCGACGACCACTGCATCGGCTTGCATGGATCTGGCCAGCGTTGCCAGTAAACTTGATTTTCCCACACCCGACCCCGCAAAAAGGCCGACGCGCTGCCCCTGGACGATCGGAAGCAGGGTGTTCAAAATTGCCAACCCGGTGGCCATACGGTCTCCCAGCGGTTTGCGGTCGACGGCCCGGGGGGGCGCGGACATCACGTTGCGGGCCTGCCTCCCGGGCAGAAGCGGTTTGCCGTCCAGCGGTTTGCCGAAGGGATCGACCACGCGACCAAGCCAATGCAAGCCGGGTGCAAAAACCGGAGTCGGCTCAAGATAAACCCGGTCCCCCAAGCGCACGCCGTCAGGGGCTCTGCCAGGCAGCATGTGAACAGCCCCGGCCTCGACCTGCAGCACTTCGCCGGCCAACGGTTGGTCGTCGCGTCGCTGCAAAATAAGATGGTCGCCGATGCGCGCGTGTTCCGCCAGCCCTTCGACCTCGATCACCCCACCGGAAACACCCGCGACCAGACCCATGTGCCGCACCGGAGAAAGCCGTTCGAACTGGCACTTCAGAATCGAGGGATCGAGGTCGGACATGGCGTCGGCTCCAATTGGTTTCTGAAAACGGTTTCTAAAGGAATCGGGGTTAAGCCTTGATTGAAATTGATCGAGGGAGAAGCCCCGATGTTCTCGGACCTGAACGTCTTTAAAGTTGCGTACGCCCTGGCAACCCACGCCGGACAACGGCAGGCCGTCATCTCGCGCAACATGGCCAATGCGGATACGCCCGGCTACCGGGCCCGCGATATTGAGCCTTTCGCGGAAGCCTTTGAAAAATCCAGTGCCACCAGCGCAATGAGCGCGACCCGCGACGGTCATTTGAACGGTGTCGGACCGGGCGGCATGACTTGGGCCGAGCATATGCGCGGCGGCGCCGTCGATCCCAATGGCAATGGTGTTTCGCTCGAAGAAGAAATGCTGAATGCGGTCGAGGTCAAGCGACAGCATGACCGCGCGCTGGCCATCTACAAGTCCTCGATCGGGATCCTGCGCACCGGTCTGGGCAAGGCGTGAGGAGGCCATCATGAGCGATTTCTCCAAATCCCTGGCCGTCACCGCCGGCGCGCTGCGGGCGGAGGCTGCGCGCCTGCGCCATGTTTCGGAAAACATCTCGAACGCGGATACTCCGGGTTACCGGCGCAAATCGGTCCCTTTCGAGACGGTGCAAAAGGACGGCACTGATCTGGTTCAGGCCGGTCGGGTCAGGCTGGACCGGCGGGCGTTGCCCCGGATCTATGATCCCGGTCACCCGATGGCGGACGCCAGCGGATACTACGCAGGGTCCAATGTCGATCTGATGGTTGAGATCGCCGACGCGCGTGAAGCGCAACGCAGTTACGAAGCAAACCTCAAGATGTTCGACCAGACCCGACAGATGTCGGCCAGCCTCATGGAATTGTTGAGAAAATAAAGGAAAGCCAGAATGGATACCCGATCGATCACCGCGGCTCAGAGCTATGCGCATGCCCGCCCGGCCACCCAAGCGGATTCGGGAACAAGTGGCGCGGCACAAGGGCTGCGCACAACCTTTCAGGACTTTGCGGCAACCCTGAAACACAGCGAAGAGGTCGCCAATGCGGCCATGATTGGTCAGGCCGACCCACATGCCCTAGTGCAGGCACTGGCCCAGACCGAACTTGCGGTCGAAACAGCGGTTGTGGTGCGCAACAAGGTCGTTGAGGCCTACCAGGAAATTCTGCGGATGCCGGTCTGAACGATGCTCAGCGAAGGTCTGTTCTATGACGTCGTACGTCAGGCCCTTTGGATTGCCGTGGTCACGTCAGTTCCGATTCTGACGGTCGCGCTGGTCACGGGTTTGGCCGTGGGCCTGTTCCAGGCCCTGACGTCCATCCAGGAGATGACCCTGACCTTCGTTCCCAAGTTGGTGGCCATCGTCATCGTGTTCTGGGTCTCGATGGGCTTCATGACTCAGACGCTGGTCACATTCTTCACCTCGACACTGGTTCCGCTGATTGCAGGAGGCCGCTGATGGATACAGCCTACGTCACCTTGTCCCGTCAAACCGGGCTGATGAACGAAATGCGTCTGGTCGCGAATAATATCGCCAATGCGCACACGACGGGTTACCGCCAGCAGGGTTTGGTGTTTTCCGAGTTTGTGCGGGACCTTCCCGGCAGCCCCTCACTGTCCATGAGCCGTGCTCAGGCGCGCAACACGTTTTTTGCACAGGGCGTGTTGACGGAAACCGGTGGGCAATTCGATTTTGCAATCGAAGGCAGTGGGTTTTTCTTGGTTGAAACTCCGTCCGGCAACCGTCTGACCCGGGCGGGCAGCTTTTCACCGGACGCCAATGGCGATCTGGTGACGATGGATGGGCACCGCGTGCTGGACAGCAACGGGGCCCCGGTCTTCATCCCACCGGACGCAGCAACCATTGATGTGGGCGGCGACGGGACGCTCAGCGTGAATGGACAGGCTTTGGGGCAGATCGGGGTGGTTCAGCCCGCGGAAGGCACCGAGTTGGTGCGGGAAGGCAGCACCCTGTTCAAACCGGAAGGCGAGGTCGAGCCGGTCGAGCAGCCAGTGGTTCTGAACCGGTTTCTGGAGGGTTCGAACGTCAACGCCATCGGCCAGGTGGCCCGGCTGATCGAAATCCAGCGTGCCTACGAACTGGGTCAGAGTTTTCTTGACGCCGAAGATGAAAGGGTCCGCGGCGCCTTGAAGACCTTGATGCGCTGATCTGAAACTGCAGGAGAAACCGAAATGCGAGCCCTGAAAATTGCCGCGACTGGAATGGCGGCGCAACAAATGCGGGTCGAGACGATCTCGAACAACTTGGCGAACATGTCGACCACGGGCTACAACGCCCGGCGGGCTGAATTTGCGGATCTGCACTATCAGCAGATGGCTCGCGCCGGCACGGTGAACGCCGCGGACGGTACTGTCCTGCCGACGGGAATACAGCTTGGTCTGGGTGTTCGTCCCGCGGCCGTGACTGTCGAGTTGGCCCAAGGCGCGTTGTCCGCGACGGGCAGTGACTTGGACATCGCGATCGAAGGGCGCGGATATCTCGAGGTGGTTCTGCCAAACGGCCAGTCGGCCTATACCCGTGACGGCAGTCTGAAGCGATCGGCCGAAGGACTCATCGTCACTTCGGACGGGTTTGCGGTCGCCCCCGAAATCACCATCCCGGACGACGCGCGGTCGATTTCCATCAACGCGTCCGGCGAGGTCTACGCCTATTTTGACGACACCGCGGAAGGGCAACTGCTGGGAGAATTCACGCTGGCCAGCTTTTCCAATGCCAAAGGCCTCGAGGCCATCGGCAGCAACCTGTTCAAGGAAACCGAGGCTTCGGGCGCTCCGATCGTGGGCACCCCAGGCGAGGACGGGCTCGGGATGCTGCGTCAAGGCTATTTGGAGGACAGCTCGGTCGATGCGGTACGTGAGGTGACCGATCTGATCGAGGCGCAGCGCGGCTACGAAATGAATGCCAAGGTGATTTCGGCCGTCGACCAGATGATGGGCGCGACGACACAGGTACGCTGATGCGGGTCGTGGCCTTCATATCCCTGTGGCTTCTTCCGGTTGCCGCCTTTGCTGACATAGTCGTGCCGACCAGAACGATCCGGGCCAAGGAGATCATTGAATCCGCTGATCTTCAGGTGAAATCCGGTGAGGCACCCGGCGCGGTAAATGATCCTGCAGACCTGATCGGGAAGGAAGCCAAGACCGCTCTGTATCCCGGTCGGCCAATTCTGAAGGCAAGTGTCGGCCCTCCCGCTCTGGTCGATCGGAACGATCTGGTGACGCTGGTCTTCGTGAAAGGCGGACTGTCCATCGCGGTCGAAGGGCGCGCGCTGGGCCGTGGCGCCGCCGGAGATCGCATCCGAGTCATGAACCTGTCGTCACGAACGACGGTAACAGGAAAAATCCGTCCCGACGGCCAAATCGAGGTGTTTTGATCATGAAACTGTCCAGATCCCTGTTGCTGGCCCTCCTGTCCCTTTCCGCCTGCGGGCGTTTGGACCATCTGGGCAAACCGCCCAGCCTGTCGCCAACTACGGAAACTCCGGAACACGTGGCGATGTTGTGGCCGGGTTTGCCGTTGCACACTCAATCCCAGCGCGCCGTGGACCGCGCGTCTTTGTGGAGTGGGGGTCAGCAGTCTCTGTTGGGCGATCAGCGCGCCATCAAGAAGGGCGATATTCTGACTGTAGTGATCGAGCTGGATGAAAAGGCCGAAATCTCGAACGATACAAACCGATCGCGCGGCAGTTCGGAAGATCTCAAGGTTCCCGGCCTCTTGGGATTGCCCCAGCGCGCAGCGAAACACCTGCCAGATGGTGCGTCACTGGACGAAGCAGTCTCGATCGATTCCGCGTCAGTCAGCAAGGGCAAGGGGTCTGTGAAACGCAAGGAAAAGCTGACACTGCGCGTCGCCGCAACAGTGATCGATGTCCTGCCGAACGGCGTCCTGTCAATTTCCGGAACGCAGGAACTGAGGGTGAATTTCGAACTTCGCGAGCTGCTGGTGTCTGGTTATGTGCGTCCGCAGGACATCTCGCGCCAGAACGAGATTACCTATGACAAGATCGCGTCTGCACGGGTGTCCTATGGCGGCCGCGGCCAGATCACGGATGTTCAGCAGCCACGATACGGGCAACAGGTGCTGGACGCGCTGTTGCCGTTCTGAGGTGTTCAAATGATGAAGAAACTGCTCCCCGTTCTCTTTTTGATTGCAGGTCTCGGGGCCGGCGCTACGGCTGGGCTGCTTTTGACACCGGGACCAGCGGATACCGTGGCCGATGCCAAAGCACCGGAGCCCCACGCCGAGGAGACCGCCAAGGCAGACAAGGCGAACAAAACCTCCGGCCATAGTGAGACGTCCGGCAAGGCCGGTCCCTATGAATATCTCAAGTTGACCAAACAGTTCGTCGTTCCGATCGTTGAAGAAAACGAAATCTCTGCTCTGGTGACCATGTCGCTGAGCCTGGAAACCCGGCCGGGCATCTCGGAGGAGTTCTACGAAATCGAACCGAAACTGCGGGACGGGTTTCTTCAAGTGCTGTTTGATCACGCGAATATTGGTGGGTTCGACGGCGAATTCACGCAATCGGACAATCTTGAGGTGCTGCGAAGGTCCCTGTTGGAGGTTGCCCGAAAGAACCTTGGCGATGACGTGTCCCGTGTTTTGATCATGAGCGTGAGCCGCCAGGACACCTGACGCCAAAGGACCGGCTTCAGCTTTCGGTTTACTGGTTCATCAGTTTCCTGGCGCGTGCAATGCGCAGCGCGGTTTCTTGATCGCGCTGCAACGTCTCAACCGCCTGCTTGCGGCCGAATGCTTGGCGAAGGTCCTCCATCATTGCCAGTTTCCGGGATCTGACCCGCGCCAATTCAGTGTTGAGGTCACGCCGGGTTTTGGACTCCCACCCGTGCCACAAGACGTCCGCGCCAGCGATCTGGTACCCAGGGGTTTGCGCGGCGTCCGACGCCGTTTGGGCGACCTGTGCGTTTAGCGCGCTGATCTGTGCCTGAATGCGGCTTTCGGCCTCAAGTATCGGGCTCAGTTTCTGAAACTCTCTTTCGTATGAAGCCGCCGTGACCGCCGCTAGATCCCTTAGCTTCGCGCGTGTCATCCGACCGCTCCTTTCGCGCGTTTTCGCATGGCTTCGGCAAATCGGATGGCGGCAGCGACCGGGCGATAAAGGTCTTCCGTTATCTCCTTTCCGACCTCGACGGTCGCATGCAGGGCTCGCGCCGTCGGCGGATCCGAATGAATCGGAACTCCTGACTCCATCGCCGTTCGGCGGATTGTCGCGGCAACTTCGTCAACACCCTTTGCGACGCAGACGGGTGCGGTTCCATGGGCGCGGGTCCATTTCAATGCCACCGCAAAATGAGTGGGGTTGACGATGACCACATCAGCCTTCGGAACCTCGGCCATCATCTGGTTGGTCGCAATCTCTTGCGCGCGCTGACGTCTCTGCTGTTTGACATGCGGATCGCCTTCCGTGTCCTTCGTCTCGTCCTGCAGTTCTTTGCGCGACATTCGATTTTTGCGCATGTGCTCGGAATACTGCCACAGGTAGTCGATGACCCCGATGGTCAGCGTGACGGCGACGACGATGAACAGGAACCGAAACAGTAGGTTCATCATCAGCGGGATGGAGGCTCGTGCGGGGCTGGCTGCAGCCGTCAGGATGTCCGCTAGGTTGGATTTCAAAAACACGGCAAGGCAGATGCTGTAGATCACCAGCTTGATGAAGCTTTTGAGGAACTCAAAAAGTCCGGCACGACCGAACTTGTTCTTGGCATTGTATGGGATTGAAATGCGGGACATCTTCGGCGTCAGTTTGCTTGGGGCAAACACCAGGGCGCGCTGTGCCAAGAGGTTCAGCAACACAAACGCCGCTGGAACCGCCAACAGAACACCCGCGGAAACGGCAACCTTTTCCATCAGCCCGCCGACCGGTTCAGCCGCGCTGCCAGACGTCAACAACCGTGACAGTTCCGGGGCCTGATCAATCAGAACCATCAGGGATGATCCCAAATGTTCGGTCGAAAACTGCCCGACCGCCAAAAGAGCGATTGTCAGGCCGGAATAGGCGGCAACGGCGGAAAGGTCATTTGATTTGACGACCTCACCCTTTTCCCGAGCCTTCTGCAGTTTCTGCGGTGTCGCCTCGAAGGACTTGTCAGTGTCATCGTCCGAGCTGCTCATTCCGGTGCTCCGGTCGGATCAAGCAAGTACTGGAACAGGACGTCAGACCAGACCGCAAGGATGATCGGCGCTCCCGCGAACAGAAGGAACAAACCGGCAAAGGTGATTGCCGGCGCGCCTACAAAGGCGACCATCAGTTGAGGCATGGCCCGGTTGATGACACCCAGGGCCAGGTTGTAGATCAATGATGCAATGACAAACGGCATGGCCAGTCCAAAGGCCAATGCAAAGCTGCCCGATACCTGCGACACCCCCCAACGGGAAAGATCGGTCGCTGTTGGGGCCGTACCCACCGGGAATAGTGAATAGCTGTCGATCAGGAATTGGGTCGCCCGGATGTGAATGCCCATCAGTGTGGCAAGGGCCAACCCGGACAGGGTCAAGAAATGACCCATCGCCGGGGCCGGGTCCGCAGCGGCGCCACCCAGGATCTGCGACAACGACGTGGCTTGCGCGGCCATCGACCCGGCGGTTTGAAGGGCGAGTACCAGTAGCCGAAGTCCGATCCCCAGGGTCAGGCCGATCAGGATTTCGGTCAGTATCAATTGAACCAGCGGCATCAGGCCACTGTCGGGCTCGGCAACGGAAACCGACGGCGCGACGACCAGCGTGAATGCGATTGCGACCCCCAGCTTTACACGGGTTGGAATGCTGCGCTCCCCGAAGGCTGGCAGCAGGGAAACCACCGCTGAAACCCTGAGAAAAACCGCAAACGAGGACCACAGGATGCCCCCCAGCTGAGCCAGCAAATCCGGCGGCAGCCCAATCACGCCGGCACCGTTCCGACCAGCGCCGGCCGCGCTTCGAGCCCAATTTCTTCGAACGACAGGACTGGATTCGAGATTCCCCGCGCGTGCATGATGGTACGCAGCAACCTGCGCCGCCGCGTCGAGGTTACCAACGCCGGGAACACACCCTGATCCGCGCTGCGTGTTATCGTCGTGACGACGCCATCGGCCAGTTTGTTGAACAGATTGGGGGGCAGCGCCACATCCAATCCAGCATTCGGAGTGTCGATCTGGTAGGTGGAGAACGTCTCCTCCCATTCCGGCGCCAACTGGATCAGGGGAATCGAGCCGTCGCCACGCTTCAGGTCCGCCACCAGCTGGAAGCCCAGTCGCTGGCGCACGATCTCGCAGATCGCCTCAGGCTGCGTCGTGGTCATCCGCGCTTCGGCCACGCTTTCCAGGATCAGCGCCATGTTGCGGATCGAAACCCGTTCTTCGAGCAGCAGCCTCAAAACCGCGTGCAAGGTGTCGATCGGAACCTTGTCGGGGATCAGCTCATCCAGCAGCTTTCGGTTCGCCTCGGCCCGGACCGGATCGCTGAGGCGGGTCATCTCGGACAGGAGCCGACGCAGGGATTTCAGGGTCAGCAGGCGCGGGAAGTTCTGCTTGATGATTTCCAGCAGATGGGTCGCCAGAATCTCGGGCGGGGTGACGATGGTTGCGCCGCTCAGCGCGGCGGCCTCTTGATCCTTGGGCAGGATCCATCGGGCGGGTGCGCCGTAGACCGGTTCGGTGACGTCATTGCCTTCCGGCAACAGGTCCAGCCCGTCCTGCACCAGTGCCAGGATCAGGTCGGGGTGAAGCACCCCCCGGGCCTGTTCGACGCCCTGAACACGAATGACGTAAGTGCCCGTCGGCAAGTCGGCCCGGTCTGTCAGCCGGATCTCCGGCAGGATCAATCCAAAGCTCGACGCGACGTAGGTCCGCATGTTGGCGATCCGAGCGTCCAATCCGGTGCCGGGGTTCAACACCATGCTGACCAGATCCGGGGCAAATTCGAGGTGAACGTCGTCGAGGTCAAGGACGTCTCCGATGCCTTGTGTTGCCTTGGGCTCGGCGTCCGAAGCCGGCATACGTGCCGACTCTGTGGCAGCTGATTGTTTTTTGTGAACAACAAATGCCGCATAGCCCAGGATCACGCCGCCGAGAATGAACGGCAGAAAAGGCAGCCCGGGCACCAGCGCAAACAGCACCATCAGGATCGCAACGGTTGCCAGCGCAGCCGGATGACGCCCCAGTTGCGAGAACAAGGCAGTATCGGTTGCACCCTGCGTACCACCGCGGGCCAGCAACAGGGCGGATGCGATAGAGATGATGACCGCCGGTATCTGCGTGACCAACCCGTCACCAACGGTCAGGATCGCATAGGTTTCAAACGCCGAGGCGACCGGCATACTGTGCACGATCACCCCCATGATCAACCCCATCACCAGGTTGAGCAGGGTAATCAGCAGCCCGGCAATTGCATCGCCCTTGACGAATTTGGATGCCCCGTCCAGCGACCCGAAAAAGGTGGTTTCCCGTTGCTCAAGCTCGCGCCGTTCCTTGGCTTGCTGATGGTCGATGGCGCCGGCAGACATGTCGCTGTCGATGGCAAGCTGTTTGCCCGGCATACCGTCAAGGGCAAAGCGGGCCCCGACCTCGGCCATGCGCGCCGCACCTTTGGTAATCACCATGAAATTCACGATCAGCAGCACGCCGAACACCACGAGGCCCAGGAAGATGCTGCCGCTCATGACGAATTGGGCAAAGCCCTCGATGACGTCACCGGCGGCGTTGGGCCCGGTATGACCCTGCCCGATGATCAGCTTTGTCGACGACACGTTGAGCGACAGGCGCAGCATCAGCGAAGCCAGCAGGATCGTTGGAAAGGACGAGAAATCCAACGGTCGCTCGATGAACAGGGTCAGGGTGAAAATCAGGATGGCCAGCGCGAACGAGGCCGCAAGGCCAATGTCCAGCACCCAGGATGGCATTGGCAGGATCATCATGACGATCACCGTCATCAAGGCCAACGCCAGTAGAACGGTGGGTGAAAACAGGGATCGGGCGTCAAGCTTTGGCACGCGTCACTCCTGATCGAACGCGATGAACGCAGCAGCAGCGGCGGAGGAGGGAACCAATGAGCCCAAGCGGCCCGTCCCGGTTCGGCCACGACCGGGCGGGATCAAAGGCGCGGCCGCCCGGGAAAAAGGATCGCGGCCCGGGGGTCCCGGTTGCGCCAGCCGCACGCCGTCGAGATTGGCGAGGATGGTTTCAAATCGGTCCGTATACGCCTGTGCAAGGCCGGGCGTACGCGAGTGATAGGCGCCAACCGCATGCCCCCACGAACCCTGTTCAGTAAAAAGCGACTTCAGGAACTGCGCCGCGTAGGCAGCGTTCAGATCCGGATCAAACATAGCGTCTATGGACCGGAAGGCTTTGCCATGCCAGCGGTAGTTGATCTGGAAACAGCCAATATCAAAACTGCGCGCACCCGCTTTGAACACGTCGAAGACAAAGGCCTTGGCCTCGGTCTCGGTGGCGAACCAGTACCCTTTGCCCTCGACATTGACGGTCCAGGGCCAGGGTGTCAGGCGGCCCCTCATGCTGCGCCCGGTCTCGGTTCGAGTGACGGCCAACAGAATATCCTGCGGCACACCTTCGGCCATAGCCGCCCGGCGCGCGGCCCGGTCGCAGACATCAGTCGCGTGGCCATCCGACCATGCCAGGGCGGCAGGCGCGGCGGCGGTTAGCCAAACGGCGATCGAGATGAAAAACTTGAGCTCTGGCATTCTGCCGGTCCGGGGATTCTTGTGTCCGGGCCAAGCTAGCCAGTTTTGGGTTTACAGAGGGTTATCGGGACCTCAGCCCCGATCGATGCGGCGGCCGAACACAACGCTGGTGTTGGTCCGCAGCACTCCCGGGATCGCCGCTAGCTCATCAACCAGAATGTCCAGATCCTCGATCCGCGGCGCTTCGGCGGACAGCAACAGATCGAATTCTCCATTGATCGACAGGCACAGCTTGACCTCTGGATAGGCTTCCAGCCGCTTGATAATGCGGGCGGTTTCTTTCTGCTGTACCTCCAGCAGGACAACGACCTGGACCTTGGGCGTGTCCTCGGCCTGGCGCAGGATCACCGAATATCCGGCGATCACACCGTTTCTCTCCATCCGGCTGATACGTTCATGCACCGTAGTCCGGGCCACCCCGAGCGTTGCCGCGATATGGGTGGTCGAGGCGCGCGCGTTGTGTTGCAGCGCGGCAATGATGCGGCGATCAAGCTGGTCCATCGATGCTCCGTGTTCCGAAGGGATGGTTCGGGTGTATGCCAGTTTGGCGCCTGCGCTCAAGGCTGATGCGGGTATCGGGGGTGAAGGTCGTCGATGATGATCGGGTGGGCGTGCTCTGCCGATCCGGACAGGTGCGGATGGTCGACCGGCAGGTCCGGATGCTGGTGGATGACCGCGCCCGGCTCGGCGCGAGGCCATGCCAACAGAGCTCCGACCAGACCGCACAGTGACAGAACGGTCAACAAAGCCATGGCCACTGTCGCACCGAACGCTGTCATGACCCATCCGGCCAGCGGGTAGAGAACCAACCAGCAGGCATGCGACAGGGTGAATTGGGCGGCGAAGACGGCCGGGCGGTCTTCGGCGTGGGCCGACCGGGTCAGCAGGCGCCCCGACGGGGTCAGGGTTGCCGAGTATCCGAAGCCGACCAGTGCCCAGATTGCGGACAGCCCGGCAAGGCTCATGGGTACAGCTGCAGACAGGATTGCAGCAACCGCCATGGAAGCGGTGGCAATTGTGGCACCCGCCAGCATCACTTTGCGGTCCTCGAACCGCCGCAAAACCGCCGG
Source organism: Ruegeria sp. CG8 (assembly GCF_056537165.1). Lineage (NCBI taxonomy): Bacteria > Pseudomonadati > Pseudomonadota > Alphaproteobacteria > Rhodobacterales > Roseobacteraceae > Ruegeria > Ruegeria sp. CG8. Next base: position 294,952 of record NZ_JBQFRA010000005.1, on the reverse strand, counting down.
CAAGGCAAATGCCGCCAGCATTGACCCGCTGCCGAATCCGGCCAGCGCGATGGCCACGGCACTATCGGACAGCCCCAGGCTTGCACGCACGATGACGACGGTATTGACCAGGACCATCGCGCTGAGCGCTGCGGCGCTCCAACTCAAAGCCAGCAACCCCCGAAGGCGTGGTGTGGCCAGATAGATCCGCAGACCGCGGGTTGTGCGGTCGAAGATCCCGCGCGGCCGGACGGGCGTGGGTGAGGGAAGGGCAACCGACATGACCAACAAGGCCGAGGCGGCAAAGCCGAGGCTTGTTCCCAGAAACAGGCTATCGAAGCTGACGAAGATCAGAAGGAACGCAGCCAGCATCGGGCTCACCAGACTTTCCAGATCATAGGCCAGGCGCGACAGCGACAGCGCCTTGGTATAGTCCTGTTGGTCGGTCAGAACGTCTGGTATCGTGGCTTGGAACGCCGGGGTGAACCCGGCTGAGGCAGATTGCAGAACGAAGATCAGAACGTAGACCTGCCAGATGTCGGTCACGAACGGCAGGCACAGCGCCACTGCGGCGCGGACGAGGTCCAGCGTCACAAGCAATTTTCGCCGGTTCAGCCGTTCCGCAAAGGCCGCCGCCACCGGTGCGACCGTAACATAGGCAACCATCTTTATCGTCAGTGCCGTACCCAGAACCAGGGCCGCAGAGCTTCCGGCCAGATCGTAGGCCAGAAGCCCCAGGGCCACCGTGGCAAGACCGGTGCCCGTCAAGGCCACGATTTGCGCAGCAAGCAGGTGACGATAGACCCGGTTTTGAAGAACGCTCAGCATCACAGGTACTTGGTGATGGCCTTGAAGGCGTAGACCGAGTCGGCGTCGCCCGAAGCAAGGCAATGGTCGACATGATCATGGATCAGTGTCCGCTTGGCATTCGTGATCGCCTTTTCCACGGCGAAAAGCTGCTGAGCGATGTCCGGACAGGGCTCCTGGTCGTCCAGCATTGCGATGACCTTGGCCAGATGCCCATGTGCGCGTTTCAGGCGCGCGATGATCTGCGGGTGAGTTGAATGCTTGTGAGGGTTCATGCATTAACCCTATCCCCCCATGGGGATACATCAAGCCTGCCGGAGATCAATCGCGGCATCGGTCCGGATGGCGTTGAGTTTGCAGGCCAAACACCCTATTTCGGGGACGATACCGAACGAAGGAAACACGTGTGGCGAACCATCTGTACAAGAACGACCTGCCCGATGGGCTGGATCTGGGCCCGATCGTGGCCATTGATTGTGAGACCATGGGTCTCAACCCGCACCGGGATCGCCTGTGCGTGATTCAGATGTCCGGGGGTGACGGCGATTGCCATATCGTGCAGGTCGAAAAGGGCCAAACCTCGGCGCCGAACCTGAGTGCCATGCTGGAAAACCCGGATGTGCTGAAGCTGTTTCATTTCGGGCGGTTCGACATTGCCGCGATGTATCATGCCTTCGGGGCGTTGGCCGCTCCGGTGTATTGCACCAAGATCGCCAGCCGCCTTGTGCGCACCTATACCGATCGTCATGGTCTCAAGAACCTGTGTCAGGAGTTGCTGGGCGTCGATATCTCGAAACAGCAACAGATGAGCGACTGGGGTGCCGAGACCCTGACCGAGGCCCAACTGGATTATGCGGCCTCCGACGTCCTGTATCTGCACCGTCTGCGTGATGCCTTGAACGCGCGGCTGGCGCGTGAAGGGCGCACCGAGATGGCGCAGGCCTGTTTTGACTTCCTGCCGATGCGTGCCAGACTGGATCTGGCCGGATGGCCTGAAACGGATATTTTTGCGCACTCATGACAGACAATGAATCCTTTCTGAAGGTTGCCCGTCAGGTAATCACCGACGAAGCCCGGGCGTTAGATGTTTTGGCCGACAGCCTTGACGACCGATTTGCCGAAGCCGTTCAGCTGATCCTGCAGGCCACTGGGCGGATCATCATCAGCGGCATCGGCAAGTCGGGACACATCGGCCACAAGATCGCCGCAACCCTGGCCAGCACCGGCACGCCGGCCTATTTCGTTCATCCGGCCGAGGCCAGCCACGGCGACCTGGGGATGGTGTCGAAAGGAGACGTGGTTCTGGCGATCTCCAATTCGGGCGAGGCGCCGGAACTGGCCAATCTTCTGGCCTTTACCCGGCGGTTCGGCATTCCGTTGATCGGCCTGTCCAGCAAGCCCGAAAGCTCGTTGATGAAACAGGCGGACGTTCATTTGCTGATCCCCTCTCTGGGCGAGGCCTGCGGCTATGGGATGGTGCCGTCGATTTCGACCACGCTGACACTGGCCATGGGTGATGCGCTGGCGATTGCACTGATGAAATATCGTGACTTCAAGCCAGAAGATTTCCGCGCCTTCCATCCGGGCGGCAAACTGGGCGCGCAGCTGAGCGCAGTACGCGATTTGATGCACAGTGGCGATGCGGTGCCGCTTGTCTCTGCCGATACACCCATGAGCGACGCGTTGATCGAGATCAGCCAGAAAGGCTTTGGCGTGGTCGGGGTGACGGACGCGGATGGCAAGCTTGCCGGCATCATCACCGACGGCGACCTGCGGCGCCACATGGAGGGGCTGCTGGACAATACAGCCGCTCAGGTCATGACACGCAATCCGACCACGATCGCACCGGATTCTCTGGCCGAAGAAGCCGTGGCGATCATGAACGCGCGCAAGATCACCTCGTTGTTCGTGGTCGACCTCGAACAGCCGGGATTGGCGCAGGGCCTTCTGCATATTCACGATTGCCTGCGCGTCGGGCTGGGCTGACAGGAGGCGCAGGTGGACCGCTATTCCCGAATGGTGCAGTTCCTGAAGGTTCTGTTGCCGCTGGCGGCGATTCTGCTGCTGTCCACGGTATTCCTGCTGTCGCGCAGCATCGAAACCAACGTCTCGGGTCCGTTCACCCAGCAGGATATCGACGAACGGCTTGAGGGGCAGCTTGTGACCCGCCCGAACTATCGCGGGACCACCCGCAAGGGCGAAGATGTCCAGGTCGAGGCGGTACGGGCCAGCCAGGGAACTGCCGACAGCGATCCAAGAGCAACGGAATTCCGTGGCCGGTTCGGCCTGTTGAACGGTGGGGTGATCACGCTGGATTCCAACTCGGGGTCGATCCGACCGGACAAGGCGACGGCCACCTTCACGGGGGACGTGGTGATCACCACCACGGACGGTATCCGGGTGACAACAGACCTGTTGAATACTTCTTTGGACGAGATCCGGGGCGATACGCCAGGTCAGGTGCAGGGAACGGGGCCAATCGGCAATTTCTCGGCCGGGCGGATGACATTTGGCGCTGAAAAAGAGGGTGGACCGGTCCATATTCTTTTTACAGATGGCGTTAAGCTGTTATATGAGCCGAAAAAAGCCGAAAGATAGACTGTGTTTGATTTTCGTTTCGCCCTCGTTTGTTTCGCCTTGGCCGTGGGTTCGGTGCCAGCGTCCGCGCAGGAAGCGCAGGTGGCCTTTGGGTCGGTGAAGGCCGATCCCAGTCTGCCGGTCGAAGTGACATCCGAGACACTGAACGTCAATCAAGAGGACGGTTCGGCCGAGTTTCTTGGCAACGTCATTGTCGTGCAGGGCGAAATGCGCCTGTCCGCCGGTCGTGTGCTGGTGATCTACAACCAGGATCGGTCGGGGATCGAACGCATGGAGGCCTCGGAAAACGTCGTGCTTGTCAGCCCGCCGGATGCCGCCGAAGGGGACTGGGCGGAATACACCATCGACTCGGGTGTGATCGTGATGAAGGGCAACGTTCTGCTGATGCAGGGGCCCAGCACGATCAGCGGCGACCAGATGATTGCGAACCTGACAAGCGGAACCGCGACCATGTCGGGGCGGGTCAAGACGATCCTTCAGCAGGGCGGAAATTGATGGCGGGCCCGCAACTGTCCGTTGCCGAAGGGTCTCAGGGTCTGAAGATTCAGAAACTGCGCAAATCCTATCGCAAAAAGACCGTGATCCGGGACGTGTCGATGACGCTGGACCGGTCCGAGGTCGTGGCGTTGCTAGGGCCGAACGGCTCGGGCAAGACGACGACGTTCTATTCCGTTGCCGGGCTGGTGTTCCCCGAGGCCGGAACGGTCACGTTGGACGGTCAGAATGTGACCACGCTGCCGATGTATCGCCGGGCGCGCATGGGCATCGGGTATCTGCCGCAGGAAATGTCGATCTTTCGCGGCTTGAGTGTCGAGGACAATATCTCGGCCGTGCTCGACATTGCGGTGAAGCATGTGCACCGCCGCAAGGAACGTCTGGAAGAGCTGCTCTCGGACTTTTCGATCGAGCATTTGCGGCGGGCGCCTGCCCTTGCATTGTCGGGCGGTGAGCGCCGTCGCGTCGAGATAGCCCGCTGTCTGGCCGCCGACCCCAAGTACCTGCTGCTGGACGAGCCATTTGCCGGCGTCGACCCGATCAGCGTGGGCGATATCCGGCATCTGGTGGCGGATCTGAAGAAGCGTGGAATCGGCGTACTGATCACCGACCACAACGTGCGGGAAACGCTGGAAATTGTGGACCGCGCCTACATCCTGCACGACGGGCAGGTGCTGATGTCCGGATCGCCCGACGAGGTGGTGGAAAACGAAAATGTCCGCCGCGTGTATCTGGGTGAAAACTTCAAGATTTCATAGGCTTAGCTTTCATTGCGCCAGGCGCATGACAGAATTCGCGTATATACACTCCTGTTTTGATTGACTCTTCTGCCGCCTCTTGGCTCAATTGGGACATGGCATTTTCGCGGTTCCAGACTGGATCTCGATCTCCCTTCTCCGAAGGGCCCTACCGAGGACAACCGCGAAACATGTCTCTACCCCCCACCCGATAAAAACAAGCATGTCACCTGACGTGACGTCATAATGGGTGTGAATTGTGAAGGAGATCACATGCGTTACCAAATCAGCGGCAAACAGATCGACATTGGTGCAGCCTTGCAGACACACGTGCAGGACGCATTGGGCGAGGTCGTGAGCAAATATGCTCAGCGACCGACGGATGCCAACGTCGTCTTTTCCCGTTCAGCGCATGAGTATGTGTGCGAAACCACCATACATATGTCCACGGGCCTGACAGCCCAGGCCAAGGCACATGCAACCGAAATCTATGCAGCATTCGAGGCGTGCTGCGAAAAGATGGAGAAACAGCTGCGTCGCTACAAGCGTCGCCTCAAGGACCACCATCGTGAACGGGCTCAGCCGGTTGAACTCTTCGGAGCGTCATCTTATATCCTCGCCTCGAACGAATCGGACGTGGCCGACGAACCCGACTCATTGCAGCCCATCATCGTGGCTGAGATGGAAACCAAGATCCCATCGTTGAGTGTCGGCGAAGCTGTCATGCAAATGGAATTGGCCGGCGCCCCGGTGCTGGTGTTCAGGAATGAAAACAAGGACGGATTGAACGTCGTGTATCGCCGGGATGACGGCAATATCGGCTGGATCGATCCGTAACAGGCAAGAATTGGGCGGGGCCCCCGGATTTTGGGGGCGTCGCCGTGGAGCAAAACATGGATTTGTCGAGCATACTGAAGCCCGAAGCGGTGCGCGTGCTATCTGCAGCGTCCAGCAAAAAACGGTTGTTTCAGGAAATCGGTGACGTCGCCGCGGGCGCACTCGGACTTGATCCGCAGACCATCGTAGACTGCCTGCTGGAGCGGGAAAGCCTTGGGCCGACCGGCGTTGGCCATGGTGTTGCCCTGCCACACGCCCGTTTGTCCGAGATCGATTCGGTTGCCGGCGTGTTCGTCATGCTGGAAAAGCCCATCGACTTCGGATCGGTCGACCGTCAGCCCGTGGATCTGGCCTTTGCGCTGTTCGCCCCGGAAGACGCCGGTGTCGAGCACCTCAAGGCCTTGGCGCTGGTATCGCGCACGCTGCGCGACGGCGCGGTCTGCTCGAAGCTTCGGGCCAACCCGGATCCGGTCAAGCTGTATGCGATCCTGACCACAGCCCAGTCCATGCAAGCTGCCTGAGACCTGTTAGAAAGAAAAAAGCCCCCGGTTTTCGGGGGCTTTTTTCGTCTGGGGCCATGCTTAACCGCCGGTTCCCATCTCGAGCGTCCACCAGATCTTCCCGCCGTTTTCCTGGTGCCATGCAAACCCCATCTGGGTTGCTTGCGGGTCCATGATCACCGATCGCGGACCCGGTTCCTGCATCCACGCGGCCAGGGTTTCGGTTTCGGTCTCGTAGGTCTCGGAAATCGCTTCACCCAGGAAACGCCCCGCATAACCGGCACGGGCCACCCGGTCGAGCGGCGAAGATCCGTCCGAGCCGAAATGCCAGGGCCGGTTCTGCCGCGACATGTCCTTGGCGTGCGTCGCCGCCGCTGCGTTCAACTGCGCGTTCAACTGCACCGACTGCAGTCCCGACGCCTGCCGCAGGGCGTTTACGGAATCAAGCATGCGGAACTGCAGTTTTTCGGGATTGCCCCGGATCTTGTAGGCTTTGGGCAGCGGGCGCCCATCCGCACCAAGGGTTGAAGTGCCGCTCACGTCGGTACATGCCGCCAGCGCGACAAGGCAAATCAAGAGCAGGGAAAAAATGCGCGTCATGATGAGTCCGGTTTGCTTGTTTCCAATTGGCAATACCCTGCCAGCGGCCCATGAGCAAAGGCTCAAATGCACGAACCCGCATGATTCTGCCGGTTTGATTTGCGACTGAAGCATTCTGGCAATAACATAGAGCGGATTCTTGCACATCTTTCGCAGAGGACCTGTCACCATGGTCAAGAAACGCGTTTTCTCTTCGTCCCGCCGCGGATTCCTCGCAGGCGCATCGTCTTTGCTCGCCAGCCCGGCGATCGCCCAATACATCCCGGGCGACCCATTGCGCCCTGCACCCGAGCCTGAACCGGCCGTTCGCCGCAACGTGTCGGGGTTCAAGGCGCAGCAGTGGCAGCCCTACTTCTCGAACACCCGGAACGGGGCGATTCTGGTCGACACCAATTCCCGCGCTTTGCACTATTGGTCGGAAGATCAGACTGTCTACAAGCTTTACCCGTCCTCGGTTCCGCTGACCGAAGAACTGACCCGCCGCGGTCGCACGAGTGTCATCCGCAAGGTCGAGGGGCCCAGCTGGTCGCCGACGCCGTCGATGAAGAAAAGAAACCCGGAATGGCCGGATTACATCCCTCCGGGGCCCGATAACCCGCTGGGAACGCACGCTTTGTATCTCAGCTGGAAGTATTACCGGATCCACGGAACCCACGATACGCGGAAAATTGGCCGCCGGTCGTCGAACGGGTGCATCGGGTTGTTCAACGAGAACATCGCAGAGCTGTACGCCATGGCGAAGGTCGGGACGCAAGTGTTGCTAATTTGACGACATTTTCGCGCGCCAACCCGCTTGCACTGCAAGTTGCAATTGCATTCGTTCTGCTTTGCTGATTAGAAAAAACCACGAGGTAAGTCTTAGGTGTGTGGTTCCGCAATTGGGATCGCGCAAACTCTGGAGGTTAATATGAAGAAACTTGTACTCGCTGCTGCACTGACCGCTGCTGCTTCGACCGCATATGCTGGCAACCTGGAAGAGCCGGTTGTTGAGGCACCTGTTGTCGTCGAAGAAACCCAGGGCTCGTCGCAGGGCATCATCCTGCCGCTGATCCTGCTGGTCGTTGTTGCCGCAGCTGTTGCCGCAGGCTAAGTCCAACGGACTACGACAAAAAAGAAAGGCGGTGGATTTCCACCGCCTTTTTTCGTGCTTGTTTCCGGGCCGGTTCAGTCCAGCCAGCCTTTAAGGTTGTCCTCGACAACCTTGCCCAAGGCCGCGATATGCGCGTCCTCGTCGTTGAGGCAGGGAATGTAGGTAAAGCTTTCGCCGCCGGCGTGCTCAAAGCTTTCGCGGATCTCTTCATTGATCTCTTCCAGCGTTTCAATGCAGTCCGACGAAAATGCCGGGGCGATGACGGCGATGTTCTTTTTGCCTTGTCGGGCCAATTCCGCGACGTGGTCGACGGTGTAGGGCTTAAGCCATTCCTCGGGCCCGAATCGTGACTGGAAGGTGGTCACCAGTTGATCATCCGCCCAGCCCAGCCGTTCTTTCAGCAGGCGTGACGTCTTGGCGCACTGGCAGTGGTACGGATCACCCTGCATCAGATAGCGTTCCGGCATGCCGTGATAGGAGCACACCAAAACTTCCGGCTTGGTCTCCATCGCGGCATAGGCCGTCTCGACCGACTGCGCCAGGGCGTCGATATAGGCGGGCTCGTCGAAATAGGCCGGCACCGTGCGGCTGGCGGGCTGCCAGGCCTCGTCCATCAGTGCGCGAAAGAACTGGTCGTTCGCGGTGGCGGTCGTAGCGCCCGCATATTGCGGATAGAGCGGGAAGAACAGGATGCGGTCGCAGCCTTCGGCCACCATCTGGCGAACCTTCGACTTGGTCGAGGGGTTTCCGTAGCGCATGCAGAAATCCACCATGACCTTGTCGCCATACCGGTCCTGCATCGCCGCACGCATCTTGGCGGTCTGGTCCTTGGTGATGGTCATCAGCGGGCTTTCGCCCTTGTCGTGGTTCCAGATCGACTTGTACGCAGCGCCCGAGCTGAAGGGACGTTTGGTCAGGATGATGGCCTGCAGGATCGGCTGCCATTTCCAGGCCGGATAGTCGATCACCCGCCGGTCGGACAGGAACTCGTTCAGATAGCGGCGCATCGGCCAATAGCTGTAGTCGTCCGGGGTGCCGAGATTGGCCAGAAGAACGCCGACGCGGCCCATCTTCACTTTTGGGTGGTCTGCCGGAGCGTGTTCCGGGCGGTTGGCATCGAACATGGTGAGCTTCCTGAATTCTGGTTTAGAGGCTGAAATAATCGGTTCGGTCAGCGGGTCAATCGGACAGTTTGCCTTCTTTCGTGCCAAGGGCGTCGGCCAGTCTCATCTGGGCCGAGCCAGGGCGCAACGGCTTGGGCTGGCTGGCATCCGGCGCCCAGCCCGTCAGGCAGATCAGCTCGAACGTGGCACTCAGCCGGCCTTCGGGAGATGTGAAATGCACGGCGTAAATCTCTTGGGCCCGGGAAAAGACCGCGCGGCGCGACGGGTGTTTCAACCGCTGGGTCATGGCGTTGGTTTCACCCATCGCGCGCAGGTCCCGCATCAGGTGCCACAGGTCGCGATACGTCGCCGTCAGGGGCACTTTGTCCGCAACAGGCAATGCAAAACCCGCACGCTGCAGCAGCGCGCCAAGATCTCGCAACTCGGCCATCGGCGCGACACGGGGGCTGAGACCGCCGGTCACCTCGACCTCGGCCTGACCCAGCGCGGCCCGCAATTCGTATAGCGTTTCACCGCCCAGACACACCACCAACAACAACCCGTCGGGCTGCAGCGCGCGGGCACATTGGATCAGCTGTCCCACCGGATCGTTGGCCCAATGCAGGGCCATCGCATGGACCACCAGATCATGCGCAGCGGGTTTGAGGTCCAGCACGTCGGCATCGGCCACGACCCGGGCGCCCGGCAGGACCGGCGCCCAAATCTCGGGGTAGGGGGCTACGATCGCTGGCGCAGTAAAGGATTTGTTAACCATGGAAAGGCGATCCTGCACCTCGTCCATGGCGGCGTGGTGCAGAAAAAGGGCTTCGTCGCTGATCCGCGCGCGGTGTGCCGCAAGCGCTTTGCGATCGAACAGCGAGGGTGCATTGGGTGCTGGCAAATCCATAAGCCGCAATTATCGCATATGGCAGCGGATTCAAACCGCGATCGAGGTCGTGTATCCGCCACGCTGCATCGGCTGCGGCGAGATGGCGGCCTCGGATTTCGGCCTGTGCGGGCCGTGCTGGCGCGAGACGCCGTTCATCGGCGGGACGGTCTGCCACAGTTGCGGTGCGCCGGTGCCTGGCAGCGATGATGGTCACCGAATCGACTGCGACGATTGTTTGCGCCGCCCACAACCGTGGGCCGAGGGGCGCGCGGCATTGCTGTATCAGGGACGGGCGCGGTCACTGGTTCTGGCCCTGAAGCACGGGGATCGTTCCGAACTGGCAAAACCTGCGGCGCGTTGGATGGCGCAGGCCGGTCGCACCCTGTTTCGACCGGATACGGTGATCGCCCCGGTGCCGCTGCATTGGTCGCGGCTGCTGAAGCGCCGATACAACCAGTCCGCTCTTTTGTCGCTCCAACTGGGAAAGGAGGCGGGCCTGCCGGTCTGTCCGGATCTGTTGATACGCAAGCGGCGTACCCCACCGCTGGAAGGCAAAACGGCGGCCGAGCGTGCGCATACGCTGCGCGATGCGATCACCATGCATCCGCGCCGGGCGGACCGCCTGACGGGGCGCCACGTGCTGCTGGTCGATGACGTGATGACATCGGGTGCAACCCTGGCGGCCTGCGCCCGCGCCTGCCGGGCGGCCGGGGCGGATGATATTTCCGTGTTGGTACTGGCGCGCGTTGCCAAGGATGCCTAATTCTCCCTAGATTGCGCGAAATCCAAGGGAACGGACCATGAAACCGGTTGTCATATATACCTCGCCGCTGTGCGGCTTTTGCCACGCGGCCAAACGGCTGCTGAATCAGAAAGGCGTCGCCTTCGAGGAAATCGACGTTTTGATGAACCCCAAACGCAAGCCCGAGATGATCCAGCGGGCGGGCGGGCGGCGCACGGTGCCTCAGATCTTCATCGGCGACACCCATGTCGGTGGCTGCGACGATCTGTACGAACTCGAACAGGCCGGCAAGCTGGACCCGCTGTTGGCCGCCTGATGAGAACCGCCCTGCTGCAGATCACCTCGTCGGACGACCCGGCCGCGAACTTGGACATGGTGCGCGCCATGATGGACGAGGCCGCGGGCAAGGGCGCGACGTTCATCCTGACGCCCGAGGTCACCAACTGCGTTTCGACCAGCGGAACGCGCCAACGCGAGGTGCTGCAGCACGAGGAAGACGACATCACACTGGCGGGCCTGCGCGAACAGGCGGCGGAATTGGGCGTGTGGCTGCTGATCGGATCGTTGGGGCTGAAGACTCATGACGCCGACGGGCGGTTCGCCAACCGGTCTTACATGATCGACCCGCAGGGCGGGATCGTCGCGCGCTATGACAAGATCCACATGTTCGACGTGCAGGTCACCGAGACCGAGACTTTTCGCGAATCGGCCAGCTATCGGCCCGGGTCGCGGGCGGTGATTGCCGAGACCGCCTTCGGCAAGGTCGGCATGACCATCTGCTATGACATCCGGTTCCCGCATCTGCACGCCGCGCTGGCACAGGGCGGGGCCACGATCCTGACGGTTCCGGCTGCGTTCTCTCCGGTGACCGGCGCGGCCCATTGGGAGCCGCTTCTGCGCGCCCGCGCCATCGAGACCGGCTGTTGGGTCATTGCCCCCGCGCAGACCGGGGAACACCCCAAGACCCGCGGCAAGACGCGCCATACCCACGGGCACAGCATGGTCGTGTCGCCCTGGGGCGAGGTGCTGATCGACGCAGGCACTCAGACCGGCATTCACTTTTTTGATCTGGATGATAGGTCTGTTACAGAGGCACGGCGGCGCGTGCCGTCCTTGACACATGTTCGCCCGTTCGACGGGCCCTGATCCAGAACCGGGTAATGACTGACGAAACCAACGCCCTTGCGGTCGCGCTGTTCAGCGAGATCCTGACCGCGGACCAATTGCTGCGGAACCGGCTGAGCCGGGTGCTGCCCAAGGGCATGGAGATCTCGCATTTCTCGGTGCTGAACCACCTGGTGTTCGTGGGAGGCGAGCGGACGCCTGCCCAACTGGCCAGCACATTCCATGTGACCCGTGGGGCGATGACCAACACCTTGGCCAAGCTGGAATGGGCCGGATACATCCACATCCGCCCCGATTGGGACGATGCCCGCCGCAAGATGGTGGCGATCAGCCCGGCCGGCCGCCGGGCGCGGGATCAGGCGATCTCGGCCATCGCGCCTCTGATCAACCGGGTCGTGGGCGAGCTGGGCCTTGAGCGTGTGCGCACGACCCTGCCGGTTCTGCGCGACCTGCGCATGAAGCTGGAAGAGGAATAGACCTCAGCCCGGCTTCACGCTGGCGGTGACATAGTTCACGCTCAGATCCCGGTCCGAGATCGACCAGCTCCAGGTGATCGGGTTGAAGACGAATCCCTTGCGGTCCACCGGGTCCAGACCGGCTTGGCGCAGCAGGTCGAACAGCTCGTCCGGGGTGATGAATTTGGACCATTCATGCGTGCCGCGCGGCAGCCATCGCATCACGACCTCGGCCCCGAAAATCGCCATCGCATAGGATTTCGGGTTGCGGTTGATGGTGGAACAGATTTCCAGCCCGCCGGGTTTCAACAGCTGTTGCGTGGCTGTCAGATAGGCCAGCGGATCGGCCACATGCTCGACCACCTCCATGTTCAGAACCACGTCGAACTGCTCGCCCGCGTCGGCCATCGCCTCGGCGGTGGTGTGGCGATAGTCGATCTGCAGGCCGGATTGCTCGGCATGGATGCGGGCCACGGGCAGGTTGCGCTCGGCCGCGTCGGCGCCCACGACCTCGGCGCCCAGCCGCGCCATCGGCTCGCTCAGCAACCCGCCGCCGCAGCCGATATCCAGCAGGCGCAGGCCCGCGAACGGTTTCGCTGCCGTCAGGTCCCGGTCAAATTCGCCCGCGATCTGCTGTGTGATATAGTCCAGACGGCACGGATTGAGCATGTGCAGAGGTTTGAATTTCCCGTGCGGGTCCCACCATTCGGCGGCCATGGCCTCGAATTTTGCGATCTCGGACGGGTCAACCGTGTTCGGATGCGCTTGCATTCCTGTCTCCGTGTGCTCTTTTACGCTGTAGGACTATATAGGGCCATAATGGACAAGTACCCGGACCAAAAGCGCGCAGTGCAATATCTTTACCCGCCGGTCGATCCGTTCGACCAGCGCGTGGTGGATATGGGCGACGGGCACCGCATCTATGTGGAACAATGCGGCAATCCCGACGGGATTGCGGTGGTGGTTCTGCATGGCGGCCCCGGCGGCGGCTGCAGCCCGGCCATGCGGCGCTATTTCGACCCCGAGGTCTACCGGGTGATTCTGTTCGACCAGCGCGGCTGCGGCCGGTCGCGGCCCACGGCCTCGGTCGAGAACAACACGACGTGGCATCTGGTGGCCGATATCGAGCGCCTGCGGAAACTGTTCGAGATCGACGACTGGATCGTGTTCGGCGGCAGCTGGGGCGCCACGCTGGCGCTGATCTATGCCCAAACCCATCCCGACCGGGTGACCCGCCTGGTTCTGCGCGGCGTGTTTCTGGCAACGCAGGCGGAACTCGACTGGTTCTATGGCGGCGGGGCCGGCAAGTTCTGGCCCGAACAATGGGCGCGCTTCACCTCGCTGCTGCGCGACTCGGAACTGTCCGACACCATCGGCGCCTACAACAAGCGGCTGTTTTCGGGCGATCGCGCGACCGAAATCCTGTACGCCCGCGCCTGGTCGCACTGGGAAAACGCGCTGGCCTCGATCCACACGAACGGGGCCGTCGGTGAAAGCCCCGGCGAATACGCGCGCACCTTCGCGCGGCTCGAGAATCACTATTTCATCAACAAGGCGTTTCTGGAATATGACGGCCAGATTCTGGATCAGATGGACCGGATCGCACATATCCCTGGCCATATCGTGCAAGGCCGGTACGACATGATCTGCCCCCCGCAGGCGGCCTGGAACCTGGCCGAGAAGTGGCCCGAGGCCGAGCTGAAGATGGTGCGGCAGGCCGGTCACGCCCTGTCGGAGCCCGGGATCAGTGCCGAACTTGTGCGCATCATGGACCGAACCGCGCAGGAGGTGGCATGACCCGCATCGACCGCCGTGCCCTGTTCACCTCGGGTGCCGCCGCAGCCCTGCTGGCCGCGACGGGGGCCTCGCTGGCGGATACGCCGAAATCGGGCGGCGTGCTGCGCATCGCCGTACCGCGTGACGACAGCCTGGACCGGCTGGCCCGGGGTGCGGTGTTCGACACCCTGACCGAGATCGCGCCGGACGGCACTCTGCGCGGCGAGCTGGCGACCGCCTGGCAGACCGATTCCGAAGCCCGGGTCTGGACCTTCGACCTGCGTGCCGATGCGGTGTTTCACGACGGTGCGGCGCTGACGGCCGGGGATGTTCTGGCGGTCCTGTCCGAGGTCGGGCGCGCCGAAGCGCTGGCGCCGGACCGCATCCGGATCGAACTGGCCGAGGCCAATCCCGGCCTGCCGTTCCTGCTGGCCGATACCCGGTTCGTCATTACCCGCGACGGGCAAAGCGTTTCTCCGCTGCAGCAGGCGAACGGCACCGGGTGCTACCGGGTCGAACGGGCCGAAGACGGTCGCCATTTCCGCGGCCGCCGGGTCGCGGGCCACTACAAGGATGGCCAGGCCGGCTGGCTGGAGGCGGTCGACATCATCGTTATCCCCGACCCGGCCGTGCGGGCCGAGGCGCTGCGTGACCGCTATGTGGACGTGTCGGTGCTGCCGGCGGCTCAAGGGCTGCGCGGTCTGGGTGGCGTGCGGTTCTTCCCCAACGAATCAGAGATGTCGCTGGCAATCTCCGGCACCGTGGGTCTGCCACGCCGGATCGGGCGGGGCGCGCCGTTGGACGATGGGCGCATCGCGGAACGCTGGTGGATGGCCTGAGACCGACCTGAAAACTGACGCGGATTGTCCGTTGGTTGACGGCAGGGGTTGCAGACTCGGGGCGTCCTGCGTATATGCAGTTGCAACAGCGGCGTGTCGGACTTCTGGTCCGAGGCTCCACCGGAAAATTCGACGGGCCGCGCGCCCGTTTTTTTGTGCCCGATTGAAGGGTAGTGCACCATATGACAAACGACCTGATAGCCAAGGCGGCGATCGACCGACGACTGGCCGAGATCATCACTCCGGTGATCGAGGATCTGGGGTACGAGCTGGTCCGCATCCGCCTGATGAGCGGCAAGCAGACTACGCTGCAGATCATGGCCGACAAGCCCGATGGCGGCATCGAGGTGGATGATTGCGCCGAGATCTCGAACGCGGTCAGCGCCACGCTGGACGTCGAGGACCCGATCCTCGACGCCTATACGCTCGAGGTGTCCAGCCCTGGCATCGACCGCCCGCTGACGCGGCTGAAGGACTTCGAGATGTTCGAGGGCTACGAGGCCAAGCTGGAAACCACCGAACTGATCGACGGCCGCCGCCGCTTCAAAGGGGAACTGGCCGGTGTCGAAGGGGATGAGGTTCTGATCAACATCCCCAACGGCGAAGATACCGTGACAATCGGTCTGCAATTCGACTGGCTGAGCGATGCCAAGCTGGTCCTGACTGATGACCTGATCAAGGAAATGTTGCGCCAGCGCAAGGATGCCGGCGCCCTGAACGAAAACGCTTTCGACGAGATTGAGACCGAAGGGTCCGAAGAGGAGACGAACTGATGGCAATCACCTCAGCAAACCAGCTTGAGCTGTTGCAGACCGCCGAGGCCGTGGCCCGCGAAAAGATGATCGACCCCGGTCTGGTCGTCGAAGCGATGGAGGAATCGCTCGCCCGTGCCGCCAAGAGCCGCTACGGCGCGGAAATGGACATCCGTGTGTCCATCGACCGCAAGACCGGCAAGGCGACCTTTACCCGGGTCCGCACCGTGGTCGCGGATGACGAGCTTGAGAACTATCAGGCCGAGATGACCGTCGAGCAGGCCAAGCAATACATGGAATCGCCCGAGATCGGTGATGTATTCGTGGAAGAGGTCCCGCCGGTGGAAATGGGCCGGATCGCGGCTCAGTCGGCCAAGCAGGTGATCCTGCAGAAGGTTCGTGAGGCCGAGCGTGACCGCCAGTACGAAGACTTCAAGGATCGTGTCGGCACCATCATCAACGGCGCCGTCAAGCGCGAGGAATTCGGCAACGTGATCGTCGATCTGGGTGGGGCCGAGGCTGTTCTGCGCCGCAACGACAAGATCGGTCGCGAAAGCTATCGCCCCAATGACCGGGTGCGCGCCTACATCAAGGAAGTGCGCCGCGAAACGCGTGGTCACCAGATCTTCCTGTCGCGCACGGCGCCCGAGTTCATGGCCGAGCTGTTCAAGATGGAAGTGCCGGAAATCTATGACGGCATCATCGAGGTCAAGGCCGTGGCCCGTGATCCCGGTTCGCGTGCCAAGATCGCGGTCATCTCGTATGACAACTCGATCGATCCCGTCGGCGCCTGCGTTGGTATGCGCGGCAGCCGCGTGCAGGCCGTCGTGAACGAGCTGCAGGGCGAAAAGATCGACATCATCCCGTGGAACGAAGACCAGCCGACCTTCCTGGTGAACGCGCTGCAGCCCGCCGAGGTTTCCAAGGTGGTTCTTGACGAGGAAGCCGGCAAGATCGAAGTCGTCGTGCCCGAGGAACAGCTGTCTCTGGCGATCGGTCGTCGTGGTCAGAACGTGCGTCTGGCCAGCCAGCTGACCGGTCTGGACATCGACATCATGACCGAGGCCGAAGAATCGGCGCGCCGTCAGAAGGAGTTCGAAGCCCGCACGCAGCTGTTCATGGACAGCCTGGACCTGGACGAATTCTTTGCCCAGCTGCTGGTCTCGGAAGGGTTCACCAACCTGGAAGAAGTGGCCTATGTCGAGCTGGACGAACTGCTGGTGATCGATGGCGTCGATGAAGGCACTGCAAACGAGCTGCAGGCCCGTGCGCGCGAATTCCTTGAGGCACAGGCCAAGGCGGCGCTGGACAGCGCCCGCAGCCTGGGTGCCGAGGACAGCCTTATTGAATTTGAGGGTCTGACACCCCAAATGGTTGAGGCGCTTGCCAAGGACGGCGTCAAGACGCTGGAAGACTTTGCAACCTGCGCTGACTGGGAACTGGCCGGAGGCTGGACCACGGTTGATGGCCAGCGGGTCAAGGATGACGGTATTCTCGAACCCTTTGGCGTGACGCTGGAAGAGGCACAGGATCTGGTGATGACCGCCCGGGTCATGCTGGGCTGGGTCGACCCCGCCGATCTGGAGCAGCCCGAGGCAGACGTCGAGGACGAAGCAGCAGACGAGGAGGCCGAGGCCTGATTCCAGGCCTCGGGTGGCACACATGGGTCGCGGTGGCGTCCATAAGGAACGGTCCGAAGGGCCAGAGCGGAAATGCATCGCCACGGGCGAGGTGCAGCCTCGGTACGGGCTGATCCGCTTTGTAACCGGCCCGGATGGGCAGGTTTTCCCGGATGTCGCGTCCAAGTTGCCGGGTCGGGGCGTTTATGTCTCGGCGGATCGCAAGGCGCTGGACACGGCCGTCGGCAAGAAGCTGTTTGCACGCGGGTTCAAGGCGCAGGTGACTGTACCGCAGGACCTTGTGGACGAGGTGGAGCGTCAATTGTCGCGCCGCGTGATCGAATTGATCAGCCTGGCGCGAAAGTCCGGCGATGCGGTCGCCGGGTATGAAAAGGTCAAGTCCTGGCTTGACCGCGAAGAGGCCTGGGTTCTGATTCAGGCGGTCGATGGTTCCGGGCGCGGCAAGTCCAAGCTGAGCACGCCGCATTTCGGGAAATACATTGGCTGGCTGACCGCAGACGAGCTTGGGGCGGCATTTGGGCGCCAAACGGTGATTCATGCGGCGCTCGCCTCTGGCGGACTCGCCAAACGTGTTGTAGAGGAAGCGCAGCGCCTGCGTGGCTTGCGCGATATGGATGACGGCGGCAAGGGCCGCGCGGAAGGGTAAGAAGCTTTATGAGCGATAGTGACGGCAAAAAGACATTGGGTCTTCGTGGCGGGGCACGCCCCGGGAATGTGAAACAGAGTTTCAGCCACGGACGCACCAAGAATGTCGTGGTGGAAACCAAACGCAAGCGCGTGGTGGTTCCCAAGCCGGGAGCGTCCAAGCCCAGCGGTGGCGCTGCGCCGTCGGGTGATCCTTCGCGCCGGCCGGCCGGGATTTCCGATGCCGAGATGAATCGGCGCCTGAAGGCGTTGCAGGCGGCCAAGGCCCGTGAGGCCGAGGAAGCCGAGCGCCGCGAGGCCGAGGAAAAGGCGCGCGCAGAAGAGCGTGAACGCCGCCGCGCCGAACAGGAGGCCAAAGAGCGCGAACAGCGCGAGGCCGAGGAGAAAGCCCGGCAGAAAGCCGAGGAAGAAGAGCGCAAGCAGAAAGAGGCTGAAGAAGCCGCTCAGCGCGCCGCAGCAGAAGCCGCGGCCGCGAAAGAGGCGCCCAACAAGGCCAAGGCCCCCGCGGCCAGCAAGCCTGCGCCAGCGGAAACGCCGCGCAAGGCGGACCGCGAACAGCGTCAGACACGCGGCAAGGGCCGTGACGATGGTCGCCGTTCGGGCAAGCTGACCCTGAATCAGGCGCTTTCGGGCGGTGAAGGCGGTCGGCAGCGTTCGATGGCATCGATGAAGCGCAAGCAGGAGCGTGCGCGGCAGAAAGCCATGGGCGGTTCGGTCGAACGGGAAAAGGTGATCCGCGAGGTTCAACTGCCCGAGGCGATCGTCGTCTCGGAACTGGCCAACCGTATGGCCGAACGCGTCGCCGATGTCGTCAAGTCGCTGATGAACATGGGTATGATGGTCACGCAGAACCAGACCATCGACGCCGACACTGCCGAACTGATCATCGAAGAATTCGGCCACAAGGTCGTGCGGGTTTCGGATGCGGATGTTGAGGATGTCATCTCGGATGTCGAGGACAAGGATGAAGACCTGCAGCCCCGTCCGCCGGTCATTACCATCATGGGTCACGTCGACCACGGCAAGACCTCGCTGTTGGATGCGATCCGCGACGCCAAAGTCGTTGCGGGCGAGGCCGGTGGCATTACCCAGCATATCGGCGCCTATCAGGTGCAGACCAACGACGGCACTACGCTGACCTTCCTGGATACGCCGGGCCACGCGGCCTTTACCTCGATGCGCTCGCGCGGGGCTCAGGTAACGGACATCGTGGTGCTGGTTGTCGCGGCGGATGACGCGGTGATGCCGCAGACGGTCGAGGCAATCAACCACGCCAAGGCCGCCGGTGTTCCGATGATCGTTGCGATCAACAAGGTCGACAAGCCCGAGGCCAACCCGGACAAGGTGCGCACCGACCTGCTGCAGCACGAGGTGATCGTCGAAAAGATGTCCGGCGAGGTTCAGGATGTCGAAGTGTCGGCCATCACGGGTCAGGGTCTGGACGATCTGCTGGAAGCCATCGCGCTGCAGGCCGAGATTCTGGAGCTGAAGGCCAACCCGAACCGCGCCGCACAAGGCGCCGTGATCGAGGCGCAGCTGGACGTGGGCCGTGGCCCGGTCGCGACCGTTCTGGTCCAGAAGGGCACGCTGCGCCAGGGCGACATCTTCGTCGTGGGCGAGCAGTACGGCAAGGTCCGCGCGCTGATCAACGACAAGGGCGAGCGCGTCCAGGAAGCCGGGCCTTCGGTTCCGGTCGAGGTGCTGGGTCTCAACGGTACGCCCGAGGCCGGTGACGTTCTGAACGTGACCGAGACCGAGGCGCAGGCCCGCGAGATCGCCGAGTACCGCGCGCAGGTTGCCAAGGACAAGCGCGCCGCCGCCGGTGCCGCGACCACGCTGGAACAGCTGATGCAGAAGGCCAAAGAAGACGAGAACGTGGCCGAGCTGCCCATTCTGGTCAAAGCTGACGTGCAGGGTTCGGCCGAGGCCATCGTGCAGGCGATGGAGAAGATCGGCAACGACGAGGTGCGCGTGCGCGTGCTGCACTCGGGCGTCGGCGCCATCACCGAAACCGATATCGGCCTGGCCGAAGCGTCGGGGGCTCCGGTCTTTGGCTTCAACGTGCGGGCCAACGCATCGGCGCGCAACACCGCCAACCAGAAGGGCGTCGAGATCCGCTACTACTCGGTGATCTACGACCTGGTGGATGACGTCAAAGCCGCCGCTTCGGGCCTGCTGAGCGCCGAGATCCGCGAGAAGTTCATCGGCTATGCCGAGATCAAGGAAGTGTTCAAGGTCACCGGCGTCGGCAAGGTTGCCGGCTGTCTGGTCACCGAGGGCGTTGCCCGCCGTTCGGCCGGCGTGCGCCTGCTGCGCGACAACGTGGTGATCCACGAAGGCACGCTGAAGACGCTGAAACGCTTCAAGGACGAAGTGGCCGAGGTTCAGTCGGGTCAGGAATGCGGTATGGCGTTCGAGAATTACGACGATATCCGCCCGGGCGACGTGATCGAGATCTTCGAGCGTGAGGAAGTCACCCGCACGCTGGATTGATCCGGTCGAAATTGAAAGAAACGGCGGTCCCCAGGGCCGCCGTTTTCGTTTTCAGGGGTGGTCGTTCAGAAACGTCCCGTCCTTGAGGATGATGTCGAAATGGTGCGTGCCCGGCTGCAGGTCAAAGCTGACGGCATGGCCGGCCTTGCGCAACGCTTCGGCATAGTCGCGGCTCTGGCGGATGAACTCGCCCGTGTCCCGCTCGCCCACCGTGACCCGATAACGCGGCCCGGGCGCGGGCAGGCGCAGGATGGGGGACAGGTCGTGCAGCTCGACCGGAGTCAACTGCAGCGGATCGTTGACCGGGGTCAGACTGATCGGTTCCAGGTCGTAGACGCCGCTGATCAGGATGACTTCGCGCACCCGCAGGCCGATCCGGGCGAATTGGTCGGCCGAGGTCGCCATGACCATCGCCGCCAGATGCGCGCCGGCGCTGTGCCCGGACAGGGTGACATGCGAGGCGTCGAACCCCAGCGACTTGGCCCGAGTGGCCAGCCACATCAGCGCGGTCCGGCATTCATCGACCATCTGGTACAGCCGCGCGTCGGGGGCGAGCGTGTAGTTCACCGTCGCAAAGGCCTGCCCGCCTTGGACCAGCGCGGGCGCCATCATCGCCGAGTCGCGCTGGCTGAGCGCCTGCCAATAGCCGCCGTGGATAAACACATGCAGCGGTGCGCCGGGCGCGCGGGCGGGAAAGAAATCCAGCACCTGCGCGGGAGTGTCGCCATAGCCGAGGGTCTCTTGCACCGTCAGTTGCGCCCGCGCCTGCGCGCTGAGCGCTGAATAGGCCGCCAGATAGGGGGCAAGGTCGCCGCCGATCATCGAACTGGGCGCGTATTCGCGCTCCAGCTCGGCTTGGGTAAATCCGCGATACAGCATGGCTCAGCCCTGTCCGCCGTACATCAGGTCGGTGCGCACGTCATAAAGGTCGTGGAAGAATCGCAGCTCCAGCGCCTTGCGCAGAAAAGCCACGCCGCTGGAGCCGCCAGTGCCTGGCTGCATGCCGATCACACGTTCCACGGCGGTCGCATGGTCGAACCGCCACCGCTGGAACAGCGATTCCACATCCATCAGCTTTTCGCCCAGCGCATACAGGTCCCAGTACCGGCCCGTGTTCCGGTAGATCTCGGCCCAGATCTTCACGATGCGCGGATCGCCGGAATAGGTCTTTGAATAGTCCCGGTCCAGCAGGTCCTGCGGCACGTCGAACCCCTGCCGCGCCAGCATGTGCAATACCTCGTCATACAGCGACGGTTTGACCAGAGCGGCGGTCAGCATCTCCATCACTTCGGGGTCGTGCTCATGCACCTTCAGCGTGGCGGTGTCCTTGTTGCCCAGGATGAACTCGATCTGGCGATAGCCGTAGCTCTGGAAGCCGGATGAATTGCCCAGCGCCTTGCGGAAGGTCATATAGTCGGCGGGCGTCATGGTCAGCAGGGTTTCCCACGCGGCGATCAACTGGCGCTGGATCGCCTTGATCCGGTCCAGGTTCTTCATCGCGGGGCCGAACTCATCCTGCTGCAGAAACCGGCGCACCTCGACCAGCTGATGGTGCATCAGTTTCAGCCAAAGCTCGCTGACCTGATGGATGATGATGAACAGCATCTCATCGGGTTGGGCCGGGTCCTGAAAGGTTTTCTGCAAGTTCAGCAGGGTCTTGAGTTGCAGGAAATCGCCATAGCTTTTGCGGTGCGTGTCCGCGAAATCGGTTACCAGCGTGTCTTCGATTCCCCGTTCCAGCGGGCGGTCGCCCTTGGCTTTGTCGGCCATTTCATTTCCTCCCCGGCATGTGTGCGCACCTGTCTAGAAGGTGCGTTTGCAACTATCCAGAGGGTCAGGCCCAGTCCAGCACCACCTTGCCCGATTTTCCCGACTTCATGGCGGCAAAGCCCTGCGCAAAGTCATCGGCGGCAAAGCGATGGGTGATGACCCGGCTGACATCCAGACCGTTCTGCAACATCGCGATCATCTTGTACCAGGTCTCGAACATTTCGCGGCCGTAGACGCCCTTGATGGTGATCGCCTTGAACACGATGCGGCTCCAGTCGACGGGTGATTTTCCGGGCGGAATACCCAGCAGGGCGATCTTGCCGCCCATCACCAGTGCCTCGACCATCTGATCCAGCGCCGCCTGCGAGCCCGACATTTCCAGCCCCACGTCAAAACCCTGGCTCATGCCCAGGTCGGAAATCACCGATTGCAGCTCTTCCTTGGCCACGTTCACCGCTCGGACCGAGGGCACGACATGCTGCGCCAGCGCCAGCCGGTCGGGGTTGATGTCGGTGATCACCACATGCCGGGCGCCGGCGTGGCGGGCCACCGCGGCGGCCATGATCCCGATCGGGCCGGCGCCGGTGATCAACACGTCCTCGCCCAGCAGATCGAAGCTCAGCGCGGTGTGCACGGCATTGCCCAGCGGGTCGAGTATCGCGCCGATCTCGTCGGGGATGTCGTCGGGCAGGGGCACCACGTTGAAGGCCGGCAGCTTGAGATATTGGGCAAAGGCGCCCTGTTCGTTCACCCCGATCCCGCGCGTGCCCGGGTCAAGGTGGAACTTGCCCGCGCGGCTCTGGCGGCTGTCGGTGCCGATCAGGTGACCCTCGCCCGAGCACCGCTGGCCGATCTTCAACCCGGTCACGTTGCGGCCCAGCTCGACGATCTCGCCGGCGAATTCGTGGCCGGTGATCATGGGAACGGGCACCGTGTGCGACGCCCATTCATCCCAGTTCCATATATGGATGTCGGTGCCGCAGATCCCGGTCTTTTTCACGCGGATCAAAACCTCGTCGGGGCCGATCTCGGGGACCGGGGCCTGTACCATCCACAGCCCTTCTTCGGGCCTGGACTTCTCCAGCGCTTTCATCGTGTTGGGTCGCATCCGGATCACTCCCACAAATCGGTCGACAGGTATTTCAAGCCGCTGTCACACATCACGATGGCGATGCAGCCACCGCGTTCGGGGCCACGCAGCAGGTCGATGGCGGCAGCCAGGTTCGCCCCGGCGGAAAAGCCCGCAAAGATGCCTTCGGTGCGGGCCAACAGGCGGGCGGCGTCGCGCGCTGATGCGCCGGTGACGGACAGATGACCGGCCAATTTCGCTCCGTTCAGATGCGTCAGAACCGACATCGCATAACCACCGCCCTGGATCGGATGATCGGGCGCACGGACGGGTTCACCGGCCAAGGCACGAGCGCCGTCGGGCTCGACCGCATAGCACCGCACCCCAAGGGGTGACAGGTAGTCAGAGACCCCGGCAAGTGTGCCGCCAGAGCCGGCAAAATCACAAAAGGCTGTCACGGCACCTGCTGATTGGGCCCAGATTTCCGGACCCGTCCCGGCGGCATGGGCCTTGGGGTTGCCCGCGTGGCCGAACTGATCGGCGCGGAATGCGTTGCGCTCGGCGGTGATGCGGCGGGCGGCGTCATCCACCAGCGCCAGGTCGGCGCCCGAGACTTCGCCCGGTTTGCCGCCTTCGGCCTGAGGGACGATCACCACCTCGGCGCCCATGGCGCGCATCATGCGGGCGCGTTCGACCGAGTTCCCTGCGCTCATGACCGCCACGAACGGGTGCCCCAGAATGCCGCAGACAATCGCCAGACCGGTGCCCATGTTGCCTGAGGTCAGCTCGACCACCGTCTGCCCCGGGATCAGGCTGCCGTCGGCGCGGGCCTGTTCGATGATGGACCGGGCGGCCCGATCCTTTTTCGAGAAGCCCGGCAGCAAATAGTCCAGCTTTGCCAGAATACGGCCGCCCAGATCCAGTGTTTGGCAAACCCGGGACAGCTCGACCAGGGGCGTATCGCCGATCGCGTCGATGACCGAGTTCAGAACCATCAGATGACCCCCAACGCCTTGCCGACCTTACCGAAGGCGGCCAGGGCGCGGTCCAGCTCGTCGCGGGTCAGCGCCGCGTTCATCTGGGTGCGGATGCGGGCCTGGCCACGCGGGACCACCGGGAAGAAGAAGCCCGAGACATAGACGCCTTCGTCGAACAGACGGGCGGCCATGTCCTGCGCCAGCTGCGCCTCGCCCAGCATCACGGGAATGATCGGATGTTCACCCGGAAGTAGGTCGAACCCCAGCTTCTCCAGCCCGGCGCGCCAGTATTTCGCGTTACCGAACAGTTGCTTGCGCAGCATGTCGCCCTCTTCGACCAGGCGGATCGCCTCGAGCCCGGCGGCGACGATGGAAGGCGGCAGCGAATTCGAGAACAGATAAGGCCGCGCCCGCTGCCGCAGCAGGTCGATCACTGGCTGCGGCCCGGCGATGTAACCGCCGATTGCCCCCCCAAGTGCCTTGCCCAATGTCCCGGTCAGAATGTCCACGTCCACGCCGAAATGATCCGGCGTGCCCGCCCCGCGCGGCCCCATGAAGCCGGTGGCGTGGCAGTCATCGACCATCACCACCGCGTCGTATTTGTCGGCCAGTGCGCGGATCCTGGGCAGGTTGGCCAGGTAGCCATCCATCGAGAACACACCGTCGGTCGCGATCATGATGTGCCGCGCCCCGTCCTCGCGCGCCTGTTTCAGCCAGGCTTCGAGGTCGTTCATGTCATTGTTCATGTAGCGATAGCGCTTGGCCTTGCACAGCCGGACCCCGTCGATGATCGAGGCATGGTTCAGACTGTCCGAGATGATGGCATCCTCGGGGCCCAGCAGGGGTTCGAACAGCCCGCCATTGGCGTCGAAACAGGCCGCGAACAGGATCGAATCGTCCTTGCCCAGAAACTTGGCCAGCCGCTGCTCCAGCTCGCGGTGGATGTCCTGCGTGCCGCAGATGAACCGGACCGAGGCCATGCCGAACCCCTTGGGCTCCATCGCGTTCTTCGCGGCCTCGATCAGCGCCGGATGGTCGGCCAGACCCAGGTAATTGTTGGCACACAGGTTGATGACCTGACGTCCGCCCACCGTGATCTCGCCGCTTTGGGGCGAGGTGATCATTCGTTCCGTCTTGTACAGGCCTTCCGCCTTGATCTGCGAGAGGGTGTCCGAAACGTGGGACAGGAATGCATCAGCCATGGCGATCTCCTTCTTCTGAGTCGCGTATCTAACATAACGGACGCGCTTCCCAAATAGGAGATTTTCAGTATGGCGGAAAAAAATCCGTGAAGGCGGAAATTGGCCGATATGTGCGGATCAGGCGTTCTTGACGATCAGGAACACGCGGGCGGGTCCGTCCGGCGCCGCGATGGCGTGGGCCACATCGGCCGCATACCGGGCCGTGTCGCCCTGGCGCAGTTCCATCGTCGCGGCGCCCGAGGTGACGCGGACGGTCCCTTCCAGCACGGTCAGCTGTTCGCGCGCACCGCGGGCATGGGGCTGGCTGTTCAGTGCGCCACCTGCGTCGAACCGGATATCATAGACCTCGTGGCCGCCGGCCTCCTCGGGTGGCGAGAGGATGCGGATCCGGCAGGATTGGCCCATATTGTCGATGCTGGGCACCTCGGCGCTGCGCAGCACTTCGATCTGGTCGGTGGTCTCGGACTCTTCCAGAAGACCGGCGAAATCGACCTGTAGCGCACGGGTCAGGTTCCACAGGGTCGAGATCGTGGGGCTGCTTTCGCCGCGTTCGATCTGGCTGACCATCGACCGGGAGACGCCGCTGAGATTGGCCACCGCTTCCAGTGACAGTCCCTTGGCGCGCCGGGCCTCTTTCAGGCGGGCGGGCAGGCGTGTCAGGATATCGTCTGAGTTTTCCGTCATGGCGGAATTTCTTGCGCGTCCGGGTGTGAATTGTCAATTCCGCCGATGACGGAACGTCCCGCGCGACAGGCCCATGCTGCGGGTGCATACTGCGCGCAAATCCAAGAGGAGAGAGACATGACCGACATCGTGATTCTGGACGGTGCCCGCACCGCAATCGGTACGTTCGGAGGGTCGCTGGCCGCGACCCCGCCGATTGATCTGGCCACCGTCGTGACCAAGGCCGCGCTTGAGAAATCCGGCGTCGAAGGCGACCGGATCGGGCATGTGGTGTTCGGACATGTCATCAACACCGAGCCGCGCGACATGTACCTGTCGCGCGTCGCGGCGATGCAGGCGGGCATTCCGAACGGCACCCCGGCGATGAACGTGAACCGGCTGTGCGGGTCGGGCGCGCAGGCCATCGTATCGGCAGTTCAATCGCTGATGCTGGGGGATGCCGAATTTGCCGTGGCCGGCGGCGCCGAGAGCATGTCGCGCAGCCCTTACATCGTTCCGCAGGCGCGTTGGGGCGCCAAGATGGGCGACATCAAGTCGCTGGACATGATGCTGGGCGCGCTGAACTGCCCCTTTGGCACCGGGCATATGGGCGTCACCGCCGAGAACGTTGCCGATGAACACCAGATCACGCGCGAGGAGATGGACGCGTTTGCGCTGGCCAGCCAGCAGCGCGCGGCGGCTGCGATTGAGGCGGGCTATTTCGACAGCCAGATCGCGCCGGTGCAGGTCAAGGTCAAGCGCGACATGGTCGATTTCAAGGTCGACGAGCATCCCAAGGCGACCACGGCCGAAGCCCTGGCCGGGTTGCGCCCGGTGTTCCAGAAGGACGGGCGTGTGACCGCGGGCAACGCCTCGGGCATCAATGACGGCGCGGCGGCGATGGTTCTGGCCACGGCCGATGCCGCCGAGAAAGCCGGCCTGACGCCCAAGGCGCGCATCCTGGGCTATGCTCATGCAGGTGTCCGCCCCGAAGTGATGGGGATCGGCCCGGTTCCGGCCGTGCGCAACCTTTTGGAGCGGACCGGCCTGTCGGCGGGCGATTTCGACGTGATCGAAAGCAACGAGGCCTTTGCCGCCCAGGCGCTGGCAGTGAACAAGGAGCTTGGGCTGGACCCGGCCAAGGTGAACCCGAATGGCGGAGCCATCGCCCTGGGTCATCCGGTAGGGGCCACCGGGGCGATCATCACGCTGAAGACTCTGTACGAGTTGGAGCGCATCGGCGGGTCGAAAGGACTGATCACCATGTGTATCGGTGGCGGGCAAGGGATTGCCATCGCCATCGAACGGCTCTGATTTCAGGCTGGGCAGGGGGGCTGTCTGCCCCCCATCGCGCCGGGGCGCGATTCCCCCCGAGGATGTTTTTGGCCAGATGAAGCGACCGCGCCTTTCAGCCCAGGCCCGAAAGGATCAGGACGGTCACTGCCCCGGCGACTGCTCCGATCGCGGCGGGAATGGCCTTGGGCCAGAAATCTGACCCGGATGGATCATCCTTGCGGGTTTGGGCAATCAGGGCATTCTCGACCAGATCAGGCAGGCGGGGCCCAAACCGCGCAAGAACCAGCGCTGTTTTTCCAAAATCACGCAGCGCGGCACGGGGGCCGATGGACTGCTTGATATAGTCCTCGACCACGGGGCGGGCGACCTCCCAGATGTTCATATGCGGGTCGAGCGAGCGGGCGACGCCTTCGACCACCACCATCGTGCGTTGCAGCAGGATCAGTTCGGTGCGGGTTTCCATGCCGAAGCGTTCGGTCACCTCGAACAGGTAGTTCAGCAGGCGGCCCATCGAGATATGGGTGGCATCCATGCCGAAGATCGGCTCGCCCACCGCGCGCAGGGCGCGGGCGAATTCATCGACATCCTGGTCGGCCGGGACGTAGCCGGCCTCGAAATGCACCTCGGCCACGCGCTTGTAGTCGCGGCGGATGAAGCCGAAGAGGATCTCGGCATAGACGCGGCGGGTGTATTCGTCGATATGGCCCATGATGCCGAAGTCATAGGCGATGATGTCGCCGTTCGCGGCGACCTTGAGGTTGCCCTGATGCATGTCGGCGTGGAAGAAGCCATCGCGCAGGGCGTGCAGCAGGAACAGGCGCAGCACCCGCTCGGCCAGGTCGCGGCGGTCGTGATTTGCGGCGTCCAGCGCTGCGTTGTCGCCCAAGGGGATACCGTCGGCCCAGCTGAGCGTCATGACCCGGCGCGCGGACAGCGACCAGACCACGGGCGGCAGCCAGAAGCCTTCGTCATTCTGCGTGTTGGCGGCAAATTCCGAGGCCGCCGAACTTTCGAGCCTGAGATCCAGTTCGCCGCGGACGACGCCGTCGAAATGCTCGATCACTTCCATCGGGCGCAGTCGGCGCGCACCGGGGGCGAAAAGCTGGACGATCCGGGCGGCGAAATAGAACGCATCCACATCCTTGCGGAAGGCGCGTTCGATGCCGGGGCGCAGGACCTTGACGGCCACGTCCTCGCCGGTGCTGGCCAATTTCGCCTTGTGGACCTGCGCGATTGAGGCGGCCGCGATCGGTTCGCTGAACTCCGAGAACATCTCGTCCAGAGGTTGGCCCAGCTCCTTTTCGACCTCGGCCATGGCCACGTCGCGTGGAAAGGGGGGCAGCTTGTCCTGCAGGACGCGCAGCTGTTCGGCCAGCTCTTCGCCGACGACATCGGGGCGCGTGGACAGGACCTGACCGAACTTGATGTAGGCCGGGCCCAGGGCGGTCAGCGCCCGGGTCGCCGGCGGCATGGACGGGTCGCCCTTGTAGCCCAGCCATTGGAACGGTTTGCCCAGAGTGTGGGCCACGATCCGCAACGCACGCGGAGCCTCGAAAGCGTCCAGCACCACGTTCATGGCGCCAGTGCGCTCCAGCGTGGCGCCCGTGCGGATCAGGCGGATGATGTTGTGGGGGCCGCGCATACGTCAGATCTTCCAGCCGGAATGCAGGGCGGCGATGCCCATGCTGAGGTTGCGGTATTTCGCGATCTCGAAACCGGCGGCGCGGACCATGCCCAGAAAGGTATCCTGATCGGGGAATTTGCGGATCGATTCGACCAGGTATTGATAGCTGTCATAGTCGTTTGCGATCAGCTTGCCCATTCGTGGTATCACGTTGAAGCTGTAGAGGTCATAGAGCTTTTGCAGCCCGTCATTGGGCAGTCGGCTGAACTCCAGCACCATCAGGCGGCCGCCGGGTTTGAGCACGCGGTAGGCCTCGTTCAGGGCCTCTTGCGGGCGGGTCACGTTCCGGATGCCGAAGGAAATGGTGTAGACGTCGAAGGTGTTGTCCTCGAACGGCAGGGCCATCGCGTCGCCCACCACCCAGTCCAGGCTGTCGGCCATCTGCGCGGCCTCGGCGCGTTTGCGACCCTCAATCAGCATCGGCTCGGTCAGGTCCAGAACGGTGGCATGGCCGTGGCCCGCCCGCTTGAGGAAGCGGAACGAGATGTCGCCCGTACCGCCAGCCACGTCCAGCAGGCGCTGGCCGGGGCGTGGCGCCAGCCAGTCCATCATCGCGTCCTTCCAGACCCGGTGGATGCCCATCGACATCACGTCGTTCATCACGTCGTATTTCGACGCGACCGAGTTGAATACGCCCTGCACGCGCCCGGCCTTTTCGGCCTCGGGGACGGTTTCGAAACCGAAATGAGTGGTCTTGTCGCTGTTGTCGGACATAAGCCTTGCCGTTCGTCGAATTTCGTCTCTGTTATAGGGCCTGGAAACCGGGGCACAATGCGGCCCTTTGGAATAGGAGCCGTCTAATGCCCGAATTGCCCGAGGTCGAGACAGTAAGACGCGGCCTTGCCCCAGCGATGGAAGGTGTGGTGATCGAAAGGGCGGACGTGAACCGCCCCGATCTGCGCTGGCCCTTCCCTGAGCGGATGGCCGAACGGCTGACCGGCCAGCGGGTCGAACGTCTGCGGCGACGGTCGAAATACATCCTGGCCGATCTGAGCGGCGGCGAAACCCTGTTGATTCACCTGGGCATGTCGGGCCGCATGACCGTGTCGGGTGATCCGCTGGGCCAGTTCGTGCATCATCACTCGATGCCGCAGAAACATGACCATGTGGTGTTTCACATGGCCAACGGCGCGCGCATCACCTTCAATGATCCGCGCCGGTTCGGGGCGATGGACCTGATGCCCACGGCTACCGCCGAGCAGCACAAGCTGCTGACCGTGCTGGGGCCGGAGCCGCTGAGCAACGAATTCAACGAGACCTATCTGATCGAGGCCTTCCGCGGCCGGGCCACACCGGTCAAGGCGGCGCTGCTGGATCAGAGAATCGTTGCCGGGCTGGGCAACATCTATGTCTGCGAGGCGCTCTACCGCGCCAGAGTGTCGCCACGTCGCAAGGCGGGTCAGATCTCGGCCGGGCGGGTCGGAGCCCTGGTTCCGGTGATCCGGACGGTGCTGGCCGAGGCCATCGAGGCCGGCGGATCCTCGCTGCGCGATTTCCGGCAAGCCGATGGAGAGCTTGGATATTTTCAGCACAGTTTCGACGTCTACGGGCGCGAGGGCCAGCCCTGCCGGACCGAGGGCTGCGGGGCCGAAATCCGCAGAATCACCCAGTCGGGACGCTCAACCTTCTATTGCGCGCAATGCCAAAGATAGCTTGATCCGAGTTTTCCGCGTGGTAAGGAATTGGACCTGAACGGAACAACCGAAAGCTCAGACCTCATGGCTTTTGAGACGATCATCGTCGAAATCGAAGACCACGTCGCCCTAATCAAGCTCAACAGACCCGATGCGTTGAACGCGCTGAACACTCAGCTTCTGGGTGAGTTGTGCGAGGCGCTCGAGGACGCGGACACCAATGACAAGGTGCGCTGCATCGTCATCACCGGATCGGAAAAGGCATTCGCTGCGGGCGCGGACATCAAGGAGATGTCCGAGATGAGCTTTGTCGATGTCTACACCACCAACCTGTTCGCCGACGCCAACGACCGGATCACCGCGATCCGCAAGCCGATCATCGCGGCGGTGGCGGGCTATGCTCTGGGCGGCGGGTGCGAGCTGGCCATGATGTGCGATTTCATCATCGCCGCAGACACCGCCAAGTTCGGCCAGCCTGAGATCAATCTGGGCGTCATCGCCGGGATGGGCGGCAGCCAGCGCCTGACGCGGTTCGTGGGCAAGTCCAAGGCGATGGACATGAACCTGACCGGGCGTTTCATGGATGCCGAAGAGGCCGAGCGCTCGGGCCTCGTGTCGCGCGTGGTGCCGGTCAAGAAGCTGATCGAAGAGGCGACCGGCGCGGCCCAGAAGATTGCCGAGAAATCGCTGCTGACCGCGATGGCCGCGAAAGAGGCGGTCAACCGCAGCTACGAGGTTCCGCTGAGCGAGGGCATGCTGTTCGAGCGGCGCGTCTTCCACTCGATGTTCGCGACCGAAGACCAGAAGGAAGGCATGGCCGCATTCCTTGAAAAGCGCGCGGCCCAGTTCCGCGACAAATAACCGGCGCCGACAGGACGGTAGGATCAGGCGGGCGTTGCCCGCCTTTTTTCGTGGCGAGCAACAAGGCCAAGAATCGGCTTGGCAAAGTCTGAAAACTTGGCTATTGACCGCCACCATACATGCGCGTGCGGCCCGCTTGGCCCGATTCACACTCGTGATTTCTGATCCGGTGCGGGTAATTCCGTGACGTGCAACCCTAGAAAAACGTACCGAACAAAGGTCAGAGACACATGGCAAACTCGCCCCAGGCAAAGAAACGCGCTCGTCAGAACGAGAAGCGTTATGCAATCAACAAAGCACGTCGTTCGCGCATCCGCACCTTCCTGCGCAAGGTCGAAGAAGCAATCGCATCCGGCGACAAGGACGCGGCAACCGCCGCTCTGCGCGCGGCCCAGCCCGAGCTGATGCGCGGCGTCACCAAAGGCGTGTTCCACAAGAACACCGCAGCCCGCAAGATGTCGCGCCTGTCGGCGCGCGTCAAAGCGCTGGGTTGACCTAGCGTCAACATTTGCTGGTTCATTCCGGTTTCGAAGGCGTCGCCCCGTGCGGCGCCTTTTGCGTTGTTGCCAGAATGCCGCGCCTTCACGAAACCGAGAGATTCTTTCGCCCAAAGACCCGAGTCAATATCAGAGTTTCGTTGCCCGGCCCCACTGCCTCTTGCTACGACAGGTTCAGCGATTCACTCGCTTGGGGGGACAGGCTGTTCCTGCGATCGGACTGACGGGCATCAGAATGATCCAGGGGCGAATGTCGGCAACCGGTGCCAACCGGTTTGACGATCTGCTGCGGATCTCGGCTACTCCGATGATCTTGGCCCTGTCGAAAACTGGAACTGCGTGGCGCAAACCGCGGTTTGGGCGGCTGTACTTTTTGGTCGTCGTCAAACAGGCAAGCGTCGTGACCACTGATATTCCCGCCGATTCTTGGGGTTTCGGCGACAGAATATCTGCGCGCGAGTGAACGTATAAGAACCGGGATACCGGTCACAATCATAAGGCCGATTAGGTCAAAAATATTGGGATGCGTGAGGCGCTGGATGACACAAGAAAAATGGGGACAACTGCGTAACAAATTGCTGAAGGCCGTGGGCCGGAACAATTTTACGACCTGGATTGAACCTTTGGAATTTCAGGAATTGAAGGGTGGCGTGGCCGTATTTTCGGTTCCGACCAACTTCATGGGGAACTACGTCAGTCAAAATTTTGCAGACCTCATTCTGTACGAGTTGAACACGGCCGGAGAGTCGGTTCAGCGCCTGGCCTTCCGGGTGGCCGCCAACTCACCAGCGCGTCCCGCCGCCGCGGTCCAGCCGGTCGAAGACCAGCCGGAGCCGGTCAATTTCGAGCTGGCACCAGAAAGCAACGGAACCAATGAAGCGCTCGAGTCGCTGCAGGCCGCACCGTTGGACGCGCGCTTTACCTTCGACACCTTCGTCGTCGGCAAGCCGAACGAACTGGCCCATGCCGCCGCGCGCCGTGTTTCCGAAGGCGGCCCCGTCACATTCAATCCGCTGGTTCTGTACGGTGGTGTTGGCCTCGGTAAAACGCACCTGATGCATGCCATCGCCTGGGAGCTGAAGACCAAACGCCCCGAGCTCAATGTGCTGTACCTGTCTGCCGAACAGTTCATGTACCGCTTCGTACAGGCCCTGCGCGAACGCCGGATGATGGATTTCAAACACCTGTTCCGCTCGGTCGACGTGCTGATGGTCGATGACGTGCAGTTCATCGCCGGCAAGGATTCGACGCAGGAGGAGTTCTTTCACACCTTCAACGCGCTGGTGGATCAGAACAAACAGATCATAATCTCGGCCGACCGCGCGCCGGGTGAGATCAAGGATCTGGAGGAACGGGTCAAGTCGCGTCTGCAATGCGGACTGGTGGTTGACTTGCACCCGACCGATTACGAGCTGCGCCTGGGCATTCTGCAGAACAAGGTGCAGCAATACGCCAAGACCTATCCCGACCTGAAGATCGCCGATGGCGTGCTGGAATTCCTGGCCCATCGCATCTCGACCAACGTGCGCGTTCTGGAAGGGGCACTGACCCGGCTGTTCGCATTTGCCTCGCTGGTCGGCCGCGAGATCGACATGGAACTGACGCAGGACTGTCTGGCCGACGTGCTGCGCGCCTCGGAACGCAAGATCACCGTCGAAGAGATCCAGCGCAAGGTTTCCGACTACTACAACATCCGCCTGTCCGACATCATCGGGCCGAAACGCCTGCGGTCCTATGCCCGCCCGCGTCAGGTGGCGATGTATTTGTGCAAGCAGCTGACCAGCCGGTCGCTACCCGAGATCGGCCGCCGCTTTGGCGGGCGTGACCACACCACCGTCATGCACGGCGTCAAACGCATCGAAGAGCTGAAGCTGACCGACGGTCAGATCGCCGAAGATGTGGAAATGCTGCGCCGGGCGCTCGAAGCCTGAGCCCCTGCAATTCGAAAAACCGCCCTGGCCTTGCGCGGGGGCGGTTTTTCTGTGCGCATTTTTCCACGATTTCCACGGAACTGGGGCACAGGGCCGCTCGGGACCTTGACGGTTTGCGCGTTCCGACCCAGAAATCGGTAAAAAATCCTTGTGCCTCAGGGCTGAACCGCTAACTTGCCAGTCCCGCCCATGTAAGCACTCAAATCAGAGGAATTGAGGGTATGAAGATCAGCATCGAACGCGGCACGCTGCTCAAGGCCGTTTCGCAGGCCCAGTCCGTTGTGGAACGCCGCAACACGATTCCAATCCTGGCCAACGTGCTGATCGAGGCAGAGGGCGATCAGGTTCTGTTCCGCGCGACCGATCTGGATATCGAGGTGGTCGACAAGGCCCCCGCGCAGGTCGAAAAGGCGGGCGCAACCACGGTTGCGGCAACGACTCTGCACGAGATCGTGCGCAAGCTGCCCGATGGCGCGCTGGTCACGCTGACCGCCGACAGCGCGGCTGGCCGGCTGACGGTCGAGGCGGGGCGGTCGAACTTCTCGCTGGCGACCCTGCCGAAAGAGGATTTCCCGGTGATGGCGTCCTCGGAATACCAGTCGAACTTCACCGCTTCGGCGGCTCTGCTGCGGCGGCTGTTCGACAAGTCGAAATTCGCCATCTCGACGGAAGAGACCCGGTATTACCTGAACGGCGTCTACATGCATGTGACGGATGGCCCCGAGGGCGGCAAGGTGTTGCGCTGCGTGGCCACGGACGGGCATCGTCTGGCGCGGATCGACGCGGATTGTCCCGACGGGGCCGCCGATATGCCTGGCGTGATCGTTCCGCGCAAAACGGTGGGCGAGCTGCGCAAGCTGCTGGAAGATGACGACATGGACATCGCGGTGTCGGTCAGCGAAACCAAGGTGCGCTTTGCCACACCCGACATCACGCTGACCTCGAAGGTGATCGACGGGACTTTCCCCGACTACACCCGCGTGATTCCGCAGAACAACACCCGCAAGATGGAAGTGGACGCGGCCGAGTTCGCCCAGGCTGTCGACCGGGTGGCCACCGTGTCGTCCGAGCGGTCCCGTGCGGTAAAGCTGCAGCTGGACGGCGACAAGCTGGTCCTGTCGGTGAATGCGCCCGACAGCGGCGCCGCCGAGGAGGAGCTGGCCGTGGCCTATGGCGACGAACGGCTGGAAATCGGCTTCAACGCCAAGTACCTGCTGGAAATCGCAAGCCAGGTGGACCGCGAGAACGCGGTGTTCCTGTTCAACTCGGCGGGCGACCCGACCCTGATGCGCGAAGGCAATGACCACAGCGCGGTCTATGTCGTGATGCCGATGCGCGTCTGATCGCGCGGGCGCGGGATGCGTCCGGCGCGCGTGTTTGTACAAGGATGAAGGGAGGGGTCATGGCTTTGGCCCTGACCGAATTGACGGTCTCGCATTTTCGGTCGCACAAGCTGGCGCGCATGGCGCTGGACGGGCGGCCGGTGGCCTTGTTCGGGCCGAACGGGGCCGGCAAGACCAATATTCTCGAGGCGGTATCCCTGTTTTCACCCGGCCGCGGCATGCGCCGGGCCAGCGCCGCCGAGATGACGCGCCGGCCCGAGGCGCTGGGCTGGAAGCTGAGCGGTCTTCTGGACGTTCAGGGCCGCCGGTCCGAGATCGAAACCTGGTCCGAGGGGGGCGCAGCGCGGCAGGTCCGGATCGACGGAAAGGCAGCCAGCCAGATCGATCTGGGCAAGCTGGCGCGGGTCGTCTGGCTGATGCCCGCGATGGACCGGCTTTGGATCGAAGGCGCCGAAGGCCGACGGCGCTTTCTGGACCGGGTGACGCTGAGTTTCGATCCGAGCCATGCCGAGGCCGCGTTGATCTATGAAAAGGCCATGCGCGAACGGAACCGCCTGCTGAAAGAGCAGGTGCGTGACGCGCATTGGTACGCGGCGCTCGAGGCTCAGATGGCCGAAACCGGGCATCGCATTCATACCGCGCGGCTGGGTGCTCTGGCGCAGTTGCGCGCGGCGCAGGAACAGGCCGAGACCGCCTTTCCCTCGGCGGAACTGGAACTTGTTCAGTCCGAAGGGGACATGCCCGAAAGCGCGCAGGATCTGTTGGAGGCGCTGGCCGAAAGCCGGTTCCGCGACCTAGCGGCGGGGCGCACATTGGTGGGGCCGCACCGGTCGGATCTGTATGGGGTTTTTGCCGCAAAAGGCGTTGCGGCCAGTGAATGTTCGACCGGAGAGCAGAAGGCGCTGCTGGTGTCGTTGATTCTGTCCAACGCGCGGGCGCTGGCCGCGCAGGTCGGAGCGCCACCGATCCTGTTGCTGGACGAGGTTGCGGCCCATCTGGACGCGGACCGCCGGGCGGCGTTGTATGACGAAATCTGCGCGCTGGGGGCGCAGGCCTGGATGACCGGAACAGGCCCCGAGTTGTTCGCCGAACTGGGCGACCGGGCGCAGTCTTTCGTGGTCAATGACGCGGGTGACGGCTCGACCGTCACCCCCGCCTGAGCCGATCAGGCCGGCTCGCCGACCTTGCGTTCCCACAGGAAGGGACGCATCACCTCGTCAACCGGTGTCTGGGCCATGTGGTTGACGTAGTTCGACATGGTTTTCTGCGCCAGGCCCAAGATCACGTCCAGAACGGCGCGGTGCGAATAGCCAACATCGAAGAACGCCTGCAACTGCGCGTCGGTGACGTTGCCGCGCTGGTTCATCACCTGCAGCGTGAACGTGCGCAGCGCCTCGAGCTTGGGCGAGGGCAGCGGGGTCTCATTGCGCAGCGCTTCGGTGATCTCGTCGGGCACCTTCATCATCTTGGCGATGCCGGTATGGGCCGGAACGCAATAGTGGCATTCGTTTTCCACGTTGATGGTCTGCCAGACGACGGTTTTCTCGTCGTTGTCGAAATCGGTCTGCAGGAACAGGTGGTGCAGAACCTGATAGGCCTCAAGGTGCTGTGGGCTTTCGGCCATGACCTTGTGCAGGCCCGGCAGGCGGCCAAACGCGGCCTGCGATTTCTCGAGCAGGGGTTTCGAACCTTCGGGGGCGGTGTTCAGGTCATGCGAGGGAAAATTGGCCATTTCGGGTCTCCTTTTCTGGCGGCTGAGTCCGAAATAGGCTTTATTGAGCGATCACTCAAGTATATATTTGAGTAATCGTTCAAGAATTGGTGATCACATGCCCCGCAAACCTGCCTATGACCGTGACGCGCTGATCGCGCAGGCCCGAGACCTGTTCTGGCGCCAGGGCTGGGCGGGCACGTCCCTGAAGGATCTCGAGCGTGGGCTGAAGCTGAAGCCCGGCAGTTTTTACGCGGCCTTCGGGTCTAAGGACGCCTTGTATGCCCTGACGCTGGAACGCTATGCGGATGAAGGTGTTGCTCGGCTTGAAGCCCTGGCCCGGGAATTGGGGCCGCTGGGTGCGCTCAAGACCCAGCCGCGTTTGGTCGTCGAGGCCGCGAACGCGCCCGCAAAGGCCTGCATGCTGGCCAAGACCTATGCCGAGCTGAGCGCAAAGGACCACGATCTGGCGCAACTGGCTGCGACCCATCTGTCACGGATGAAAACCTGTTTCGCCGATCTGTTCCGGCAGTCGCAGGCGCAGGGGCAGATCGGCGCCGACCATGATCCCGAACGGCTGGCGGCGCGCTACCAGTCCGACTTGTTGGGCCTGCGCCTGTCGGCCGAGCGCGGCGATGTCGATGCCCGCCAAATCGCTGCTGATATCGCCGCCGATCTGGATGGATTGTGACCGTCTGAGGTCGGCCGATCAGCTCGGCTCGCGCCTGAAAGAACCGGCACAAAATCTGGGGGGATGACGTGACATTCCCCACCAGAGAACGTATAAGTTACCAAAATAATATAGGTACTGACGGCATGTCCGAAGACGCACAGGCAAATCAGGAATACGGCGCAGATTCCATCAAGGTTCTCAAGGGGTTGGAGGCTGTCCGCAAACGCCCCGGTATGTATATCGGTGACACCGACGACGGGTCCGGTCTGCACCACATGGTGTACGAGGTCGTGGACAACGGCATTGACGAGGCTCTGGCCGGTCACGCCGACCATGTGACCGTCAAGATTCACGCCGATTCCAGCGTCTCGGTCAGCGACAATGGTCGCGGGATTCCGGTGGACATCCACCCCGAAGAAGGCGTCTCGGCGGCCGAGGTCATCATGACCCAGCTGCACGCCGGCGGGAAATTCGACTCGAACTCGTACAAGGTGTCGGGCGGTCTGCACGGCGTGGGCGTTTCGGTGGTGAACGCACTGTCCGATTGGCTGGAGCTGCGCATCTGGCGGAACGGCAAAGAGCATTTCGCCCGGTTTGAAGGCGGCGAAACCTCGGAGCATCTGAAAGTGGTCGGCGAATGCGGCGACCGGACCGGAACCGAGGTGCGGTTCCTGGCTTCGACCAATACGTTCTCGAACCTTGAGTATGCGTTTGAGACGCTGGAGAAGCGGTTGCGCGAACTGGCCTTCCTGAACTCGGGCGTGCGGATCATCCTGATTGACGAGCGTCCGGCCGAGCGGCTTGAGACAGAACTGTTCTACGAGGGCGGCGTCAAGGAATTCGTGAAATACCTCGATCGGTCGAAAACTCCGGCCATGCCCGAGCCCATCTATATCAAGGGCGAGCGCGACGATATCGGGGTCGAGATCGCGATGTGGTGGAACGACAGCTATCACGAAACCGTCCTGCCATTTACCAACAACATCCCCCAGCGGGATGGCGGCACGCATGTCGCTGGCTTCCGTGGAGCGCTGACCCGCACGATCAACAACTACGCACAGTCCAGCGGGATCGCGAAAAAGGAAAAGGTCAGCTTCACCGGCGATGATGCGCGCGAAGGCCTGACCTGCGTGCTGTCCGTCAAAGTACCTGACCCGAAGTTTTCCAGCCAGACCAAGGACAAGCTTGTCAGCTCGGAAGTGCGCCCGGCTGTCGAAGGGTTGATGAACGAGAAGCTGGCCGAGTGGTTCGAGGAGAACCCCAACGAGGCCAAGACCATCGTCGGCAAGATCATCGAGGCCGCCTTGGCGCGGGAAGCGGCGAGGAAAGCCCGCGAACTGACCCGACGCAAGACGGCGATGGATGTCAACTATCTGGCCGGCAAGCTCAAGGATTGCTCTGAGAAGGACCCGGCCAAAAGCGAAGTTTTCCTGGTCGAGGGGGACTCGGCCGGCGGATCAGCGCAGACCGGTCGCGATCGTCTGACGCAGGCGGTTCTGCCCCTGCGCGGCAAGATTCTGAACGTCGAACGTGCGCGGTTCGACCGGATGCTCTCTAGCCAGGAAATCGGCAACCTTGTGATGGCGCTTGGCACCGGTATCGGCCG
This sequence comes from Ruegeria sp. CG8, assembly GCF_056537165.1. Taxonomy (NCBI): domain Bacteria; kingdom Pseudomonadati; phylum Pseudomonadota; class Alphaproteobacteria; order Rhodobacterales; family Roseobacteraceae; genus Ruegeria; species Ruegeria sp. CG8. The sequence goes on along the minus strand of NZ_JBQFRA010000005.1, from coordinate 255,933 downwards.
GGACGAGTTCGACATCTCGAAGCTGCGCTACCACAAGATCGTCATCATGACCGATGCTGACGTGGACGGTGCACATATCCGGACCCTGCTGCTGACGTTTTTCTACCGTCAGATGCCCGAGTTGATCGAAGGTGGATATCTCTACATCGCGCAGCCGCCGCTGTACAAGGTTTCACGTGGAAAGTCAGAGGTTTACCTGAAGGATCAGGCGGCGCTTGACGACTATCTGATCAACCAGGGTGTCGAGGGCGCCGTGCTCAAGTTGGGCTCGGGTGAAGAGATCGTGGGTCAGGATCTGACCCGTGTGGTGGACGAGGCGCGCCAGCTCAAGCGCGTGTTGGATGCCTTCCCGACGCATTACCCGCGTCACATCCTTGAACAGGCCGCCGTTGCCGGGGCGTTTGTGCCCGGGGCGGTGGATGCCGACCTGCAGGGCGTGGCCGACAAGGTCGCGGCGCGACTGGACCTGATTGCGCTGGAATACGAGCGCGGCTGGCAGGGCCGGATCACTCAGGATCACGGTATCAGACTAGCGCGCATCCTGCGCGGCGTCGAAGAAGTCCGCACGCTGGACGGTCCGATGCTGCGTTCCGGCGAAGCGCGCAAGACAGGCAGCTTTACCCAGAGCCTGCAGGACGTCTACAACCTGCCGGCCACATTGGTCCGCCGCGACCGGTCGCAGGTCATCCACGGCCCGCTGGATCTGCTGCGCGCCATTTTGGAAGAGGGCGAAAAAGGTCTGTCGCTCCAGCGCTACAAGGGCCTGGGTGAGATGAACCCCGATCAGCTGTGGGAAACTACGCTGGATCCGGATGCGCGGACATTGCTGCAGGTGCGTGTCGATGACATGGTCGAGGCCGATGACTTGTTCACCAAGCTTATGGGCGACGTGGTCGAGCCGCGCCGTGAATTCATCCAGAAAAACGCGCTGAGCGTGGAAAACCTGGATTTCTAGTCGCTTCGCAAGACTACTGAACCGGCCCAACTGAAGGCTGCTTTTTTCAGGACCCTCCTACGGCCAAAAAACGCGGCCTGGGAGCGGTTCTGAGTGGCGCGGATCAAGGAAGTTGGACCCAATGCGGGCTTTCTTGGCTAAGTCATCCGTACGGGGTGAGTGCCGTGCAGTAGCGATCAAAACTCAGGGATATTGAAAACGTACAGGCGCGACTTCTCGGCATCGTCCGTGAGGATGTAGAGAAGCCCTTTGGCCTCATCCAAGGCGATCCCTTCGGGGTGCTTCACGACCTTTCGGTCTCCATTTTTCATATACGTCAGTTCAATCGTATCTGCTTTTCTCGTCTCTGGATCGTACAAAAAGATCTGGCGTCCCTTGTCGCTGAGAATCCATAGCACACCCGACACGGACCAAGCCAAACCGCTTACATCCAGTTCATCGTCATTCACGCGATCCGAGACAAAACCAGATCCACGATCCAAAGGGATGACTTCCTGAATTTCAGTCAGGTCCGGTGAGACAACCAGCAACAGACGCGGTTGTCCTTCAATGACAACGAATACTCGCCCAGTGTCCGGGTCGACGGTGATGCCCTCAGGCCCCTTGTTCAGCGGGTTGCCGACAAGCAGTTCGGCAGCGGCCGGGTACCCCTTGAGGGACGCAAGTGGGACCCTTGTCAGTTGGATAGGGTCGGTTGGTTGAACGACCAATATCGATCGATCGGTTTCCTGAAGGAGCAAAACCGACCCATCTTTTCGCGACGCGACGCCCTCCAAATCTGATCCGGCGAAAGGCGGCAACTGGAAGGAGTTTCCCAATACTCCGTCGACTCCAAGTAGGTGCAGTTTCGGCTCAGCGTCGCTTACAGACCACAAGAAGCCTTCAGCGTGGGACAGCGACAAACCGGAAGGTTCTGAGAATCCCTTTGATTCGTCCGCCACCTTGAATCTATCGACCAGAACCAGATCAGCACTTTTGGCGTGGGCAGAGCCAGACCAAGGCAAAAACGCTGCCGCTAGGAAGCTGGCCGCAAGAGCGGATCTCCCAAATTTGCAGAAGCGCCGTGAAACTTCAGGTTTTGACGGAAACACGTGCTTTCTGCCCTTCGATATTTTCGTGTGTGTGACACACCCCTTTATCGCATTCGTATCACAACTTGTCTGTGATGTCGGAAGAATGCGCTTTGAACTCTTTACCTGATCCTGCTTGTTGGGATTCACTTGTGACGGGCATTGTCTGGGCGCAAGCAGGAAGGAAGATGAGTTGAATACGATTTTCCCGTTTGTGACTGTGTTGTTGATGCTGCTTTTGCCCGGTACGGCGATGTCGCAAATCGACCCGGCGACGATGCTAGCCGGGGCTTCGGAATCGGAGATTCTGATCGAACGCAGATGGACGCAGTTTCGCGGCAAACAGGAACTGTATTTCTTTTCTCTTGATGTGCTGGTCACGATCGTTCTGGCTGGCTTGATCGTCTATCATCCGGTGCGGCGCAAAGCCCGTAGAAGTGTCGGCGACATCGTCATGCCCAGGCTTTTCTTCCTATATGCGCTGATCGGCATGGCGGTGGGGTTCCTGGTCGTCCAGCACGGGTCAATGATCGGGTTCGTTATCTTCGGCATCGGAGCGTTGCTCAGGTTTCGCTCCAATTTGGATGATCCGATAGACACTGTCGAATTGATCGTCGTAACCGTTCTTGGGCTTGCGGTCGGGTTGGGCCTGCCGCTGATGGCCACATTGGTGGCGGTTGTCTGTTGGTGTTTCATTTGGCTCGGAGGGCGAAACAAGGGCGTTGAAATATCGCTTAAGGCTTCGGACGAGGAGCACTCATTGAACGTCAGCAGCGCCATTGAAGCGATGGCCGCCGACGCCGGCTGGAAGCTGATCAGAAAACACCATGTACCCGGCAAATCCCGAATTTCATTGCTTTTCATTACCTCGGGTGGACTTTCCGAGGCCCGCATCGAAGTGATGATAAACGATTTGGTCCCCGAAAAAGTCGAGTTGAAACTCAGCTTCTAGTCATTTCACAAGGTCTAAACGTTTCAACACCGCATTCGGGGATCTGATCTCTTTCGGGAGCGACTTGAAGTCGACAGACCTTTCGAAATCCGGCCCTCGATATACTGCTATCCCAAACTCTCCGTTCGGCTGGAAGGTGACATGCGTGAAACTGTGAGGTGACCTGGCGCGATCACCGATTAGCCGCCGCGGGCCACCACCCAAGCAAGCTTGCGAAACATAGGCCACGCCGTCTTTCCAGCCAGGGTAAAAAGCATGATGGTGTCCAGACAGGTGCAGAACGACGCCGCTTTGCAGATAGATTCTTTCAAGCGTCGGGTCACCGATGATTTCGCGTTCGCGCTGGATCGCAAACGGCCACAGCGGGAGGTGGCTGAACGTGACAATCGGGTCTCCACCTGCCCCAAGTTGCACAAGTTGGTCCGGCTGATCGCCGGATAGTGGCCCAAGGGTCGTGGCATCCAAAGATGCAAAGGTTATCCCCTGCATTTCAAACGCGTAGAAGAACGGATAGTCATCCGACATCAGGAAGTTGACGTTTGGTTTTCTCGGGCCCCATTCCTCGGCGTATATTTTTCTCTCGCGCTCGAACCCGCGATAGGCCGACGCATCATGGTTTCCCGGCGTGACCGCAAATGGAATTCCGGCAGCCTCCAGCGGGTCGGATACCGTCATGTGAAACGCCTTCCACATCTCTCTGACCTGTTTGTCTGAAAGGTTGGGGATACGCTGTCCGGCGACCATATCGCCCGTCGAAATCACCAGATCGGGATCAATCTCGATTATCCGCTTGATCGCCTTTTCGATGCGGGCATCGTATTTGACCGAGCCATAGCTGCCGTTCAGATCCGATATGACGATCACATCCAAAGCGGCCGCTTTGCAGGCGAGCGCGACCGTCCAAACGAACGCCGCGACAGTGATCGAACGCTTACGGATCATTGCAGTCCAGGCCCTCCGCCTCGGTATTTTTGTTCAAAAAGAATGTGACAGGGTCCAAGTCAAACACCAGATCGCCTTTGGCACAATTGCTCTTGAGGATGGATGTTGCCAGCGCAGTGTTTTTGACGACCTGCGCAATCTGACGGTCCGACAACCCAAAGCTTTGTGACAACCAGCCGTAAACCGGGCCTTGCGTTTGAAGGTCACTGTTCAACGCAACCAGCCGCCGGTATGTGTTTGGAGAGAAATGCCGCATTTTCTCCAGCATCTGAGTGGATTTCGCGAAGTTGGCATATTCGACCCGCCCACCGGCATCGTTGTCGTTCAGATTGCTGCGACGGATCAATATTGCATCGGCGGGAACGTCTCCATCATTCGGCTGATGGTGCTTCGTTTTCTGGTTCTTCAGTTTTCCGTCTTCGACCCAATACCAGTAGGGCGTGAAATCAATATTTCCCACACGGTCCTGCTGGCTGAAGATGAAGTCGAGCAGAACAATCTCGGTAAGCTCCTGCATCCAGAATGCCATCTGCCGGTCGCTGACATCGGGCCCGAGGTCCTTGTTGATCTGACGATCCTTTCGGCCTTTCCTGACACCCTCTGCAATGGCCTCGGGCAAGGGTTTTGACGACCGCAAGGCCAGGAAAGCGGGTGTTTCCTGAAAATCGCGATTTTGGCCTTTGCCCCAACCGGACTTGCGGGTGCCGTTGATTTCCGAGCCGTAGCGATGACCGGGGCTATCAAGCAGGACACCGTATATCTGCGTTCGATCCGCGGTGAACAGATCATCGGTTGGCTGGTACGAGTTCGGATCGGCATCCGCAGCCACGAAGACCCGCCAGCCTTCATGGTTCATGCGCCCGCCATGAGATCCACCGGAAATCGCAAGGCCAGGCTCCGCAACCTCGGTAAGATGCGCCTGATCGTCCATGCTGCGCCAGACCGCCACCGGAACTTTCACCGTCGCGTCGAAATACCTTGAGAAATGGTAGTAGAGCAGCGACGAGGTGGAAAACGTTCCGCTTGTACCTTTTTGGTTCATGGTGGATTTGAATTTGGCCACTCTGCCCTTGGCCAGTTCTTTTGCCGACTTGCCCTCTTTGCAAGCGTTTCTCTCGAACTCAGAGCGGTTCCCCACGTAGGGTCCTTCCGAAATATCGTAGACGGCCATTCCTGGGCTGGTGCTCCAGGTTTTTGGACAAATAGCGATTTCGGGTGCATAGAAATCGATCTCGCAATAGGCAGTTTCTTCCTCAAGATCGCTGTTCTTGTACTCGCCCATTGGGACTTTTTCGATCCGAATGCAGCGTTCCGTAACACCATTGGGACTAGCAAATGTCGTGGCTTCTCCGCGAACATCGTCGCTCGCCCACAAGGCAGTGGGCGCAATGAAAGCCAGTGACCCCAGAAGATTGAATCTCATTTGGATAGTCCTCCGGATGTCATTTGGGGCAAATCGCGGCCTGTTGTTCGGCGGAGATCTTCAAACTGGGGTCGACACTGAAGTTTGAGAATTTCGAGTCAATCCACTGGTCACACCCGCCCGAACATGGGGCCCCGTTTCGGGCATCATTCCAATATTTCTTGGCCCTGTCTTCCGTCCAGCCGCAAAACTGAACAAGCGCCATTGCCGACAAGGCGCCTGAGGAATGAACGCCCCACATGCAGTGCACCAGGACAGGACCCTTTCCAGGGTCCTCAATCACCTGGTGTATGGCGGCCATGACACTGCCGGGGCGGGACGATCTGGCGCTCTGATAGTCAAAGGCTCCGTTTCCACAGCTGGTGCGGCCGTATTCGGTGTTCTTGCCGAAGTCCGCATAAAACCCGGCCGAAAACCCTTCATCGCACAGTGTTTCGCGCTGAGCGTTGCTCAAGCCCGTTCGACCCTTGTCGCCGCCCTTGAAGCCAGAGCGATACAAAACTCCGCTTAGGACTGGGCGAAAGAAAGCGACGCCATCGATGCCTCCGTCGCTGCCCCTAGAGAGCATCTGGCTGTTGCTTGGGCCACCGTTTCGACTGGTGACGTCAGAATTCGCCGCAGTTGCCAGAACACCGATGAATATGAGGGATGTCAAAAACCGCATGCGTATTCCTTTCTGTTTTCAGCCGGCGATGCTCACGCTTTTCCTGCCGGAAATCCCGCGGAGAGGCGCGTTCACGGTAACCAGGTCAGGTCGGCGGTTGGCATCTCGCCCTTCAGCTTTAAATCGGCCACACCATGTTGATGATATAGACGACCACGAAGTAGGCCAGAACAACTTTCCAGTTCCATTGGTGTTTGTTGTCTTCGGTGATCACGCCGGCCGACTTCAAGGCCAGGTTGGTGATTATCAAGGCGACAACGGTAATCGCCGCATGTGCCAGGTCGAAATGCAAGTTGGAGCTCCTTTTTGCAGATTTGGGATTGATGAGGTGTGTCAGCAGTCACCAGACGGCAGCATCGCTACGTCCGAGTATCTTCCCTCAGATGTCGTGATCCGAGCACAGGCACCGGTCTCCTTGTTGAACCAGTACGAGGTCAGCCCTTCGCTTCGGATGAGTTCAAACCCGAGACTTTGAATGCCCATTTCAGCCTGACCCGCTCTTGCGCCTTCAAATGACGACAGATCGCTGGAACTGCCCACGGTAGGAGCACTTGCTTCCACTGATCCGCCACTTTCGTCGCATCCTGCAAGCACAGAGACACTGACCGCGCCGATCGCCACTAGGGTCTTGGATTTCATCTGCTTTCCTATTTTTTGGAAATGCGTTTCATGGTTTCGGGGCGATCACCTATTCAATTCCAAAAATGACGTTGTAGTCGACGGCAGAGTTGCTGCGGTTGATGACCTCGACAACATGATCGCCGGATTGCCACAGCTGTCCGCGATACTCCTTGTCCGCAGACATCAATCCCAGCAATTCAGACCCATCGGGGTTGCGAATGACGTAGTCCAGGGATCCATTTCGCGGAGCAACGCGGACGTAAAGAAACTGTTCATTCTTCGCGCCAAGAACGTATTGCTGCGATGCCCCTGGCGCGAGTTGGCCGACGAGCTCGGCGCCGGTGGACCCGGCATCGAATTTGACGCGCTGGCTACCTGTAGACCCGGAAGCGCCGTCCATGGCTCCGCCACCATCATCCATCGCCTCGACAACCGACATCTCGCCGATGCTTCCATCCTTGTACGCAATGCAACGCCAAAGTGTTCCGCCCGCGTCACGCAGCATGACGAGCGTGCCGGCTTCCGAGAACTGTGAGCTTTCGATCGTGCCGGACTGACCGTCCGGTCCACCGACCTGCCGCAGATGGTCGATACACGCGTCGTCGGCGTCTGACATGGCCAGCGCGGCTGTTCCGCTGAGCGCAAGGGCGGGAGTTAAAAGGTTCAAAAAACTGCGTTTCATGAGCAGGTCCTCTGTTGGTCTATCCTAAGTGTTGTGTTTCCGGTGAGCAGAAACCTCACTTCGCTTCCCGCAACTTTGCCAGAAATTCATCGCATGCCTGTGCGCTGCCGACGATCTCGTCCGTCGTTTCAATTCCTTGCAATGATGCCATCTCGGAGTTCACGCGATTGAGGATCTGATCTGCTTGCTCGGCGGTGATCAGGTTCTCGGCCTGAGCTCCCTTCAATGTGGTGCACACACCGGCGGACAAGCCTGTCGCAACGCCGACACCCATCGCGGCCCCGCCGCCCAAGGTCATCGCTCCAACCACGCCGAGGATGAGCCCGATCACAAGCCCCAAGATCACTTTTCCCATGTTTTCCTCCCATTTTGCGGGAAAGAGTTCCGCCTTCATTCCTGGCGCAAACCACGTGCCCATCTGCATATCAAAACCAGTGCCAACAGGTTGAGCACCGGTGCTATCGCTGCGAACCACGGTTTGGCGACCTCTGAGAAAAGGTCCACCGCAAGGACCCAAGGCAGACCCAGCGGCAAAAGGAACACGCCGGACAATGGGTCTCGTTCCTGTCCGAACCAGCCAAAAGTGCCCGTCAGGAACGCAAACAACGCCAACAGGTAAAGGGTCGCAAACGCGATGATGGTTATTCTGCAGACCAAGCCGGACCTCTGCGTATCAAGCAAGCGCAGCACAGCCGATTTCAACTAGGCATAAAACGGGTCACAACGCGCCTTCGTCGCCCAGGAACTCGATACCAGCTGTCGCGCCATCACTATAGGCAATACAATTCCACGGAGCCCGATCCTCTCCAACCCCAACGGTGACTTGTGTTCCAGCCTCGCTGAACGCGGATGAGAGCACGACCACTTGCGGATTGTTGGTTGTTTTGGCCACGTCTCGCAGACACGCCTGTTGAGCGGGCGTCAGTTCGGCAGGTGTGCTTGACGTGCTGGTGTCGTCACAGGCCGCTAGCAGTGCGAAACACGTCGCGCCTGAAATCATCATGACTTTGTTAATCACTTTCTTCTCCTCTTGGGTTTGCTGATGCTTGTGGAATAGGTGGTTTTATTTTGCGCGCCTGCGTCTATGCGGTCCCCGGTTTTGCCGCCAAAGACATGGCTGGCAGACAGAAATTCTGCCGATCCCCGGGACCGTAAACAAAGCGTGCTGACGCAATGACGTCATGGGCAAAAACCGGTGCGAAGTTTCGAGGAAGGGTTCGTACGTTAAGTCCGGGCACCGCGTCCTCCCAACGCTGATCTTCGTGAAATGCCTTCCGACTGCCAGCACTCACTCCAGCAGTCGGAAGGGCCCGACGAAACGGGCGACAGCGACAACAACGGAGGTAAAGCTAAAGTTGTGTCGAATTCGTATGTTTGAATCAATCACAAGATAAATCAATGATTTTTCCGCGCGTAAATTTTGTAAGCTTGGCAACAATAGGCTTCTGCAATCAAAGGGAAAGGGCGAGGCCGCTCACGGAGGCTTGGCAGTCAGCCCGCTTGCGCCGCCGTGTTTCGGGACCTTCCGGGCTATCTTAAGTCATTTGGTCAAAACGACGTAATTAGCCGCCCGGTCTGTCGCTCAGGCGGTGCCGAAGGGTCGCCTGGATACCTCCATTACGCACCCGCCCAGTAAGTCGTTGACAGTGCAACTCGATTCATGGATGAGATTGGCGCTGATGGTTCCCGATCGTTTCGGCGGTCGGGTAAATGGGAATACGGTGCGGCGCCGTTCTGACGCCAATGCCGTGACTGCCCCCGCAACTGTAGGCGGTGTGCGACCCCCGGATGCCACTGGGCCGATAGGTCTGGGAAGGCGGGGCAAGCCATACACCGCGAGTCAGGAGACCTGCCATCATCAAACGCAACTCAACCCGGGCGGGGTGTCCCGGAAGGAGGCCAAGATGGCATTTTCGGCTTACGCCGCTGACATGACTGGTTCCCTTTCCGCCCCGCGATTTCGCGGAGGGCGAAATGAACCGACAATCAACACATCACATCACGGTTTGCCTATCTTGCCGACCCAAGGGCGCAGCCGCACGCCCCGGGCCTGACCTGATCGGACGATTGCGCGCCGCGCTGGCCGAAGACGACTGTTTGGCAGGTTTTGACGTTTCCGGTGCCGCCTGCATGGCCGGGTGCACCCGACCCTGTACCGTCGCCTATCACGGGCCGGGCAAGGCATCTTACCTGGTTGGCGGTATTACGTCTGAAGAGACCGGGGCATTGGTGGAATTCGCCCGGCTGTACCAGCAGTTGCGCGATGGATGGTGCAGCTCGGTCGACCGCCCGGCCGGGCTTCGCCACGCAACACTGGCCCGCATTCCAGCCGCGATGGCTGCGTCTTCGGAAGATGCGGATTGCGCCTCATGAGCGCGCCTTTGCTGTCGGTGGATGCCGTCACTTGGGCGCCGCGAAAACGAGCGCCGTTGGTGCTGCACGAGACCAGTTTTGCGCTGATGCGCGGGCAGGTCATGGGGGTTGTGGGGCCGAACGGTGCCGGCAAGACAACCCTTCTGCGGATGATCTACGGCTATCACCGTCCGTCCTCGGGCGACATTCTGGTGGACGGCGGATCCGTCAAAAGAATGGCCCCCCGGGCGCTGGCGCGTCAGGTAGCCGCCGTGCTGCAGGAGCAGCCCTCGGATTTCGCGCTGACCGTGCGCGACATCGTGGCGTTGGGGCGGGTGCCGCACCGGTTGGGCCTGTCCACGCCCGGCAGTCGTGACCACCAGATCATCGAATCCGCGCTGCACCGAATGGATCTGGACGGGTTTACCGACCGTGGGCTGGCCACTCTGTCCGGCGGCGAGCGTCAGCGTGTGATGGTCGCGCGCGCCCTTGCCCAGGAACCCCGGATTCTTGTGCTGGACGAGCCTACCAACCACCTGGACATCCGCCACCAGCTAGAGGTGTTGCGGCTGATCCGGGACCTCGACCTGACGATCGTCACCTCGCTGCACGACCTGAACTTGGCTGCCGATGTCTGCGACCGTGTTCTGGTTCTGAAGAACGGTCGACCCTGCGGCTTTGGCCCACCCCAGACAGTGCTGAGTGACAGGCTGGTCTCTGACACGTTCGAAGTCACCGCCCGGCAAGAGCAGCTCAGCCTCAGTCACAAACCTCACCTGACCTATCAACTCCCCACCCCCAACCAGAAGGAAGCTTGAAATGAAACCGACCACCCTGGCCCTGGGCCTTGCTTTGGCCACCAACACCGCGACCGCGGAAACCACCGTGCAAAGTTGCAATCGAACCGTCACCTTTGACGAACCGCCCAAGGCGGCGGTCTCGAACGACGTGAACCTGACGGAAATGATGCTGGTGCTGGGCTTGGCCGACCGGATGGTGGGATATACCGGCATTTCCGGCTGGAAGACGTTGGACGAAGACATGCGCGCCGGAGTGCAGCAACTGCCCGAGCTGCCGGCCAAATATCCCAGCAAAGAGGTGCTGGTCGGCGCAGATGCCGATTTCTATTTCGCAGGCTGGAACTACGGGATGAAAGTGGGTGGCGAGGTGACGCCGGAGACGCTCGAGCCCTTCGGGATCAAAGTCTACGAACTGACTGAAAGCTGCATCCACATTGGCGACAAGCCCAAAGCCAGCATGGGTGACATGTACAACGATCTGCTGAATCTCGGTCGTATCTTCGGTGTCGAAGACAGGGCGCAAAAGCTGGTTCAGGGGTACAAGGCCGAACTTGCTGAGATCACCTCTGGCCTGAATCCTTCGGGCGAACCGCCGCGTGTCTTTGTCTACGACAGCGGCGAGGATACGCCGTTCACAGCCGGCCCCTATGCCATGCCGACCGCTCTGATCGAGGCCGCAGGCGGCGTCAACATCATGGATGATTTCGAGAAAAGCTGGGCGACCGTCACCTGGGAGGAAGTCGTCGATCGCAACCCCGAAGTCATTGTGATCGTCAATTATGGCGACGTCACCGCCGAGCAGAAGCGGGACTTCATGGTCAATAATCCTGCGTTTGCAGATCTGGACGCGGTCAAGAACGATCGTTTCGTGGTTCTGGAATATGTCGAGGCCACACCCGGACCGCGCAACATCAAGGCGGTTCGGAAGCTCGCCCATGGCTTTTGGGGCCCGGCTGCCTCGGTCGGCAACTAAATGCGCGTAGTGCGGGCGCGCCGGGTACTACCGCTCTGGGCGGCGATGCTGGTGGGACTAGTCGTGTTGGTCGCGTCCTTATCCTTTGCGATCTCGGTGGGGGCCATTTCGGTGCCCACCAAGACCGTCTGGGGAGTGTTGCTGCACGAAGCCGGCCTATCCTCGGACGAGCCGACATGGTCAAAGGGCCGCGCCGCGATTATCTGGGAAATCCGTTTTCCGCGCGCCTTGCTTGCCGTCATGGTCGGGGCCGGACTGGCGATTGTCGGGGCCACCCTCCAGGCGGTCACAAGAAACCCGCTGGCCGATCCGCACCTGCTGGGCATTTCGGCCGGCGGCGCGTTTGGAGCCATTCTTGCCTTGATGCATACCGGCTTGTTTCTGGGGCTTCTGACCGTGCCGGTCATGGCGTTTCTGGGCGCCCTGGCGGCCACGCTGACGGTCCTGAGCGTTGCCCGCTGGGCCGGCGCCACAAGCGCGGACCGCCTGGTCCTGACCGGTGTGGCGGTTTCTTTCGTCATCATGGCTGGCGCCAACATTCTGATTTTCCTCGGCGATCCCAAGGCGGCTCATACGGTCGTGTTCTGGATGTTGGGCGGGTTGGGATTGGCTCAATGGTCATACCTGATCTACCCGCTGGCGATCCTGCTGCCATGCGGTACTTGGTTTTGGCTTCAGGCCGCCAGGCTGAATGCGATGACCATCGGGGATGAAACCGCAAGCTCGCTGGGCATTGCGGTGGCGCAGTTTCGGCTTGGTGTCTTTGCAGCTGGCGCGCTGATCACCGGAGTCATGGTGGCCTTCTCGGGCATGATCGGCTTCGTCGGTCTTATGGTTCCGCATATTGTGCGGTTCCTGGTTGGCGGAGACTACCGACGCGTCCTTCCTCTGTCGGCAATTCTGGGTGGTTTGTTTCTGCTCTGGGCGGATGTGGTCGCCAGAACCGCAATGGCCCCCGAGGACATTCCCGTTGGCGTCGTCACGGGTCTTTTGGGAGGGATCTTCTTTATTCTGTTGTTGAAACGCTGAGTGTTCGAGGCCCGTTGGCGGATCATCAGCCAAACGGTGCTTGAAGCTGGCGGAGCACCGGCGAAGGCGCGCAGCAAAAGTGTAGAACTTGCAAGCAAGCCCTTCACTATCTTAGCCGTATCAATGGGTAATGGCGGAGACGAAGGGATTCGAACCCTCGAGACGGTTTCCCGCCTACTCCCTTAGCAGAGGACGCGGCTATCGTATTTTGTTATTATAAAACAAGTATTTAATATGATTGCATCCGCGCTTGTGTCAATTTTGTGCCAAATTTGCACGGTGAAAGCTGCAACTTTGATTTTTAACGTGCGATTTGGCCTCACAATTTTATTCTTATTCCAATAGTAGCAAGCGGTTGTGCGCTCGAACGCCAATGCACGTTAAAATGGGTAACGCACGATTGCCTAGGGCTTCTTCGAGTACGTCCAGTAGCAAGAATTCCCAGCATGGTTGGGTGGGGCTAGAGAACTTCTCAGACTGAGTTTTGGGCCTTCATAAGACTCATCGGCAAAAATTCACGCCGCCAATTGTCCTGAAATATACTTCATAGACATTAGCCACATCTCAAAATTTGCGTTCCCGGCGCGACTGCTTTGAAAGGCGAAATCGAGACTCGAGATACTTCGATTGGTACCGAGCCAGTTCCGACAACTCTTCAAACTCAATGCCGATCTCTTTGACCTGTGGGATAGAAAGTTCCGCAGAAGTCTCAAATCATCCAAATCCCATGGCGTGACACCCAATTGCAAGGCGATATTCGGGGCATTTGAAACTCTAAGTCGCTGAGCTGCATCAATCGCCTGGGCCGGGAGGTACCAGTCGGGTTCAAACTGCCGCCTCGGGTAAAGGCTAACTAAGAGGTGCCCGGCTTGCTCTCGAGATTTTGGTGCGCTCGACAAATTGCTAACTATTGGGCCACTGTTGTCACGGTACCTCCCGGTGGCACTATCCAAAATGAAGTTCCTGACAAAGTTTTCCCATTCTATCTGCAGCTGAATTAAGCACCTTTCCACTATTAAGATATCTTCCTCTTTGGGTGCAGAACACGCTTCTACACGTTTGAGGTGGTTTCCGATCTTATCAAGCGAACTGTGGAAGCGGTTTAGTCGCCTACTTATTTTCATTGCTGACGTATAGCTTCGACCAGAATTGAGACACGCGGTTTTCGGCTCGAGACGCGATGGGTTGAGCTTCGAGTTGCAGAAACAAATCGGTGGTACATGCCACCTTCGTCATCTTCTTCGTCAAAAGCTTGAGCAATCTGCGCAAGATTGGTTTTGGCCGATTGCCAATCTATACCGGTTCCTCGGAACGCACTTACCTCTTGCGTAGCGGTAGTTTCAGGGGACTGTCCTTTTAGGAACGCGCATGCTGCGAACAGCGCAATGAAGTTTGGGGCATCGAAGAAAGTTGTGTCTACGAAGTCTTCTCCAAGAACGTCGACAATCTCTGAGACTATTTCATCGATAACCCGACAAATTGGCCCAAAGTGTTCTTCTTTCGCACTCTTTCGTTCGCGATAGTATTTTGAGATTGAAGACTCGCCGCCATCGCCAATTCCGTTCTCAACGATCATGAATAGTTCGGCCACTACAGACGTATTTTTTAACCTCACGCTGTCTCGAACACTTACGACCTTGTACTTGTCCCACAACGCAGACCAACGTCGTGTAGTATCGTAAATTGCCCACTTTACCGGCTCCGAGTATTCGGCATGGCGAAGTTCAGCTGGTGTAACTTTTACGCTGTACGAATTTAGACGTGCAAAGACCTCCAAAACATCTGCATCTGATGCGTTCAAGAGCTGGACAACGGGAACTTTGTAGGAGAGGAAATGCTCCTTCTGCTCTGTTTCCAATGTCTCGTAAGTCTTTCCCTTAAAGTTAGGCGCTTTCGACGTCAGCTGTAATCTACCTGCTGCAAATTCAAGAATGGCTCTCAAACGTTGTTGGCCATCTACAACTTCGCGAACCGTCGTCTGTTGGACCGGGTCTACCTTTGTACGGAAGTAGATCTGAGGCAGTGGTAGGTCGTTGAGTATCGTGTCAATCAAGAAAACCTTCGCAGCCGGAGACCATACTGAGCCGCGCTGAAAGTCGGGATCAAGCATAAGCTGCTTCTTTCCGTACCATTCAATAAAGTCAGAAATTGTGTAGGTCTGTGGGACGCTTGCCATACGGGTATCCTCAGTTTTTCGAGATCATAGGCTTGAAGTGAGGTCACTGGAAGCCGCCAATCTCAATTTGCGTGGGATTTTTGGTTTAGAATTTAAGCTCTTGTATCTGACCGAGGTGAGCGCAGCAGCTCTATTCTTCTGCAGGTGCGAGGGTGCTTCTGAAAATTTCTTTACATGGAGAGCAACCGGGCTGATTCTGTGCGAGTTCTGTGTCAGTTTTTCTTGTTACTCGAAAAGTTTCGTTTCCAAACAATGTGAAAATGGAACAATACCAATTAAGCCGAAGAAGCCTTTTTCTGCGACGCAGCGAAAAAAAATTTACTATGTAAAACAAATATTTATGGCGGAGACGAAGGGATTCGAACCCTCGAGACGGTTTCCCGCCTACTCCCTTAGCAGGGGAGCGCCTTCGACCACTCGGCCACGTCTCCGCCGACGGGTATAGCCGTGCAAGCGACGGAAATACAAGGCCAATTCCTGCACCGTCGGAAATTTTTGCCGGATTGGGCGAAACCCTTGAAAACGCTTGGAATCGCTTAGGTCTGCACCCGCTTGGGCTAAGGCGTGGTCACCATGTCTTGCTGTTGGATTTTCAAGAACTAGGCGTGGATTCGCGTTCTGCTTCGATTTGGTTTCGCTGTCCCAACGTCGGTTGGCTTGAGAATGCACGCGCGGTCAGAGTACGTAATCGGACACAAAAATTATGGCGAGCCAGGTGCGGTGGGGAACTGCATCTGCAAAATGATGGGTGTCGCAAACGGCTGAACCAATTGGAGAGGTTGCCTGCCTTTGGCGTTGGAGCGCGCTCTTTTGGATCACCAGTGTCAGGTGGTTTGACCTGCAGAAAAGGCCGTTTATTTTGACTAAACTCGGCGGCTCAGCTTCTCCGCTGAACAGGCATAAGAACAGAAAACTTGCCAATTACATGCCAATGGATGCATATTTGCTAAGATTTTAGTCATTTTGATTGATCCAAAAAACAGTTTCAGAGGCTGGCCGGGCAGTGAGCGCATCCGCGCTCGACAGTAACCTTTGGGGGAAGGGCTGGCATTTTGGCTTGGTTGAAGATTGTTCTGGTTGGTTTTTTCGTTCTTTGCGTTCCTGCCCTCAGTTGGGCAAATATCGGAACCGTAATCAGCGTGAAACAGGGGGCGGACGTGACCCGTGGCGGCAAAACGCTGCCCCTGCGTAATGGGATGGAGGTGTTGTCCGGCGACTCGATCGTCACGGATGCGAATGGCGTGGTTCAGCTTGTCTTTGTGGATGACACGAAGATCGCGGTTGGTCCCAATGCACGGATGGTTCTGGACGTGAAGATGTTGCGCGGCAACCGCAAGGCCAAGAGCTTTGCGGTCGAGGCGCTGGGCGGAAGCTTCCGGTTCATCTCAGGCAAAAGCAGGAAACGCGCCTACTCCATCAAGACGCCGACGGCCACCATGGCGGTGCGGGGCACGGTATTTGACATGTGGATCGCGCCGGGAAACCAAAGCGCGATGCTCGTGCTGCACGGCACGGTTCAGATGTGTGGCCTCGGCGGCTCTTGCCGATCGACTGGCCGGATTTGCAGCTTGTATGCAACCAGCCAGCGCGGTGCGGTCGGGCGACCGGTCGATCAGGCGATGTATGACAAGGCCGTGGTCAGCGGTTTTCCTTTCATTCAGTCGCAGAAAGACCTCAAACCGCCTTTGCAGGTGGATGTCGAAGGTTGCTCGGGTGAATCCCAACCTGCGCCGCGCGCAAAATCGGACGCGCCCGAACCGCGCCGGTCCGCACCACCGCAGAGGCAGGTCAAGGCAGCGGTTGCCGCGCCGCCCGAACAACCGGATCCGGTTGGGCAGTTCGACAGGCCGGGCGACCGGCCCGAAACTGTCGATGATCGGCGGGATGCTGGCGGCGGTGTCTTTGGGTCCGGCGGCGATGGCTAGAGCGTTGTCCATGTCGTTGCTGGCGAGCAGAGGTTGACGTGAGTGTCAGGCAGCACGAGAAAGCCGGACGGCGCCGTGCTTTTCGGCTGGTGGGCCTGGGTCTGATCCTGTTTGGTTGTCTGCTGCGAGTACTGGACCCTTATCCGGTCCGCATGTCCCGGCTGATCTATTTCGACGTGTTGCAGCGTTTGTCCCCGCGCGCCTTCGATCCCGATTTGCCGGTCCGGGTCGTCGATATCGACGAAACGTCGCTCGAGAATTGGGGCCAATGGCCCTGGCCCAGGACCCTGTTGACGCAGATGGTCGAGCGTTTGGGCGACTATGGCGCCGCTTCAATCGCTTTTGACATGTTGTTCGCCGAGCCCGATCGGTATTCACCGTCGCGGCTGCTGAGTGATCCGGCCCTGGCTGACATTCTCAGCGCCAAAAAGGAGGCCGCCCAACTGGACAATGACATCTTGTTCGGGGCCGAGGTTTCGAACTGGCCCGTCGTGATGGGTGTGGCGGCGCGGTTGACCGGAGGGGATCAGGACATTGCCCCGAAGGCCGGGATCGTGGAGATCGGCGAAAACCCGGCCGCCGGGCTGGTGTCCGTGCCCCACTGGACTCCGCTGGCGCCACCGCTGGACCGGGATGCAACCGGGATCGGCGGTGTGAATGTTTCACCATTGGGCGGCACGGGCGTGGTGCGCCGGGTTCCGGTGTTGTGGCAGGGGCCAAGCGGTGTTCTTCCCGGACTTGGGCTGGAGGCTCTGAGGGTCGCGACGGGCGAGCCGGTGATCTTCATCGAAGGGGCTCAGGGCGAGGCCGGCATCGTGCTGTCGGTCGAATTGGCCGGTCTGGTCCTGCCCACAACGGAAAACGGAGAGGTCTGGGTCAGGTACAGACCGGATGATCCCGGGCTCTACCTGTCGGCCAATGACATACTGCAATCCGCAGATGATCCGGTTCTGCGCAGCCAGATCGAAGGCCGGATCGTATTGATCGGAACATCGGCGGCAGGTCTGTTCGACATGCATCAGACTGCGTTGGGAGAGTCCGTTCCCGGCGTCTCCATCCACGCCCAAGTCATCGAGCAGGCGCTGCTGGGCGACATGCTGACCCGGTCGGATGTCACCGCCGCCCTCGAACTTCTGGCTTTCATCATCCTTGGAGTCGTCGTCACGGTCGTCATGTCCAGTTTCGGGGCCGTTGCCTCGTTCATGGCCGGCGGCATCGCGGCGGCCGTGGTTGTCGGGGTCAGTTGGTTGGCATTTCAGAACCAGTCCGTGCTGTTCGATGCAACCTTCCCGCTTGCCGGCGGGATGGCCAATTTCGGGCTGTTGTCCGGTTATCTGTTCATATCGACCGAGCGGGAAAAGCGGGTGATCCGGCGGATCTTCTCGCACTATGTCGCGCCCGAGATCCTGGACGAGATGGATGCAACCGGACACCAACTTCAACTGGGCGGTGAAACGCAGGAAATCACGGTCATGTTCTCGGACATTCGCGGGTTTACACCGTTGTCCGAGCGGGTGTCGGCCACGGACCTGGTCGCGCTGCTCAATGAACTGTTTTCGGTCATCGGAGACCGGATCCTGCACGAAAAAGGCACCATCGACAAATTCATCGGGGATGCGGTCATGGCGTTCTGGAACGCGCCGGTTCCGGTGGAGCGGCACCCGCTTCTGGCGGCACAGGCTGCGTTGCAGATGCGGCGAGCTCTGGCCGAGTTCAATGCTTCGGACACGATGCGCGGGCATCCTCCGATCGCATTGGCGACAGGATGTGCCACGGGAATGGCCTGCGTCGGCAACATTGGCTCGCGGCGGCGATTCAACTACACGGTGATCGGAGATGTGGTCAACGTCGCCGCTCGAATCGAGCAGAGTTGCCGCCAGGTCGAATATGACATCCTGATCTCAAGCTCAGTCTCACAGGCTGCTGGCGCCGATCTCGCGATGCTCGAAGCCGGGCTTGTTCATCTGAAAGGCAAGACCGAACTGGAGCCGTTATTTGCTTTGGTCGGTGACAGCGTGTTGGCCCATAGCGCGGATTTCCGGAAGCTGCAGGAGATGCATCAGGATCTGATCATTGCGATACGTGCACGGCGGTCTCACGACGAAATACAGCGCTTGAGCGAAGCCTGCAGCATCCAAGCTGGCTTGGTCGAGCCGGGCCTGCGCGCGTTCTATGCGGCCTTGCCGGGACGGTCGGCTGATTTCCGGTTCGACATCCGCTCGGGCCAGGCGATGTTCAGTCATCATGGCAACGTGCACCGGTTTCCCGGATGACAGGGACCCATTGCGAGCCGCAGAGTCAAAACGGGCCGCGCCTTTTTTCAAAGGCACGACCCGTTTCGATCGGACAGGGTTCTCAGTCTCGCCCCCTCGAATACTATCTACAAAATCACGAACTAAAACTTCGATACATTCGAGACTGATCCACATTCCCAATCGGGATGACACATTGATGCCCGATTTCAACCGGGGCGACAGTGAAGCAGTTCACATTCGCAGAAACTTTTTACAAATTTCTCCACTCGAAGAATCCGGGCCCGGCACGGTGCAGCAGTTCTGCCGCCACGGCCCGGCCCATTTCCGCTGCGTCCTCCGTCGAACCGGTCTGGCTTTCGGTGATGGCATCCGATCCATCCGGGCGCAGGACCTCGCCGCGTAGGCGCAACTGCCCATCGGCAAGTTCGGCCAGACCGGCAATCGGAGTTTCGCAGGACCCGTCCAGCGCGGCCAGCAACGTGCGCTCGGCCGCCAAGCGACAGGCCGTTTCAGAGTGATGAATGGCTTCCAGCATCTCGGCGGCCCGGTGGTCGTCCGCGCGGCGTTCGATGCCGATCGTACCCTGCGCGATAGCCGGCAGCATGTCGTCGGGCGAGATCGCGGTGGCAGGTACGTCCTGCATGTTCAGGCGGCGGAGGCCGGCCATGGCCAGGAACGTGCATTCGGCCACACCATCAGCCAGCTTCTTCAGCCGGGTCTGTACGTTGCCCCGGAACTCGACCACGTTCAGATCGGGCCGGCGGTGCAGCAATTGGGCCCGTCGCCGCAGCGACGAAGTGCCGACGACCGCGCCTTCGGGCAGGTCATGGATCGAGTTGAGGCGGGGCGAGATGAAGGCATCGCGCACGTCCTCGCGCGGCAGGAACGTGTCCAGCACCAGCCCCTGCGGCTGTTCGACGGGCATGTCCTTAGTCGAGTGCACGGCGATGTCGATGTCCCCGCCCAGCATCGCCTCTTCGATTTCCTTGGTGAACAGGCCCTTGTTGCCGATCTCTTTCAACGGGCGGTCCGCGTCGATCATGGCGCGGTTGTCGCCGGTGGTCTTGATCACCACGATCTCGAACGCCTGTTCCGGCAGATCGAAGGCATCGCACAGCCGCTGACGGGTTTCATGGGCCTGGGCCAGCGCCAGCGGCGAACCACGGGTGCCGATCTTCAGCGGCGATGCGGGGGTGGGCAGGGTCAAAGTCATGGGCACAGCTTTAGTCGCGTCACATTGCCCTGACAATGGGGGCCACGCTTGACATTTTGCCGCTGAAGGCGGACCCGTTGCGCAAACCGGAATAGTGGGGGCTGACATGGCCGAGAACAAGAAACTGCTGCGGGCGCTGGCGGGCGAGGTACTGGACACGCCGCCGATCTGGATGATGCGACAGGCCGGACGCTATCTGCCGGAATACCGCGCGACGCGGGAACAGGCGGGCGATTTCCTGTCGCTGTGCTACACCCCCGATCTGGCGGCGGAGGTGACACTGCAGCCGATCCGCCGCTATGGGTTCGATGCCGCGATCCTGTTTGCCGACATCCTGCTGGTGCCGCAGGCGCTGGGCGCCGATCTTTGGTTCGTCACCGGCGAAGGGCCGCGCCTGTCGACGATCACGCAGCAGTCGGATTTCGATGCGTTGAAGCCGGTTGATGCGATTCACGAGACCCTGTCGCCCGTCTATGAAACCGTGCGCATCCTGTCGCGCGAGCTGCCGTCCGAAACGACCCTGATCGGCTTTGCCGGCGCTCCGTGGACCGTTGCGACATACATGATTGCCGGGCGTGGCACCCCTGATCAGGGCCCTGCCCACGCCCTGCGTGAGGAAAACACCGCGCTGTTCGAGGCGTTGCTGGACCGGATCACCGCGGCCACGATCGAATACCTGTCGGCTCAGATCGAAGCGGGGGCCGAGGTGGTCAAGATTTTCGACAGCTGGGCCGGGTCGCTGAAAGGTGAGGCCTTCACCAAATATGCGGTCGAGCCGTGCCGGATCATCACCCAGGCGCTCAAGGAACGCCACCCGGGCATTCCCGTCATCGGTTTCCCGCGTGAGGCGGGCGAGGGTTATGTCGGTTTCGCAAAGGCCACCGGTGTCGATTGCGTGGCGCTGGACAACTCGGTTGCGCCGGAATGGGCGGCCGAACATGTGCAGGTGGATGGCTGCGTGCAAGGCAACCTGGCCTCGTCGCACATGGTCACCGGCGGGCAGGCGCTGGTGGATGAGACCCGCCGCATCCTGCGCGCCTTTTCCAAGGGGCCGCATATTTTCAATCTGGGTCACGGGATCACGCCGGATGCCGACCCGGAGAACGTGCAGTTGATGATCGACACGGTGCGCGGCGGGTAGGCGGCGCGGGAGGGGGCCAGCCCCCCTTGGCCGTTGGCCAGATGAAGGATGTGTCAGGTCTTTTTGAGAGCCTGAAGTTCGTTCAGAATTTCGATCGTGTGTTGGCCGCGGGTCGGGCTGGGTTTCGGCTGCCATTGATGGGCGGAGAAGCGCGGGGCGGCGGCGGCCTGCAGGGTGCCGTCGGCCGCGCGCCAGGTTTGGCGGGCGGTGTTCATCGGATGGGTTGCGGCCTCGTCGGGGCTGAGCACCGGGGCGACGCAGGCGTCTGAGCCTTCGAACAGTTTGGCCCAATGGTCGCGCGGTTTGGTTTCGAAGATTTCCGCCAGGCGCCGGGTCAGGTCTGGCCAGAGCGTGCTGTCATATTGTTGCTGGAACGCCGGGTCTTGGGACAGGCCGAGGATTTCGAGGAATTGGGCATAGAATTTCGGTTCGAGGCATTGGACCGAAACAAAGCCGCCATCCGCGCAAGCGTAGGTGCGGCTCCAATGCGGGCCGTCCAGCAGACTCTGGCCGCGCGTGTCGGACAGGTTGCCGGTCTGGCGCAAGCTCATCAGCAGGTTCATCATATGCGCGGACCCGTCGTAGATGGCGGCGTCGACCACCGTGCCTGTGCCCGTTGCGCGCGCGTTCAGCAGCCCGGCCAGTATGCCGGTGACCAGATACATCGCACCGCCGCCGATATCGCCGACCAGCGTGGCCGGGGTCATCGGTTCGGTGCCGGGTGGTGAGCCGTACCAGAGTGCCCCCGACAGGGCGATGTAGTTCAGATCATGTCCTGCGGTGTCGGAAAGCGGGCTGTCCTGGCCCCAGCCGGTCATGCGGCCATAGACCAGCGCCGGGTTCAGGGCGTGGCAGGCTTCGGGCCCCAGGCCCAGCTTCTCCATCACGCCGGGGCGGAAGCCTTCGATCAACGCATCGGCAGTTGCGATCAGGCGCCGGGCGGTTTCGAGGTCGCCGGGGTCCTTGAGGTCAAGCGCGATCGAGCGCTTGCCCCGGTCCAGCACGGATCGGTCCGGCATGCCGGGTGTGACGGCGCCCCCCTTGCGGTGGATGGTCACGACATCGGCCCCCAGATCCGCCAGCATCATGGCGGCGAACGGGCCGGGGCCAAGACCCTCGATTTCGACAACACGGATTCCGTTCAGCATGAGCAGCACTCCCTCGCGGCGATGCTGGCCGGGGCCCAGCAGGAATGCAAGACCGACCGGCAGCGACGCGGCGTCTGGCATCGGTCTGATCCGGAACGGGAAAAATCAACAAACACATCGGAATACTTGCCAGCTTGGGGCCAGCGGCGTAGCGTGCTGTCCGGGGTGGATCAGCGAGGGGTAGGATGCGTCTTTGGATCACGATCAGTGCCGCCATGGTCTTGGCGGTTCTGGCGGCAATCATCCTTCTGCTGCACCCACCCGGCGACCTGCGCATGGCAGCCGGACCGGCGGGTGGTGCCTATATCGAAGTGGCGCAGGACTATTCCGATATCCTTGCCGAGGATGACATTCGGCTCGAGATCGTCGAAACCGCAGGGTCGGTCGAAAATGCGCGTCTCCTGGAAGACGGGGCTGTGGATGTGGCCTTCTTGCAGGGCGGCATCGAAGTTGACCCGGATCGGGCGCAGGCCATCGGGACGGTGTTTTTCGAGCCGATGATTTTCATGGCGCGCGAGGATGCGTGGATTCCGCCCAATCCCGCGTTATGGCGTGGGTTGAGCATCAACAGCGGTGCGCCCGGGTCCGGCACCGCGGACGCATTCCGCGACTTCGAGCGCGCGGTCGGGCTGGCCCAAGAGGATAACGTGCATGTTGCACTGCCCTATGACCAGGCGGCCGACGCCTTGCTGGACGGAACGTTGGACATCGCCGTCTTTGTTGCGCCGATCGAAGCCCCCTACCTGCTGGCCGCGTACGAGGTGCCGGGACTGAAGGTGCTGAACCTTGAACATGTCGAGGCGATTTCGCGTCGTTTGTCCTATGCCACTGTGGTGACCGTACCGACCGGAGGTATGTCGCTGAACCCGGTTCTGCCGCCGCGCCCGGTAGATCTGATCGCTCTCGAGGCGCGACTGGTTGTGCGGCCGGGACTGCATCCGGCGTTGGTCAACCGGCTGACGATGGCGGCGATAGCCTTGCACGAGGCTCAGGGCATCATCAATGACCCCGGGGCCTTTCCGGGGATCGAAGGGACCGCATTGCCCCTCAACAACACTGCGCGGCAACTGATACTTGAAGGGCCATCCACCTGGCATGATTGGTTGCCTTATTGGGTGGCGGCGCAGGTCAATCGGGTTTTCCTTCTGTTCCTGCCGTTCTTTTTCATTGTCCTACCGCTGGTCCGATTGTTGCCGCGCATCTACGCCTATTTCCAACGATGGCGTGTCTGGCAGCACTACCCGGAAATTCGTCTGATCGAACAGGACCTGGCCGACAACCCTTCCGCGGAAGACCTCGTGCGGATGCAAGGCCAGTTGCAGGTGCTGGACGAAAAGCTGGCGGACCTAAGGCTGCCAGCGGCCTACCGGCAAGGGCAGTATGATGCCCGTCTGCATCTGGAACTGGTGCAGAAACGGATTGCCGACATGCGGGCTCAGGATTCCGGGGGCGGCGGATAATGTGTGGAACACGGTTGCCGCAACGGCAGTTCGTGGATAGGTCTTTGGTCGAATATCAGACATTTCAAAAAAGGGGGGTGGTCCCATGCAAATGAGTGACACGCGTGAAATTCAGGCGGCGCCGTCCGATGTCTATGCGGCCCTGCTGGACCCCGAGGTGCTGAAAAACTGCGTGCCCGGTGCGCAAGAGGTCTCGGGCAATCCTATGGACGGTTACGAGGCGACCGTGGTGCAGAAGGTCGGGCCGGTAAAGGCCACGTTCAAAGGCACCGTCACGATGTCCGACATGGTTGAGGGTCAAAACCTGACCATCGCCGGTGAGGGCAAAGGCGGGGCGGCGGGTTTTGCAAAGGGCAGCGCCAGTGTCACGTTCAGCGCCAGTGACAACGGTGGAACGGTTCTGGCCTATGACGTGGATGCCAAGGTTGGCGGAAAGCTGGCGCAGCTAGGCAGCCGTTTGATCGACGGCTTTGCCAAAAAAATGGCTGATCAGTTCTTCTCGAACCTTCAGCAGCATTTCGAAGGCCCTGCAGCGCCGGAAGAGGGCGGCGAAGACACCCCCGAGGGGGAAAAGAAAGGCTGGCTGGGTCGCCTGACCGGGCGCGAGTGAAACCTGCGTTTGCGCGCAGAGGACTGTGCGGATTTGGTCTGTTCGGCAATCCTCTGGCGCGATACTGTCCCGGCCAGAACTGGGAAAACGCATGACTACAATTCTTTCGATCAAGGATCTGCGCAAAACCTATGCCGGCGGGTTCGAAGCGCTGAAAGGCGTATCGCTGGACATCGAAGAGGGCGAGATCCTGGCCCTGCTCGGCCCGAACGGGGCGGGAAAGACAACCCTGATCTCGACGGTTTGCGGGATTACCACGCCCACGTCTGGGACGGTCACCGTAGGGGGGCACGACATCCTCACGGACTTTCGTGCCGCCCGGCGCATGATCGGCCTCGTGCCGCAGGAAATTGCGCTGGAGCCGTTCGAGAAGGTCTGGAACACCGTACGGTTTTCGCGCGGTCTGTTCGGCTATGGGCAGGACAGTGCCCGGATCGAAGAGATCCTGCGCAAGCTGTCGCTGTGGGACAAGCGCAAGAACGCGATCAAGGAATTGTCGGGCGGCATGAAGCGGCGGGTGCTGATCGCCAAGGCGCTGGCGCACGAGCCGCGGGTGCTGTTTCTGGATGAACCCACCGCCGGTGTGGATGTCGAACTGCGTAAGGATATGTGGGCCATCGTCGACGAGTTGAAGGCTGCCGGTGTCACCATCATTCTGACCACCCACTACATCGAAGAGGCCGAAGCCATCGCCGACCGGATCGGTGTGATCGACAAGGGCGAACTGATGCTGGTGCAGGACAAAAACACCTTGATGGCGCAGATGGGCAAGAAGCAGATCGAGGTCATGCTGACCCGCACGATCTCGGACATTCCCGGCAGTCTGGCCCACCACAATCTGGTGCTGAACGGGCAGGGCGATGCGCTGATCTATACCTACGACACCAATGCCGATCGCACTGGCATCACCACTTTGCTGAATGACGTGGCCGAGGCGGGGCTGGTGCTGCGTGACGTTCAGACCCGGCAATCGAGCCTGGAAGAGATTTTCGTCAACCTCGTGTCCGGAGATGCCGCATGAACTGGTCCGCCATCGCCGCCATCTACCGGTTCGAAATGGCCCGGTTCTTCCGCACCCTCGCGCAGAGCTTCCTGTCGCCGGTGCTGTCGACCTCGCTGTATTTCGTGGTGTTCGGCACCGCCATCGGCAGTCGCATCCAGGAGGTCGAGGGCGTCTCCTACGGCGCCTTCATCGTGCCGGGGCTGATCATGCTGTCGGTGGTGATGCTGTCGATCTCGAACGCGTCCTTTGGCATCTATTTCCCCAAGTTCCTGGGCACGATCTACGAACTGCTCTCGGCTCCGGTGAATTTCATCGAGATCGTGATCGGCTATGTGGGCGCCGCCGCGACCAAGGCGTTGTTCGTGGGATTGGTGATCCTGACCACCGCCACGTTCTTCGTGGACATCCGCATCGAGCACCCCTTCGCGATGGCCGCCTTTCTGATCCTGTCCTGCCTCAGCTTTTCCCTGCTGGGCTTCATCATCGGGATTTGGGCCAGCAATTTCGAACAGATGTCGCTGGTGCCGCAGCTTGTCGTCACGCCTCTGATCTTTCTGGGCGGCACGTTCTACTCGATTTCGATGCTGCCGCCGTTATGGCAGACGATCTCGTTGTTCAACCCGGTAGTCTATTTGATCTCGGGCTTTCGCTGGTCGTTTTACGGGCTTTCGGACGTGCCCATTCTGCTTAGCCTTCTGGCGATCCTTGCCTTTACCGGCTTTTGCCTGGCGGTCATCGGTTGGATCTTCAAAACCGGGTGGCGCATCCGCAGCTAGGGCGTTGCATTTTTGCCGTGGCTGAACAGGATTTTGGTTCACGTCACGTTCATGGCAGGTGGGGTCCCTTGTTTAAGGGGCGGACGCACTCTACATCGGCACCCATGAAACTCAGCCTGCCGTTTCTCAACAAGCAGCCAACCGTGGCTGTCGTTCGCCTGTCCGGAGCCATTGGTATGGCTGGCCGAGCCTCGCTGAACGATGCCTCTTTAGCGCCGGTTCTGGAAAAAGCCTTCCGCAAGGGAAAACCTACCGCCGTCGCGCTCGAGATCAATTCGCCGGGCGGATCGCCGGTGCAAAGCTCGCTGATCGGTGCGCGGATCCGACGGTTGGCCGACGAGTTCAAGGTGCCAGTCCATGCCTTTGTCGAGGACGTGGCGGCCTCGGGTGGTTATTGGCTTGCGGCTTCGGCGGACGAGATCTGGGCGGATGACAGCTCGGTTCTGGGGTCGATCGGGGTCATCTCCTCGGGGTTCGGAGCCCATGTTTTTCTGGCCCGTCAGGGGATCGAGCGGCGCGTGCACACCGCCGGGAAATCCAAATCGATGCTGGACCCGTTCTCTCCGGAGAAAGAAGAGGATGTCGCGCGTCTCAAGGGGCTGTTGGAGGACATCCACCAGAATTTCATTGCCTATGTGAAAGCTCGGCGCGGCAGTCGCTTGGACGAGGCCGCCGATCTGTTTACCGGTGAAATCTGGCTGGCGCGGCGTGCGCATGAACTTGGGCTGATCGACGGCATCGCGCATCTGAAGCCAAAGATGCAGGAAGTGTTTGGCGACAAGGTCAAATTCCGGCGCTACGGGTTGCGCCGACCGATCTGGTCGCGTTTCGGAACGGACATGGCGCAGGACGCCATTTCCCTGCTCGAGGAGCGCGCGGCCTACGCGCGCTTTGGTATGTGACGTGATCGTCAAGGTCGTCATTCTGTTTCTGGTTGCCATGGGGGTCCTGGCGATGTTCGGAAAGCTGCGCTTTCCCGGCCAACAGCGATTGAACTCCGCGAAATGTCCGCGCTGCGGTCGATTCCGGATCGGCAAGGGCCCCTGCAAATGTGAGCAAGGAGGGCGTCGATGACGGCCTGGCTGCTTTCCGGTCTTGGCTTGTTGATCCTGCTGTTGGCCGGTGACGCGCTGGTGCGGGGTGCGGTGAATCTCAGCCTGCGCTTGGGTGTTCCCGCCCTGATCGTCAGCCTGACGATCGTGGCCTTCGGTACCTCGGCGCCTGAGCTTCTGATTGCCATCAAGGCCATCGAGGAAAATGCGCCCGGTATCGCGTTGGGCAATGTCGTCGGTTCGAACACGGCCAACATCCTGCTGGTCTTGGGTTTGCCGGCCTTGCTGGCCACGATCCACAGCAGCGAGTGCAACACGCGCAGAAACTACATCTTCATGTTGCTGGCCTCGGTTCTGTTCATCGGTTTGGCCTTTTGCGGGGAATTCAACCTGTTCAGCGGGGCAATCCTGCTGGCGGGGTTGGCTCTGATCCTGCTCAACGCCTTCCGAGAAGCGCACGCGCATCGCAACTCCTGCTCGGAAGAGCAGGACCTGGAAGCGCTGGAAGAGGCCGACCCGGACATGCCGTACTGGAAGGTGTCGCTGTATCTGGTGCTGGGGCTGATTGGCCTGCCGATGGGCGCGCATCTTCTAGTCGACAACGCGACCATCATTGCGCGGACCTACGGGGTCAGTGAAACGGTGATCGGGCTGACGCTGGTCGCGGTCGGAACCTCGCTTCCTGAACTTGCGACTACCGTCATGGCCGCGTTGCGCCGGCAGGCCGATGTTGCTCTGGGCAACGTCATCGGTTCGAACATGTTCAACCTTCTGGGCATTGTCGGTATCGCCACGCTGTTCGGGCGCATCCCCGTGGACCCCGAATTCCTGCAATTCGATCTTTGGGTCATGCTGGGCTCGTCCCTGCTGCTGATCCCGTTCGTTTTCTTCAAGCAAGACATCACCCGGGTCTGGGGGTTCATCTTGACGCTGCTTTACGTCACATACGTCGTGATCCTGTTGGCCTGATCTGACTGAAAGGAGCCCCTACATGACCCGAGCACTGGTGACCGGCGCCGGCATTCGACTGGGGCGGGCCATGGCGTTGTACCTGGCGAAACGTGGCATGGATGTTGCCGTACACCACGCAACCTCGGGCGCAGCCGCCGCCGAGACCGTGTCCGAGATCCAGTCGATGGGCCGCAATGCCGTGGCGCTGCAGGCCGATCTGCTGGACGAGGATCAGGTGCAGACCCTTTTGCCGCGCGCGGCCGAGGCGCTGGGCGGTCCGATCACCTGTCTGGTCAACAATGCGTCGATCTTCGAATACGACAACATCCGCACTGCCACCCGGCAAAGCTGGGATCGCCACATGGACAGCAACCTGCGCGCGCCCTTCGTGCTGACGCAGGCCATGGCAAGCCAGGGTCTGGAACCCGAGATGGATGAGAATGACGAACCCGTCGCGACCGGCTTGATCGTGAATATGGTCGACATGCGGGTGCGCAAACTGACGCCTGAGTTCATGTCCTACACCATCGCCAAGATGGGGCTATGGGCATTGACCCGGACGGCGGCCCAGGCACTGACGCCAGCCATTCGCGTCAATGCCATTGGGCCGGGTCCAACCCTGCAGGGACATCGGCAAAGCCCCCAGCACTTCAAGACGCAACGCGAAAACACGGTCCTGGAACGCGGTGCAAACCCGTCGGATATCAACGCGGCCCTTGGGTATTTTCTGGACGCACATGCGGTCACGGGCCAGCTTTTGTGCGTTGATGGCGGCCAGCATCTGGGCTGGCAAACGCCTGATGTAGTGGGCCTTGAATAGGTATTGGCCCTGCAAGTTTTGCACCGCTCTCGATCCTGTTACAGGTTCGTTACAAAAATGTCTTTTTTTTCATACACTTGTAAAACGAGAATAAAAATATCGTTTAGAATCAGTATGTTAAAATTGTGCCTATTTATTGTGCAACGCAGTGAAAACACAAGGATTCAAGGAAAAATCACGGTGCAGGGAAAGTTGTCCGCACAGTTATCCACAAGAATCGTGGATTTGTTTTCTCTTGATCTGAGGCGCGCAAGATTGCAGCCACGGTCAGAGAATCGTATCTCTCTCTCATGACCGCCGACAGCGCCCCTCAATCCCAGCCTCAGCCGACCGGCTATGCCTGCATCCAGAAATACGTGAAGACGCTGGACAGTTCGCCGGGTGTCTATCGGATGCTGGATGCGGACAGCCGGGTTCTGTATGTCGGCAAGGCGCGCAACCTGCGGGCGCGGGTGTCGAACTACACCCGCCCGGGCCATTCCGGCCGGATCGAGCGGATGATCGCCTCGACCGCGTCGATGATGTTCCTGACCACTCGGACCGAGACCGAGGCGCTGCTGCTGGAACAGAACCTGATCAAGCAGCTCAAGCCCAAATACAACGTGCTGCTGCGCGACGACAAAAGCTTTCCCAACATTCTGGTGGCCAAGGACCATCCATTTCCGCAGATCAAGAAACACCGCGGCGCCAAGAAGGAAAAGGGTGCCTATTTCGGCCCCTTCGCCAGCGCAGGCGCGGTGAACCGCACGCTGAACCAGCTGCAGAAGGCGTTTCTGCTGCGCAACTGCTCGGATTCGATGTTCGACAGTCGCACCCGGCCCTGCCTGCTCTATCAGATCAAGCGCTGCTCGGGGCCGTGCGTGGGCATGATTTCGCAGGCCGATTATGCCGAAAGCGTGCGCGACGCCGAGCGGTTCCTGTCCGGACGCTCGACCCGAATCCAGGAGGAACTGGCCGCGCAGATGCAGGAAGCCTCGGACGCGATGGAGTTCGAGCGCGCCGCCGCCCTGCGCGACCGGATCCGCGCGCTGACGCAGGTGCAGACGGCGCAGGGCATCAACCCGCGCGGTGTGGCCGAGGCGGATGTGATCGGCCTTTATATGGACAGCGGTCAGGCCTGTGTTCAGGTGTTTTTCATCCGCGCCAACCAGAACTGGGGCAACCGCGATTTCTATCCGCGGGTCGGCCCCGACGTCTCGCCGGCCGAGGTGATGGAGGCCTTTCTGGGCCAGTTCTACGACAACAAGGAACCGCCGCGCCAACTGATCCTGTCGGACGCGATCGAGAACGCCGACCTGATGCAGCAAGCCCTGTCGGAAAAGGCCGGTCGCAAAGTCGAGATCCTGGTGCCGCAGCGGGGCGAAAAGCTCGAGCTGGTCTCGGGCGCGCTGCGCAACGCGCGCGAGGCGCTGGCACGCCGCATGTCGGAAAGCGCGACGCAGGCCAAGCTGCTGCGCGGTCTGGCCGAGGCCTTCGATCTGGACGCGCCGCCGAACCGGATCGAGGTCTATGACAACTCGCATATCCAGGGCACCAACGCAGTGGGCGCGATGATCGTGGCCGGGCCCGAGGGGTTCATGAAGAACGCCTACCGCAAGTTCAACATTCGCGGCGACGACCTGACGCCGGGCGACGATTTCGGCATGATGAAAGAGGTGCTGACCCGCCGCTTTACCCGCCTGCTGAAAGAGGACCCCGACCGCGACAAGGGCCTGTGGCCCGACCTGTTGCTGATCGACGGGGGTGCGGGGCAGGTGAGCGCCGTGCACGAGATCATGCAGGCACACGGGGTCGAGGACATCCCTATGGTCGGCGTCGCCAAAGGCGTCGATCGCGACCACGGCAAGGAAGAATTCCACCGCATCGGCCAGCGCCCCTTTGCCCTGAAACGCAACGACCCGGTTCTGTATTTCATTCAGCGGCTACGGGACGAGGCGCACCGCTTTGCCATCGGCACCCACCGCGCCAAACGGGCCAAGGCGATGGGGGCGACGCCCCTGGATGAAATTCCGGGCGTGGGCGCAGCCCGCAAACGCGCCCTGCTGGCACATTTCGGCAGCGCCAAGGCGGTCAGCCGCGCCAATCTGGCGGATCTGAAGGCGGTGGACGGGATCTCGGCCGGTCTGGCGCAGAAGGTCTATGATTTCTTTCACGAAAAGGGCTGAGGCCGCCGGCGCCCGCGCCACAGAATGTACAGCCCCGAGGCCACGATCAGCGCGCTGCCCAGCCACATGGTCTGGTCCAGATGCTCGTCGAATATCAGCACGCCCAGCCCGATGCCGAACAGAAGGCGGGTATAGCGAAACGGTGTCACGGCCGACACTTCGCCCGTCCGCATGGCCAGCATCAGCGAGGCATAGGCCACCGCGCCCATCACCACGGCTCCTGTCAGGTGCAGGGCGGTTTGGGCGTCCACCGGCATCGCGGCCGCGCCTTCGAAAGCCCGGTACAGACCACCGGCGACGACAATTGACAGAAAGCCGTAAAACCCAAGAACGGTGGTGCCCAGCGTGGCCGGGGCCGCGCGGCTGGCCAGATCGCGGCCGGCGAAGCCCAGCATTCCCAGTACCGCAAGAATGGAAAGGGCTGAAAAACTGTCTCCGGTTGGCTGGATGATGACCACCACTCCGATCAGTCCAACCAGAATGGCACTCCAGCGCCGCCAGCCGACGGTTTCCCCGAAGAACAGCGCGGCACCCGCCACCACGACCAGCGGCGTGGCCTGCAGGATCACCGTGGCCGAGGACAGCGGCGTCAGGGCGATGGCCAGCACATAGAACAGGCGGCCGAAGACCTCGAACAGCACCCGGATCTTCATCGGCTTGGACAGGACATCGGGGTGCAGCAACCGCCGCCCCTGTAGCAACGCGACCCCGGCGAAAACCAACGCGCCGCCCAGTCCGAACAGCACCAGAATCTGCCAGATGGGCAGCACCTTGGCGGCACTTTTCAACAGCGCGTCCTCCAGGGCGAACCCGGCCATGGCCGCGATCATCCAGGCGCTGCCGATCAGATTGGCGCGCGCATCGGTTCTGATATGTGAGGTCACGGGGCGGATCTTTCCTGATGTGCCTATACCCGCGCAACCTGACCCGTTCTTCGCGCCACGCCAAGGGGGAAACGGTCGTCGATCCTCCGCCTGCGACGGTCTGACCTGTCGTGGTCCAAACACCTGTGTTCTTGGCAGTTTTTTGTCGTGCCGTCTTTTCTGTTCCCGGCCATGGTTGTAGGGTCCAGCGCATGAAGTGGAACCTGCCGAATATTCTGACTTTGCTGCGCCTACTGGCCGCGCCCGGCCTGGCGGTGATGTTTCTGTATTTCACGCGGCCCTATGCCGATTGGTTCGCGCTGATCCTGTTTCTGTCGGCGGCCATAACCGATTGGTTCGACGGCTATCTGGCGCGCGCTTGGAAGCAGGAAACCAAGATGGGTGCGATGCTGGACCCGATCGCCGACAAGGCGATGGTGGTGATCGCACTGATGATCCTGGTCGGCTATTCGACCGAGCACTGGACGCCCTGGCTGGTGCTACCCGCCACCGTGATCCTGTTCCGCGAGGTCTTCGTCTCGGGCCTGCGCGAGTATCTGGGCGATGTGGCTGGAACGCTCAAGGTCACCAAGCTGGCCAAATGGAAGACGACCGCGCAGATGGTGGCGATCGCCGTGCTGTTTTCGCAGGGCATATTCGAGCACTATTTCGTCATGTCCACCTTCGGCATGGATGCCGCGCTGATCGACCAGATCCTGTCGGGCCAGGTCGAGGACATCTCGGGCCTGCAATGGAAGCTGGATGGCATGTTCTGGTCGGGCCGCATCGGCTTGTGGCTGCTGTGGATTGCGGCGACGCTGACATTGATCACCGGCTACGACTACCTACGTAAAGCTATGCCCCATCTGAAGGAGGGCTGACGCATGGATGTCCTGTATTTCGCCTGGGTCCGCGAGCGGATCGGCGTGCCGAAGGAAAAGGTCGAAACCACTGCGGCCACGGTCTCCGATCTGGTGGCGGAACTCAGCGCCCGCGAAGACCGCTATGCCGCGGCCTTTGCCGACATCTCCGCCCTGCGGGTCGCGCTGGATCAGGAGCTGTCGGATTTCGACGCGCCCCTGGCCGACGTCCGCGAAGTGGCCTTTTTCCCGCCCATGACCGGCGGATAAGGCAATGCGGATCTCCGTCCAGCAAGAGCCGTTCGATCTGGGGGCCGAGGCCAATGCCTTTGCCGCAGGTGACACGGCCAATGGCGCCATCGTCACCTTTACCGGTGTCGTGCGAGATCTGGCGCAGACCGATCTGGCCTGCATGGAGATCGAGCATTATCCCGGCATGACCGAACGCGCCATCGCCAAGATCGCCGAGGAAGCCAAGAGCCGGTGGTCGCTGGGTGACGTGCTGGTGATCCATCGCCATGGGCGGCTGGCCCCAGGTGACCGGATCATGATGGTCGCAACGGCAGCCCCGCACCGCAAAGATGCGTTCGAGGCCGCTGAATACCTGATGGATTACCTGAAATCCCGCGCCCCGTTCTGGAAGAAGGAAATCACAGGTTTGGGCGCGGAGTGGGTTGCCGCCAAGGACGAGGACGAGGACGCGCTGTCGCGCTGGTAGGCGCTCAGTCGGCGTTGTTGATCCGGCCGCGCAATTCCTCGGCTTCTTGGCGGGCGGCGCGCAGCCCGTCCATAGCCGCGGCCAGCTCGGCCTCGGTTTGGGTCAGCTGGTTGGTCAGCTCGGCCTCGCGCTGCTGCAGATAGGTGATCGCCTGATCACGGGTTTCCTCGGCCTCGTGCAGCTCCTGGCTCATGCGGTCCAGATCGGCCACGTCGGATTGGCGCACGCGCGACAGGCGGTGCACAAGCCAGTTGGCGAACCAGCCCATGCAGAAGGCGGCGAACAGGATGACGGCGGTGGCGATGATGAATTCGGTTCTGTTCAACTTACTGGTCCCCTGCATCCGTTTCGGATGCTTCTTCTTCTGTTGGCGCAGGTTCGGTTGCGCTTGTCTGGGTCTCCAATGCTTCCAGACCGGTTTCCTGATTGGCGACCGGCTCGGGCCGGATCAGGCGAAATTCGATGCGCCGGTTTTTCTCGCGCCCGTCTTCGGTGTCATTGTCTGCAATGGGCTGCGTCTCACCATATCCTGCGGCCGAGTAGCTTTTGGTCGGCACCCGGCGAGCGCGCAATTCGTTAAGGATGGACTGGGCGCGTGACTGGCTCAGCTGCTGGTTCATCTCTTCACGGCCCTGGCTGTCGGTATGACCCTGGATTTCAATCCGGATCGGTCCGCATTCGCGCAGGATCTCGGCAATCTGGTTCAGACTGTCGCGGGACTCTGATGAAACCGTAGCCGACCCGGGCTCGAACGTGATCTTGCGGGTTTCCTGAACCTCGGCGATGCGACTTTCGCACTGCTCTGGGTCTGGCAGCGCGTCTTCGGGTTCGGGCGGGGGCTGATAGGTGATCGACAGGTCAAAGTCCTGCGCATCGCCCAGCTTGTCGGACAGCAGGCCCGCGATCTGTGCCTTGGCGTCTTCATCATGGCTGACGCCTGTCAACTCGACCTTGTCAGGCGTTACGGTCAGCACGCCGTTGTTCAGCCAGGACAGGGATTCCAGCCCCGCCAGAACGCGCACGGGCCAGTCCTGCGGCATCTGGTCGACCACGCGGGCGGCACTGTGAACCTGATCGAATCCGAAGGCAGCCCGGGCGTAGCTGTCGATCATGTCGCGCTGCAAATCGTCGCCCAAACGGCCGCGCAGTTGTACCAGACCTTCCGGGCTGCGTGTGGCGGTGAATTCCACAGGTCCGGCCTGTTCGTTGTTTTCGGGTTCAGGCAGAACCGCGTGCAGGGCGAACACTTCGGGCAGGGCGTTTTCCAACTCGCCCACGACCTTGTCGAAGGTGGCCGGGCTGGTGTTCGGTTCAGCAATCAGCGTGATGTCGGCATCCGACATCGTGACCGATCCTTGCCCGATCTCGGACAGAGCCCGGATACTCAGTTCAGCGGCCTGTGCCCATCGGGGCGATGGCACACCCAGGCCGATCGTGCAGGTATAGGGCCCTGACAGCCCGGCATCCTGCGCGGCCGCTACAATGGTGTCACGCGCCTTTTCATCCTGTGCCGAACATGCGTCGAACTGGCCGCCTTCCTCCGAAATCAGGTAGCGCAGGGTGAACGGAGTGATCACCGGGCGCGGTGCCGAAATCGCCAGACCGATGCGCAAGCTGGGCGGCGCGGCGCGTGTCAGCTCTTGTTCCAGCCGTTCTTTTTCCTGCTGGCTGTCAGCGATGGCAGTGATCTTGACCAGGTCGGGGCTGGCGGAAACCTTGGCTCGCGGCAGCTTGGACAGGGCAAGGATGGCATAGGATATCGCGTCGTCCCAGCCTTTGGGTTTCTTGTAGTCTGCGGTCTCAAGCAGGTCCGACACCCGCGCCTGCGGGTCTAGCTTCTGCAGCCGGGCCATCAGTGCGTTGCGATCCACGCTGGCCGGAACCAACCCGATCACGGAAATGCCGCTGTCGTTCCGGAGAATTTCGGCCGAGAATTTGGGCGGAGTCAGGTCAGCCGTCGGGGCAATGTCCATCTCGTCGATCACCCGAGAAGTGTCGACCTGTGTACCGGCCGCGGTCAGCGCGTTGAATCGGGTGGCCTCGTCCGGGGCAGTACCGGTCAGCACAACGCGCAGCCCATCCGCCTGCACTTCGGCCCACTCGTGGCCCTGCATGCTCAGTGCATTTCGAACGGCAGTTTCCGAGGTTTCTTCGATCTTGGTCACCGCGAATCCGGCGGCCAGCAGACAGACCCCCGCCGACACGACAAAGATCAGGGCTGATGTCAGGAAATACGGCAAGCGCATGAGCGGTTTCTTATCTCCTCGGGCCATTGGGCGGGACTCTTACAGGCACCGGTACCGAGGTGCAATCAGAGGAGCAATGCGACGCAAAGGAAGATGAGCGGAATAAGGCCGGTGTCCCGATTGGCGCGAAACAGCTGCAGCAGTTTCGCGTTGTCTTCGATGTCCAGCCCGCGCAGTTGCCACGCCATGTGCCACCCCATTGCCCAAGGTCCACCGATGGCCACGACCAGCGCCAGCACGCTGGAATTGGGCAGCGCGGCCTCGACGATGGCCAGCCCCATCAGCGCCACGGTCGCCACAAGAAAATACTTCAGCCATTTCGCGGTGTCGGTCCCGAACAGGCGCGCGGTGGACTTGATGCCGATCAGCTCGTCATCCTCGGCGTCCTGGT
This sequence comes from Ruegeria sp. CG8, assembly GCF_056537165.1. Classification (NCBI taxonomy): domain Bacteria; kingdom Pseudomonadati; phylum Pseudomonadota; class Alphaproteobacteria; order Rhodobacterales; family Roseobacteraceae; genus Ruegeria; species Ruegeria sp. CG8. The sequence continues at coordinate 219,697 of NZ_JBQFRA010000005.1, read as the reverse complement.
GGGCATAGATCGTGTCGTAGAACAGCGTCCAGGCGATGCCGGACAGGTACAGCAGGATCGCGGGCCATTCGACCGTGCCGCGATGCGCCGCCCAGGCCAGCAGGGCGCCCCAGTTGAAGGCCAGCCCCAGAAACACCTGCGGCCACCAGGTGAAGCGCTTGGCATAGGGATAGATCGTCACCGGCAGCAGCGACAGGACGCCCATCGCGATGGCCGCCTGGTTGAAGGTCAGCAGGATCGCCAGCGCCAGAAGGCACTGGAGGCCCATCCAGATCACCGCCTGCCGCACGCTGACCTGCCCCGAGGGGATGGGCCGCGAGCGCGTACGGGCGACCTGCGCGTCGAACTTGCGGTCGGTGATGTCGTTCCAGGTGCAGCCCGCGCCGCGCATCAGAAAGGCCCCGGCCGCGCACCCCACGGCAATCCACAGATCGCCCCACCGCGGCTCACCGTCATGCAGGATCGCCAGCGCCAGGCCCCACCAGCACGGAATCAGCAGCAGCCACGTCCCGATCGGCCGGTCCGCGCGCGACAGCCGCAGATAGGGGCGGGCAAAGGCCGGGGCGCGGGTATCGACCCAGTTGCCGGTAACGGCGTCGGCGACCTGACCGTCTGGTGTTGGGGCATTGCCTTGCATATGTAGGGTCTCATGAGTGCGAAGATCAGGCTGTATGTAGATCACCCTTTGGGTGCGGGGCAATCGGTTCCTTTGACGCGCGAGCAGGCCCATTACCTGTTCGGCGTGATGCGTCTGGCCGTGGGCGGGCAGGTGGCCCTGTTCAACGGCCGCGATGGCGAGTGGCTGGCGCAGGTGGCCGAGGCGGGCAAGCGGGGCGGTACTCTGAGCTGTCTTGAACAGACCCGGCCACTGCAACTGCCGCCGGACCTTTGGCTGCTGTTTGCCCCGATCAAGAAGGCCCGGACCGATTTCATCGTCGAAAAGGCGGCCGAGATGGGGGCCGCCAAGATCATGCCGGTGCAGACTGCTTTCACCAATTCCGAACGCATCCGCCAGGACCGGCTGCAGGCCCATGCGGTCGAGGCGGCCGAGCAATGCGGCGGCACTTTCGTGCCCGAGGTCTGCGACCTGCAGCGGCTGGACAAGCTGTTGGACAACTGGCCCGACGGCCGCCAACTGATGTTCTGCGACGAGGCCGAGGCCGGGTCGGCCCTGCGCCTCGCCGCACAGGACAAGGGCCGACCGTGGGCCATCCTTATCGGCCCCGAGGGCGGGTTCTCCGATGCCGAACGCCAGCGGTTGAAGGATCTGCCGTTCACGCATGTGGTCAGCCTGGGGCCGCGCATCTTGCGGGCAGACACGGCGGCGGTGGCCGCGATGACCCTGTGGCAGCAGGCGCTAGGGGACTGGTCCTGATGTGGCGGCTGGCGCAGCAACAGGACATTCCGGCGATCGAACGGTTTCTTCTGGACCATGTGCAAAGCTCGATGTTCGCGCTGGCCAACCTGCGAGAGTTTGGCCTGAACGTACCCGCGCCGCGCGCGATGAGCATGTGGATGCTGGGCGACCCGCTGCGCGGCGTGTTCGGCATCACCAACGAAGGCATGATCCTGCCGCAGTGCCCGGATCTGCCCGAGGCCGGCCTGTCCGAGGCAGCGGACCTGATCCGGGGCCGCACGGTCATTGGGTTGGCGGGCGAGGCCACGCAAGCCCGCCGGTTTCTGCGACAGGCCGGATGGCAGGACCGCGCCGCCCGTCTGGACCGGGATGAGCCCTCTTTTGCGCTGGACTTGCGCGACCTGATCGTTCCACCAACGGAAAACGCAAGGCTGGTGCCTCTGTCTGACGGCGACCGCAGCCTGCTGATCCGCTGGCGCGAGGCCTATCACCTGGAATCTTTGGGCACCGACCCGGGCATGGCCCGCGCGGCTGCGCAGAAGGACATCGACGGATATATTCAGCGCGACTCGCACCGGCTGCTGATGGTCGACGACCAGCCCGTCAGCATGACGGGCTTCAATGCCACGTTGCCCGAGATCGTCCAGATCGGCGGCGTGTTTACGCCGCCCGCGCTGCGCGGGCGAGGCTATGCCCGCACCGCCGTCGCCCTGCATCTGACCGAGGCGCGGGCCGCCGGAGTGCGCAGGGCCGTTCTGTTCGCGGCTTCAAACGCCGCCGTAAGTGCTTATGTTGCGATTGGGTTTGCCCCTGCCGGGACCTTTTCACTGGTCCTGTTCAGCGATCAGATGGAGGCCGCGTCATGAGTTTCATCCGACCCGAAGCCAAACTGGCCCTGTGGCGCTGGCGCGAGGTGCTGGCCGCCGGGTTCGTTCTGATCCTTGGTCTCAGCTGGATCGGCGGTCCGGGCGGGTTGCTGGGCTGGCTGGGCTGGGTGCTTGTGCTGGTCTCGGTTGCGCTGGCCGTGATCGGCATACAGCGCGCGCGGTTCCGGATGGGCGCGGGCGGGCCGGGCGTGGTGTCGGTGGATGAAGGGCAGATCGCCTATCTGGGGCCGCTGGAAGGTGGCATCGTCGCCACCCGCGAAATCGAGAGCCTGACTCTGGACCCTACCGCCAGCCCCGCGCATTGGGTGCTGCAGCAGCCCGGCCAGCCGCCGCTTCACATTCCCGTGAATGCCGAGGGTGCCGAGGCGCTGTTCGACGTGTTCTCGGCCCTGCCGGGGCTGCGGACCGAGCGGATGCTGTCGGAACTCAAGGGCGGGGCGTCGCATCCGGTGGTCATCTGGGAACGCCATCCCTCGCGCCCGGCACACATCCGGTTGAACTGACGGTGCATTGACACCGGGGGAGATTGCGACCACCACTGACCCCCACGACTCGACACTTCAGGATCGGAGCACGGTTCATGTCCATTCCTCAGTCCGGCGGCGGGCCGATCGAACGCCACGAACAACTGGCCGAATACCTGGCCGATGGCTGCAAACCCAAAAGCGAATGGCGCATCGGGACCGAGCACGAGAAATTCGGCTATTGCAAGGACACGCTGAAGCCGCTGCCCTATGAAGGCGAACGCTCGATCCTGGCGGTACTGCAGGGGCTGCGCGACGGGCATGGCTGGACCCCCGTGGAAGAGGCGGGCAAGCTGATCGGGCTGGAAAAGGACGGGGCCAACGTCTCACTGGAACCGGGCGGGCAGCTGGAGCTGTCAGGCGCGCCACTGGAGACCATCCACGAGACCTGCGACGAGGTGAACGCGCATCTGCGCGACGTGAAGGACATTGCCGACAAGATCGGCGTAGGCTTCATCGGGCTGGGCGCCGCGCCGATCTGGAAGCACGAGGACATGCCGCTGATGCCCAAGGGCCGGTATGTCCTGATGAACGACTACATGGAAAAGGTCGGCGACATGGGCCGCGCCATGATGCGCCGGACCTGCACGGTGCAGGTCAACATTGATTTCGGGTCCGAGGCGGACATGGTGCAGAAGCTGCGCGTGGCGCTGGCCCTGCAACCGGTGGCGACCGCGCTGTTTGCCAACTCGCCCTTCTTCGAGGGCAAGCCCAATGGCCACAAAAGCTGGCGCAGCTACATCTGGCGGCATCTGGATGACGCGCGCACCGGCATGCTGCCCTTCGTGTTCGAGGACGGCTTCGGGTTCGAGCGCTACGTGGAATATGCCTTGGATGTGCCGATGTACTTCGTCTATCGCGACGGCAAATATATCGATGCGCTGGGCATGTCGTTCCGCGATTTTCTGCAGGGCAAGCTGCCCGCGCTGCCGGGCGAGACGCCGACGCTTTCGGATTGGGCCGATCACCTGACCACCGCTTTCCCCGAGGCGCGGATCAAGAAATTCATGGAAATGCGCGGGGCCGACGGCGGCCCGTGGCGCCGTCTGTGCGCGCTGCCCGCCTTCTGGGTGGGGCTGACCTATGACCAGTCCGCGCTGGATGCCGCATGGGATCTGGTCAAAGGCTGGGACGCCGAAACCCGCGAGGGGCTGCGCGTCGCCGCGGCCCGGGACGGGCTGCAGGCGCAGGTCGGCGGCATCAACATGCACGATCTGGCGCGCGAGGTGGTGGCCATCGCCGATTCCGGCCTGAAGGCGCGGGCGCGGCCGGGTGCGGGTGGTCTCGTCCCGGACGAGACGCATTTCCTGAACGCGCTTAAGGAAAGCATCCAGTCCGGCAAGGTGCCGGCCGATGAACTGCTCGAGCATTATCACGGCGACTGGCAGGGCGATCTGACGCGGATCTACCCCGAATACAGCTACTGACCGCGACCTGTTGCAATTAGGGGCCTGTTAGCCACATTCCCGGATCGCGCCTTGTTCGGCGGCGGCGTTTGCGCGATACATTCGGGTCAGGTTTTCCGGTCGTGGTGCTTTCATGGCGCGTATCAGTGAGTTGCATTATTCCAATGCCTATGCCGCGAATTCGGGCGTGTCCGAATTCCTGGAGGTGTCCCTTCGCCCCGGCGAAGACCCGGCGGATTTCACCGTGTCCTTCTATCAGGCGAACGGGCAGGTCGGGATCGAGATCCCACTCAACGATCCCTCCGTTCAGGTCACCGTCGACCCCGACAACAACGAGATCGTCTATGTCATCTCGGCCGATGATTTCCCGATCTTCCTGACCGATCCGGATGGCGGCGGCCCAACCAATTACGAAGCCTATGCGCTGACCAACACCGCCACGGGTGAGGTGATAGATTTCTACGACATCGGTGGCGGCACGCAGAACATCGTCGCGGTCGATGGGCTGGCGGCCGGGGAAACCTCGGTCAACCTGCCGGTGCTGGTCGGGCCGAACCAGACCACGACGACCTTGCAGTTCAACCAGCCCGATCCCGACACGCTGACCTATGGCCCCTTGTCGCCCGGGGATACCGGGGCCGCCTGTTTTACAGCAGGTACCTTGGTGGATACCCCCGAGGGGCCGCGCCGGATCGAGACGCTGCAGCCCGGCGACACTGTCCTGACCGTCGATGACGGCCCCTGCCGAGTGCGCTGGATCGGCCGCCGCACGGTGCGCGGCGTGGGTCGTTTCGCGCCGGTGCGCATCCGCGCGGGTGTTCTGGGCGCCAAGACAGACATTCTGGTCTCGCCCCAGCACCGCATTCTGGTCGGCGGCTGGCAAGCCCAGCTTCTGTTCGGCGAGGATGAGGTTCTGGTTCCTGCCAAATCTCTGGTCAACGGCGACACCGTCACCGTGCAGCCCTGCGACATCGTCCGCTATGTCCATCTGTTCTTCGACCGGCACCAGCTGGTCACCACTTCGGGTCTTGTGTCCGAGAGCTTCTTTCCGGGGCAGGAGGCGCTCTCGGGGCTGGAGCAGGAGGCCGCGCGCGAACTGTTTGCGCTGTTCCCCGAACTGCAGACCCATCCGCAGGGCTATGGCCCCACGATCCGCCCGGTCCGGTGTGATCGACAGGCAGCGGTTCTGCGCGCGACCTGATCGCGCGGCCCGGCCCTCTTGCTTTCGCGCGCTGCTGTGATAGCAGGACAGCAACAGAATTCAGGGGACCGTCATGGACGATCTTAAGGCAAAATACCTGGGTCAGATCGCTGACGCAGGCGACGAAAGCACGCTGGAAGCGATCCGCGTGGCCGCGGTGGGCAAAAAGGGCGAAGTGGCGCTGAAGATGCGCGAACTGGGCAAGATGACGCCCGAGGAACGCCAGGTCGCCGGCCCCGCGCTGAACGCGCTGAAGGACGAGATCAATTCGGCGCTGGCCGCCAAGAAGGCCGCATTGGCCGATGCCGCGCTGGACGAACGTCTGCGGACCGAGTGGCTGGACGTGACCCTGCCCGCGCGCCCGCGCCGCCAAGGCTCGATCCACCCGGTCAGCCAGGCGACCGAGGAACTGACCGCGATCTTTGCCGAACTGGGCTTTTCCGTCGCCGAAGGTCCGCGGATCGAGACAGATTGGTACAATTTCGACGCGCTGAACATCCCCGGCCACCACCCCGCGCGGGCCGAGATGGACACGTTCTACATGCACCGCGCGCCGGGCGACAATCGCCCGCCGCATGTGCTGCGCACCCATACATCGCCGGTTCAGATCCGCTCGATGGAGAAGCAGGGCGCGCCGATCCGCGTGATCTGCCCGGGCGGTGTCTATCGCGCCGACTATGACCAGACCCACACGCCGATGTTCCACCAGGTCGAAGGGCTGGCCATCGACAAGGACATCTCGATGGCGAACCTGAAATGGGTTCTGGAAGAATTCGTCAAGGCGTTCTTCGAGGTCGACGACGTCGAACTGCGCTTCCGCGCCTCGCATTTCCCGTTCACCGAACCTTCGGCCGAGGTCGATATCCGCTGTTCCTGGGAAGGCGGTCAGCTAAAGATCGGCGAGGGCGACGACTGGATGGAGATTCTGGGCAGCGGCATGGTCCACCCCAAGGTGATCGCCGCCGGCGGGATCGACCCCGAGGTCTATCAGGGCTTTGCCTTCGGCATCGGCATCGACCGCCTGGCGATGCTGAAATACGGCATCCCGGATCTGCGGGCGTTCTTTGATTCCGACCTGCGCTGGCTGCGCCACTACGGGTTTACGGCGCTGGATATGCCGAACCTGCATGGTGGTTTGTCGCGATGAAATAGCGTGGGGCTTGCCCTGCTGCCCAAGAGAATTCGGCGGGCTGGCCCGCCTTACCGGACAGGAAAACAGAAATGAAATTCACCCTCTCCTGGCTGAAAGACCACCTGGACACCGACGCCTCGGTTGATGAGATCGCCGAGGCGCTGACCGATCTCGGGCTCGAGGTCGAAGAGGTCATCAACCCGGCCGACAAGCTCAAGGATTTTACCCTTGGCTATGTGAAACATGCCGAGAAACACCCCGATGCAGACAAGCTGCGCGTCTGCAAAGTGGACACCGACGAGGGCGAGTTGCAGATCATCTGCGGCGCCCCCAACGCGCGCGAGGGCATCACCGTCGTGGTCTGCAAGCCGGGCATGTATATCCCCGGTCTGGATCTGACGATCAGCGTTGGCAAGATCCGCGGCGTCGAAAGCTTTGGCATGATGGCGTCCGAGCGCGAGCTGGAACTGTCGGACGAACATGACGGCATCATCGAGCTGCCCTCGGGCGAGGTGGGCCAGCGGTTCGTCGACTGGCTGGCCGAGAACGACCCCGCCAAGATCGACCCGGTGATCGAGATCGCCATCACCCCCAATCGCCCCGATGCGCTGGGCGTTGCGGGCATCGCGCGCGATCTGGCGGCGCGGGGTCTGGGCAAGTTGAAGCAGCGCGACTATGCCCCGGTGCCGGGGGATTTCGAAAGCCCGATCAAGGTGACGATCGACGACGACACGCTGGATGGCTGCCCGCATTTCACCGGTCGCTTGATCCGCGGCGTCAAGAACGGCCCCAGCCCGCAATGGCTGCAGGATCAGCTGAAGGCGATCGGTCTGCGTCCGATTTCGGCCTTGGTGGATATCACCAACTACATGACGTTCGACAGCAACCGCCCGCTGCACGTCTTTGACGCCGACAAGGTCAAGGGCAACCTGCGGGTGCACCGCGCCAAGGGCGGCGAGAAACTGGTGGCGCTGGACGAAAAGGAATACACTCTCCAGCCCGGGATGATGGTGATTTCCGACGACAACGGCCCGGAATCCATCGCCGGCATCATGGGCGGGCAAGAGACCGGCTGTACCGAGGACACGGTGAACGTGTTTTTGGAAAGCGCCTTCTGGGATCATGTCCAGATCGCGCTGGCGGGGCGCGCGCTCAAGATCAACTCGGACGCGCGGTACCGGTTCGAACGCGGAGTCGATCCGGCATACACGCTGGAAGGGCTGGAGCACGCGACCCAGATGATCCTGGATATCTGCGGCGGCGAGGTTTCGAAGGTTGTCGAGGCCGGCAAGGCGCCGGACCATTCGCGCGCCTATCGGCTGGATGCGGCGCGGGTGCAGTCGCTGGTGGGCATGGACATCCCCGAAAGCGAGCAGCGCCAGACCCTGACCCGGCTGGGCTTCCGGCTGGAAGGCGACATGGCCCATGTGCCCAGCTGGCGCCCCGACATCCAGGGCGAGGCCGATCTGGTCGAGGAGGTCGCCCGCATCGCATCGCTGACCAAGCTGCAGGGCAAGCCGCTGCCGCGTGTCACGGATGGTATACCCAAGCCGGTCATGACTCCGGCCCAGCGGCGTCAGTCGATGGCGCGGCGCACCTGCGCGGCGCTGGGGTACAGTGAATGCGTCAGCTATACTTTCATCGATCAGGCTTCGGCCGCGCTGTTCGGTGGCGGCGATGACGCGACGATGCTGGAAAACCCGATCTCGTCCGAGATGAGCCACATGCGCCCCGACCTGCTGCCCGGCCTGCTGCAGGCCGCGGCCCGCAACCAGGCGCGCGGCTTTGCCGATCTGGCCCTGTTCGAGGTCGGCCCGGTCTTTCATGACGGGGAACCCGGCGAGCAACGCACCCAGATCGCAGGCCTTCTGGTCGGGCGGACCGGACCCAAGGATGTGCATGGCGCCGCCCGCACGGTCGATTTGTTCGACGCCAAGGCCGATGACGAGGCTGTGCTGGCCGCCATCGGGGCCCCGGCCAAGGTGCAGATCCTGCGCGACGGCGACGCCTGGTGGCATCCGGGCCGTCACGGCAAGATCTGCCTTGGCCCCAAAAAGGTGCTGGGCGTGTTCGGTGAACTGCATCCGCGCGTGCTGCAGCAGTTGGACATCAAGGGCCCGGCCGTGGCCTTCACCATCTGGCCGGACGAGGTGCCGCTGCCGCGCAAATCCGGCACCACCCGCTCGGCGCTGGAACTGCGCGACCTGCAGGCGGTCGAGCGTGACTTTGCCTTTGTCGTCGATGCCGATGTCGAGGCGCTGACGCTGGTGAATGCCGCCGCCGGAGCCGACAAGGCGCTGATCGAAGAGGTGCGCGTATTCGACGAATTCATCGGCGGCAGCCTGGGTGAGGGCAAGAAATCTCTGGCCATCACCGTGCGTCTGCAGCCGACCGACAGCACGCTGAAGGAAAAAGACATCGAGGCGGTGGCGGAAAAGATCATCGCCAAGGTCACCAAGGCAACCGGCGGCGTTCTGCGCGGTTGAAGCGGCTCTAACCCGAAGAGACACGCGCGCCGATGGTGCGCGTGTTTCATTTTGCGAAGAACTCTGCCAGCAGGTCAAAGACTAGCCGAATGCGCCGGCTGGTATGCAGCTCGCGGTGGGTGGTCAGCCAGATCGGGAACCGCAGCGGCTCCATGTCGGGAAGGACGCGCTCCATACCCGGTGTGGCATCGCCAACCGGCTCGGACATGGGCGCGATGCCAAAGCCCTGCCGGGCAAATTCCCACGAGACGATGCCGTTCTGCGACCCCAGGCGGAAGTTTTCTTCGGTCAGATGCAGGCCTATCGGTTCGAAATAGGCGATCATCTGCGCGGTGTCGCCGAAACTGATGAACTCGTGCCGGGATAGCTCCGACAGGGACTTGGGGCGCCCAGCCCGGTTCAGGTAGGCGGTGGCGGCATAGAAATGCCCGTCGGCCTCCTGCACCAGTTTTGCGATCAGGTCGGGCTGGTCGGGGCGGACATGTCGGATGGCGATATCCGCCTCGCGCCGCATCAGATCGCGAATGTCGTTCGCGGCGATCACGTCGATCCGCAGTTTCGGAGCTTGCGCGCGAATCTCGCGAAGCAGATCCGGCAGGATATAGGCCGACATCACGTCGCTTGCGGTGATCCGCACCTGCCCTTCGATCGACTGCGCCTGACCGGACGCGGCCAGCGCAATGCGATCTGCGGCGGCGCCCATGGTCCGGGTGTGCTCCAACAGCTCGATCCCGGCGGTGGTGATCTGAAGTGATCGGCCGACCCGTTCGAACAGCATCACGCCCAGGTCGAATTCAAGCGCGGCGATCTGGCGGCTGAGGGTCGGTTGCGTCTGGTCCAATCGCCGTGCCGCCGCCGAAAGCGAGCCGGTCTCGGCCGTGGCCAGAAAGGCGCGGATATGGTTCCAGTCGAATTTGCGCGGATCATCCATGCATGAATGTATAAGGATTCTGCGTACTTCGGCAATTCACCTTTGAAACGCGTATCACTACCTTGCGCTCAAAGGAGAGCCGACATGACCGCCACAGCCAAATTCTGGGACGGAATCGCCGAGAAATACGCGAAATCCCCGATCCGGGACATGGAGTCCTACGAGCACACGTTGCAACGCACGGTGTCCTATCTGAAGCAAACCGATCAGGTGCTGGAACTGGGCTGCGGAACCGGGCGCACCGCGCTGCGGCTGTCCGGCCATGCGGACACGATCACGGCGAGCGATGTCTCTCCGGGCATGTTGGCCGTGGGCCGCAGGTTGGCACAAGAGGAGCAGATCGAAAACGTCGTCTTTGTCGAGGCCGACGCGAACCGCCCCCCGAATTGGGCCTATGATGTGGTGATGGCGTTCAATCTGCTGCACCTGATCCGGGATCTGGAGGCGACGCTGGCCGGGGTTCATGAGGTGTTGAAACCCGGCGGTCTGTTCATTTCAAAAACGCCCTGTCTTGCCCAGGGTGGATTGGGGTTCAAGTTCGGCTTGCTCAAGCTACTGCTGCCGATCATGCAGCTTTTGGGCAAGGCGCCATTCGTCAGTCAATTCGACATCAAGACGCTGGAAACCGCCATTGAAAAGGCCGGGTTCGAGATTATCGAAAGCGGGAACTTCCCGGCGAAACCGCCCTCGCGCTATCTGGTGGCTCGCAAGTTGTAACGCCAGCGCCGCATCGGCAGGCAACTTCCGCATTGGGCTTTGCGGGTTTGGACAGTAAACAGGGCCAGAAGCAAAATGCGGAGGCTGCAATGGGTTTGAATGTCTACCTGTCGGGCGAGATCCACACGGATTGGCGCGAACAGATCATCGAAGGCGCGCAGGGGCTGGATGTCGCGTTCAACGGCCCGGTGACCGATCATGCGGCCAGCGACGATTGCGGGGTCGCCATTCTGGGGGCCGAGCCGAACAAATACTGGCACGACCACAAAGGCGCGATGGTCAACGCGATCCGTACCCGCAAGGGGATCGCCGATGCCGACGTCGTCGTGGTGCGGTTCGGCGACAAGTACAAGCAGTGGAACGCGGCCTTTGACGCGGGCTATGCTGCGGCCCTGGGCAAGTCGATCATCGTGTTGCACGGCCCCGACCATCAACATGCGCTGAAAGAGGTCGATGCCGCCGCGTTGGCGGTGGCCGAGGAGCCCCGTCAGGTGGTCGAGATTCTACGCTATGTGCTGACCGGGAAACTGCCTGGTTGATGGCACGGAATGCCGACGCCGCTTGCAAGGCGGCGACGGCGTGATCCCTTACCCGCGCGGAGGCGTGACCAGACCCTTTTGAACCGCGGGCCGGTCCAGGAATCGGTTCAGATAGGCGATGGTGTTGCGATGATCGTCCCAGCCGACCAATTCTTTGGCGCCGTAGAAATCAAGGCCGCGCAGCCACGGGGCCAAAGCGATATCGGCAATTGAGTACTCACCGGCGATCCAGTCCTGCCCGTGCAACTGGGTCTCGATGACATTCAGCAGCCGTTTGGCCTCGTTGATATACCGCTCGCGCGGGCGCGGGTCTTCGATCGCGCTGCCGGCGAACTTGTGGAAGTAACCCAACTGCCCGAACATCGGACCCACGCCGCCCATCTGGAACATCAGCCATTGCGTGATCCGGTACTTGTCGGCCGTGTTCTGGCCGAGGAACTTGCCGGTTTTCTCGGCCAGGTACAGCAGGATCGCACCACTTTCGAACAGCGCCAAGGGCTGTCCGTCAGGGCCGTCAGGATCGATGATCGCCGGAATCTTGTTGTTTGGGTTCAGCGACAGAAACTCGGGGCTTTTGACGTCGGCGTCTGACAGGGTGACCCTGTGCGCTTCGTAGGGCAGGCCTGTTTCTTCGAGCATGATAGACACCTTCACGCCGTTCGGCGTCGGGAAGGAATAGAGTTGGATCCGCTCCGGCGAATGCGGGGGCCATTTGGTCATGATCGGGAAGGTGGCGGTGTCCAGCATGGCAAGCTCCTTGTTCGGGTACTATTGCAAGCTAGGCATTCGGGGGCGGATTGTTAGATGGCGGTCTGTGCAACCCCGGGCAGCGACTGTTTGCTGAAGCACAGCGGGGAAATCCGGGACATTTCAAACCTAGACCTGTGCGGTTTTATCGCCCAATGTTGCGGAAATCCCGCGCAAAAGTCGCGGGTTTGTTGCTGTTGGAAAGGAGACGCCCGTGGATGAGGTCGTGACGCAGGTAGGGGCATTTGCCCCATTGATCATGAGCGCGGTCAAAGCCCTGATCGTTCTTGTTGTTGGCTGGATAGCCGCTGGCATGATCGCAGGGATCGTTCGCCGCCGAATTAATTCGACCCCGCAAATCGATCCGACTTTGGGGAATTTCGTTGCCAGCACCGTCAAATGGGTGATCCTGGCCATTGTCCTGGTTGCTGTGCTTGGCATCTTCGGGATCGAAGCGACGAGTATCGTTGCCATTCTGGGTGCCGCTTCGCTGGCCATCGGCCTTGCGCTGCAGGGCACGCTCAGCGATCTTGCCGCAGGTGTGATGCTGGTGGTTTTCCGGCCATACAAGCTGGGTCAGTTCGTGGACATCGGTGGGACAGCCGGCACGGTGAAGGACCTGAACCTGTTCACGACCGAACTGGTCACGCCCGACAATGTGCAGATTATCGTTCCCAATGGTCAGGCCTGGGGGTCGATCATCACCAACTACTCGGCCCACGACACGCGGCGTGTCGATCTGGTATTCGGGATCGACTATGGCGACAATGCGGATGCGGCCATGAAGATCATTCTGGATGTGGCCAAGGCGGACAAGCGCATTCACTCGAACCCCGAGCCCTGGGTGCGTGTGACCAACTTGGGAGACAGCTCGGTAGATCTGACCGCGCGGTTGTGGTGCGCGGCCGCCGACTATTGGGACGTCAAGTTTGATCTGACCAAGGCCGTCAAGGAGGCCTTTGACAGCAAGGGCATTTCGATTCCCTACCCGCACTCGGTGGAAATCCACAAAGAGGGCTGAATGCTCCCGCCCGTCCGTCGGGCATTGGAAATGCCCTTCTCCGGTTGGGCCAAGCGCCGCGCAGATGCGCGGCGCTGTTGCGTTTCGATCAGGCCTTGACGACCATTGCGGGCGAAACCACGTCGATCCCGAGTGCCTTGCCTACGGCATAGTAGGTCAACTGGCCGGCATGCACGTTGAGGCCCGCCAGAAGGTGGGGATCGTCCTGACATGCCTGTTTCCAGCCCTTGTCGGCCAGCGCCAGCATGAACGGCATCGTTGCGTTCCCCAGCGCGATGGTTGAGGTCCGTGCCACCGCGCCCGGCATATTGGCCACGCAGTAGTGCATGATGCCATCGACCTCATAGATCGGATCGGCGTGTGTCGTTGCCTTGGAGGTTTCGAAACAGCCGCCCTGGTCGATGGCAACGTCGACAAGCACAGCGCCCGGCTTCATGGTCGACAATTGCTCGCGGGTGATCAGTTTTGGGGCGGCCGCGCCCGGGATTAGAACAGCCCCGATCACCATATCCGCCGATTGGATCAGCTCGGCCGTAGCACCGGCGGTCGAGTACTGGTTCTTGAACCGGCCACCGAAGACGTCATCCAGATAACGAAGGCGCGGCAGCGAACGGTCCAGAACGGTCACATCAGCGCCCATGCCCGCCGCCACCTGAGCCGCATGCGTGCCGACGACGCCGCCACCGATCACAACAACCTTGGCCGGGCCCACACCAGGGACGCCGCCCATCAGAACGCCGCGCCCGCCATTGGCTTTTTGCAGGGTCCACGAACCCACTTGCGGTGCCAGACGCCCTGCGACTTCGGACATCGGGGCAAGCAGTGGCAGACCACCGTTGGAATCCGTCACCGTTTCGTAGGCGATCGCCGTGCAGCCCGAGGCCAGCAAATCGTGGGTTTGCTCCGGGTCGGGTGCAAGGTGCAGGTAGGTGAACAGCAGCTGGCCTTCGCGCAGCATCTTACGCTCGACCGCTTGCGGTTCCTTGACCTTGACGATCATGTCGGCGGTCGCGAACACCTCTTCCGCGGTGTCCACGATGCGCGCGCCTGCGGCGACATAGGCGTCGTTGTCAAAGCCTGAACCCAGCCCGGCGCCGGTTTCGATGATGACCTCGTGACCACGGGCAACCGCTTCCTGCGCGGCGTTCGGGGTCATGCCGACGCGGAATTCCTGCGGTTTGATTTCCTTCGGGCAACCGATTTTCATGGGGCTCTCCATTAATAAACTGCACAAATTATGTGCAGAAAGCGGCGCAATTTCTGTGAAACTCGGTGCGCAACTGCGCTAATATGTGGGAAATTTTTCGATGAAATGAGAAAATCTTGCAACGGATGTGCGTGAATGTCACTTGATGCGACTGACCGAAAGATTCTGGCGGCCCTTCAGCGCAAGGGGCGCATGTCGAACGCGGAACTGTCCGAGCAGGTCAACCTGTCACCGTCGGCCTGCCATCGCCGGGTCCAGCGGCTTGAGGCGGAAGGCTATATCCGGGATTATGTCGCGCTGCTGAATGCGCGCAAACTGGGGGTGCCGACAACCGTATTTGTCGAGATCACCTTGCAGGGTCAGGCCGAGGAGGTGCTGGAGGCTTTCGAGCGGGCGGTCCGGCGGATTCCAGACGTTCTGGAGTGCCACCTGATGGCCGGGTCGGCGGATTATGTCCTGAAGGTGGTCGCCGAAAACACCGAGGATTTTGCGCGCATCCACCGCCAGTATCTGTCGCGCCTGCCCGGAGTTGCGCAAATGCAAAGCTCGTTCGCCCTGCGGACCGTTTTCAAGACGACAGCACTGCCTGTCTGATCCTGGTGCGTCACTCTTGCCGATGCGGTTGTATCTGCCGTTGAGCCGGTTCAATATTGGCCTTCGGGGCGGGAAAAAGGTCGGCATGACATTGGCCGGTTACACGTACCCGATATGGTCCGAGACTGTTGAAAGATAAGGAGCAGGCCCTTGGCTGAAGACTATGAGAACACAGTCGACGATTGGCTGGAAGCCGAGTTGCAGGACACACTGGACGAGGATTTTGAGATCGAGTTCAGTGAACCCATGCTGTCGATGGAGGTCCGCAAGATCTATCGCGAACAGCATCCTGAAATGCTGGATCGCAAGGTCTATTTCCGCAACCTGTTGCGCCTGCAGGCCGAGCTGATCAAGGTTCAGGACTGGGTGCAGCATACCGGCGCCAAGGTTTGCATCCTGTTCGAAGGGCGCGACAGCGCTGGAAAGGGCGGGGTAATCAAGCGGATCACCCAACGGCTGGACCCGCGGGTTGCACGTGTCGTTGCTTTGCCTGCCCCCAGCCGGCGCGAGCAGAGCCAGTGGTATTTTCAACGCTATGTGCCGCATCTGCCGGCGGCGGGTGAGATCGTTCTGTTCGACCGGTCGTGGTACAACCGGGCGGGCGTCGAACGGGTGATGGGCTTCGCCACCGAGGCCCAGGTCGAGCAGTTCTTTCAGGACGTTCCCGAATTCGAGCGCATGTTGGTCCGGTCGGGAATCATCTTGCTGAAATACTGGTTCTCGATCACGGACGAAGAACAGCAACTGCGCTTTCTGATGCGAATCCACGATCCGATGAAGCAGTGGAAACTGTCACCGATGGACCTGGAATCGCGGATCCGCTGGGAAGACTATACCAAGGCCAAGGAAGATATGCTGTTCCGAACCAACATTCCCGAGGCCCCCTGGTACATTGTCGAAGGCAACGACAAAAAGCGGGAAAGGTTGAACTGCATGGAGCATATTCTGACCAAGATTCCGTACGAAGAGGTGCCCCACGAAAAGGTCACTCTGCCGGATCGGAAATACAATCCCGAGTATGAACGGCGGGTTCTGCCGGACGAATTGTACGTGCCCAAGATTTATTGAAAGAAAGTGCCCAGAATCGGGGCACTTTTTTCGGCCGCAACTGCCTCAGAAGATGAATGAGTCGCGGTCGAGATCAGCCAGCAAGGTATCCTCGAGGATCACCATGTGGCCTTTGCCATCGTCGATCACCACATCGTTGCCTGACTGAGAGATATGGTTGTTCATCAGATCCTTGTAGCTCTTGATGGCGGCGCTGCTGCGCAGGACAACCTGGTCGCCGTCTTCGAAATCGGTAACGCGGTTGATACCGTTGCTGAAGAAAAAGTCATCTGCGCCGGTGCCGCCGGTCATGATGTTGGTTCCGCTGCCGCCACGTAGAACGTCGTCACCCGTGCCACCCGACATCATATCGTCGCCGGCCTGACCTTTCAGGATATCGCGATCATCGCCGCCTTCCAGAGTATCATTGCCCTGCCCGCCGAACAGCCTGTCACGGCCGCCTTCGCCGCGCAGAGTGTCATCCCCGGACCGCCCCAGAAGGGTATCTCGACCACTTTGCCCGGTCAGAGTGTCATCGCCGCCGCGCCCGTCCAGTCGCCCGGCTTTCCCGACTTCCAGGGTAAACCAGTTGTCTTCGGCATTCCCTGTCTTTCCGGGTTTGACAAAAATCTCCACAGGGCCGGCGGGTGTTGGGGCCGGGGCGGGGGATGGCAACGGAGTTCCTCCGCCGCCGGAACCGCCGGTATCCAGTTGGACCGCCGCCGAAGTCCGCGCGAAGTTCTGCGTGACCATGATGGCGTCGTAATTCACGCCGTTATGCAGGTATTTCCCGGTCTCGATCCCGATCCCGATCACCGTCACGTTCGGATCGAGTATGTTGGCCTTGTGGCCGGGGCTGTTCATTAGGCTGTCGTGCAGGTTCTGGACGTCATCGGCCAGACCTGGGGCACCGCGGACACTTTGCCATGCTATGTTTTCGGTCGCACGCCAGCTGCCTGAAAACACAAAGCCGGCATCTTCCATCCGATCCCACGGCTGGGACTTGCCGACACCCGTGTGGCTGAACTTGTCTACGTCCAGCATCCATTGGCTGTGATCCTCAGCGGCGTCGTTCAGCCTCAGTTCCAGCTGGACGGGCTGCAGGCCTCGGCTGGCGCGCTCGGCATTAATGAGCTCCAGCATTTGCCTTTCAAGTGAACTTGCGACTGACACGATTCTGCCTCCATTGGATTGCGTTATTTTGAGGCGACATTAGTGGCGAGAATTTGGCGTAGAAAAGTCACAAATCTGCCGGGTGGAATCGGACGGCGAATTGCCACCAAAACTTGCTGATTCATGTGCGGCAACTTGCTGAGTGATGCCAGACGGCGTCAGTTTTCGGGCTTGGATTTGCAGGCACACCGGGGATTTGTTCCCCAGAAACGACAAACCCCCGGGCGATGCCTCGGGGGTCGTCAAATAGTGTCATCCAAAGCTGGACGAGGAAGATCTTAGAGCAGACCTTCGCGCTGGGCTTTCTTGCGTGCCAGTTTACGGGCACGGCGGATCGCTTCAGCTTTCTCGCGCGCTTTTTTCTCGGACGGTTTCTCGAAATGTTGCTTCAGCTTCATTTCACGGAACACGCCTTCGCGCTGCAGCTTTTTCTTCAGGGCACGAAGCGCCTGATCGACATTGTTGTCGCGAACACTAACCTGCATGTGGTTGTCACCACCTTTCTAGATAGAGTTGCAAGGAAATTGCAGGAGTTGGCCGTATAGCAAAGCGGACCTAACTTGTCTAGTACTGGGCCCAACAGTCGGAGGACCGCCATGACCGTGACCTATGAAGATGCAAAACAGCAATTGCTGGACGCAATTCTGACCCATGTTCCTTTTGATGGTTGGTCCGAAGAGAGCTTTCGCGCGGCCATTGCCGACTGCGATCTGGACGAAGGTCTGGCCCGTGTCATCTGCCCGCGGGGCGCCGTGGATCTGGCGCTCGCATTTCACGCCCGCGGGGACGCCGAGATGCTTGAACGGCTGAAGTCCGAGGACCTGAGCGATCTGAAGTTCCGCGACAGGATTGCCGCCGCAGTGCGCTTCCGCCTGCAGGCTGTCCCCGACAGGGAGGCGGTGCGCCGAGGCGTGATTTTGTTTTCGTTGCCGTCATATGCAGCAGATGGCGCCAAAGCGGTCTGGGGCACCTGTGACCTGATCTGGGATGCGCTGGGCGACACTTCGGATGATGTCAACTGGTACACCAAACGCGCAACACTGTCGGGTGTGTATTCCTCGACCCTGTTGTTCTGGTTGGGCGATGACAGCCCGGACCACCAGCGGACCTGGGAATTCCTGGATCGCCGCATTGCGGATGTGATGCAGTTCGAGAAGCTCAAGGCGCAGGTGAACAACAATCCGCTGTTCAAACCGTTCCTTGCGGTTCCCAACTGGCTGGCAAGTCAGGTTCGGGCGCCAGTCAGGATGCGGGCCGATCTGCCGGGTCTTCTGAACCCGCGCAAGTAACTGCCTCTTGCTGCTGGGCCTTTCCCGATTCGCCTGATACCCATTGCGCAAAGGAGTTTTGCCAATGCCCCAGATGATGCGCGCCATTGAGATCACCACGCCCGGAGGTCCGGACGTTCTCAAGCTGACGGAACGCCCCATGCCCGAGCCGGGTCATGGTCAGGTGGTTTTGAAAGTGGCCTATGCCGGCGTCAATCGCCCGGACGCTCTGCAGCGGGCCGGGGCCTATGATCCGCCGCCGGGGGCCAGCGACCTTCCCGGGCTCGAGGCTTCGGGCGAGGTGGTGGCCATCGGGTCCGGCGTCTCGGGGTTGGCATTGGGGGATCAGGTCTGTGCGTTGTTGCCTGGCGGCGGGTATGCAGAATACGTGGTAACACCAGCGGCACATTGCCTGCCTGTGCCCTCGGGCCTGAGCCTGAAACAGGCCGCCTGCCTGCCCGAAACCTTCTTTACGGTCTGGTCAAACGTATTCACTCGTGGCGGGCTGAAGGCTGGCGAACGGTTCCTTGTACATGGGGGATCGAGCGGGATTGGTACCACGGCCATTCAACTGGCCAACGCTTTCGGAGCCCGGGTCTTCGTGACGGCTGGTTCGGACGAGAAATGCCAGGCCTGTCTGGACCTGGGGGCCGAGAGGGCGATCAACTACAAGACCGAGGATTTTGTTGCTGCCATGCGGGCCGAAGGTGGGGCGGATCTGATTCTCGACATGGTTGGCGGCGATTACATCCCTCGCAACGTCAAGGCGCTGGCCGAAGATGGCAGGCTGGTTCAGATCGCGTTTCTGCAAGGACCCGTCGTCGAGTTGAACTTTGCTATGATGATGGTCAAACGCCTGACCCTGACCGGCAGCACACTGCGGCCACAGAGCGATCTGGCCAAAGCACGCATCGCGCAGGATCTGCACGAGGCGGTCTGGCCGCTGCTTGAGGCTGGAAAAGTTGCCCCGGTCATGGACAGCGAATTTGATCTGGCCGATGCCGCCGCTGCGCATGCCCGCATGGAAAGCTCCGGCCACATTGGCAAGATCGTCTTGAAAGTATCAGGCTAGGCCTATCAGCGCGGGGGGGGTGCCCCGCGCTTTGCTCAGGCGATGGCGCGTCTATAGAGGTGCCATGTCGCGTGCCCCAAGACAGGCATTGCGACGATCAGGCCCAAAAGCAGCGGGATCGCACCAAGAACCAGCAGCGCGGCGACGATGAAGCCCCAGGTCAGGATCACGGTCGGATTGTGCCGCAGGACCCGGACCGAGGTGACAACGGCCACGGGCAGGCCGACCTTGCGGTCAAGCAGCAACGGGAAGCTGACAACGCTGACGGCCAAGGCCACCAGAGCAAACAGGAACCCAACCGCCGATCCGACGATGATCATGGTCCAGCCGGGGCCGGTGGTCAGAGCCTGTGTCAGAAATTGGCCCAGCGTCTCTGGCGGCTGCGGACCCAGTGTTTCGATATAGATGGCGTGTGCCACCATCAGCCAGACCAGCAACAGCATGACAAGGTAAAAGGCCAGTGCCAGTATGGCGCCGAACGAGGGGGATCGAAAAACACCCAACGCGTCCAGCCAGTGAACCTCGTGCCCCTGTTCCCGCTTGCGGCTGATCTCATACAAGCCCAGTGCAGCGACCGGACCGATCAGCGCAAACCCGGCCACCAGAGGAGCCAGAAGTGGCACCATGTTGGCTTGCATCGCGAATCCGAACATCAAAAGCCCCGCGATCGGGTAGATCAGAACGATGAAAATGGCATCGGCCCGGATCGCCAGAAAGTCTTCGTATCCGGCGCGCAGGCACTCTCGCAAGTCTTGCAACGTCAGCGTTTGTACCGTCGGCAGATGCTGGGTGTCAGCGCTGCCGATGCCCGTTACGTTTTCAGCGATGTGATCGCTGGTCGCGCCGAGTTGCTGCGCGGTCCAACTGATCGGGTTTCCGATTGTCTTTGCCATTGTCATCCCTTTCCTTGGCGCAGGTGCGCCGCAGGATGCATCCGGCGAAAAGTTGCCCGTGGCCGGATGACCCGGCAACGCCTGACCCTAGTGTACCACAGTTTTTTCCAATCCTGGTTCACCCCTGCGAGATCGCCGGATTGCCCTGCGGCGCCGAAGTGATAGCTTGGATCCAGGCAAAAGGAGGTCAGCATGCAGAAAACGGCGCGTACCGTAGTCATTCACGAAACCGGCGGCCCCGAGGTGCTGAAGATCGAGGATAGACCGTTGGGTGACCCGGGACCGGGTGAAGTTCGGATCCGCCATCACGCCTGCGGTCTGAATTTTATTGATGTCTACCAGCGGACCGGTCTGTATCCGATGGAACTGCCGCACGCGCTGGGAATGGAAGCCGCCGGGGTGATCGAGGCGGTCGGCGAAGGCGTGACGCATCTGAAACCGGGCCAGCGGGCGGCCTATGCCGCGGTGCCGGCCGGTGCCTATTGCGAAGCGCGGGTGATGCCCGCGTCGCAGGTGTGTCCCTTGCCCGGCGGCATCTCATTCGAGACCGCGGCGGCCATGATGCTCAAGGGCTTGACGGTTGAATACTTGTTTCACCGCACCACGCCGCTGAAACGTGGTGATACGGTTCTGTTCCATGCCGCCGCCGGGGGTGTCGGCCTGATCGCGTGCCAGTGGGCCAAATCCGAAGGCATCAAGCTGATCGGTACGGCCGGGACCGATGACAAGTGCCGTCTGGCCCAGTTCAACGGCGCCACACACTGCATCAACTACCGGACCGAGGATTTTGCGTCCCGCGTGGCCGAGATTACTGGCGGCAAAGGGGTCGATGCGGTCATGGACTCTGTCGGTGCCGATACGTTCGAAGGCTCGCTGGACTGCCTCAAGCCATTGGGGATGATGATTTCCTTCGGCAATGCGTCTGGACCCGTGCCACCATTCAACATCGGCATTCTTGGGCAGAAAGGGTCGTTGAAGATCACCCGGCCGACGCTGTTCACCCATATCGCGGACCATTCCGTGTGTCAGGCCATGGCCCGGCGGCTGTTCGGCAAGGTGGCCGGCGCCGAGGTCAAGATTCACATCGATCAACGCTTTGAACTGGATCAGGTCGCCGATGCGCACCGCGCACTGGAGGCGCGGCAGACAACCGGAAGCACGATCCTAGTGCCATGAAAAAGGCCCGGCACGCCGTGCCGGGCCCGTTCGATTCTGCGCGAGGGATCAGAAGCGGTATGCTGCCCGGATCTGGAACGTGGTTGCATCCACGTCGACACCGGTCGAGTTGAAATTGTCGAACTCGTGGTACAGCAGCTCGCCCGCGATGCTGACGTTCGGCGCGACGATCTGTTCATAACCGGCGCCGATGAACCATCCATCGTCGCTGCCCAGCGTGTCGGTTCCCGCATCTGCGTAACCGGCGACACCATACAACAGCCCCTGCGGGTTGACCTTGTAGCCGGCGCGGGCTTTCAGCCGCCAGACGTCTTCGACCGTTGCGGCACCCGAAAGGTCGACATCAGACCAGTCATAGTCAAAGCCGCCGCCCACGACCCAGTCGCCCAGATCATAGTCGTAACCAAGGATCAGACCGCCGATGGCGCCGTCTCCGTCCACACCGGACAGGCTGGTGCCGATATCCGCGTAGCCGACCTGCGCACCTGCATAGAACCCGGTCCAATCGCCCGAGGACTGCGCCATGGCGGTGCCGGCTGCAAAAGTTGCAACGGTGGTCAAAAGTGCCAGTTTGCTCGTCATCTTGCTATCCTTTCGTTGGAAGTTATCTGCCTCGGCCTTTGGTTGGCCTGAAGGTTTGTATTGATCATTACGTTCCGGTCGGTGGACCGGATCATTGGTTTTTCGCTGTTATTCCGACCCGGATTTCCGCAAGGTCGGCGCCTGGCCGCCCTTTTGGAGTGTTGTTCTGATCAGATAGGTTCGGGGTCGTGGGGCTTCAAATCACGATCGGCGGCAGAAGCATTCTGCCGCCGATCCTTGCCGCCAATTCAGCAGATTATTGCTGCAGTTCGGCCGGATCCTTGTCGGCGATCGTTTCCCAGTTGACGCTGGCTTTTTCGATGAAGCCGGGGATGTCGCCTTCCCAACGCTGCTGGATGTCTTCCGACAGGTTCAGGTACAGCTTGTTGTCCACGATCTTCCAGTAGGTCGGATCGCCGTCAAACTTGAACCCCATGGCCGCTCCGAAGGCACAGTAGCCGCCGTAGGCGGGCAGGTAGGCCTCGGGATTGGCTTCGAACGCGGCCTTGTTCTCTTCGGTGGCAAAACGGTACAGCGCATCGTTGTGCAACGCCGTGATCTTGTAGCTGCCTTTGGTCGGCTCGCCTTCGGTGAAATAGGCCACAGGGTCGTAACCCTGCATCGCCAGGCCGGTCGACGAGGCGTTGATTTCCACGCCGGCCGCCAGGGCCGAGCTTGCGATTGCCACGGACAGCGCCACGCCGCCCAACAGGGATTTGATCTTGTTCATGGTTCCACCTTTCGTGATCGGGGCTGCCCGGCATGTCCAAGCGCGGGCGTTTCAGCACCGAAATTGCGTTTCGTGCACCCGGTAATTGAGCGTCACGAAAACTCAGGTGGGAAAGGCGGCGATCACGTTCAAAGCAATCAAACGTGAATGTGCAGAAATACCAGGCGGTCTGTTCGCAAGCGCAGATCGGTCCGCGGTTCAGCTGTCGGGTACCAGGGCCAGAACAAAGCGTACGACCTTGGCGGCAGGCATCTCGCAGGGGCGCAGCAAAGCGCCGCTCTGATCCGTCAGGTACAGGTTCATACTGATGTAGTCTGCGCCACCCCGTTCATGGGCGACCAGCTTGTGCGATTTGCCGCCCGCCATCGCCACCCTCGTGACCGAGTAGCTTCGACCGTTTGCAGTTCCGGTAATAGAACCCTCCGGCAAGGCAAAGAATGCGTCCAAAAAGTCGGTCGGCGCGGTCACGATTTCCCGATCTTGGGCTCTGTTCCCGCCTTGATGCGGGCCAGATTTTCGCGGTGGCGCCAGTAAATCAGCAGCGTCAGAACGACGCCCAGCAAAAAGGTCGACCCGTCCGTCAAGATCATCACCCATGTTGTCGACAGAGCTGCCGCGGCCAGCGCGCCGAGGGACGAGATCCGCCAGATCGCAGCAGCGACCAGCCATGTCAGACAACACGCAACGCCCACCCGCCAGTCCAGTGCCAGCCACAGGCCCAGGAACGTTGCCACGCCCTTGCCGCCCTTGAAGCTCAGCCAGACTGGATAGCAATGGCCGACAAAGGCCGCCAGCGCCGCGACCTGGGCGGCATCGTCGCCGGCCAGTGCCCGGGCCAGCAGGACCGCGACCGCGCCTTTGCCGGCGTCGAACAGAAGAGTCAGTGCCGCCGCCGCCTTGCTGCCGGTGCGCAACACGTTGGTGGCACCAATATTGCCGGAACCGATCTGGCGCAGGTTGCCCAGCCCCATCACCCGCGCAACGATCATGCCATAAGGCACCGACCCCATCAGGTATCCGATCGCGGCCCAGATAATCAGTTGGGTCGTCGAGCTGTCGAAAACGGGCATCAGGATCTCCGGAAAATTTCTTTGCCTGCAACGTAGGTTGCGGTGACCTTACCCTGCATCCGCTGTCCGTCAAACGGGGTGTTCTGCGATTTCGATTTCAGCGTGAACCGGTCCAGCACGAAGGGCACATCCGGGTCGAACAGAACCAGATCGGCCGGGGCGCCCGCGCTCAGGCGGCCGCAGTCCAGCCCCAGTCGTTTCGCCGGATTCAGTGTCATGGCCCGGAACAGGGTCGGCAGGTCCAGTTGATCGGCATGATAAAGGCGCAGCGCGGCCGGCAGCAGGGTTTCCAACGCCACCGCGCCCGAGGCCGCCTCTTCGAACGGGAGGCGTTTGCTTTCCTCGTCCTGCGGCGTGTGCATCGAGCTGATCGTGTCGATCAGGCCGGACCGCACGGCCTCGATCACCGCCTGCCGGTCATCCTCGGAGCGCAGCGGCGGCTTGACCTTGAAGAAGGTGCGATAGTCGGCCACGTCCAGCTCGTTCAGCGTCAGGTGGTGGATCGAGGTGCCGGCGGTGATGTCCAGCCCGTTTCGCTTGGCCCGTTCCAGTGCGGGCAGGGCGCGGGCTGTGGTGATCTGGTCGGCGTGATAGGCCGCGCCGGTCATTTCCAGCAGGGCGATGTCGCGGTCCAGCCCCATGCGCTCGGCCATGGGCGAAACGGCAGGCAGACCGCGCAGGGCGGCGAACTTGCCGCTGGTGGCGGCAGCACCGTGGCTCAGCCCCGGGTCCTGTGGGTGGGCGATGACAAGCGCGCCGCAGGCCCGGGCATAGGTCAGCGCGCGGGAAAATACCTTGGTGTCCGTCACCACATGGTCGCAGTCGGTGAAAGCCACCGCGCCCGCATCCATCAGAAACCCGATCTCGGTCATCTCGCGCCCGTCGCGGCCCTTGGTCAGGGCGGCCATGGTCAGCACGTTGACGGGCGTGTCAGCTTGAGCGCGTCGGGTGACGAATTCGAGCGTTTCCGGCGTGTCGATCGCAGGCAGGGTGTCGGGGCGGGTGACCATTGTGGTCACGCCCCCGGCCGCGGCGGCAAGACCCGCGGATTTGTAGCTTTCCTTGTGCCGCTCGCCCGGCTCACAGACCTTGACGCCGATGTCGACGATACCGGGGGCCAGACACTGACCGCCGCAATCGATCACCTGCGCGTCCGCCTCGGGCGCCGGGCCGTCGCCGCTGGCCACGATGCGCCCGTCGGCCACATGCAGCCAGCCCAGCGCGTCGGTTCCGGCTTCGGGGTCGATCAGGCGGGCGTTGGTGAAGATCAGGTTGGTCATGCCATTGCCCTTTCAATCGCGGCTTTGGTGGCGGCCGGGTCGGCCTGGTACTTGATCAGGTGCTTGTCGCCGCCTTTGGTGACGATCTGCACGAAGCTGCCCATGATATTCACGGCCGCGATCTGGTTCAGCGGCACGCTGCGCCCGCCGGGTCCGGTCAGGGTGGTGTCGGTCATCTGCCAGTTGGCCACCAGTTCCTCCGACGCCAGGTACCACGCCCGGACGCCCACCGCCGCCAGACCGGCCGGGGCGCCGGTCCAGACATAGGGATTTCCGATCAGCCACAGCACGAGCATCGCCCCCGCCATCGCGCCCGCGGCCAACCAGGCGTTGGTACGGACATAGGCGCCCTTGTCCGGCGCAAAGGTCACAGGATCAGCCACAGAGCACCTCCGATGACCAACAGGATGATCAAGGCAAGCACGGCCGATCCCGTCCGGCGGGGTTGCTCGCTCGAAACCGGGCTCGGCGCGGCCGAGAATGGCCGCGCGCTCTCGGTCTCGATGGGGCTGCCGCTCCAGTTCGTGGCCTCTTCGGTGTAGAGCCCGATCAGGCGCAGACGCGGGTCGGGGCTCAGCGTGGCCGCGCGCGCGCTCAGGGCCGCGCTGCGCAGCACCAAAACCCAGCCGTCGACCGACTCCAGTTTGGCCCGGTCCAGCTGGTCCTCGGACACGCCGCAGCCCTCGCTGAGATAGCCGTAGAGGCCCAGGTCCTCGAGGTCGGACACCGGAAACACGTCGATCTGCTGGGGGTCCAGCCCAGTGACGCCAAGGACCTGATCCGCCGCGCCGGGCTCGCGCAGGAACTTCGCCTCTTCGGGGCGCATGTCCAGCGCGAACAGGCGGATCACGCCGCGCTCACCAGCGGAGATGTCCAGATCGCTCATGCCGACTCCTTCAGGTTGCGGGCCAGCAGTTCCATCGCGGCCATGCGCACGGCGACGCCCATCTCGACCTGCTCCTGGATGACCGAGCGGTTGATGTCGTCAGCCAGCGTGCCGTCGATCTCGACCCCGCGGTTCATCGGGCCGGGATGCATCACGATGGCGTCCGGCTTGGCCAGCGCCAGCTTGGCGGCGTCCAGGCCATAGCGGTGATAGTATTCCCGTTCCGACGGGATGAACCCGCCATCCATCCGCTCTTTCTGAAGGCGCAGCATCATCACCACGTCCACATCGCGCAGGCCCTCGGTCATGTCGTCATAGATCTCGGCCCCGAATTCGGCGAATTGCGCGGGCACCAGCGTCGGCGGGCCGATCAGGCGGATGCGGTTCTCCATCTTGCCCAGCAGGATCAGGTTCGACCTGGCCACGCGGGAATGGGCCACATCCCCGCAGATCGCCACGTTCAACCGGTGCAGCCGCCCCTTGGCACGCCGGATGGTCAGCGCATCCAGCAGCGCCTGCGTGGGGTGCTCGTGCCGCCCGTCGCCGGCGTTCAGCACCGCGCAGTTGACCTTCTGCGCCAGCAGGTCTACCGCGCCCGAATGCGGATGCCGCACTACCAGCAGGTCGGGATGCATCGCATTCAGCGTCATCGCCGTGTCGATCAGGGTCTCGCCCTTCTTGATCGAGCTGGCCTGCATCGCCATGTTCATCACATCCGCACCCAGCCGCTTGCCCGCCAGTTCGAAACTGGCCTGCGTGCGGGTCGAGTTCTCGAAGAACATGTTGATCTGGGTCAGCCCCGCCAAAACGTCCGAGTGCTTGGCCGATTGCCGGTTCAGATCGACGTATTTTTCGGCCAGGTCCAGAATGGCGGTGATGTCGGATTGGGACAGATGCTCGATGCCAAGTAGGTGACGATGGGCGAAACGCATGGGCCGGGCTCCTGTCTGACAGTCGCGCCGCTTATAGAAAGCGCAGCGCGTCGGGGCAACTGGAGTCAGTCCCCATCGGGCAGTTTCTCGCATCCGCCTTCGGGCAGGCACTGCTCGCCGGGCCGGCACCACTTGCCGTATCCGCAATCGACGGCCTTTCTGGGCACGCAGCCCTGATTGGCCGAGCATTTGAACCCGGCGCGGCATTGCGATCCGGTCTCTTCGCACAGATACCAGCCGGGGCGCGTACAGCCGCCGCCCGGCAGGCAGGTCGAACCGGCTGCGCAGGTCCGCCCGTCGTCGCAGGGCGTTGCCGGTTGCGGAGAGGGGTCGAAGTCGGGCGAACTGCGCTCGCATTCGCCGCGTGCGTTGCAGAAGGACCCGCTGGGGCAATCCAGCCGCGAGGCGCATTTGTTTGCCCCTGCCGGCGCGCATCGGGTGCCTCCGGCCACGCATTTCTCGAACGGTCCGCAGGACCGCCCGCCGCCGCAATAGGTGCCCCCGGCCTGAATGCAGAATCCGTCATAGCTGCAGCGTTGGCCGACCGAGCAGCATTTCAGACCGCATTGAAACTGGCCCCCACGGCATTGGCCTTGATTGTTGAGAAACGACTGTGCCTCCGACCCGCCGGGCAGCAGGGCGAACAGAGTGATCAGCAGAAAGCCCAGGGTTCGCGTCATGACGGGGACCATCGTCGGCCCGGCAATGCGCCAAGGCAAGGCCAATTTGCTTTCCCTTCCCGCAAAGCTGAGTAGATTGATGGTCATGGAATCGGCCCTTGACCCCTACACCGCGCGTGCCCTGCTGGAATGGCAGGTTGAGCTGGGCGTAACCGACGCGATCGTCGACGCACCGGTTGACCGCTATGCATTGCCGGATACCGCGCCAAAGGTCAAAAAACCCGCCGCAGCGCAGCCCGCAGTGCAGAAGCCCGCCAAGGCCGATCCGGTGGTCGAGGCAAAAAAGGCTGCGTCTGCGGCATCGTCTCTGGATCAGCTGCGCGCCGCTATGGAGGCGTTCGAACACTGCGATCTGAAGCGTGGCGCGCGACAGTTGGTCTTTGCTGATGGGACACCCGGTGCGCCGGTCATGATCGTCGGCGAGGCCCCGGGCCGTGAAGAAGACCGCGCTGGAAAGCCGTTCGTTGGCCGCGCCGGGCAGTTGCTGGATCGGATGCTGGCCGCGATAGATTTGGACCGCGCCAAGAACGTTTACATCACCAATGTTCTGCCCTGGCGTCCGCCGCAGAACAGGGACCCGCGGCCGGACGAGATCGCGATGATGCAGCCGTTTTTGGAACGGCACGTGGCCCTGTCCAAGCCAAAGGTCCTGGTGGTAATGGGCAACATCAGCTGCCAGGCGGTTCTGAACAAGCGCGGCATTACGCGGCTTCGCGGGCAGTGGGATCAGGCGCTGAATCTGCCGGTTCTGCCCATGCTGCACCCCGCCTATCTGCTGCGCCAGCCCCATGCCAAGCGCCAGGCCTGGGCCGATCTTTTGGATCTGCGCGCATATCTGGAGAACAAGGGATGAAGGTTCTGGCCTTTTCCGACCTGCACATGGCCCGCAATCGGGCTGCGGAACTGGTGGCAGCCAGCGTCGACGCTGACCTGGTGATCGGCGCGGGTGATTACTGCAACATGCGTCAGGGGCTGGACGAGGCGATGGAAATGCTTTCCGGCATATCCGCGCCGATGGTTCTGGTTCCCGGCAACGCCGAAAGCGCCGAGGAACTGGCGGCGGCCGTGCCGGACGGCGTGCATGTTCTGCACGGAACAGGCATGACCGTGGACGGGCTGCGCCTGTTCGGACTTGGCTATGGCGTACCGGTCACGCCATTTGGTGACTGGTCCTGCGACCTGACCGAAGCCGAGGCCGCAGAGCTGCTCAATCGCTGCCCGTCGGCCGACATCCTGATCACGCATGCCCCGCCCAAGGGCAAAGGCGATCGGACCTCGCAGGGGCAATCGATCGGATCGAGCGCGGTGCGCGACGCGGTGGAACGGATTCAACCTGACTTTGCTCTGTGCGGTCATATCCACGACAGCTGGGGTTATCGCGGCGAGATCGGTCGCACCCGGATCGCAAATCTGGGGCCCAAGGTGAATTGGTTCGAGGTCGATCCATGATCGAATACGCAACGCTGTTGACCTTCATCCCAGCCGCCATCGCGCTGAACATGACGCCGGGGGCTGACATGATGTTCTGCTTCGGGCTTGGGCTTCGGTCGGGCGCCCGATCGGCCATCGTGGCCAGTGCCGGTGTCTCGACTGGTCTGATGGTTCATGTTCTGCTGGCTGGGCTGGGACTTGGCGCGGCGGTCGCGACTATGCCCTGGCTGTTCGACGTCATTCGCTGGCTGGGCGTGGCCTACCTGCTGTATCTGGCCTGGGGCACCATCCGGAACGGTGCGGTCCGGACTGACGCTCCAATGCAGCCTTCGGGCCATGCCTTTCGCGAGGGGATGCTGGTCAACATGACGAATCCCAAGATCATTCTGTTTGTTCTGGCTTTCATCCCGCAATTCGTATCGCCGGCCAACGGATCGGTTCTGGCTCAGTTTCTGCTGCTGGGCGCGATCATCGCTGTGGGCGGGTTCGTCGTGAATGCCCTGGTGGGGTCATTTGCCGGCGGCGCCGGGCGAGCGCTGATTTCAAGCCCGCGGGCTTCGCGAATTCTCGGCTGGGTCAGTGGCGGCGTGTTCGTCGCTCTGGCGGCCCGGCTGGCCATTATGGAAAGAGCCTGACACGACATGTCCCGAATTGATGAAACCATGGAATTCATCCCCATCCGCATCGCTGTTCTGACCGTATCGGACACGCGGTCACTGGCCGAAGATCGTTCGGGCCAAACATTGGTCGACCGGATCGAGCGTGCGGGGCACACCGTGGCCGACCGCAAGATCATTCAGGACGAGCGCGCCCAGATCGCCGAGCAGTTGCGGGCGTGGGTCGCCGACCCCGAGATTGACGTGGTGATCTCGACCGGCGGCACCGGCTTGACCGGGCGCGATGTCACGGTCGAGGCGCATCGCGATGTCTACGAAAAGGAAATCGAGGCTTTTGGCACCGTCTTCACCCTGATTTCGATGGAGAAGATCGGAACCTCGGCTGTACAGTCGCGGGCCACAGGTGGCGTCGCCGGCGGAACCTATCTGTTTGCCCTGCCGGGCAGCCCGGGGGCCTGCAAGGATGCCTGGGACGGCATTTTGGAAAAACAGCTGGATTATCGCCACCGGCCCTGCAATTTCGTGGAAATCATGCCCAGATTGGACGAACATCTGCGACGGAAGTAGACTGGTCGTACGTTTAACGGCTCATAACCGCCTTGTGGGTTGGTATTTTTTCCGGCCTGGCTACCTATTAACAGACTGCGTCCCGTTGCAACCGGAGTGAAAGATCTATGCGATTTCTGCGGCAGAGCCTCATCGGTGTCTTTCTGGCATCCCTGATGCTTGCGCTGTTGATTGTCGCGGCGCAGATGATCACCGGCGCAGTGCAAGAGGTCATGACCCGCGACAACAAACCCCCGCAGGCGCGCGAACGCGTGTTCGCCGTCACTGTTCAGAAGGCCGAGCCACAAACCGCCACCCCCTATCTGGAGGCATTCGGCGAAGTTCAAAGCCGCAGGCGTCTGGAATTGCGGGCGGCGCTGGGTGGCCGTGTCATCGGGCTGGCGGAAAACTTCGAGGATGGCGGGGTTGTGCGCGCAGGCGAAGTTCTGGTCGAGCTGGACCCGGCCGATGCGCAGGCGGCGCTGGACCGGGCGCGGTCGGACCTGCTGGATGCCCAGTTTGAAGAACGCGATGCCGAACGCGCCCTGCTTTTGGCACAGGATGAATTGAAGGCCGCCGAGTCCCAATCGGATCTGCGGGAACGGGCCCTGCAGCGTCAGAAGGATTTGCTGGACCGTGGCGTGGGCGCGACCGCCAGCGTTGAAGAGGCCGAATTGGCCGCGGCCTCGGCCCGGCAGACCGTGTTGTCGCGCCGTATCGCTTTGGCGCAGGCCGAGTCCCGCGTCGATCAGGCAACGACGTTGCTGGCGCGGGCCCGTATCGCTTTGGAATCGGCGGAACGCGATCTGGAAGACATGACCATCCGCGCCCGGTTCGACGGGACGCTGACTGGTGTCACGCTGGTTGAAGGGCGCCTGGTCACGGCAAATGAAAAGCTGGCCGAACTGGTCGACCCGTTCGCGCTGGAGGTCGCGTTCCGTGTTTCGACTGCGCAATACGTGCGGTTGCTGGACGATCAGGGCAAGCTGATCCCGGCACCAGTGACCATCTCGCTTGAGGTGACGGGCACGGACCTGAGCGCCACCGGTCGGATAAGCCGCGACAGCGGGTCGGCCGGCGAGGGCCAGACCGGCCGGTTGCTTTATGCCCGGCTTGATGACGCGCCGGGGTTCAAGCCCGGCGATTTCGTGACCGTTTCGGTCGAGGAACAGCCGCTGGAAAATGTCGTGCGTCTCCCGTCTTCGGTTCTGGATGCGCAAGGCACCGTGCTGGTGCTGGGCGACGACGACCGGCTGGAAACGCTCCCGGTCGAGCTGGTGCGCCGGCAAGGGGATGAAGTGTTGCTGCGCGGCGCCGGGCTGGAAGGGCGCGAAGTCGTGGTGGGTCGGACCCCTCTGCTGGGGTCGGGGGTCCGCGTGCGCCCGGTTCGCATCGAAGACAGCGCCGCGGTCGAGCCGGACATGGTCGAGCTGACGGACGAACACCGCGCGCGGTTGGTGGCGCAGGTCGAGGCCAGCGACCGCATGTCTCAGGACGTCAAGACCCGTGTTCTTGCTCAGTTGAGCGAGGCGAAGGTGCCGTCGTCTCTGTTGCGGCGGCTTGAAAACCGGGCCGGGGGATAGGCGCCATGATGCGCGAGATCCCGGGCGCGGCCAGCGGCATCCTCAGCTATTTCACGCGTCACCGGACCATTGCCAACCTTCTGCTGGTGGTCATGCTGGTCCTTGGCGCGGCTTCGGCGCCGAACATGCGGGCGCAGTTCTTTCCGGACGTGATCCTGGAACGGGTCAATGTCAACGTCGAATGGGATGGTGCGGGGCCCGAGGATGTGGACAACGGGATTGTCCAGATCCTTGAACCTGCATTGCTGGCGGTCGAAGGCGTTGCCAGCACCGAGTCGACCTCTCGCGAAGGATCGGCCCGCATCGCGCTGGAATTTGAACCCAACTGGGACATGAGCCGCGCCGTCGAAGAAGTACGCACCGCGGTCGACAGCGTGACCAACCTGCCTGAGGACGCCGAAGAACCGTCCATCCGGCGGGCCGCGTGGCGAGACCGGGTGACGGATGTTGTCCTCACCGGCCCGATCGAGACCGGGCAGCTGGCCAAATTCACGGATGAGTTGATCAATCGGCTGTTCGCTGCCGGTGTCACGCGGACCACGATCCGCGGCCTTGCGGCCCCACGCATCGTGGTCGAAGTTCCCACCGCGCAGTTGATCGCCAACGACATCACCCTGTCCGAGATCGCCTCGGCGGTCGCGGCCGAGGTCACGGCCAATCCGGCCGGGGACGTGACCGGCGCAAACGCCCGGATCCGCACCGGTGTCGAAAAGCGCACCCCGGAGGAGATCGAGCGCATCGCTTTGCGCACCTATCCGGACGGGTCCAAGCTGGTGGTCGGCGATGTCGCGCAGATCCGGGTCGAGGGCGTTACCCGCAATCGCAGCTATTTTGTGGGGGAAAATCCGGCCATGTCCGTCCGGGTGGACCGGTCGAACCTGGGGGACGCGATCGACATTCAGCACACGGTCGAGGATGTGGTTGCCGAGATGCAGGCGAGCCTGCCGGATGGTATCTCGGTCGAGCTGATCCGTACCCGGGCGCAGGCCATCACCGACCGGTTGGACATTCTGATCGACAACGGGCTGGTCGGGCTGGGCTTGGTGGTGTGCCTGCTGTTCCTATTCTTGAATGCACGCATCGCTTTTTGGGTCGCAGCCGGTATTCCGGTGGCCATGTCGGCGGCCATCGCCTTCATGTATATCGGCGGGCTGTCGATCAACATGGTCTCGTTGTTCGGCCTTATAATCACGCTGGGTATCGTGGTGGATGATGCGATCGTGGTGGGGGAACACGCCGATTTCCGGGCCCGCCGTCTGGGCGAGCCACCGGTCGTTGCCGCCGAGCGCGCCGCCCGGCGCATGGCGATGCCGGTTTTTGCGGCCACGGTCACGACCGTGATCGCCTTTTTTGGTCTGACCGCCATTGGTGGACGGTTCGGAGAGCTGATCCGCGACATTCCCTTTACGGTGATCGCTGTACTGATCGCCTCGTTGATCGAGTGTTTTCTGATCCTGCCGAACCACATGGCGCATGCCATCGCACATTCGGCCAAGGAACACTGGTATGACTGGCCCAACCGGGTTGTGAACAGGGGTTTTCGCTGGGTGCGCGACACTCTTTTCCGACCTTTGGTGGCGTGGGCAATCTGGGCGCGATACGTGGTCGTGGCCCTGATGATCGCCATTCTGGCCAGCCAGATAGCGCTGTTCATCAAGGGCGACGTCAATTGGCGGTTTTTCAACGCACCCGAGCGGGGCTCGGTCACCGGCAATTTCATCATGGCCGAAGGCGCTACCCGCGCCGACACGATCGAAATGATGCACATTCTGCAGCGCGCCACCGAAGAGCTGGGCCAGATCTACGAAGAACGCCACGGTCGCAACCCGATCGACTATGTTCTGGCCGAGATCGGGGGCAGCGCCGGCTATGGTCTGTCCGCCGCCGATGGCAAGGATGGCGATTTGCTGGGCGGTATCTCGATCGAGCTGATCGATGCCGACCTGCGACCTTATTCCAGCTTTGAATTCGTGGGCGAGCTGCAGGAATTCGTGCCGCGCCATCCCAAGGTCGAATTGCTGACGTTCCGCGGCTGGCGCTCGGGTCCGGGTGGTGATGCCATCGACGTGCAGCTTTTCGGCGCGGACGTGAACACACTGAAATCCGCGTCCGAGGCCCTGCAGGCGGAACTGTCGAAATACCCCGAGGTTTCAGCGCTGGAAGACAATCTGGCCTATGACAAGGAAGAGTACATTCTGGATCTGACGGCACAGGGTGAGGCGCTGGGCTTCCGCATCGAGACATTGGGCCGGGTTCTGCGTCACCGCCTGAACGGGATCGAGGCGGCGACATTCCCCGACGGTCCTCGCAGCGCCGAGATCCGGGTCGAACTGCCCGAAAGCGAGCTGACCGCAGATTTCCTGGAACGCACGTTGATGCGGTCACCGGACGGGGTTTATGTCCCGCTGGCTGACATCGTCTCGGTCAAGCGCGAGTCGGGGTTCTCGACGGTGCGCCGGGAAAATGGCCTGCGGGTGATCGCAGTGAATGGGGACATATCCGAGGATGACCCGGCCCAGGCCGCGGAAATCACCCGCGCCATGCGCGAGGAAATCCTGCCGGATATCGCCGCCGAGTTTCAGGTCGAGTGGCGCATGGCCGGTCTGAGCGAACAGGAGGACGAGTTCCTGACCGAGGCGCGTACCGGTCTGATCCTGTGCCTGACCGGAATCTACCTTGTTCTGGCGTGGATCTTCGCCAGTTGGACAAGGCCGCTGGTGGTGATGGCGATCATTCCCTTTGGACTGGTCGGCACCATCTGGGGGCACTACATCTGGGGCGTTCCGCTAAGCATGTTCACGGTCGTCGGCCTGTTGGGCATGACCGGGATCATCATCAATGACTCGATCGTTTTGATAACGACCATTGATGGGTATCAGCAGGATCGCGGGCTGGTGCCCTCGATCATAGAAGGCACCGCTGACCGGTTGCGGCCGGTGATGCTGACCACGCTGACGACGGTGATGGGGCTGGCCCCGTTGCTGTACGAAGGGTCGCAGCAGGCGCAATTCCTCAAACCCACGGTGATCACGCTGGTCTACGGGCTCGGGTTCGGCATGGTGCTGGTGCTGCTCCTGGTTCCCGCGTTGCTGGCGATCCTGAGTGATATCTCTCGCCCGATGACGGCGATGCGCCGCGCCCTGCGGGCGCCGGACAAGGTGGTCCGGGTCGCGGCCGCGGGAACGGGCGGGGCGATGATCCTCTGGCTGCTGGTCACGATGGTCTGGCCGGTTCTGGCCGGCGCGCCGCTGGGTGTGCTGTCCGGGCTGTACGGCGGCGAGGAAGGTCTGGCGTTGTTGAGAATGGGGCTGGGAGCGTTCGCGGCCGGTGCGGTTGCCATTCTGGCCGTCAGCCTGATCGTGTCCGGGGCGCTTTATGTCAGGCTTTCATCCCGGGCCAGTGCCTGAGACAGAAGGTCGGGCACCCGGGCGCTCATGGCAAGGTCGCGGTCCAGCACTTGGCGGATTGGGAACCAACGCGCATCCTGCGCATCATCCGCTGCGACCGGAGTGCCGGATTCGAAGCGGCAGGACACGCCGACCAGCAAATAGTGGGCGGTGATCTGTCCGGCTGCATCCCGGACCAGCAGATCAAGGTTGCCCAGATACGCCTGCGGGGTTGCTTCGATACCGGTTTCTTCCATCAGCTCGCGCGCGGCGGCCTGCAGGACGGTTTCTCCCCACTCCACATGGCCGCCCGGAAATCCCCAGAGACCGGCATCGGGGGCCTTGCTGCGTTGCACCAGCAGGACATGGCCCTGATCTACGACAACCGCCAGTGCGCCGATCCGGGGAACCTGCTGCATCCGCTCAGCCCGCGCTGCAGCCCAGAATGTCGACCGCGTGTTTGGTCCCCAGAACCGTGATCCGCACGGCGGACCGGTCCAGGGCAAAGGGCTGACCGTCTGGGCTGATCACCTCGGACGTGGCGGTCAGCCGGTTGCCTTGCCGCTTGGTTTCAGTCTGCGAGGCCCACAGGGCCGGATTCCCCGGTTCGATCACCGCAAGCTCGGCGCCACCGGCCGAGGGCATGTCGATCTGTACCTGCACCTGAAAACCGTCCGCGGTCGGGCTCAGGCGACAGGCCGCGCCGGTAACGCCAGCCTCGCGTGCAGAGAAGGGCCGTTGCGCAAGCGCAGCCGCGATCGCCGGATTTCTTGCTGCGCCGGCGTCCAGTTCGTGGTCAAATTTCAAAGATGCGGGAATGCAGACATCCTTGCACACTCCCAGATCGACCTCGCCGCGCAACCGGACCGGTTTGGATGCGTCCTTGGGCGTAATCCGAACCGGCAACACCAGCTGCTTTTCGTAGCCGATGGACTTCAGGCCGTTCTGGTCAAAGACATGCGGCGTGGGCCAGGTGATCGCAACCGCGCCGACATTGCCGGAGCGGCGCCAATCGAATTCAGGCGGTATGCCGGCGTCACCGGGGGCCCGCCAATAGGTCTTCCATCCGGGCTCCAGATCCAATCGGATCGCGGTGAGATAGGTTCCATCCTCGGATTGGCCGCCATCGATCACGTCCAGCCGGACGATCGAGTCGATCGATTGCCCCTGCGCAGGTGCGGCCAGGGCCAGACAAGCTGAAACAATGGTCAGGACGGGTTTGAACAGTGATCTCATGATCCATAAATGCGATGTGCGGGCAGGTTTGCCAAGTCACGTTCTGGTCACCGGCAGAAATCGCGGGATTTCAGGCGTGATCCCTTGCCAATCCGGGTTCCGCAAGGTCATTGTAAGGGAATAAGCCGCACGAGTTTTTTTGATGGATCTGACTGGAAAACTGTTGATTGCGATGCCCGGCATGGGCGATCCGCGCTTTGATCATTCAGTGGTGTACCTGTGCAGCCACGGCGATGACGGCGCGATGGGTCTGATCGTGAACAAACCGTCGGATTTGCGGATCAAGACGCTTCTTGAACAGTTGAACATCGCATGCCGCATCCCGGTTGTCGGAGAACGCCTTGTGCATTTTGGTGGTCCCGTCGAATTGTCCCGGGGGTTTGTCCTGCACAGCGCGGACTACGACGCAAATCTGCATTCGCTGCACGTGGCCGGCGATTTCAGCATGACGGCGACGCTGGACGTGCTCGAAGATATCGCTTCTGGCACAGGGCCGCTGAACTCGATGCTGATGCTGGGCTATTCGGGATGGGGGCCTGGACAGCTGGAAGATGAGATCGCGGCCAATGGCTGGTTGACGACCGATGCCACATCGAAACTTGTCTTTGACGTTGCCGACGACGAAAAGTGGGAGGCCGCCTTGGCCACGCTGGGTGTCGATCCGCTGACGCTGTCGGCCAGCGCCGGTCGGGCCTGATCAGGAATTGCGCGGCGCCGCGGCCCGGCGCAGGCGGTCGTTGATGGCCGCCCCCACGCCCTGGGAAGGGATCGGGCTGACGGCAATCGGCCGCCCCGTACCGTCCAGTTCGTGCAGATACGCAAACAGGTTTGCCGCCGCTTCGATCAGGTCACCCCTGGCAGACAGGTTGCGGTCGCAATCGACATTGCCAAATCCCAGCAGCAGCTCGTCCCCGCGCCGCTCGGTGGCGTTCAGCCGCACCGGTGCATCCGGAGCATAATGTGACAGCAACTGCCCCGGAGCGGTCAGCAGATCTCCGGGCTTGTGGCGGGTCAGGCGCGTGCCCAGAACTGTTTCGATCTGCTCCAGAGCGACACCGCCGGGCCGCAGCAAAGCGGGGCTGCCGGCCAAGCCCACGATGGTCGATTCCAACCCGACTGAACAGGGTCCGTCATCCAGTACGGCGGCGATCCGACCGTCCAGACCTGCGCGCACATGCGCCGCAGTGGTCGGGCTGATCCGACCGGAGGGGTTTGCCGATGGGGCAGCGACGGGTCCGTCAACTGCGCTCAGCAATGCGCGCGCGGTTGGGTGGGCTGGCACCCGCACGGCCAGCGTCTCCAGCCCCGCCGTCACCAGCGAGGACACGCCATGCCCTGCGCGCAGCGGCAGCACCAGCGTCAGCGGACCGGGCCAGAACGCAGCTGCCAGTTGTTCGGCATTGTCCGACCACTCGACATAGCGTTTGGCAGCCTCGACCGAGGCGACATGCGCGATAAGCGGGTTGAAACTGGGTCGTCCCTTGGCGGCGTAGATCGCTGCCACCGCTTCGCCGTTGCGGGCGTCGCCGCCCAGCCCGTAGACGGTCTCGGTCGGGAAGGCGACCAGCAGTCCCTGACGCAGCAGGTCGGCCGCGGCTGCAATCCCGGCGGGATCAGCATCCAGATATTGCGTGCTGTTGGGGATCATGGGTGGTGACGCGGCGTTTTGGTTGCTTGCAACAGGGGGACGGATAGGTAATCGAACAAGCTTAGATGAATACCGGCGCGGGCCATGGATTCCAAGCCCGCCATTGCGACCGACACACGATTTCCGGGGGGAAACCATGCCATATCGCGCTCCTGTCATTGATTACGAGTTCCTGATGGACAAGGTGGTGGGGTTCAAGGACGTCGCCGCGACCGAGAAATTCGCCGAGGCCACTCCGGACGTGGTCAGCGCCATTCTGTCCGAGGCCGGCAAGATGTGCGAAGAGGTAATGGCTCCCCTGCAGCGCCCCGGCGATCTTGAGCCGGCGCGGCTGGAAAACGGGGTATTGCGGACCTCGCCCGGCTATGCCGATGGCTGGAAGGCGATCGCCGAGGGTGGCTGGATCGGCATGAGCGGTGACCCCGAATACGGCGGCATGGGCCTGCCCATGACCGTGACCACCGCCGTCAACGAGATGATGAGCGCCGCCTGTCTGTCGCTGCAGCTGGCCCCGTTGATGAGCCAGGGTCAGATCGAGGCGCTGGAACACCACGCCAGCGAAGAGCTCAAGGCGCTGTACCTGCCCAAACTGATGTCGGGCGAATGGTCGGGCACGATGAACCTGACCGAACCGCAGGCCGGGTCTGACGTCGGCGCGCTGACGTCCAAGGCCGAACCCAACGGCGATGGTACCTATGCGATCACCGGGCAGAAGATCTACATCTCGTGGGGCGACAATGATTTCTGCGAGAATGTCTGCCACCTGGTTCTGGCCCGTCTGCCCGATGGCGCGCCGGGGACCAAGGGGATTTCCCTGTTCCTGGTGCCCAAGTTCATCCCCGATGAAAACGGTAATCCGGGCGTGGCGAATGACCTGAAGGTGGTGTCGTTGGAACACAAGATGGGACTGCATGGCTCGCCCACCTGCGTGATGCAGTATGACGGCGCCAAGGGCTGGCTGGTGGGCCAGGAACACAAGGGCATGGCCGCCATGTTCACGATGATGAACAACGCGCGCCTCGGCGTCGGCGGGCAGGGCGTGGGCGCGGCCGAGGGCTCCTATCAGCACGCGTTGGCCTATGCTCTGGAACGCAAGCAGGGCAAGACGCCTTCGGGCACGATCATCGATCATGCCGATGTGCGCCGGATGCTGATGGACATGCGGGCCGACCTGTTCGCCGCCCGTGCGATCATGCTGGCCAATGCCGCGGCTATCGACATGGCCAAGGCCACCGACAACGCCGACTGGGCCGCGCGGGCGGCCCTGCTGACCCCGATCTGCAAGGCTTTCGGCACCCAGACCGGCATGCGCGTGTCCGAGACCGGCCTGCAGGTGCATGGCGGCATGGGATACATCGAGGAAACCGGCGCCGCACAGTATTACCGCGATGTTCGCGTCACCGCGATCTACGAGGGGACCAACGGCATTCAGGCCATGGACCTTGTTGGCCGCAAGATGATGGACGGAGGTGAAGCCGCCGCCCGCCTGCTGGACGAGATCGAAGATCATGCCGAGCGCGCCCGCGCCACCGTGCCCGAGTTGGCCGGCCCGGTATGGGAGGCGACCGAATCCCTGCGCGAGGCGACCGAGTGGCTGGCGGCGCAAGAGGACATGAACAATCGCTTTGCCGGGGCCGTGGCCTATCTGAACGCCTTTGCCCGCGTGCTGGGTGCGCATTACCACCTGATCGCCGCTTTGGCCGATCCGGATGGTCCGCGCGCCAAGCTCGCGCGGTACTACATCACCGCGCGCCTGCCGGAATACGCGGGCCTGCTGGATCAGGCGCAGATCGGAGCCGGAGACCTGTTCGCGCTCAGCGCCGACGAACTGGCCGCGTGATGGACGGCGCGCGGCCTCCGGCGTTTCGCCATCCCTGGCCCGAGCCGCCCGCGCCCGGACAAGCCACCGAGATCGCCGAGGGCGTGCTTTGGATGCGCCTGCCGCTGCCGATGGCGCTGGACCACGTCAATGTCTACGCGCTGGATGACGGCGATGGCTGGACGGTGATCGACACCGGGATTTCATCGAAAAAGACGCGCGGCCTGTGGTCCGACCTGATGGCCGGGCCGCTTGCGGGCAAGCCGGTGACCCGGGTTGTGGTCACGCATCACCACCCCGACCACGTCGGAAATGCCGGGTGGTTCCAGTCGGAGCACGGCGCCGATCTGGTTTCGAGCCGTACCGCATGGCTGTTTGCGCGAATGCTGACGCTGGACGTGCAGGAGAGCTGGCCGGAAGAGACGCTGGAATTCTACCGCAGCGCCGGCATGGCCCCCGAGATCCTGGCCAAACGCATGGCCGAGCGGCCCTTCAACTTTGCCGACACGGTCTATCCGATGCCTCTGGGCTTTGTCCGCATCAAGCAGGGCGACGTGATCCGCATGGGCGGCCGGGACTGGGACGTGCATATGG
This sequence comes from Ruegeria sp. CG8, assembly GCF_056537165.1. Taxonomy (NCBI): domain Bacteria; kingdom Pseudomonadati; phylum Pseudomonadota; class Alphaproteobacteria; order Rhodobacterales; family Roseobacteraceae; genus Ruegeria; species Ruegeria sp. CG8. The sequence goes on along the minus strand of NZ_JBQFRA010000005.1, from coordinate 179,299 downwards.
GCAATGGACATGCCCCCGAACACGCCACGTTCTGGAGCCGCGACGACAACCTGGTGATCTCGGGCGACCAGATCCTCAGTTCGATCAGCCCGAACCTGGGCGTCTATGCCACCGAGCCGATGGCCGACCCGGTGTCCGACTGGCTTGAAGCCTGCGAGCGCCTGCAACAGCTGGCGCGGCCCGATCAGGTGGTGTTGCCGGGGCACAAACTGCCCTTCATCGGCCTGCCGATCCGCATGAAGCAACTGATCGAGAACCATCACGGCGCTCTTGCGCGCCTGCTCGACGATCTGGACGCTCCCAAGGCGGCGTCGGATTGTTTCGTGACCCTGTTCAAACGCCCCATCCGCGACGGCGAATACGGTCTTGCGCTGGTCGAGGCGGTTGCGCATCTGAACCATCTTTATCACACTGGAGCCGTGACCCGGGCGCGTCGTGAGGACGGCGCATGGGTGTATCAGCGCAAAGGTTGAGACGATGCAGGACAAGATCGAAACCTCGGCCGAGGCCGCCGAAGCGGCAGCTCTGCCCCGGTGCTATGAGGTGCATGCCGACCCGGACAGCACGTCGGGCACCAAGGACCTGCCCGAACCCCTGCGCCAGCCGGTCGACAGCAAAAGCCCCGCCCAATGGGCGTATGAACGGCTGATCCTGTACATCCAGAACTTCGAGCAGACCCTCGATGCCGATCACGAGGTCGCCATGGGCTTTACCGGCGGTGACGCCGGGGTGATGCGGATCGAGGGGATGGGATATTTTGACCCCGACGTGATCACCTTCTACGGCTCGGACGGTTCGGGCGCACGCACCCAGCTGGTGCAGCATGTCAGCCAGCTGAACGTCATGCTGCGCGCCCTGCCCAAAACGGTCGAGGACAAGCCCGCCAACCGGATCGGCTTCCGCCTCGCGGCCAAGCTTGAGGAAAGCTGAGCGTCACGCTTGCAATTCACATCTGCGCGGCCTTGAATGAATTCAGCATTCAAAGGGGGCCGGCGTGTCACATTTCTCAACCGTAACAGATGCCTATCGCGGGGCCTGGGCCCGACGCCGGACCTTTGTTCCCATCTATATGGCGGTGCGTCTGCTGCTGATCGCGCTGATCGCACCCGGCGTGGCCTTCACCGTGAACCTCGCGGTGATGCTGTCCGACCAAACCGCGCTGACCGATCAGGACATCGCCATGTTCATCCTGTCGCCGGTTGGTTTCGTGGCGGCGGTGGTCATTCTGGGCCTGTTCTTGTTGGCCGAGGTGTTCGTCTTTTCGGTCATGGCCGGATCGCTCAGGATGGGCGAGAGCGACCCGTGGGGGGCCGGCGGGTCGGCGCTGCGATTGATCCTGTCGCGCCTGCCGACGCTGTTTTCCTTCGCGGTGCGCTTCATTCTGCGGGTGCTTGTTCTGGCGGTGCCCTTCGTAGCGGTCGCGGGCCTGATCGCGTGGTGGACGCTGACCGAATACGACATCAACTATTATCTGACCTTCCATCCGCCCGCGTTCCAGGTGGCCGTCGCACTGATCGGGTTGGTGGTGCTGGCCTTGGCCTGGGTGCTGATCCGCCGCCTGTCGGCTTGGGCGCTCGCCCTGCATCTGGTGCTGTTCGAGGGAATTGCGCCCTCGGACGCCTTTGCCGAAAGCGCCCGCCGAATGGAGGGCAAACGCGGCCGGTTGAAGATCGAACTGGCGCTGTGGCTGGTCGTACGTCTGGCGATCGCTGCGCTGATTGCCGCCGTGGCCAGCCTGTTGTTCCACCTTGTACCTCTGGAACAGGGCACGAACCTGCGGTTTGCCCTGACGCTCAGCCTGCTGGTGGCCGGGCTGTGGTCTCTGGCCGGATTGGTGCTAGCGGCGGTGGCGTTAGGCGCGCTGGCGGTTCTGCTGGATGGGTTTTTTGAACCCCGGGCGGCAGAGCTTCCCCATCCCGAAGCCGGAAATCTGCGCGCCCCGGTTCTGGTGACCGTTGCCGCGGCCGTTGTGGCCTTGTTGGCCGGGATCTGGTTCGGCCAGGACGTGCTGGACCAGATTTCGGCACCCGATCATGCCGACGTGATCGGCCACCGGGGCGCGGCGGCGCTGCGGCCGGAAAACACGATGGCTGCGGTGTTGAAGGCCATCGAAGACGGGGCCGACTGGGTCGAGATCGACGTTCAGGAAAACGCCGACGGCCAGGTGATCGTGGCCCATGACAGCGACTTCATGAAGCTGGGCGGGGTCAATATGAAGGTCTGGGATGCCACGATGGAGGATATGGCGCAGATCGATATCGGCAGCTGGTTCGACCCCGAATATGCCGATCAGCGCACTCCGACCCTGCGCGAGGTTCTGAAGGCCGCGAAGGGCAAATCCAAGGTCATCATCGAACTGAAATACTATGGCCATGATGTGGACCTGGAAAACCGCGTGGCCGCCATCGTCGAAGAATTCGGGATGGAGCAGGACATCGCCACGATGTCGCTCAAATACCCGGCGGTGCAGAAGATGAAAGCGTTGCGCCCGGACTGGCGCGCCGGCGTTCTGGCTGCCACGGCGGTGGGCGATCTGACCGGGCTGGAGGGCGATTTCGTCGCGGTAAATGCCGGGATGGTCACGCCTGGGCTGATCCGCTCGGTCCATGATGCAGGCAAAGATATCTATGTCTGGACGGTGAATGACCCGCTGCAGATGTCGTCGATGGCCTCGATGGGTGTCGACGGTCTGATCACTGACCGCCCCGCCATGGCGCGTGAAGTGCTACGTGTCCGCGCCGAAATGGAACCGGGCGAGCGCTTGCTGCTGTGGCTGGCCACGACCTTCGGCCTGTCGGTCGATACCGAGGCTATGCGCGATGAAAGCCCCTAGCTTCGGTCTTTTGCTTGCCTGCCTTGCCGGGTCGGCTTCGGCGCAGGATCTGATGCGCGGCGTCGAGATGCCCGCGCATCGGGCTTTGATCGCGCAATCGGTTGGGCAACCATTGAGCGCGTTTGAAACCGATGGCTGCTCGGGCGGCATGTCGTCCAGCTGGCGGCTGGTGGCAGAAACCTTTCCCAGATTTCGCGCGGTTTATGAAAGCCACCCGCCGTGGGAGTCCTGCTGCGTGACTCATGATCGCGCGTATCACACCGCCGGGGGCGCCACGTCCGCCGGCGCCAGTTTCGACGCCCGGCTGGAGGCTGACCGCGCCCTGCGCGCCTGCGTCAAGGAATTCGGAGCCCAGCATGCGCAGGACTATGCCACGCAATACGACATGACGCCCGAGCAGGTGACGTCGGCCATGTCGATCACCGCCGAGGCGATGTTCATGGCCGTCCGATTCGGAGGTGGCCCTTGCACCGGCCTGCCGTGGCGGTGGGGCTTCGGGTATCCCGGCTGCTCGGTTTTTGCCACCGATGAGGCTGCGGGCGACTGAACTCGGGCACCTGCGCGCGATTGACGTCGTGACAGGCCGGAAAATATGATTTATCCAAACCGGCAAACACGCGAATTGGGAATCTTTCGAAATGGCTGAACACAAACACGGCGAGATGGACATCACCGTCCAGACCAAAACCTTCAACGGGTTCATCAAATTCACCACCTACAGCGTCGTGGTGATCTGCTTCATTGCCCTATTTCTTGCGATCTTCGGGGCATAAGCCGGACTGACGGGTCATGTTTCGCATCTTGATTGCCTGCCTGCTGGCAGCAACCGTCGCAGGCTGTGCCACGTCGCAGCGCCCTCAGGCCGACCAGTCCGAGATCGTTGCGCGATCCTACCGTGACCCGGGGCCCTCAACGCTGACCCTGTACACGATGATCAACACGCGTACGGGGTCTGGCGCGCATACCTCGCTGATGATCAGCGCCAGCGAGCGGGTAATTTTCGACCCCGCCGGGTCGTTCCGCGCCGATGTGGTGCCGATCAAGGATGACGTGCTGTATGGCATCACCCCCGCGGTCGAGCGTGCCTATCGCAGCTCGCACGCACGCGAAACGCATTATGCGCGCATCCAGACCATCCAGGTGACCCCCCAGCAGGCCGAGATCGCCTATCAGCTGGCCAAACAGTCCGGACCGGTTCCGGGCGCCTACTGCGCCAACTCGACGGCTCGGCTGCTGCAGCAGGTTCCCGGGTTCGAGCAGATCCAGACCACCTTCTACCCGGTCAAGTTGTCCGATCAGTTCGGGCAGATTCCGGGGGTCGTCACGACCGAATATCGTGAAAACGACAGCGCCGATCTGCAGGCGGGGCTGGCGGCCAACAACGCCGCGCTCAACCAGCTGGAAGCGGCTTCAACCAACTAGGTACAACAGACCATACAGCGTGCCGGCCCCGGCAAAGATGGCGGCCAGCACGTTCTTGGTGATCAACCCGACGCTCAGGGCAACCACGGCCGAGGCCATGCGCGGCAGGTCCGGCTGGCCCTCGGTGGCCGTGGGCCACATGACCAGAGGGGCAATCAGGGCCGGCAGGATGGCCACCGCCGTATAGCGTAGATGCCGCAGCAACCATGGCGGCAACGGACGGTCTCCGACAAAGCCGATGAACACGAAGCGCAGGGCATAGCTGCCGAGCGCCAGCCCGACGATGATCGTCCAGACCGTTGTCTGATCGGGGGTGGTCATAACGCTACCTTTCTGCGTTCCAGCATCACTTCGGCCTGCGCACCGGCCATCATGCCCGCGCAGCCCGCGATCAGCAGGCCGAGATTGTAGGGGATTGCCACGCATAGCAGCGACACGACGATGGCGACCAGAGCCGCGACCACATGGGCCGGAGTGCGCATCATCGGGCCGATCATGGCCAGAAAGGTGATCGGCAGCGCGAAATCCAGTGCCCAGCTATCCGGGATCTGCGTTCCCAGGTAGGCGCCAATAAAGGTTGCCAGTACCCACATGGGCACCAGCGGCGAAACCGACCCCATGAAATAGGTCATGCGCTGCGGAACCGACATGTCCGGTTCCTTTTCGAACTGGACGATCGAGCAGGCATAGGATTGGTCGACCGTAAGATAGGCGGCAAAGGCCCGTTGCCACAGGGGCGCCGCGCCCAGATAAGGCGTCAAAGACGCTGAATACATGGCCATCCGCAGGTTCACGGCCAGTGCCGAAACCAGAATGATGGCCGTGGGTGTGCCGTCCTGCAGCAGCTGCAGCGATGCAAACTGCGCGGCGCCTGCAAATACGGCTGCGGTGAACACCATGGTCTGCAGAATGCTCAGGCCCGCCTCGGTCGCGAAGACGCCGAACAGGGTGCCGAAGGGCACCGCCACGAAGATGAACGGGGTCCCGTCGCGAAAACCCTGCCAATAGTATGACTTGGATGTGGAGGTTGCCATGGCTAGATCCTATGGTGGTCTGCGCAGCAGTAGCGGGTCAGCGAGAGGGTTGCAATTGGCCACCGAAACCGATCTGTCGGAATACATCATCGCCCCCGATCCCGGCGCGGCGCGGTTGACCCGCGTGGTCGAGGGGGTGGACCAGAACGGCGAGGTCAGCCGCATCTCGGTTGTCGAGGAGCGCCCGCTGACGATCTTCCTCAATTCGCAAGAGATCGTGACCGCGATGACCATCGGCGACTACCCCGAATATCTGGCGCTGGGCTTTTTGCGCAACCAGGGCATGTTGCGCCCCGATGACGAGATCACGCGTGTCGATTACGATGACGATCTGGAAACCGTCGTGGTGCGCACGACCCGCGAAACCTCGTACGAGGACAAGCTGAAGAAAAAGACCCGCACCAGCGGCTGCGCGGTGGGCACGGTGTTCGGCGACATGATGGAGGGGTTGGAGGGAGTGCGCCTGCCGCAGGTTCAGGTGCGCACCTCGTGGCTGTATGATGTGGCGGCCAAGATCAACCGCACGCCGTCGCTGTACCTGCAGGCCGGGGCGATCCACGGCACGGTTCTGTGCCGTGAGAGTCGCCCGCTGGTCTATATGGAGGACGTGGGCCGCCACAACGCGGTGGACAAGATCGCGGGCTGGATGTTGTCCGAAGGCGAGGCGTCCGGCGACAAGATCCTGTACACCACCGGGCGGCTGACCTCGGAAATGGTGATCAAGACGGCGATGATGGGCATCCCGGTTCTGGCTTCGCGGTCCGGCTTTACCGCGTGGGGCGTCGAAATCGCGCGCGAGGTCGGCCTGACCCTGATCGGCCGGATGCGCGGCCAACGTTTCGTCTGCCTGTCGGGCGAAGACCGGCTGCTGCGCGACGCGGACCCGGCCACCGTCCCGGTCGAGGACAGGAAGCATCGAAGGAAAAGCGCCGATGGAAGTTGAAGCATCACGCCCCCTCGGCGTCATACTGGCCGGAGGTCTGGCCACGCGGATGGGCGGCGGAGACAAAGGGTTTCTGCAACTGGGGGGGCAAAGCCTGTTGGCGCATGTGATCGACCGGTTGGCGCCGCAGGTGGCCGGGCTGGCGCTGAACGCCAATGGCGACCCTGCGCGCTTTGCCGATCTTGGCCTGCCGGTCCTGCCGGACAGCATCGCGGGTTACGCCGGGCCGTTAGCGGGCGTTCTGGCCGGGTTGGATTGGGCGGCGGGGCAGGGCGCTGATTGCATCGTCACCGCTGCCGCCGACACGCCGTTCTTTCCGCGCGATCTGGTCGAGCGGCTGACGCGGGCGGCGCAGGGGCAGGCTCATCCGCTGGCTCTGGCCACCACGCCGCGCACCGGTGACGAGGCGCTGAAATCGGGCGGTGGCCGCCGGGTGAACCGGCACCCGACCTTTGGTCTGTGGCCCGTGTCGCTGCGCGACGATCTGCGCGCGGCCCTGACGGACGGGTTGCGCAAGGTGGTCCTGTGGACCGACCGCCATGACGGGCGCGAGGCGCTGTTTCCGGCCGACCCGTTCGATCCGTTCTTCAACGTCAACACGCCCGAAGATCTGATCCGGGCGCAGCACCTGTTGGAGCAGGCATGAAGGTTTACGGCGTTACCGGCTGGAAGAATGCGGGCAAGACCGGGCTGGTCGAGCGGCTGGTGGCCGAGATCACCGGGCGCGGGTTCAGTGTCTCGACCGTCAAACACGCTCATCACGCGGTTGACGTGGACCGGCCGGGCACCGACAGCCACCGCCACCGAACCGCCGGTGCGTCCGAGGTTCTGCTTGCATCCAGCCGGCGCATCGCCGTGATGCAGGAACTGCGCGGCGCGCCCGAGCCGCCGTTGGACGACCTTCTGGCGCGTCTTTCCCCGGTCGATCTGGTGTTGGTCGAGGGGTACAAGCGCGCGCGCCACCCCAAGGTCGAGGCTTTTCGCGCCCAGCCTGGAAATCCGTTGATTGCCGCTGACGATCCGACGATCCGCGCGGTGGCCAGCGACACGCCGCTGGATCTGGACCGTCCGGTTTTCGATCTGAACGACACGCCTGCCATTGCCGATTTCATCCTGGCCGAGGTCGGCTTGGGGCGGCGGCCAAGCCCCTGACCATGCCCGAGGACCGGACCATGCCGAAGATCGCGCCTCCACCGCTGAAAAACGACTGTTTCGCCCTGCCGCCGGGGGTCGAATGGACCCCGGTCGATGACGCGCTGGCCCTGCTGCGCGACCGGTTGCACCCGGTGGCCGGCGTCGAGACCCTGCCCGTTGGTCAAGCCTGCGGGCGCGTTCTGGCGCAGGACGTGATCGCGCAACGGTCGAATCCGCCGCTGCCCAACACGGCGGTGGACGGGTACGGTTTTGCCGGTGGTCGGCCCGAGGGCCCGCATGTCCTGCCGCTGGCCCAGGGGCGCGCGGCGGCGGGCGTGCCGTTCGCGGGGGCCGTGCCGGAGGGGCAGGCGCTGCGCGTTCTGACCGGCGCGCCGCTGCCCGAGGGGGTGGATACCGTCATTCTGGAAGAGGACGTGACCGTGCAGGACGGCCACATCGCCTTCAACGGGCCTTTGAAGGCCGGCGCAAACACGCGCAAGGCGGGCGAAGACCTGCAGACCGGGGCCTTGGCTGTGCCGGCCGGGCGACGCTTGACACCCGCCGATCTGGCGCTGCTGTCAGCGGTGGGCGTGGCCGAGGTCCCGGTCCGCAGCCCCTTGCGCGTGGGGGTTCTGTCCACCGGCGATGAATTGCGTGATCCGGGTCAGGCCGCGGGGCCGGGCCAGATCTATGATGCGAACCGCCCGATGCTGTTGGCGATGCTGCAACGGATGGGTTTTGTGCCGGTCGATCTGGGCCGCGTGGGCGACGACCGGGCCGCGCTGCGGGACCGCTTGGACCAAGCTGCGCAACAGACCGACGCGATCCTGACCAGTGGCGGCGCTTCGGCGGGGGACGAGGATCATGTCTCGGCCCTGTTGCGCGCGGCGGGGGCCTTGCAGGAATGGCGCATCGCGCTGAAACCGGGCCGCCCGCTGGCGCTGGGCCTGTGGCAGGGCACGCCGGTGTTCGGCCTGCCGGGCAACCCGGTTGCGGCGATGGTCTGCACCCTGATCTTTGCCCGGCCCGCGCTGGGCCTGATGGCGGGCGAGGGGTGGCGGCAGCCGCAGGGCTTTGACTTGCCCGCCGGGTTCGCCAAGTGCAAGAAACCGGGCCGCCGTGAATACCTGCGCGCCCGGGTCCGCGACGGCCGGGTCGAGGTGTTTCATTCGGAAGGGTCGGGTCGCATCAGCGGGCTCAGCTGGGCCGAAGGGCTGGTCGAACTGCCGGACGGTCCTCTTGACATCCAGCCCGGAGACCCTGTGCGTTTCATACCCTATGGCAGTTTCGGCCTGTGACGGTTTCGGTCTCGTGCGGGTTTTCCCCTGATGAGCGCGCGCGGGCGGCCGCGCTGTTCTGGCAGGCGTTTTCGGGCAAACTGTCGCGCGTCATGGGGCCGGACGCGCGCGGGTTGGCCTTTTTTGAACGGGTGCTGAACCCCGGTTTCGCCCTGGTGGCGCGGGATGCGGATGGGCGGATGCTGGGGCTGGCCGGGTACAAGACCTGCGACGGTGGGCTGACGCAGGGAAGGTTGGCGGATCTGGCCCGGGTCTATGGCTGGTTCGGCGCCCTGTGGCGGGGCCTTGTCCTGAGCGTTCTGGAGCGCGACCTGAAGCCGGGCGTGTTCCAGATGGATGGCATATGCGTGGCAGCCGAGGCGCGCGGGCAGGGTGTCGGGACCCTATTGCTGCGGGCGATCAAGGACGAAGCGCAGAGGCTGGGCATGCACGAGGTGCACCTGGACGTGATCAACACCAACCCGAGCGCGCGGACCCTGTACGAGCGCGAAGGGTTTCAGGCGATCGGGCAGGATTATACCGGCCCGTTCAAGCATCTGTTCGGATTCAGTTCGGCTACGAAAATGCGGTGGGTCGTGACCGACGGTGGCTAGTCGAAGGTCCCGGCCACCCGGCCCAGCAGCATGAAGGCGCGCGCCGTGCGCGTGTCGCCCAAGGCGGTCAGGTCGGCGTCGCTGGCCACAGGTTCGAACTCGACGATCATGGTGTCGAAGCGGCGCAGGAAGTGATGCACCGCATCGCGAAAGATCGGGTCCTGTTTCATCCGCGCCGAGGTCAGCGCCAGGCACGACCGGTCGCGGATGCCGCCCAAAGCAGCGACCGCACGCCCGCGTTCGCCCTTGGCGAACTGGCGCCAGACCTCGGGGCGGGCCATGTCCGGGCGCAGGTCGTCCATGTAGATGCCTTCCTGGCTGAGCAGAGTCAGCACGTCCTCGGCGGCCTGCACCAGTTGCGCGGTCTTGCGGTCCTTCATCGCGCGGCGCAGGGCGTTGAAGCCTTCGGTATCCTCGGCGGTTTCGGGAAAGTTCAGCGCGCGTATAAAAATGTCGGTGGGCAGAGGAGTCGGTATCTCCTCGGCCGGAGTGCCCAGTTCCAACGAGGTCTGGCCCGAGGGTGCCGCAGGTCTTGCCAGCGGCGCAAGATCCCGCCGCTTGCTGGAGAACGTGGCCAGCGTGCTTTGGGTGTGCCGGGCAGCCGCGGCGATTTCATCCAGTTTCCGGGCCACCGCGGGTTCGTAGGTGCTGGCCGACCGCTGTTGCTGCGATACATAGGCTTGGCGGATCGCGTCGATCGCGGTCTGCAGCCGGGCGCTCTCTTCGCGCATGATGCGACTGGCGCGCATGGCCAGTGCCGCGACCCAGATCATCGCCACCGGCATGAAAACCGCAAGCAGCATCACGATGAAACCGCCGGCCTGCGTCTGCTCGGGCAGCACCAGAAAGACCACGGCCACCACCAGCCAGATCAGGCTGAGGGCCGCGGCCGCAATCTCGATCCCGGTGACGCTGGGTCGGCCCGGACGGTCATAGATGCCCAGCCAGGTGGGGCGTTTGCTGTCCGGATCAGGGGCTTGGCCCGACATGACGCGCTCCGATCAGGCGTAGTGGATGCTCAGCACTTCGTACGAGCGCACGCCGCCGGGGGTGCGCACCTCGACGCTGTCGCCTTCTTCCTTGCCGATCAGGGCGCGGGCGATGGGCGATTTGATGTTCAGCAGGCCCTTTTCGATATTGGCCTCATGCTCGCCCACGATCTGCCAGGTCTTTTCCTCGTCGGTGTCCTCGTCCACCAGGGTGACCTTGGCGCCGAACTTGATCGCGCCCGACAGTTTGGTCGGATCGATCACCTCGGCCAGCGACAGAACGCCTTCCAGTTCCTTGATGCGGCCTTCGATGAAGCCCTGTTTTTCGCGGGCCGAGTGGTATTCGGCGTTTTCCTTCAGGTCGCCCAGTTCGCGCGCCGAGGCGATGGCCTCGATGATGGCGGGGCGTTCAACGGACTTGAGTTGCTTGAGCTCTGCCTGGAGCGCGGCAAAGCCCGCGGGCGTCATGGGGATCTTTTCCATATCTTCTTTTTTCCACGCACAAATTGAGTCGCCCCGCCGCATGAGACCAGCGTCGGGGCGAAAGATGGGTTGGCAATTACCTGACCCAAATATGGCGCGAAATGCAAGAGGCCAAGGGGTTCGGCCCCTGCAATCCGCAACTTAACGCCGTCGGGGCGGTGGGGGTTTCCGATTGTGCCTATGCCCCAGCAGATCACCGCGTTTCCAGCGATGCGCCTCGGCGCCGAACCAGAGCATCTCAATCATATTGAACGACCTCGAATTCGATGCCGTTGTCATCGTCGAAATAGAACCGGCGGCCGGGTTCATAGTCGGCGTGGTTGTGCGGCTCGAAACCCGCGGCGCGAACCTTGGCCTCGGTCGCGTCGATGTCCTCGACCAGCACGCCCACATGGTTCAGCCCGCCGACGATGTCATAGCTGCTTTCGCCCGACGGTTTCGGGTCGGCCGGGGCATAAAGCGCCAGATAGGTATGCGCGCTGCCCACATGCACGGTATAGCCCCCCGCGATGGCGGGGCCTTCCCAGTGGGTTTTCCATCCGAAGACGTCCTGCATCCAGGCGGCGGTTGCCTGCGGGTTGCGGACGGTGAAGTTCGTGTGTTCCAGCGTCGCCATCATGGGGTCTCCTTCTCATGTTCAGGCTTGTTTCGACTCACCGTAATTCCTAAACTTAACTTTAGCTCAAGAGATTTTTTCAGGAGGAGAGCATGCCCGCATCCGAAGGCCTTTCCATCGGCGCGCTGGCGCGCCGCACGGGGTTGGCGGTATCCGCCATCCGCTATTACGAGGCGCAGGGGTTGATTTCCCCCTGGCGCAATCCGGGCGGTCAGCGGCGGTATCAGCGCGCCGACATCCGTCGGCTGAGCTTCGTGATGATTGCCCAGCAGTTCGGTCTGACCCTGCCCGAAATCCGCGAGGTTCTGGCCGGGCTGCCCGACAACCGCACGCCCACGCCGGCGGATTGGAAAAAGATCAGCGTCGGCCTGCGCGCGCATCTGGACCAGCGAATCGATACTCTGCTGCGTCTGCGCGACAATCTGGACGGCTGCATCGGCTGTGGCTGTCTGAGCCTTCCGAAATGCGCGCTCTACAACCCCGACGACCGGGCCAAGGCCCATGGTAGCGGTCCCAGGTACTTGATGGGTGACGCGCCCGAGGGCTGATCTGCCGCATTGCAGCAATGTTACGCCGTGTTTTGATTGACCAAGGTCTTTTCCAGCAGGTAATCAGCCGGGAAACAAAATTTCGCCGAGCCCGCGCCCCAGGCGCCAATTCGGATAGTTAGCGGAGGAGCCCACGATGGCCGAAATTGAACGCGAAGCGATGGAATACGACGTGGTGATCGTGGGCGCAGGCCCGGCGGGCCTGTCGGCGGCCATTCGTCTGAAACAGCTGGACGCCGACCTGAACGTGGTCGTGCTGGAAAAGGGCTCGGAAGTGGGCGCGCATATCCTGTCGGGCGCGGTGTTGGACCCGTGCGGTCTGGATGCGCTGATCCCCGACTGGAAGGAAAAGGGCGCGCCGCTGAACGTGCCCGTGCGCGAAGACAACTTCTATATGCTGGGCGAGGCCGGCCAGTTGCGCATCCCGAACTGGCCGATGCCGCCGCTGATGAACAACCACGGCAACTACATCGTCTCGATGGGCAATGTCTGCCGCTGGATGGCCGAACAGGCCGAAGAACTGGGCGTCGAGATCTTCCCCGGCATGGCCTGTTCCGAACTGGTCTATGGCGACAATGGCGAGGTCAAGGGTGTCGTGGCAGGTGTCTTCGGGCTGGAACCCGACGGGTCCTATGGCCCCAACACCGAGCCGGGCATGGAACTGCACGGCAAATACGTCTTCCTGTCGGAAGGGGTGCGCGGGTCGTTGTCCAAGGAAGTGATCGCGAAATACGACCTGTCCGCCGGGAAAGAGCCGCAGAAATACGGCATCGGCATGAAGGAAATCTGGGAGATCGACCCCGCCAAGCACAAGGAAGGCAGCGTCACCCACACGATGGGCTGGCCACTGGGCGGCAATGCCGGGGGCGGGTCGTTCATCTATCACCTGGAAAACAACCAGGTCTATGTCGGCTTCGTGGTTCACCTGAACTACAAGAACCCGCACCTGTTTCCTTACATGGAATTCCAGCGGTTCAAGCACCACCCGGTGGTGGCCGACCTGCTGAAAGGCGGCAAGCGCGTGGCCTATGGCGCCCGCGCGATCACCGAGGGCGGATATCAGTCGATGCCGAAGCTGGTGGCGCCGGGTGTCGCGCTGCTGGGCTGTTCGGCGGGCATGGTCAACGTGCCGCGCATCAAGGGCAACCACAACGCGATGCTGTCGGGCAAGGCAGCGGCCGAGGCCGCGTTCGAGGCCCTCAAGGCCGACCGGTCTGGCGACGAGCTGTACGCCTATGAAGACGAGGTGCGCAACGGTACGATCGGCCGCGACCTCAAGAAGGTTCGCAACGTCAAGCCGCTGTGGTCGAAATACGGCCTGACCGCTTCGCTGGTGCTGGGTGGCATGGACATGTGGACCAACACGCTGGGCTTCTCGCTGCTGGGGACGCTGGGCCATGGCAAGAACGACGCCGAGGCGACCGAGGATGCCAGCAAGCACCCCCCCATCGACTATCCGAAGCCCGATGGCACGCTGTCTTTCGATCGTCTGACCAACGTGGCGTTTTCGTTCACCAACCACGAAGAAAGCCAACCCTGTCACTTGAAGCTGACCGACCCCGAGATTCCGGTGAAGGTCAACCTGCCCAAGTTTGACGAACCGGCGCAGCGGTATTGCCCGGCGGGCGTGTACGAAGTGGTGAAGGACGAGGCCGAGCCGCGATTCGTGATCAACTTCCAGAACTGCGTCCACTGCAAGACCTGTGACATCAAGGATCCCAGCCAGAACATCACGTGGACCACGCCGCAGGGTGGGGACGGACCGAACTACCCCAACATGTAGGCAAAAACCCGGGCAATGGCGGGGCCGTGAACGCTCGGCCATTGCCTCTGGCGGGCCAAGGCCCTAGCTTGTTCTGCAATCATAGGCAGACAAGGCAGGTATTAGGTGGTTTCACTGGTTCGTCGCACGGCGCTGGCCGTGTTTCTTGCGACAGCGGCTGTCGTTCCGGTTCACGCGGATTCCGGCGCGGGATCCTATCTGGCTGGACGCCAGGCCATCTATGAAAGCGACTACAAGGCTGCCGAGGAGTACTACTCCAAGGCCCTGATTTTCGATCCGGGCAACACCAAGCTCAAGGAAAGCGTGCTACTGGCGCGCGTGGCGCTTGGCGATGTGGAACGTGCATTGCCGATCGCCGAGGACATGGAGGCGAACGGGCAGCCCAACCAGGCCGCACGTATGGTTGTTTCCGCCAAACTGGTATCTGACGGAAAGTTCGACGAATTGCTGGCCCGTGACCCGGAAAATCAGGGCGTTGGCCCGCTGGTCGATGGGCTGATGACGGCCTGGGCGCATCTGGGCAAGGGCGAAATGACCAAGGCGATGGCGCAGTTCGATGAGGTCGCCCAGCAGGACGGTCTGCGGGAATTCGCGCTGTATCACAAGGCGTTGGCGCTGGCGTCGGTTGGCGATTTCGAGGGGGCCGAGGCGATCTTTGCGGCCGACGACAGTATCGTTGCGCGATTCTCGCGACGTGCAGCGCTGGCGCGGGTCGAAGTCTTGTCGCAGCTCAACCGCAATGACGAAGCTCTGCAATTCCTGGAAAACGTCTTTGCGGCAGGCAGCGATCCGTCGATCGAGTCCTACGTGGACACGCTCAGCGCCGGTGGCACCTTGCCATTCACCCATGTCGGATCGGCCACCGAAGGCGTGGCCGAGGTCTTTTTCTCGGTCGGGGCGGCGTTGAACACCGAGGCCGCACATGACTATGTGCTGCTCTACGCGCGGATCGCGACTTTCCTCCGGCCCGATCACATCGATGCGATCCTGCTGAGCGCGGAACTGCTTGAGCAGTTGAGCCAGTACGACCTGGCCGCCGAAGCCTATCGAAAGGTTCCCACGGGTAGCAGCGATTTCCACGCAGCCGAGCTGGGGCGTGCCGAAATCCTGGCTCAGTCGGGGAAACCGGATGCGGCGATCGAAGTGCTGGAAAATCTGGCGGCCCGGCAGCCCAACCTGCCCAGTGTCCACGTCGCCTTGGCCGACCTGCAGCGGCGTCAGGAAAACTACGCCGCAGCTGTCACCTCGTATGACCGAGCCATCGAACTGACCGAAACCGGTTCGGGTGGCAACTGGTTCCTGCACTACGCCCGCGGCATCTGCCACGAACGGCTCAAGGCCTGGGACAAGGCCGAGGCGGATTTCAGGCGTGCCCTGGAGTTGAATCCGGATCAGCCGCAGGTTTTGAACTATCTCGGTTACTCGCTGGTCGAGCGGCAGGAAAAACTGGAAGAGGCGCTGGACATGATCGAGCGCGCTGTCGCGATCCAGCCTGACAGCGGCTATATCGTCGACAGCTTGGGCTGGGTTCTGTTTCGCTTGGGCCGGTACGACGAGGCGGTCGAACATATGGAGCGCGCCGTTGAACTGATGGCCGTGGACCCGGTGGTCAACGACCACTTGGGCGACGTCTACTGGGCCGTCGGGCGCACCCGTGAGGCCGATTTCCAATGGCGGCGCGCGTTGTCCTTCATCGATCCCGAAGATACCGATGGCGAGGCCGACCCCGATCGGATCCGACGCAAACTCGAGGTCGGGCTGGACGCGGTGCTGGCCGAGGAAGGCGCGGCCCCCCTGAAGGTCGCCAATGGCGACTGAGGCCTTTGCGCCCGCGAAGATCAACCTTTCCCTGCATGTGACCGGACGGCGGGCCGACGGATACCATCTGCTGGATTCGCTGGTCGCCTTTGCCGATGTGGGAGACACGTTGATCCTGTCACCCGGGCCCGAGAATCGCCTGACCGTGACCGGCCCCCATTCCGCCGGGGTGCCGACCGACGACCGCAACCTCGTCTGGCGGGCCGCTCGGGCGATGGGATGGATCGGGCAAATCCAGTTGGACAAGGTTCTGCCGCATGGCGGGGGAATCGGCGGCGGCTCATCGGATGCGGCTGCGACTTTGCGGGCCATCGCAGGGGAAGACGCGGAAGTTCCGCTGGAAACGGCTTTGGCCCTGGGCGCGGATGTTCCTGTTTGTGTACTGGGCAGAGCAGCACGGATGCAGGGCATTGGTGACCGGGTCGCCCCGGTTGCATTGCCCGATTTGCCCGCGCTGCTGGTCAATCCGGGTGTGCCGGTTCCGACGGGGCCGGTGTTCAATGCGCTGGATTCGCGCGACAATCCGGGGATGCCGGATGAGATCCCGGCATTCGAAACGCCCGAGGCGTGTGCTGATTGGCTGGCCGGGCAACGGAATGATTTGCAGGAAGCGGCAATAGGCTTGGCGCCCCAGATTTCAGACGTGTTACAGGCGCTGGGTGAAACGCGGGACGTTCTGCTGGTGCGCATGTCGGGGTCGGGTTCGACCTGCTTTGCGCTGTACCCGTCCATGAAGGCCGCACATTTTGCGGCCTACGAGATTGGTGTTTCCCAGCCGGACTGGTGGTGTCGCGCAAGCGTCCTCAGTTGAGGCGGGATACGACGTAATCGGCCAGATCACCGAGCAGGTCGCGCAACTCGTGATCGGGCAGCGCGGTCAGAGCGGTTTTGGCCTTTGCTGCCCATGCCAGAGCGTCTGTCCGGGTCTCCTCCAGGGTGCCGTATTTGCGCATGAGGTTCAGGGCCAGGTCCAGGTCTCCATCCTGTTGCCGGCCCTTCTCGATCGTGCGCTCCCAGAACGCACGCTCGTCGGGTGTGGCCTGGGCCACGGCCTTGATCACCGGGAGGGTCAGTTTGCGCTCGCGGAAGTCGTCGCCCACGTTCTTGCCGGTGGCCTTGCTGTCGCCCTGATAGTCCAGCAGGTCGTCGGCGATCTGGAAGGCGATGCCCAAGGCGTCGCCATAGCTGAACAGTGCCCGGACCTGTTCCTCGGACGCACCGGCGATCACACCGCCCACCTCAGTTGCCGCGGAGAACAGCGCGGCGGTCTTGCCGCGCACCACCTGCAGGTAGACGGCCTCATCCGTGCGCAGGTCGGTGGCTGCGGTCATCTGCAGCACCTCGCCTTCGGCGATGGTGGCCGAGGCATTGGCCAAGATGTCCAGAACCCGCAAAGACCCGGTTTCCACCATCAACTGGAAGCTGCGCGAAAATAGATAGTCGCCGACCAGCACGCTGGACTTGTTGTCCCACAGCAGGTTGGCGGTGGGCCGGCCGCGCCGCTGGGCGCTTTCATCCACGACGTCGTCGTGCAACAGCGTGGCGGTGTGGATGAACTCGACCGTGGCGGCCAGGCGGATGTGATGGTCACCGCCATAGCCGAACAGGCGCGCGGCGGCCAATGTCAGCATCGGGCGCAGGCGTTTGCCGCCGGCTTCGACCAGATGCGCGGTGACTTCGGGGATGCGGGGCGCGTGTTCCGAGGCCATGCGGGTGCGGATCAGAGTGTTTACCGCCTCCATTTCCCCGGCCAAAATCTCGGCCAGTCGCTCATGCGGTTTCGAGATCGTGCTGATCGTCATCACACTCCTGATACAAGCCTCGACTTTCGTCCTGCCTTGCCCTTACATCCATCCCCATGAAAGAACTTCTGCGCAGCACCGATCCGACCATCATCGCCTTTGCATCCGCTCTTCTTGAGGGCGAGGATATAGACTGCTTTGAGATGGACGTAAATATGAGCGTCCTCGAGGGAGGCATCGGAATATTTCCGCGCCGCCTCATGGTTCGGACCGATGACCTCGAGCGGGCGGAGCGGGTGATGCGTGACAATGACATTCCGCTGGGAAGATGATCGGGTTTCCTGACAGCGCGCTGACTTGCAACGACTTTCTGGGTGGCCGACTAAAGCTGTGGCAGCCGCGAGACGGTTATCGCGCCGGTGTCGATCCGGTGCTGCTTGCTGCCGCGGTTCCGGCCAAAGCCGGGCAGTCGGTGCTGGAGCTGGGCTGCGGGGCGGGCGCTGCGGTTCTTTGTCTCGCGACCCGCGTGCCCGGTCTGCGGCCGACTGGGGTCGAGCTTCAGGCCGACTATGCCGATCTGGCCGCAAGAAACGCGCAATGCAACGAGATCGATTTGTCCGTTCACGTGGCCGACCTGTCCAATATGCCGACTGATCTGCGTCAGCAGCACTTCGACCACGTGATCGCAAACCCCCCCTATTATCGGCCCGGTGCACATAGCGCGGCCGTCGATGCTGGTCGGCGAACGGCGCTGAGCGAGCAGACGCCGCTGTCCGACTGGTTTGATGCGGCGGCGCGCAGGCTGGCACCGCGCGGGTACCTGCACATGATCCAACGCGCGGAACGCTTGCCCGACATGCTGTCGGCCTGCGCGGGTCGGTTGGGCTCGGTAGAAGTTCTGCCCATCGCGCCGCGCATGGGGCGAGGGGCCGAGTTGCTGATTCTGCGGGCGCGCAAGGGCGGACGCGCGGATTTTCGGTTGCATGCGCCGCTGATTCTCCACAGCGGTGACCGCCATGAAAGGGACGGCGACAGCTATACCGACACGGTATCCGGCATCCTGCGCGAGGGCCGACCAATGCCCTGGCCGGACGCCCGATAGGCAATGACCAGCCGAAATTGTCGGATTTGAACAAGAATCCGAGCGTCTGCGGCGTGACAGGCTGGAAATGATGTGATCAACTTCCCATGTGATATTCAGAAACAGAGAAGGAGGATCGCCATGAGCGTAAGCGCACATCTGACGGAACTGAAGAAGAAGCACGAAACCCTCAGTCTCGAAGTGGAACAAGCCCAGCGCTCGCCCGGTATCGACGATCTCCACATTGCTCAACTCAAAAAGAAGAAGCTGAAGCTGAAGGAAGAGATTGAACGCCTGTCGGCTTAATGTCGCAGGCTGGCGCGTGCCGCGATTGCAGCGCCGCCGGTAACAAGCAATGCCGCGATCGCCAGCGTCCAGGACGGCGTGGCGATCCCGGCGACCACAAGCACCAGAGTTGACAGCAGGGGTGCCGCGTACGAGCTGGTGCCCAGCATCTGGATGTCACCGTGCTTGACCCCGATATCCCAGACATAGAACGCCAGCCCAACGGGCCCCAACCCCAGGGCAACGGTCGACATCCAGGCCAGTGCGTCGGGCGGCCAGACTGTCTGCTCAAGGCTGAAATGCAGGATCCACGAGGCGATGGCGGTCAGCACGCAGAACACTGCTACCGAGCTGGTCGGCGTTTGACCCAGCCTGCGCGACAATACGGAATACCCCGACCACGTAAGGGCGCACAAAAACGCCAGCGCATAGCCCGGCAGGTGTTCGGCCTGAAACCCTGCGGTTCCGCCACCGGTGATGATCAGCGCGGCCCCGGAGAAGCCCAGACAAGCCCCGAGCAGATGGCCCAGACGTAGGGTTTCGCCGGGAAGCAACCCTGAGAAAAGAACGATCAGCAAGGGCCAGAGGTAGGCGATCAATCCGGCCTCGGCCGCAGGTGCCATGCGCAGGGCCGAGAAATACAGGGCGTGGTATCCGAACAAGCCAACCGTGCCGAACGCGAATACCTTCCAACTGACCTGTTTCAGTTGCGCAAGCCCACCGCTGTGCCATGTCCAGATCAAGCCAAGGGTTCCGCCGATCGTGAAGCAGATGGCGTTCAGCAAAAGCGGCGGGGTCGGCGCCGAGCCAACCGTGAACAGCGCCAGCAGTGCCCACAAAAGGACGGCGACAAAGCCGATGGCGGTGGCGCGGTTCTTTGTCATGCGTGGGGGATATCCTCGACGGGTATGATTTCAAGACCGTCGGATATGTGCGCGGTTTTTTCGATCTCTGCAAGGAACCAATCCCTGAAGGCGGCAATCTGAGGGCGCGTCTCTTCTCCCGAACGGCACAGGAACCGGAAGCGGGCCTTGGTTTCGATGGCGGTTTTGAAGGGCATGACCAGTCGACCCTCGATCACATCCTTGATGATCATCGGGCGCCGTCCCAACGCGACGCCGACACCCGCCACCGCGGCATCTATGGCGTGATCCGCGTTCGAGAAATGCGCGCCATGAGTCGGCGTGAAGTCAACCCCGACCGCGCGAAACCAGGCGGGCCAGTCACAGGGCGGATTCAGGAAGTTGATCGAGTCATCGTGGATCAGCGGCGCTTTGGTCAGATCCTGCGGCGTCGGAAACCGGGCCGAAAGCTCGGGCGTCATGACCGGCGTCAGCCATTCTTGCCGCACGGGAACTGAATACAGCCCGTCATCTTGCCCATACCCGAACCGGATCGCGACATCCACGTCGTCGCGCTCGAAATCGAGATTGCGCAGCGTGGCTGAGAATCTCAGGTCGATCTCGGGATGGGCGCGGGCGAACTCGTAAAGGCGGGGGGCCAGCCATTTGGCTGTCAGGGCCGGCCCTGCGGTCACTGTCAGTGTCGTGTTGTCCTGCAGGCGGCGGGTGGCCGACCAGGCCGCCTGCAGCGCAGCAAACCCTTTTTCCGTGCCCGGGGCCAGGGTTCGTCCGGCCTCGGTCAGCTCGACCGCACGGTTCAATCGGCGGAACAGCGGCTGGCCCAGATGCTCTTCCAGAGACTTGATCTGAAACGACAGCGCGGCTGGTGTCACGTTCAACTCGTCTGCGGCCTTGGCAAAGGACATATGGCGGGCGGCGGCGTCAAAGGCCCTGAGGGCGGTGAGTGGGGGAAGTCGGTCGCTCATCGTCACATAAGATTTTCTAAACTGAAGGCGGAAAAACTCTCGTTTGTGCCTATTAAAAACAACAGGCATGTTGAATGCAAGTCAAGTTCACCTTTAGTAGAAGGGAAAAGCCATGATCGAGATGACGACCAATCCTGCCGCACAAAAGGCAATTCTGCGCGCTCATCAAGAGCGCGGCAAGGCGATCCGGAGTTTCTGGAAGTGGGTTCTGGGTTCCCGCTGAACGCTGCGCGCGCGTTCTTACGGGATCAAAGAAGGGCCGACCCGTTGGGTCGGCCCGTTTTCATTTGAGCCGCGATCAGACGAAAAACTGCGCGCCGTTGGCCGAAATCGTCGACCCGTTGATGAACTGCGACTCTTCCGAGGCCAGGAATGCGACGCAGCGGGCAATTTCCTCGGGTTCGCCCAAACGGCCTGCGGGGATCTGACCGATGATGGCTTCACGCACCTTTTCCGGAACGGCCATGACCATCTCGGTCGCGATGTATCCGGGGCAGATGGCGTTTGCGGTGATGCCGGCGCGCGCGCCTTCCTGCGCCAGGGATTTGACGATGCCCAGATCACCGGCCTTGGTGGCGGCATAGTTCACCTGGGCGAACTGGCCCTTTTGCCCGTTGATCGAGCTGATCACGATCACCCGACCGAACTTGCGCTCGCGCATGCCGGGCCAGACGGGGTGTACGGTGTTGAACACCCCGGTCAGGTTGGTGTCGATCACCTGATGCCACTGTTCCGGTGTCATCTTGTGGAACGGCGCGTCGCGGGTGATGCCGGCATTGGCGACAACGATGTCGATCGGGCCGAGCTCGGCTTCGACCTTTTCGATGCCCGCCTTGGACTCGTCATAGTCGGCCACGTTCCATTTATAGGTCGCAATGCCGGTTTCCTCGGTGAACTTGGCCGCGGCTTCGTCATTCCCCGCATACGAGGCGGCTACATTGTATCCTTCGGCCTTGAGCGCTTTGGAAATTGCTGCGCCGATGCCGCGGGTGCCGCCGGTTACGAGTGCTGTACGTGCCATTTAGGACTCCTCCAAATTTAATCGTGTTGGTAATTCTGTTACTCTGAGAGATTGAGTTGCGCAATATCGTTTCGTCGCGAGATGGCTCTTTCCGTTTGGTGATATTGTCGCATCCTAGGGATATTCCCGGAGTGTAACAAAAAAGGGCGCCCATTGGACGCCCTTATTCGTGACTTGTCAAAGCACTTAGACGCGCTCCACGCACAGGGCGACGCCCATGCCGCCTCCGATGCAGAGGGTTGCCAGGCCCTTTTTCGCGTTCCGGCGCTTCATTTCGAACAGCAGCGTGTTCAGAACCCGGCAGCCGGATGCTCCGATCGGATGGCCGATGGCGATCGCGCCGCCGTTCACGTTCACGATCGAGGGATCCCAACCCATGTCCTTGTTCACGGCGCAAGCCTGTGCCGCGAAGGCCTCGTTGGCTTCGACCAGATCCAGATCGTCAACCGACCAGCCGGCCTTTTCCAGCGCCTTGCGCGAGGCATAGATCGGTCCGACACCCATGATCGACGGGTCCAGCCCGGCGGTCGCATAAGACGCGATGCGGGCCAGCGGTTCGATCCCGCGCTTTTCGGCGTTGTCGGCTGACATCAGCAGGGTTGCCGCCGCGCCGTCATTCAGACCCGAGGCGTTGGCCGCAGTCACCGAGCCATCCTTCGTGAAGGCTGGACGCAGCTTGGCCATCGCCTCCATGGTCGCGCCGTGACGGATGTACTCGTCACTATCCATCACGATGTCGCCCTTGCGAGTCTTGATGGTGAAGGGCACGATCTCGTCCTTGAACTTGCCGGCCTTCTGCGCGGCCTCAGCCTTGTTCTGGCTGGCCACCGCGAACTCATCCTGCATATCGCGGCTGATCTGCCACTTCTCGGCCACGTTCTCGGCGGTCTGGCCCATGTGGTAGCCGTTGAACGCATCCCACAGGCCGTCGCGGATCATGGTGTCGATGTATTTCATGTCGCCCATCTTGTGGCCCGCGCGCAGAGATGCGGCGTGGGGCGACAGGGTCATGTTTTCCTGACCGCCTGCGCAGACGATCTCGGCATCGCCCAGCTGGATATGCTGAGCGCCCAGTGCGACGGCACGCAGGCCCGAACCACAGACCTGGTTGATGCCCCAGGCCGCGCTTTCCTGCGGCAGGCCGGCGTTGATGTGCGCCTGGCGTGCGGGGTTCTGGCCTTGGGCGGCCGTCAGAACCTGACCCATGATGGTTTCGCTCACCTCGGACTTGTCGATCCCGGCGCGTTCCACGACGGCTTCGAGGACGGCAGCGCCCAGATCATGTGCGGGGGTGTTCGCAAAGGAACCGCCAAAGCTGCCGACGCCCGTGCGTGCGGCGGATGCGATTACTACGTTGGTCATACAGTCAATCCTTTACCGTCAAGGTCCTGTGGGAAATCTGACGGCGCAGGTCGCACAGAGCCTCTCTGGCGATGCAAGAGCGCCTCGTGATCCCCCGCTCCAGCACTTTCTGCCATAGCGCAATGCTGCACGTGCAGCAACGGACAGCTTGTCTCATGAGAAAGCCTCGGCTGGATAGCGCCCAAGGGAATTGGGTTCAACTTCCTGTTTTGGCTTCTTTTTCCGGTTGCCACGGGGCTTTCACCGTCGGAGCGCCGAATAGGTAGCCCTGCAGACAGTCCACACCGCTGGCCACCAGAAACTCGGCATCTTCACGCGTTTCGACCGATTCGGCGATGACCAGAATCTCGAATTCACGGGCGACGGCGATCAGCGCGCGCACCAGCGCCTGATTGTCCGGGTTGGTGCTGACACCCCGTACGAACTGCCCGTCGATCTTCGCCGCGTCAAAGAAGAACTCGCGAAAATATCTGAAGCTGAAGTTGCTGGCACCGAAGTCATCCAGCGCAAAAGCGATCCCGCGGTCCTGAAGCCGGTCCATGAAATCGATCACCAGTTCGGGAACCTGCATTGCCGAGCTTTCGGAGATTTCGAGGATAAGCCGCTCGCCCAGCGTTTTGTCCCGCTTGAGAAACCGGTCCAGGATCCGCGACCAGCGCGCGTATCCGATCGAGCGTGCGGACATGTTGACAGAAAGCCGGATTTCCGGATTGCGCGACAGGGCGCGCAATCCTTTTTCCAATGCTATGCAGTCCAGTTCCCGGCCGATTGGTGTGTTTTCCACCTGCGGCATGAACTCCCGCGCGGGGATCACACGGCCGGTTTCGTCCAGCACGCGGATGAATGCCTCATAGAAGGCTACGCCGTGCGGGTCTCGTGCTTGCATGACGGGCTGGAACGCCAGGCGGCATTGCTGATGCTTGACAGCCTCGGTCGCCATTTGAACGGTCGAAGTGTCCCGCGCGGCGACGGCCGAATTCAACGGGCTGTCCCCACCTTCTGGCAGATCTGCAAAGTCCTTTTTCCGCATCGACGCCGAATCCCCGTACGTTTCCGAAACCGGTCAGCACGTAGTTTCGGGTCGTGCCGGTGAATTTGCGGTTAATGCGCGCCGGGAATCAGTCGCTGGGATCAGCGGGTCGTCTGGGCTGCGTGGCGCAATTCGACCACGGCGCCAATCACGGCGCCCAGGAAGCCTGTGCCCACCATAGCCACTCCAAGCATCATTACCGCCGGGGCAGGCTGCTGGCCAAGGGCGCTGAGCATCGCGATTACCAGGCCCAACAGGCCGGTTGCGGTGAAGATGGCTGTAACGCGGGACATGGTGGAACTCCGACCGAACAAACTTGTCACTTGTTCGGATATGGAGCACGCGCGCCGGAATTCAAGCGCCCGCCCGGCAGACGCCGCCAGTCTCAGGCCTGTTTTGCCTGTTGGTTGGGCAGGTTTTCGTCGAATTGCTCGAAACCGGGCGTTCCGAAATCTTCGGGATGGCGGGCCAGGTGCTTGGCCTTGATCTGCTCGGAGCTGTCGCGGCTGCCGTCATGGCTGTAGCCCGGCGGGGCAAAGCAATAGGCCAGCCGCTGTTTCAGGGTCAGGCCCGGCTGGGTCGCGTCGCGCCAGATGGCCACCCATTCGTGAAAGGCCACCCGCAGCGGGTTGAAGGTGCCGATATTGTGCACCAGGCCATAGTCGACCCGGTCATCCTCTTGCTCGGGGACAAAGGTGCCGAACAGCTTGTCCCAGATGATGAACACCCCGGCATAGTTGCAATCCAGATAGCGCGCGTTGCGGCCGTGGTGGGCGCGGTGATGGCTGGGGGTGTTCATGACCGCCTCGAACCAGCGCGGCATCCTGCCGATGGCCTCGGTGTGGATCCAGAACTGGTAGATCAGGTTCAAGCCGCCGCAGAACAGCACCATCGCCGGGTGGAAGCCCAGCAGGATCAGCGGCGCGCGCACAACCATCATGAAGGTGAAGGTATAGGTCCAGGTCTGCCGCAGGGCGGTTGTCAGGTTATAGTGCTGCGAGCTGTGGTGGTTCACATGGCTGGCCCAGACCCAGCGGATGCGATGCCCGAACCGGTGCACCCAATAGTATCGCAGATCATCCAGCACAAAGCACAGGATGATCACCGGGATCGATGTGCCCAGATCCAAGGGCGTGGTCTTCCACAGCCACATGAAGAACGCGTAGGCGATAAAGCCCAGCAGGAACCCGGACGCGATGTTTCCCGCCCCCATGATCAGCGAGGTCACGGCGTCGCGCGTTTCGTACCGCCCGCCGCGGCCCTTCATGGCGATCCACAGAAACTCTGCCAGGATGGCGGCGATGAAGAACGGTACGGCCCATTGGACGACATCGGGAAAGCTGATCTGGTCGGTCATGCGGGCTCCAGCAGGTGGCGCCAGTGGCGGCGCTCGGTTTCGTCAAGGCGGACAGTGACGCCGGGGGTGGCGAAGTCGTGGAACTGGACCTCGATTCCCTCGGGGTGGTCGATCCAGTCGAAATCGCGCAGGTGGCGGGCCACCGTGTCGGCGCCAAGGGACCACAACAGGCCCGGCCCGGTTTCGGTGCGCAGCAAAGCGGCGTGTCCATCATGGGCCAGGGTGACGTCGATGATGGTGTCGTCGGGGAAATGGCGCACCCATTCGGCGCGCGCGGTATCGGCGCTCAGCACGCGCTGGCGCGATTTGCCCGTCAGATGCAGCAGTATGGTGATGCCGGCAATGCCACCGACCACCAGAACCAGCAGGATTTCCAGCGGCATGATGTCCTCCCGCGGACAGAGTGCAAGCGGGGTCAGGCCCTGTCAAAGGTGGCGTTGCGTCAGGGGGTGTCGTGTGGCTCAAGCACTTCGTGCCGGACAACACGCTCAACGAAGGGCACCAGCCCCTCGGGCCCCGAGGCGCGATCCTTGAGGTGAATGCAGATATCCGGTCGCCGCGCCGCGATGATGCCCACCAGTTCGCCGCGCACCTTGTCATCGAGGCCCGCGCCCATAATCGCGCAGGCGATGCGCGGTTCGGCGTCCAGTTGCCGCCGCACCTCGTCGGGATCATGCGCGCCCAGCCACCGGATCGGAAGATGGTCCAGTTGCCGCGCCACGTCGCCGATCACGTTGGGCAGCCGGCCGATCAGCAAAACCACCGGTTTCATCTCAGCCTCCTGTCTGTTGCCAATGAAAAACCGGCCCTGTTCAGGCCGGTTCCAGTCTAGCACAAAAGGCCCGTCAGGTGGTCAGCTTTCGGGGTTCAGCAGGGCCGCGATGATCGCCTTGGCACTGTCCGAGTTCCATTCGGCATCGCCGATCAGCCGCGCGATTTCCTGGCCGTCGGGGTCAATGATCACGGTGATCGGAAGGCCGACGATGCCCATCTCGCGGGCGACGGCCTGCTTCGGGTCTTGGTGGCGGGGCAGGTTGGTGATGCCGTTTTCATCAAAGAACTTCTTGATCCCTGCGGGCGAGTTGCGCCCGGTGGCCAGCGTCAGAACCTCGAACTGGTCTCCGCCGAACTCCTCCTGCAACTCGGCGATCTGGGGCATCTCCTTGCGGCAGGGCGCGCACCAGGTGGCCCAGAAGTTCAGCAGAACGTATTTGCCGCGATAATCCGCCAGCGTGGCGGTGCCGCCGTCATCTTCCAGCTGGAATTCCGCGTCCGAGACCGGTTTCGGCTCGGAATGCAGGATCAGGCGTTTCAGGCTGCCGTCGCGCAGGTCGGCCAGGGCCTGCGTGTCGGCGGCCAAAGCGGCATTTGCACCCAGCGCAAGGGCCATATAAAGGGGGATCAGACGAAACAGGCGCATATCAACTCCGGGTTTTCCAGCATGACCGAACAATCCTCGAACCAGATGTGGGGCGGCCGCTTTGCCGCCGGACCAGACGCGATCATGGAGGCGATCAATGCCTCGATCGGGTTCGACCGACGGATGGCGGCCCAGGACATCGCGGGCTCGCGTGCCCATGCCGCCATGCTGGCCGCCACGGGCGTGATTAGTGATAGTGATGCCGAGGCCATTCGGGAAGGGCTGCTCACCGTTTTGTCAGAGATTGAACGTGGTGAGTTCCAGTTCTCGACCGCGCTGGAAGACATCCACATGAATGTCGAGGCGCGGCTGAAAGAGATCATCGGCGAGCCCGCAGGCCGCCTGCACACCGGCCGCAGCCGCAATGACCAGGTGGCGACCGATTTCAAACTGTGGGTCCGCGATCAGCTGGACGCCGCCGAATCCGGGTTGCTGGCCCTGATCCGCGCGCTTTTGGCGCAGGCCGAGGCCGGGGCCGATTGGGTCATGCCCGGATTCACCCACCTGCAGACCGCGCAGCCGGTGACCTGGGGCCACCACATGATGGCCTATGTCGAGATGTTCGGCCGCGACCTCAGCCGCGTGCGCGACGCGCGGGCGCGGATGAACGAATGCCCGCTGGGTGCTGCGGCGCTGGCCGGCACGTCCTTCCCGATCGACCGGCACATGACGGCGCAGGCGCTGGGCTTTGACCGGCCCGCCGCCAACTCGCTGGATGCGGTCAGCGATCGCGATTTCGCGCTGGAATTTTTGTCGGTGGCCTCGATCTGCGCGGTGCATCTGTCGCGGTTCGCCGAAGAACTGGTGATCTGGTCCTCGGCCCAGTTCCGCTTTGTCACCCTGTCCGACCGGTTCTCGACCGGATCGTCGATCATGCCGCAGAAAAAGAACCCCGACGCCGCCGAGCTGATCCGCGCCAAGGTGGGTCGGATCTTTGGCGCCAACACGGCGCTGATGATGGTGATGAAGGGCCTGCCGCTGGCCTATTCCAAGGACATGCAGGAAGACAAGGAACAGGTCTTTGACGCCGCCGACAACTGGATGCTGGCGCTGGCCGCGATGGAGGGCATGGTCAAGGACATGACCGCCAACCGCGACAGCCTGGCCGCTGCCGCCGGCTCGGGCTTTTCCACCGCGACCGATCTGGCCGACTGGCTGGTGCGGGTGCTGGGCCTGCCCTTCCGCGATGCGCACCACGTCACCGGATCGCTGGTCGCCATGGCCGAAAAGAAGGGCTGCGACCTGCCCGATCTGACGCTCGAGGACATGCAATCGGTCCACGCGGGCATCACGCAGGATGTCTATTCTGTCCTTGGCGTGGATAATTCGGTAAACTCGCGCCAGTCCTATGGCGGTACGGCCCCGGACCAGGTCCGGGCGCAGATCGCCCGCTGGAAGGAGATGCTGGAATGACAATCTTGCGTGTGATTGCCCTGATCGGGGCCGCCTTCACCTTGGCGGCCTGCGGCGCTGACGGAGAGCCCGTCCAGCCGACCCTGAACGCCAATGTGGGCGTTTCGACCAGTGGCACATATGTGAGCGGGGGCGTCGGCCTGCACCGAGGCCCCCTCAGCGTGTTTCTGGGGATCTGAACGCTCTGCGGTTGAAAGCGACGTGCCAGTCGCCATTTAGCAAGTGATCCAACAAATGAAGGCAGCGAAATGAAACCACTCGGCCTTATCCTGTCGCTTGCCGTGCTGGCGGCGTGCGAGACCACGAATCCGCCGCGTTCGCAGCCAGTAGAAGAGCCCGCGCGCTCGGGGGCTGGGGTGTCCGTATCCGGATACGCGCGGGCCGGGGTGTCGACGAATTTCTGAATGAGCCGTTGATGCGTTCAGCCGGCCACTGGGTGCCCGCGCTGCCGCAGACACTCGATCAGAATGTCACGCCGGGTGTTGCGCATCTCGGCGGCTCCGGCGACGGCACCTGCCGCTGATCCCACTGCTGCGCCGGCTATGGCGCCTTCTGCGTTTCCAACCGTGTCGTCCGAAATGCCTGCCAGTGCGCCGACCCCGGCGCCGATCAAGGCCTGTGTCTGGGTTTCCGGGTTCCACAGGTCCTGGGACTTGGCCAATGCGCGGCACTGGTTCAGATCAGCGGCGTAAGCCGGGCCCGGCTCGGCAGACAGGACGGGTTGGTGTTGGGCACCGGTGCCGCTGCATGCGGCTGTGATCAGGGCCAGCGGCAAGACGGTCAATGTGAATCGCTCCTTGAACAGCATGAGTTGTCTTTCTTTGTAGGTATTCTGGAGGAACCCGGAGCCACTTCCTGTTGCTGTGGCTTCGGGCCGTATGCGAGTGCGCGCCGGGCGGGTTCAGATGTGGCCCAGGCCACGATGAGCCAAGGCCAGGATGTAGAAAGCCAGGATGAAATCCAGAATCTCAATCAGTCCAAGCATCAGCGGAATCGGGTCGGGTGAAGTGGGGAAGACATGACCCAGGTCCAGCAGGACCACGAAGATGTATCCCCAGGCCGCCACGATGGCGCCCCAGCTTGCCGTTGCCGAACCGCGCAGCATGGCCACCGCCGACCCCACGGCCAGTAAGGCAAGCGCGATCAGAAAGGCGTTGAAACCCCAGAACACCGTTCCGCCCAGTCCGGAAAAGTCCCGGGTCTCGATCGGGCCGCCGGGGACCAGCGTGAAAAAGCTGGCAACGAGGACAAGCATGAGTTTGGCGCCTGTCGCCGTGGGTTGCGACGCCATAGGCCGTGTTGGGCCGGCGTTGATTTGTGACGAATGCGCCATGACAGAATCCTTTTAATGACTTGCGGGTCATAAATGGAGATGGCGTTAATGACCGTCAAGTCATTAAAAGATTGAATTTGCGTGACGCCGCGTCCAATCTGCGTCAATAGAGGCGCGCCGGAAGAAAATCGGGGGGGCAAGATGCCGAAGATCGTCGATCGCGAAGAGATGCAGGGGCGGATATTGGATGCCGCCATGGCCTGCTTTCTGGATCAGGGCTATCACGCCACCAAGATGCAGGACGTGGCCCATCAGGCCGGGATGGCCAAGGGCACGTTGTATCTGTATTTCCAAAGCAAGGAGGCTTTGCTTCTGGCTTTGCTGCAGCGGTATTTCGAGGATATCCGCGCTCGCATCAACGACATCCCGGCCCCGCAGACGCTGGACCAGTTCATGACCGGGCTACGTCTGTCCATGCCCGCTGACCGTCTGGCGGCGACGCGGCTGTTCTTTGACGTGCTGGGCCCCGGATTTCAGGACCCGCGCGCGGCCGAGATCATCGGCGGGTTCTTCGCCTGGCTTGCCGATCATTATGCTGCTCAGTTCGCCCCATTGATCCGCGCGGGTGAAATCCGCGGCGATCTCAGTGCGCTGGCCGCCGCGCAGGCGGTGACGGCGATGCTGGATGGATTAGTTATCCATCTGGCGATCTTCGGGGGCGATGAAAGCGACTTTGAAGCGCGGCGCGACGCGACCCTTTCGTTGCTTGAGGCCGGCCTGCGCGGATAAGCCGTTGCGCCCGACTTCTGTGCGGTTCGCACCGGATTGCGTGCCCACGTCGCAAATCCCGTTGATCCACAGGCCTGTTTTGGTCTAAGCGCGCAGATATGGATCACTTTCTTTACCGCGATGGCGTGTTGTGCGCCGAGGACGTCCCGGTCGCCGAGATCGCTGCTGCGGTCGGCACGCCGTTCTATGTCTATTCCACGGCGACGCTGCTGCGGCACTACAACCTGTTCGACGAGGCGTTGGCAGGTACCGACCACGTGGTCTGTTATGCGATGAAGGCCGCCAGCAACCAGGCCATTCTGAAAACGCTGGCGCAAGCCGGCGCGGGGATGGACGTGGTTTCGGGCGGCGAGTACCTGCGGGCCAAGGCAGCGGGTGTGCCGGGCGAAAAGATCGTGTTCTCGGGTGTCGGCAAAACGGTCGAGGAAATCCGCATCGCACTGACAGGCGGGATTCGCCAGTTCAACGTCGAATCCGAGCCCGAGATGGAGGTGATAAACGCCGTCGCGCAGGAACTGCGCGTGATCGCGCCGATCACCGTTCGCGTGAATCCGGACGTCGACGCCAAGACGCACGCCAAGATCGCAACGGGCAAATCCGAAAACAAATTCGGCATCCCGATCGCCCGCGCACCCGAGGTCTATGCCCATGCGGCCAGCCTGCCCGGCCTGAAAGTGGTGGGCATCGACGTGCATATCGGCTCTCAACTGACCGATCTGGAGCCGTTCCGCCTGGCCTACTCCAAAGTCGCCGAGCTGACCGAACAGCTGCGCGCACAGGGCCACGACATTCACCGTCTGGACCTGGGCGGTGGGCTGGGCATCCCCTATGCCCGCTCGAACGAAGCACCGCCGCTGCCGTTGGAATACGGTGCAATGATCAAGGAAACACTGGGCCATCTGGGCTGCGAGATCGAGATCGAGCCGGGCCGTCTGATCGCGGGCAACGCGGGGCTGATGGTGTCAAAGGTGATCTATGTGAAGTCGGGCGAAGGGCGCGATTTCCTGATCCTCGACGGGGCGATGAACGATCTGATCCGCCCGGCCATGTACGACGCCTATCATGACATCGTTCCCGTCATCGAGCCCGCGCCGGGGGTCGAACAACGCCCCTATGACATTGTCGGGCCGGTCTGCGAGACCGGGGATACCTTTGCGAAACAAAGGGCGATGCCACCGCTGAACCCGGGGGATCTGGTCGCATTTCGCAGCGCCGGCGCCTATGGCGCGGTTATGTCCAGTGAATACAACACCCGGCCCCTGATCCCCGAAGTTCTGGTTCATGGCGATCAATTCGCGGTTATTCGTGAACGGCCAACCTTTGACGAAATCATAAACCGCGATACCATACCTGAGTGGCTGTGACGCGATAACCGCGCGGGCCCGACCCGGAGGCCTGACGTGACCGACACTCGCAACCTGCCGATCCCCAGACTGTCCCTGTTGCTGACGCGCACGGGGATGCTGGCCGAGCAGGTGATGCGCGCTTTTTGGCCGTTCCTGTCGATTGCGGCCCTGATCATGGCGGCCTTGCTGCTGGGCCTCCACGACCTCGTCGGCGTTGAAACCGTCTGGATCATCGGAGCCGCATCCATTCTGGCGTTGGCGGTTGCATTGGTCTGGGGCGCGCGGAGGTTTCGGTTCCCTACCCGCACGCAGGCGCTTGTCCGACTGGACGAGACACTGCCGGGCCGTCCCATTCAGGCGTTGCTGGACGATCAGGCCATCGGGGCGATGGACCAAGATTCGCGCGCTTTGTGGCAGGCCCATCAGGCGCGCATGGCCGCCCGCGCCGCGCAGGCAGGAGCGGTCAAGCCTGACCTGAACCTTGCCGCTCGTGACCCCTACGCGCTGCGCTATGCGGCGCTTTTGGCGCTGGTGGTCGGATTGCTGTTCGGATCGTTCTGGAAAGTTGGATCGGTCGCCCAGATGACACCTGGCACGGCCGCAGCCGGCCAGGGTCCCAGCTGGGAAGGCTGGGTCGAGCCACCTCGCTATACCGGCCTGCCGACGCTGTATCTGGCCGATCAATCCGGTCCGACGCTGAGAGTGCCACAAGGCAGCCGCGTCACTTTGCGCTTCTATGGCGAGGTCGGCGCGCACAGCTTGACCGAAACCAGTTCCTCCGCTTCCACCACGACAGCAACCGATCCGGATCAGGAGTTTGTCGTCGAGCGTTCGGGCCGATTGTCGATCGAGGGCCCTGCAGGACGTGACTGGGGTGTCGAGGTCATTGCGGACGCGCCGCCGGTAATCGCCGTGGCCGAACCCGCCACCGCCGAGGCTGGTGGCCAGATGAAACTGCCGTTCTCGGCGCGTGACGATTATGGCATCCTGTCAGGCACCGCGTTGATCGAGTTGGACCTGTCTGCGGTCGATCGTCGCCATGGTCTGGCCGTTGAGCCCGAACCTCGCGACGCGGTCACCGTCGACCTGCCCATGCCGATCGCTGGTGACCGGAGCGATTTTACGGAAGATCTGATCGAGGACTTTTCGGAACACCCTTGGGCGCACCTGCCGGTCAAGATTACCCTTTCGGCCGTCGATGCCGCTGATCAGGTGTCGGAGTCGGATGTCTACCGAACCGACCTTCCTGCCCGCCGGTTCTTTGATCCGCTGGCTGCGGCGGTGATTGAACAGCGCCGCGATCTGCTGTGGTCGCGCGACAATGCCAAAAGGGTGGCTCAGCTGTTGCGGGCTGTTTCGCACCGGCCCGAGGATGTCTTCCGTTCGGAAACCGCATATCTGCGACTGCGCTACATTCTGCGCCGGTTGGAAACCTTTACGGAATTCGGCCTGGGCCCCGAACAGCAGACCGAGATCGCGCAAGCCTTGTGGGATCTGGCCATCCTGATCGAAGAAGGCACGCTCGCCGACGCGCTGGAGCGGATGCGTCGCGCTCAGGAACGTCTGACCGAAGCGATGCAGAACGGTGCCAGCGACGAGGAAATCGCCGAGTTGATGCAGGAGCTGCGTGAAGCGACCGACGAGTATCTTCGTCAGCTGCAGCGACTGGCGCAGGAAAACCCGGACGGCCAGCAGGGCCAGCAGAACCAATCCGGTGAATCCATGCAGATGACGCAGGATGACCTGCAGCGGATGATGGACCGGATCCAGGAACTGATGGAGCAGGGCCGCATGGCCGAGGCCCAGCAGGCGCTGGAGGAGTTCCAGCAGATGATGGAAAACATGCGGGTGACCCAGGGCCAGGGACAGGGGCAACAATCCGAAGGCCAGCAGGCCATGGAAGGATTGGCCGAAACCTTGCGTGAGCAGCAGGGCCTGAGCGACGAGGCCTTCCGTGACTTGCAGGAGCAATTCAACCCCGGCGCGCAAGCCGGTGAAAGCCAGGGCAATGAAGGCCGCTCGGGCGGTCGGGGACGCGGCCAGAGCCATGAGGGTCAGGGCGGTCAGGGCCAAGGATCGGATCAGGCGGGCGAAGGCCAGCAAGGACAGGGGACTCTGGCCGACCGCCAACAGGCGCTGCGGGATGAACTGAACCGCCAGCAGCAGAACCTGCCGGGCGCAGGAACACCCGAAGGTGACGCCGCACGCGAGTCGCTGGGGCGTGCAGGTCGTGCCATGGATGAGGCCGAAGATGCCCTGCGGAACGACGACCTTGCCGAAGCGATCGACCGCCAGTCCGAAGCAATGGAAGCGTTGCGCGAAGGGATGCGCGAGCTGGGTGAGGCTATGGCCCAGAACCAGCAGAACCAGCCCGGTCAGGGTACGCAGGAAGGCGACATGCAGGCCAACAACCGCGATCCTCTGGGTCGAAATCCGGGCGCTGCGGGCTCGATCTCGACCGAGGAGAACCTGCTGCAAGGAGATGATGTGTACCGCCGTGCCCGCGAGTTGCTGGATGAAATCCGTCGCCGCACGGGCGAAACCGACAGGCCCAGAATCGAACTGGAATACCTCAAAAGGTTGCTCGAGCGGTTCTGACCGGCAGAGTTACTCGGTCGCGGAGCCAGCCTGCGATTCCAGCCAAACCCGGGCCTGATCGACCATCGAGACATACGACTGCAACACAGGCTCGGCTTGGGGAACCGCCTCGCTGATCTGGCGGGCGTTGCCATAGATCAGGAACAGGATGACCCCGATGATCAGGATCAGCGCAAAGCCGCGCAGGAACCCGCCCGATTTCCGCGGCGGGGCCTCGGCGGGCTCTGCCTCGGCGGGTGCGTCGTCGCTGCGCAAAGTCGAATTGATGCTGTCCACATCCGGCAGCGCCTCTTTCTGACCGGTTCCTGAGGCGGTTTCGGTCGCCGCAGGAGGTGTCGGCTTGGGGGCCGGTTCCGGCTGCTGATCCAGGCCCAGATCCGGCTGACTTTCCAGGCCGGACCCTTCCTTGGCGCGCAGTTCGGCCTCACGCGCGGCTTCCTCTCTCAGGATTGTCGCAACGGCCGGATCGACGTTGCCGGTCGGAGCGGCTGGCCGGGCTTCGTCCTCGGGTTCGGGATCGGGCTGTTCGGCTTCGACCTGTTCGTCTTCTGCCTGCTCCGGCTCCGGCGCAGCAGCTTCGGCGGCTGGCGGCTCAGACGCATCCGAGGGCGCGCTCTCGGCCGGTCCGTCATCGGTTTCGGCCGCGACAAGCTCAGCCTCCGGGTGTTTGGGTTGGAACCAGGTCTGCTCGCAGCTCGAGCATTGCACGTCTCGGCCTTCTTCCGGAATGACCTCATCCGGAACCTCGTACTGGGCATTACAGTTCGGGCATGTTAGTCGCATACTGCCTCCCCGGCCGCCAGCGGCCTGTCGTCGTTTTTCCAAGAATGATAATCCGTTAAGGCGAAACAGCAAAGCGCGTTTTCGGCCCGGTGGATCAAGTGTCGCCAAATGGACTCGGTGCAGGCATTGAAACCGTGGTCGTGCTCGGGCAAGAAGGGCGCAAGCAATATTGAGGGCAGGCGTGATCGAGCTTGAAAATGTCAGCTACAGCTATGGCGGCGGCGAACTGCTGAGCAATGTCTCGGTCCAGTTGCAGCCGGGGTCGTTCCATTTCCTGACCGGCCCGTCCGGAGCGGGCAAAACGACCCTGTTGAAACTCTGCTATGGCGCGCTGCTGGCCAGTTCGGGGCGGATCAGCGCTTTTGATCAGGACATTGCCCGACTGGACCGGGACCAGATGGCCCTGCTGCGCCGTCGCATCGGTGTCGTGCATCAGGACTGCCGGTTTCTGGACCACATGACTCTGGCAGAGAATGTCGCCCTGCCACTGATGGTGTCGGGACGCTCTGTCGAGTCCGAGCAGGAAGATCTGACCGAACTCCTGTCCTGGGTCGGTCTTGGTGGCCGCCTGGACGCACTTCCGCCGGAGCTTTCGGGCGGCGAGCGGCAACGGGCCGCACTGGCGCGGGCGGTCATCCTGTCACCGGACGTGGTGTTGGCCGACGAACCCACCGGCAACGTCGACTGGGAGATGTCCCAGCGTCTTCTGCGTCTGCTGATCGAGCTGAACCACATGGGAAAGACCGTGGTGATCGCCACCCATGATCTGAGCTTGATCCGGGCGGCCAAAAGCCAGGTGCAGGCCCGGGTTCTTCGGATCTCGCAGCGGCGGCTGCAACTGGCGGGGGCGGATCTATGATTGCCGATGACATTCGCGCCCTGCTGCGCCGGGACGCCCGGGCCGATCGCGTCGTGCCGCCAACGGGATTCACGGCGCACCTGACCCTTTTCGTGTCTGGTGCGATGGCCTTTTTGACAGTATTCGCGCTTGCGCTGTCGCTGGCCTCGGGCCGGTTGGCCGATCGCTGGGCCTCGGAGCTGGCCGGAGCAGCCACTCTGCGGATCAATGCGCCTGCTGAACAGCGTGCCGCGCAGACCGAGGCCGCTCTGGAGGTTCTGAAACAGACCTCGGGCGTGGCCTCGGCCCGCGCGCTCAGCGCCGAAGAACAGGCCGCGCTGCTGGCCCCCTGGTTCGGGCCCGATCTGCCGCTGGACACGCTGCCGGTGCCTCAGCTCATCGAAATCATCGAGGGAGAGCCGGGGTTGGACACGATGGGCCTGCGCCTGCGGCTGGCGGCCGAGGTGCCAGGCGCGGTTCTGGACGACCATTCTCGCTGGCGCAAGCCGCTGGTCGACGCGGCCACCTCGCTGCGACGGTTGGGCTGGATCTCGATCCTGCTGATCGGCGGGGCCACGGCGGCGATGATCACGCTTGCGGCCAATGCCTCGCTTGCGGCCAACGCCCAGATCATCGAGGTGCTGCGCCAGGTCGGTGCACGCGACCGTTTCATCGCCGGTGCCTTCGTGCGTCGGTTCACCTGGCGCGCGTTTTTCGGTGCCGTGGTGGGGACGGTTCTGGGCCTGACCGGGGTGTTGCTGCTGCCCGAGGCCTCGGATGCAGGCGGTTTCCTGACCGGCCTTGGATTTCAGGGTGCTGACTGGCTGCTGCCCGCCGTAATCCCCGTTTTGGGCGCGGCCGTGGCCTTTGCCGCCACATGGTCGGCGGCCCGTCGCAAATTGAAGGAGCTTTCGTGATGGCAATAGCGGTCCAATGGGGGCGCTCGCTGATCTTCATGGTCACGATCTACGCGTGGATGGCGGTTCTGGGTCTGGTCTTCGCGCCCTATGCGCTGTTCTCCAAGCGCGGGGCGCTGCGCGCCTGCAAGACCTATGCGCGCACGATCATATGGCTGGCGCGCTGGATGGTGGGCATTCGCGGAGAGGTGCGCGGCAACGTGCCCACGGGTGAGGTGGTCATCGCCGCCAAGCACCAGTCCTTCTTCGACATCATCCTGATCTTCGACGCGATCCCCCATGGCAAATTCATCATGAAGCGCGAACTGCTGTGGACCCCGATCATCGGTATGTATGCCCGTCGACTGGGTTGTATTCCGGTCAATCGCGGCAAGCGTGGCGCGGCAGTGGCCAAGATGGTCAAGGACGTTTCCAAAGAGTTTACCGAGCCCGGGCAACTGGTGATCTATCCGCAGGGCACCCGCGTGGCGCCGGGGGTCTACAAGCCCTACAAGGTCGGCACCGCCGTTTTGTACGAGGGGCTGGGGTTCCCCTGCGTGCCGGCGGCCACCAATGTCGGTGTCTTCTGGCCCCGGTCGGGGATTTTGCGCAAACCGGGCCACGCGATCGTCGAATTCCTTGATCCGATCGAACCGGGCGTCAATCGCGACTCGTTCCTGGCCCGGCTGGAAGAGGTGATCGAGACGCGCTCGAACGCGCTGATGCGCGAAGTGGGGTTTGATCCGGATGCAGTTCATCAATGACATCACCGTGCTCGAGGCGCTGTACGGCACCCCGGGCGCGGCCTCGATGCGGAAGGTTGCGCGGCAACTGACGCCGCTCTATCGCAAGTGGATCATGGCGTCGCGTCTGTGCGTACTGTCCACGGTAGGGCCCGAAGGGGTGGATGGCAGCCCCCGGGGCGATGACGGCCCGGTGGTGATAGAACTGGACCCAGGCACCCTGGCCTTGCCCGACTGGCGCGGCAACAACCGCCTGGACAGCCTGCGCAACATCGTGCGCGATCCGCGTGTGGCGTTGATGTTCATGGTGCCCGGCTCGAACAACGTGGTGCGGGTGAACGGTACCGCCCAGTTGACGGCCGATGCCGACCTGCGCGCCCGGTTCGAGAAAAAGGGCAAGCAACCAGCCACGGTAATCGTCATCGAAATCGGGGAAATCTACACGCAATGCGCCCGCGCGCTGATGCGGGCGCAAACCTGGGCCGGCGGCGACCTAAGCGCCGGATTGCCGACGGTGGGCGAGATCCTGGCCGAGGTGTCGCAGGGCGAGGAAGGCGGCGCACGCTATGATCGCGAATGGGGTGCGCGCGCCGCAAAAACGATGTGGTGATCACGCTGCCGCTGCGCCCAGTCGGGTGACCCGCGTGATCCATTTCTGGACACTGTCCTGCTTGGGGTAGCTGGCACCGGAAAACCAGGTGAACCGCGTCGGCTTGAACCCGACGAACCCCAGAACCTGACCGCGCATCTGGTGAATCAATGCCCGGCGGTAAACCAGCCGCATGAACCAGCCCGGCGTGTCCGAGGTGATGATGACCCGCGCCGTTCGGCCGTCGAGCATCGGTGCCGGGAATCCCAGTTTGTTCGGATTTCGGGTGTCAAACGTGCGGCCCGGGATGAACATCCGGTCGATCAGCCCCTTTAGCTTGGCGGGCAGGCCGCCCCACCACATGGGCGTCGTCAGAACCAGGTGATCGCTCCATTCGAAATCCTGCAGAACCTGTTCCAGCACCGGCTCCAGCGGTTTGAAATCATGATAGTTGCCCTGTCCGAAATCAAAATCGAACTCCAGATCGCTGAGGTGAACGGTCTTCACGTCATGGCCCTTGGCGCGGGCGGCTTCGGCATAGGTGTCGGCAAAGGTGCGCGACAGGCTGCTTTCGGCGGGGTGACCGTCGAGGATGAGGATTTTCTTGGGTTGCATCGGGGTTCTCCTAAAATTGACCACGGTCAGTTTATAGAATCAAAAATTGACCACGGTCAATATTAAATTTGACCACGGTCAAAAAACATGCGAACAAGCCTCATGCAGAAGACGATTCAGAAACGAACCCTGAAGACCCGCGCCAAGCTGCTGCAGGCGGCGGCAGACGTGGTGCAGAAGAACGGATACCAGGCGTTGCGCGTGGAAGAGGTGGTACAGGCCGCCGGTGTGGCCAAGGGCACCTTCTTTGCCCATTTCCACGACAAGGACGCGCTGATGGAGATCCTGATCGGCGAAAAGCTGGACGCCTGTCTGGATCAGGCGCAGGCGGCGGAACCGCCGAAAACCGTGCCCCAGATCATCGAGGCCCTGGCCCCGGTGCATGATTTCATGATGTCCGAACGCTATGTGTTCGACCTGCTGATCCGCTATTCCGGGGCGGCCGCGATCTCTGAAATTGGGCCGATTGCCTATTGCTTCGAGAAATACTTCCGGATCGTGATGATGTGGCTGGATCAGGCCGAGGTTAGACAGGACGTGTCGACCGACCTGCTGGCCGAGGGCGTGCAGGCCTTTGCCATCCAAGCCATGTCACTGAAATTCTGCGCCCTGCATTCAGCGACGACTTTCACCGACCGGCTGGAAACCTATCTGCGGGCGTGGCTGACTCCGGCGGCCTGACCGCCGGAGCCGAACTCATCAGGCGTGGATCGGCCCGTCGCCGCAGGCCAGCGCCGCCTCGCGCACGGCCTCGGAATAGGTCGGGTGCGCGTGGCAGGTCAGCGCCAGATCCTCGGCCGAGGCGCCGAACTCCATCGCAACGCAGACCTCGTGGATCAGGTCGCCCGCGCCGGGGCCGATGATGTGGCAGCCCAGGATGCGGTCGGTCTCCTTGTCGGCCAGGATCTTGACGAACCCGTCGGCGGCAAAGTTCGCCTTGGCGCGGCCATTGCCCATGAAGCTGAACTTGCCGACCTTGTAGGCGCGGTCCTGCTCTTTGAGCGTGGCCTCGGTCTCGCCGACATTGGCAACCTCGGGCCAAGTGTAGATCACGCCCGGAATGACGCCATAGTTTACGTGCCCATGCTTGCCGGCGACCACTTCGGCAGCGGCCATGCCTTCGTCCTCGGCCTTGTGGGCCAGCATAGGGCCTTCGATCACGTCGCCGATGGCGTAGATGCCCGGCACGTTGGTCTGCCAGTCCTTGCCGACCTTGATCTGGCCGCGCGGGGTCAGCTCGACCCCCAGCGCCTCCAGACCCAGCCCGTCATGGAACGGCTTGCGCCCAGTGGCGACCAGAACGGTGTCGGCCTCGATCACGTGCTCGCTGTCATCCTTGCGCAGTTTGTAGGTCACCTTGGCCTTGGTCTTGGTGGCCTCGGTCTTTTGCACGGCGGCGCCCATGACGAAGTTCAGGCCCTGTTTTTTCAGGATGCGCTGGAAGGTCTTCTGCACCTCGGGGTCCATGCCCGGGGTGATGACGTCCAGATATTCGATCACCGTCACCTCGGCGCCCAGACGCTGATAGACCGAGCCCAGTTCCAGCCCGATCACGCCTGCGCCGATCACCACCAGCTTTTTCGGGATCTTGCCCAGCTCCAGCGCGCCGGTCGAGGTCACGACGACCTTTTCGTCGACCTCGACGCCGGGCAGCGACGCCGCCTCGGAGCCGGAGGCGATGATGATGTTCTTGGCCTCATGCACCTCATCACCGACCTTGACCTTGCCCGCCGCCGGGATCGAGCCCCAGCCCTTGAGCCAGTCGATCTTGTTCTTCTTGAACAGGAACTCGACGCCTTTGGTGTTGGTGTCGATCACGTCCTGCTTGTAGGCCAGCATCTGTTTCCAGTCGACCGAGGGGCTTTTGCCCTTGAGGCCCATCTTGGCAAAATTGTGCTCGGCCTCGTGCAGCTGATGGCTGGCATGCAGTAGCGCCTTGGACGGAATGCAGCCCACGTTCAGACAGGTGCCGCCCAGCGTCTCGCGCCCTTCGACGACGGCGGTTTTCAGGCCCAGCTGCGCGCAGCGGATGGCGCAGACATAGCCGCCAGGACCGGCGCCGATTACGATGACGTCATAGTTAGCCATTTTGTTCTCCCAAATCCGCGGAGTGTTCTTTTTTGAAAAGGCGACCCACGGGGTGGATCGCCTGGGTGCCTGTTCAGACGGGTGTCAGAACCTTCACCTGAATATGCGCGACGCCGCCACGTTCATGGTGCATGGCCAGCTCTTCCGATTCGATGAAGCTCTGGGCCCGGTCCAGATCGGTAATCTCGAACAGGGCAACCGCATGATCGCGCTGTTCGGGGTCTTTCCAGACGTGCAGATCGACAATCCCGGCCGCCTTGCGCATCGGCTTGTCCTCGCGGAACACTTTAAGCCAGGCGTCGAAATCGGCCACGTCGGCCTGCCAGAGTACATGCGTCGCCATGATCACAGATCCATCAGCAGACGGCGCGGGTCTTCCAGCGCCTCTTTCACGCGCACCAGGAAGGTGACCGCGCCTTTGCCGTCGACGATGCGGTGATCATAGGACAGCGCCAGATACATCATCGGGCGGATCTTGATCTCGCCATTGATGACCATCGGACGTTCCTGAATCTTGTGCATGCCCAGAATGCCCGACTGCGGGGGGTTCAGGATCGGCGAGGACATCAGCGAGCCATAGACGCCGCCATTCGAAATGGTGAAGGTGCCGCCCTGCATTTCGGCCATGCTCAGCTTGCCGTCACGGGCGCGTTTGCCCTTCTCAGCGATGGCTTTCTCGATCTCGGCAAAGGACATCCGGTCGGCGTCGCGGATCACCGGAACCACCAGGCCCTGCGGGGTACCGGCGGCCACGCCCATGTGGACGTAGTTCTTGTAGACGATGTCATTGCCGTCGATCTCGGCATTGACCTCGGGCACCTCTTTCAGGGCGTGGCAGCAGGCCTTGGTGAAGAAGGACATAAAGCCCAGGCGCACCCCGTGCTTCTTCTCGAACTGGTCTTTGTACTGGTTGCGGAGGGCCATCACCTCGGTCATGTCCACCTCGTTGTAGGTGGTCAGGATCGCGGCGGTGTTCTGCGCGTCCTTCAGACGCTTGGCGATGGTCTGGCGCAGGCGCGTCATGCGCACGCGTTCCTCGCGGGCGGCGTCCTCGGCGGCCACGGGCGCGCGCGGGGCTGCTGCCGGTGCCGGGGCGGCCGCGGCCGGGGCAGCGGCGGTTGCGACGGCGCGGGCCACGTCTTCCTTCATGATGCGACCACTGCGGCCGGTGCCGGTGACCTGATCGGCCGACAGACCGGCTTCAGCCATGGCCTTTTCGGCCGAGGGCGCATTGGCCACGTCCTTGCCGGTCGCAGCTGCTGCGGGGGCAGGGGCTGCCGCGGCTGGCGCAGCCGGTGCGGTGCCTGCTTCAGCGCCCGAGATCACGGCCAGCTTGGCGGTCGCGTCGACCGTCGCGCCCTCGGGGGCCACGATCTCCGCGAGTACACCCGCAGCCGGAGCCGGGACCTCAACCGAGACCTTGTCGGTCTCCAACTCGCACAGCATTTCGTCCTGTGCGACGGTATCGCCGACCTTCTTGAACCAGGTCGATACGGTCGCTTCGGTGACGGACTCACCCAGTGTCGGAACCATCACGTCGACGCTGCCACCCGAGGCCGCAGGAGCCGCTGCCGGAGCGGCCTCAGCTTTTGGAGCGGGGGCCGCACCCTCACCGGCCTGGATCGTTGCCAACAGCGCATCAACGCCGACCGTCTCACCTTCGGCGGCTACGATCTCGCCCATCACGCCGGCTGCGGGCGACGGAACCTCGACGGTGACCTTGTCCGTCTCAAGCTCGCAAAGCATCTCATCGACAGCGACGGCATCGCCGGGTTTCTTGAACCAGGTTGCGACCGTGGCTTCGGTGACGGACTCGCCCAGCGTGGGAACACGAACTTCAATCGTCATCGTAAATTATCCTTCAATGGTCAGCGCTTCGTTCACCAGCGCTTCTTGTTGGGCTTTGTGTTGGCTGGCCAGACCCGTTGCGGGCGAGGCCGAGGTGGCGCGGCCGGCATAGATCGGCCGGGTATGCTTGGCGCCGATGCGGGACAGGACCCATTCGATGTTGGGTTCGATGAATCCCCAGGCGCCCTGGTTCTTGGGCTCTTCCTGGCACCAGACCATCTCGGCTTGTTTGAACCGCTCAAGCTCGTTGATCAGCGAATGGGCCGGGAACGGATAGTATTGCTCGATCCGCAGCAGATAGACGTCGTCGATCCCGCGCGCGTCGCGCTCCTCGAGCAGGTCGTAGTAGACCTTGCCCGAACACATCACCACGCGCTTGATCTTGTCGTCAGGCACCAGTTGGGTATCCGAATTGCCCTTTTGCGCGTCGTCCCACAGCACCCGGTGGAAGCTGGACCCGGTGGTGAAGTCCTCGGCATTGCTGATCGCCAGCTTGTGGCGCAGCAACGATTTGGGCGTCATTAGGATCAGCGGCTTGCGGAAGGTGCGGTGCAGCTGGCGGCGCAGGATGTGGAAATAGTTCGCAGGCGTGGTGCAGTTGGCCACGATCCAGTTGTCCTGGCCGCACATCTGCAGGAACCGCTCTAGTCGCGCCGACGAGTGCTCGGGGCCTTGCCCCTCGAACCCGTGCGGCAGCAGGCAGACCAGACCGGACATGCGCAGCCACTTGCTTTCGCCCGAGCTGATGAACTGGTCGAACATGATCTGCGCGCCGTTGGCGAAATCGCCGAACTGGGCCTCCCACAGTACCAGCGCGTTGGGCTCGGCCAGCGAATAGCCGTATTCGAAGCCCAGCACCGCGTATTCCGACAGCATCGAGTCGATCACTTCGTACTGCGACTGCCCGGCGCGGATGTGGTTCAGAGGATAGTAGCGTTCCTCGGTCTCCTGGTTGATGAAACCCGAATGGCGTTGGCTGAATGTGCCGCGGGTGGCGTCCTGCCCCGACAGGCGTACCGGATAGCCCTCGGTCAGCAGCGACCCGAAGGCCAGCGCCTCGCCGGTGGCCCAGTCAAAGCCCTCACCGGTTTCGAACA
Source organism: Ruegeria sp. CG8 (assembly GCF_056537165.1). Lineage (NCBI taxonomy): Bacteria > Pseudomonadati > Pseudomonadota > Alphaproteobacteria > Rhodobacterales > Roseobacteraceae > Ruegeria > Ruegeria sp. CG8. The sequence continues at coordinate 135,763 of NZ_JBQFRA010000005.1, read as the reverse complement.
TCTGCTTCTTGTGCTCCAGAAGGCGACCCACCGTCTTGTGCAGGGCAAAGCCTTCGGGCACCGTCACCAGCGCCTTGCCGACCTCGGCCAGCGTGTCCGGCGTGATTGCAGTGTCGCCGCGGACATATTCTTCCTTGTTCTTGTCCAGATGCGACCACCGGCCATCCAGCCAGTCGGCCTTGTTGGGTTTGTAATCCTTGCCGGCCTCGAACTCGTCGTTCAGATGCGCCTGGAAGGCGGCCTTCATGTCCTCGATCTCGCCCTCGGGGATCAGACCGTCCTTGACCAGCCGCTCGGTGTACAGCGACAGCGTGGTTTTGTGGGTCTTGATCTTCTTGTACATGATCGGATTGGTGAACATGGGCTCATCGCCCTCGTTGTGACCGAACCGGCGGTAGCAGAAGATGTCGATGACCACGTCCTTGTGGAACTTCTGGCGGAACTCGGTCGCGACCTTGGCCGCATGCACCACCGCCTCGGGGTCGTCGCCGTTCACGTGGAAGATTGGCGCCTCGACCATCAGCGCGATATCGGTCGGGTACGGGCTCGACCGGGAGAAATGCGGCGCGGTGGTAAAGCCGATCTGATTGTTCACGACGATATGCATGGTGCCGCCGGTCTTGTGACCGCGCAGACCGGACAGGCCAAAGCCTTCGGCCACGACACCCTGGCCGGCAAAAGCCGCGTCGCCGTGGAGGAGAATGCCCATGACCTTGCTGCGATCGGTGTCGCCAAGCTGGTCCTGCTTGGCCCGGACCTTGCCAAGAACAACCGGGTTCACGGCTTCGAGGTGGGACGGGTTCGCCGTCAGCGACAGGTGCACGGTGTTGCCGTCGAACTCACGGTCGCTGGACGCACCGAGGTGATATTTCACGTCGCCCGATCCATCCACATCCTCGGGCTTGAAGCTGCCGCCCTGGAACTCATTGAAGATGGCGCGGTAGGGTTTGCCCATCACGTTGGCCAGGATGTTCAGACGTCCGCGGTGCGGCATGCCGATCACGATATCGCTCAGGCCCAGGGCGCCGCCACGCTTGATGATCTGCTCCATCGCCGGGATCAGCGCCTCACCTCCGTCCAGACCGAACCGCTTGGTGCCCATGTATTTCACATGCAGGAACTTCTCAAAGCCCTCGGCCTCGACCATCTTGTTAAGGATCGCCTTGCGGCCTTCCCGTGTGAACGAGATTTCCTTGCCATAACCTTCGATCCGCTCTTTCAGCCAGGCGGCCTCCTCGGGGTTCGAGATGTGCATGTACTGCAGCGCGAAAGTGCCGCAATAGGTGCGCTTCACGATCTCGACGATCTGGCGCATGCTGGCCATCTGCAGACCCAACACGTTGTCGATAAAGATCGGCCGGTCCATGTCGGCATCGGTAAAGCCATAGGTCTTGGGGTCCAACTCGGGATGGTTGGTCGCGGCGCGCATGCCAAGCGGGTCCAGATCAGCGGCCAGGTGACCCCGAATCCGATAGGCCCGGATCAGCATCAGCGCGCGGATCGAATCCAGCACCGCGCGCTTGATCTGTTCGTCGCTGACATCAACCCCTGCCTTGGCGGCCTTTTCCTTGATCTTGTTGCCCGCTGCCTTGGCGTCGACCTCGATCCACTCGCCGGTCAGGGCGCCGGTCAGGTCATCATTCGGCATCGGTGGCCAGTCGGGCCGCGCCCACGAAGGCCCTTCGGCCTCTTTCTGGACGTCCGGTGCCGCGTCTCCCATCTGCCGGAAAAACTCGGCCCAGGCCGCATCGATTGCGCCGGGGTCCTTGGTGTACTGGGCGTATAGCTGCTCCAGGTACTCGGCATTGTGCCCCTGCATGAAGCTCGAGGCATGGAAGGCAGAATTGGGCGAGTGTTCGGTCATTGGGTTACCTCATATGGGTTGGGACCGTATTTGTTGGTGCCTGGCTGGCTGGGGCGGGACAGCCACCACAGAACCAGGAGGGGCGACACGAGAAGAACAAGCAGTGTCGGAATGACGATCAGCAGCGTGGCGCGCGTGAACAGGATGTCGAGGCTTCCGCCATGCTGGAAGCTTGAGGCGAGGCCGATGCCGAAGACCAGAACGGCAAAAGCCCCAAGGATCAAAAGGATCGGCAGCAGCGCATAGAGACCGTTGCGCCCGGTGTCATGCATGCGCCGCCACGCCACGGCCAGATGCGGAAAGAACACGATCAGCGACACGATGCTCTGCACCGGCTGGTTGGATGTGGCGGTCACCTCGACCGAGCCTTCGGATTGCACGGTCGTGACCTGTCCGAAGAAATGCCAGTCGATGACCGTGGCGATTGCGCTCCAGACCAGAATGAACAGGAAAAAATACCAATACTCGGGGCGAGAGGCCCGCCCCGAGAATGTGAAGTATTTGGAGAAACACGTTTTGACGGCTTCGTTGAAGGTCATGTGTTTCGCTCCGCTGAGGCCAGCCCACGCAAGGGGCCGGCGGTTTACTTGCCGATTGCTTCCAGCACAGCCTCACCCAGCTGCGCCGGGCTTTCGGCCACGACGATGCCGGCGCTGCGCATGGCTTCGATCTTGTCCTCGGCACCTCCTTTGCCGCCGGCAACAATCGCGCCCGCGTGGCCCATGCGGCGGCCCGGAGGCGCCGTGCGGCCGGCGATGAAACCGGCAACGGGCTTCTTGCGGCCCCTCTTGGCCTCATCCGCCAGGAACTGCGCGGCTTCTTCCTCGGCCGAGCCGCCGATCTCGCCGATCATGATGATCGACTCGGTCTCGTCATCGGCCAGGAACCATTCCAGCACGTCGATATGCTCGGTGCCTTTGATCGGGTCGCCGCCTATGCCCACGCAGGTGGACTGGCCCAGACCCACATCGGTGGTCTGCTTGACCGCCTCATAGGTCAGGGTGCCGGAACGCGACACGACGCCGACCGAGCCACGCTTGTGGATGTGGCCGGGCATGATGCCGATTTTGCAGGCGTCGGGCGTGATGACGCCGGGACAGTTCGGGCCGATCAGGCGCGATTTGCTGCCTTCCAGCGCGCGCTTCACCTTCATCATGTCCAGAACCGGTATGCCCTCGGTGATGCAGACGATCACTTCCATCTCGGCGTCGATGGCTTCGAGGATCGAATCCGCGGCAAACGGAGGCGGCACATAGATCACGGTGGCGTTGGCTTCGGTCACGTGCTTGGCTTCGTGGACCGAGTTGAACACGGGCAGGCCCAGATGCTCCATCCCGCCTTTGCCCGGGGTCACACCGCCGACCATCTTGGTGCCATAGGCGATGGCCTGTTCAGAGTGGAACGTGCCCTGCGAGCCAGTAAAGCCCTGACAGATCACTTTGGTATTTTCGTCGATGAGGACTGCCATTTGGCGTTCTCCTGTTTTCGGCGGGATCTGACCCGCCAGCATTCATCGGAATGGCGGGCCGCGACCCGCCCTGAGTTATCGGGTTCAGCCTTTGACTGCCTTCACGATCTTTTCGGCACCGTCTTTCAGGTTGTCCGCCGCGATCACGTCCAGGCCAGAGGTGTTGATGATCTCTTTGCCTTTCTCGACATTCGTGCCTTCCAGACGCACGACCAGCGGAACCTGCAGGCCAACCTCTTTCACTGCGGCGACTACGCCCTCGGCGATGACGTCACAGCGCATGATGCCGCCGAATATGTTGACCAGGATGCCTTTGACATTCGGGTCGCTGGTGATGATCTTGAACGCCTCGGTCACTTTCTCTTTGGTGGCGCCGCCGCCGACGTCGAGGAAGTTGGCAGGCTCGGCACCGTACAGCTTGATGATGTCCATCGTCGCCATCGCCAGACCCGCGCCGTTGACCATGCAGCCGATCTCGCCGTCCAGCGCGATGTAGTTCAGGTCGTATTTGCTGGCTTCCAGCTCCTTGGGGTCTTCCTCAGTGGTGTCGCGCAGTTCGGCGATGTCGGGGTGGCGGTAGACCGCGTTGCCGTCAAAGCTCAGCTTGGCGTCCAGCACCTTGAGGTCGCCGCCTTCGGCCACGATCAGCGGGTTGATCTCCAGCATCTCCATGTCCTTCTCGACGAAGGCCTTGTACAGGATGCCCATCAGGCGCACGCATTGCTTGACCTGCGCCCCTTCCAGACCCAGCGAGAACGCGATGCGGCGGCCGTGATACGGCTGGTACCCAGTGGCCGGGTCAACCGAGAAGGACAGGATTTTCTCGGGTGTCGCTGCGGCTACTTCTTCGATGTCCATGCCGCCTTCGGTCGAGCACACGAACGAGATGCGGCTGGTCTGGCGGTCCACCAGCAGGGCCAGGTACAGCTCGCGCTCGATGCCCGAACCGGCCTCGATGTACACGCGGTTGACCTGCTTGCCTACGGGGCCGGTCTGGTGGGTGACCAGCGTGCGGCCCAGCATCTTCTTGGCTTCTTCGGCGGCTTCTTCCACCGATTTGGTCAGACGGACACCGCCTTTTTCACCGGCATCGGCTTCTTTGAAGTGACCTTTGCCGCGGCCGCCCGCGTGGATCTGTGCCTTGACCACCCAAAGGGGGCCGTCCAGTTCACCGGCGGCTGTTTTGGCTTCCTCGGCGCGCAGAACTGCACGTCCGTCGGAGACCGGAGCGCCATAGCTGCGAAGAAGAGCCTTGGCCTGATATTCGTGAATGTTCATCGAAACTGTCCCGTCTGACTGCGATTAGATCGTTATAGGGGTGTCTAGCGGTAAAAATTAAAGGGTTTTCTGCTGCGATCGCGCTATTTGCCGAAGATTTTCAGCATTTGTGATCACACATTTTCGGGGTGTGATCACAAACAAACCGGTGCCAAAAAATGATTCGAGCGAGTCAGAATAGGCTTTGAAAACATATTCGAAGACCGTGTTCGCACCCCGTTTGCGCCAACATTTCCGGTCGCGTTCGAAGCGGCGGGACCGGACCTGCCAGGCCTTCGGGGCTTGGCGCATTCTCGCAGGCTGGCTAGTCTGACCGGGCCTGTGCGGGTCCGGTTGGGTCGGGCAGGTCAAACATGAACAAGCTCCGAGCAGATGACAGTGCCGAACCCAGATTTCCCCGATGTCATGACCTGGATCTTCGACGGATCCGGCAAAGCCGTATCACTGGACGCCGATGAATTTGCCAGCTGGATACCGGCCGGACCGGAGGGGCAGTTCGCTTGGCAACACCTGAGGCTGGAAGCGTCTGGCACGGTTCCCCTTCTACGCGCCGGCGGGCTTGATGAGTTCGTGATCGACGCTCTGACGGCGGATGAGACCCGGCCCCGCTGTACCGTCCATGGCGATGGTGTAATCCTGAACCTGCGCGGAGTGAACCTGCAAGAAGGGCAACCGCCCGAAGACATGATCTCGGTCAGGCTGTGGTTGACGGAGAACAAGATCATCGGTGTCTGGCGCCGCCCCTTGGATGCGGTTGCGGACATGCTGGCGGCAATCGACCGCGGGCAGGCACCGAAATCGCCGGGTGACTTCGTCGCGCGCTTGGCCTTGCGGCTGGCAGATAGGGCCGAACCTTCGATCACTGATCTGAACGAACGTGTGGATGATCTAGAAGAGGCGCTTCTTGAGGTGAATGCCGAGATTTCCCGGTCTGAGCTGGCGGCGATCCGCAGGTCCTCCATCGTTCTGCGCCGGTATCTGGTACCCCAGCGCGACGCGCTGACGACGCTCGAGATCGAAGACGTGCCGTGGCTGCAGGCTCACGACCGGTCGCGGTTGCGCGAAGCCTCGGAGCGCATCTACCGGATCGGCGAGGATTTGGCGGCTGTACGGGAACGGGTTCAGATCATACACGATCAGCTGATGGATGAACGGGCCGAACGTATGAACAACCGTATGCTCGTTCTGTCAGTGGTCAGCGCGGTCTTTCTGCCGCTGGGCCTGGTGGCGGGTGTTCTGGGGATCAATGTCGGTGGCATTCCCGGCGCCGAAAGTCCGAATGCGTTCTGGGTCGTTTGCGCCTTGCTGGTCGCACTTGGCGGGATGCTTCTGGGAGTAGCCAGGTGGCTTGGGATGTTCCGATAGAACTCGAGGGCCAAAAAAGAAATGCCCCGCCGGTTGGAGCCAGCGGGGCAGGGTGTCATGCCTTTGGCCGGATCTTTGGTGGGGTCCAAAGATCCGATCAATGTATCAGGCCAATGAGCTGTCGATGCCCTTGCAGGCCTCGATCAGACCTTTCACGGCGTTGACCGAATTGTCGAAACCGGCCTGCTCTTCTTCATTGAGCTGGATGTTGACGACCTTTTCGATGCCGCCGGCGCCGATCACGGTCGGGACGCCCACATACATGCCCTTCACGCCCAACTCGCCATCGCAATAGGCGGCGCAGGGCAGAACGCGCTTCTGATCCTTCAGATAGGCTTCGGCCATCTCGATCGCCGAGGTTGCAGGCGCGTAGTAGGCCGATCCGGTCTTCAGCAGGCCGACGATCTCGGCGCCGCCGTCACGGGTGCGCTGTACGATTGCGTCCAGCTTCTCTTGCGTGGTCCAGCCCATCTTGACCAGGTCGGGCAGCGGGATGCCCGCAACGGTCGAATAACGCACCGACGGTACCATCGTGTCGCCATGGCCGCCCAGAACAAAGGCGGTGACGTCTTTCATCGATACGTCGAACTCTTCGGCCAGGAAGTGGCGGAAACGGGCCGAGTCCAGCACGCCGGCCATGCCGCAGACCTTGTTGTGGGGCAGGCCCGAGAATTCGCGCAGCGCCCAGACCATCGCGTCCAGCGGGTTGGTGATGCAGATGACGAAGGCGTCGGGTGCATTGGCGGCGATGCCCTCACCGACCGACTTCATGACCTTCAGGTTGATGCCCAGCAGGTCATCGCGGCTCATGCCCGGCTTGCGCGGCACACCGGCGGTCACGATGCAGACATCGGCACCGGCGATGTCCTCGTAGGACTGGGTGCCTTTCAGCTTGGCGTCAAAGCCCTCGGACGGGCCGGATTCGGCGATGTCCAGCGCCTTGCCTTCCGGGATGCCCTCGGCGATGTCGAACAGAACGACATCCCCCAGTTCCTTCATTGCTGCGAGGTGGGCAAGCGTGCCCCCGATCTGACCTGCGCCGATCAGCGCGATCTTGGGTCTGGCCATTTGGATTGTCTCCGGTCGGTTTTGAAATCGCGGTTTTGCTAGTCGCTAAAACGCCGTTGCGCAAGGGTTCTGCGGCGCGGCATGCGACCGCATACCGTTTGCCTGCCCCCTGCCGGTTGCGCTAAACCACCCGCAGGACAAGCCGTTTCGGGGCCGCCGCATGGTTGAATTGAACCTGATGTTTTTTGCCGTGGCGATCCCGGCTGTGATCTTTGCGGGCATTTCCAAGGGCGGCTTCGGCTCGGGCGTGGCTTTTGCGTCGTCGTCGATTCTGGCGTTGATCCTTGATCCGGGGCAGGCGCTGGCGCTGATGTTGCCGATCCTGATGGTGATCGACCTGGCCACCCTGCGCCCCTACTGGAAACGGTGGAACTGGCCCGACGCGCGTCTGCTGATGCTGGGGGCAGTGCCGGGTGTGGCGCTGGGCGCGCTGCTGTACCGGGCGACCGACGAAGACCTGCTGCGCCTGCTGATCGGGGGCATCTCGGTGGGCTTCGTGGTCTGGCATGTGGCGCAATCCCGCGGCTGGGTGCGCGGTTTCGCCAACCGCCTGCCGCCTCCGGCCGGGCTGTTCGCCGGGCTGGTCGCTGGCTTCACCAGCTTTGTCAGCCACGCCGGCGGCCCGCCCGCCGCCGTCTACCTGCTGTCGCAACGCCTGACGAAAACCGAGTTCCAGGCCACCACCGTGCTGGTCTTCTGGGTCATCAACATCGCCAAGTTCGTCCCCTACGCCTATCTGGGCATGTTCACGCTGCAGACCGCCTGGGCCGACCTGCTGCTGACCCCCTTTGCCATCCTTGGCGCCTGGCTGGGCGTGCGCGCCCATTGGATGATGTCCGAGCGGCTGTTCTTCGGCATCGCCTATGTGCTGTTGACCCTGACCGGATCAAAGCTGATCTGGGACGCGCTGACCTGATCCTCAGGTGTTCGGCGGCAGAGCTTCGGCCAGCGTCTCATAAGCTTCGCCCGCGGCCATCAGACAGGTCAGCCCGTTGGGCAGGGTCACGGTGATCGTCCAGGTGCCGGTGTCGTCCGAGGCAAAGACTTCCATCACCGTACCCTGCCGCGCCATGCCGATGCCGCGCCGGGTCTCGCCATAGGTCTCGGCCAACCGCTGCAGCACGTCCGGCCGGGGCGCACAGTTCGGTGTTTGCGCCTGTACCTGCTGCGCCGCCAGCACCATGATGCCCAGCCCCATCGTCATCTGAAACAACCGCTGATTCATTTCCGGCCCCCTTTGCCTGTTCACCGGACCAAGGCTGCCGGAACCCTCTGCAATTGCTGTAAAACCACCGCGCGTTGCGTCACATGCTGCAATGCGGCGATTTTGGCCTTGAAGTTTCCGGCAAAAAATGCCCCATTCTGCGCAACTTTATTTCAACGAGAGGTTCCCATGGACCCGCGCCAGCGCCCCTACCGCTCTGTTCTGTACATTCCCGGCTCCAAGGAACGGGCGCTCGACAAGGCGCGCACGCTGCCGGTCGATGCCATTATCTTCGACCTGGAAGACGCGGTTGCCGCCGATGAAAAAGAGAACGCACGCGAAACGCTCAAGGCCGCGCTGGCGACGGGCGGATACGGCCCACGCGTCAAGATCGTTCGAATCAACGGTCTGGACACCGACTGGGGCCGTGCCGATGCCGAGGCCGTGCGCGAGATGGATGCCGACGTGGTGCTGCTGCCCAAGGTCAACTCGGCCGCCGACGTGGATGCGCTGGCCGCGATCACCGGCGACCTGCCGATCTGGGCGATGATGGAAACCCCGCGCGGGATGCTGAACGCGGCCGAGATCGCGGCGCATCCGCTGATGGCGGGTTTTGTCTTGGGCACCAATGATCTGGCGAAAGAATTGCAGACCCGCTTCCGCCCTGACCGCCTGCCGCTGATGACCTCGCTTGGCCTGTGCCTGCTGGCCGCCAAGGCCGAGGGGCTGGTGATCGTCGATGGCGTCTACAACGCCTTCAAGGATACCGAAGGTCTGGCTGCCGAATGCGCGCAGGGCCGCAACATGGGCTTTGACGGCAAAACCCTGATCCACCCCGCGCAGGTCGAGACCGCCAACACCGCCTTTGCCCCGTCCGAGGCCGAGATCGACCTGGCCCGACGCCAGATCGCCGCTTTCGAAGAGGTCGAGGCAAAGGGGCAGGGCGTTGCCGTGGTCGATGGCAAGATCGTGGAAAATCTGCACGTTGTAACTGCCCGCGAAATTCTGGCAAAAGCAGAGGCGATATCAGCTTTGCAAGCGGGGTAAGCCAGCATGGGCTTCGTTCTTCTCATTCTCGGCGTGGCGCTTTGGTGGGCCGCGCATCTGTTCAAACGCCTGATGCCCGCGCGCCGCGCGGCCATGGGCGATGCCGGAAAGGGCGCCGTCGCAGGTGCGCTGGTCGTGTCGATCCTGTTGATGATCTTCGGCTATCGCATGACCGATTTCATTCATGTCTGGGCGCCGCCCAGCTTCATGATCCACATCAACAACCTGCTGGTGCTGATCGCGATCTGGATGATGAGCCCGGCCGGAACCAAGGGCCGACTGCTGAACAAGGTGCGTCATCCGATGCTGGGCGGGTTCAAGCTCTGGGCCTTTGCGCATCTGCTGGTCAATGGTGATCTGGCGTCGATCATCTTGTTCGGCGGCCTGTTGGCCTGGGCCGTGGTCGAAGTGATCGTCATCAACAAATCCGAGCCCGACTGGACCCCGGGCGAGCCCGGAACGCTGGGCAAGGACGCGATGTTCTTCGTGGCCTCGATCGTGCTGCTGGGCATCATCGGCTACATTCATGGGCTGGTCGGCCCGTCTCCGTTCCCGGGCTAGGCAGGTGATGTGATGGCAAAGCTTTACCGACTGCTGACCGAAGAGGACACCTCGGACTTCTGCCACAAGGTGTCCGAGGCGCTGGCCAAAGGGTGGGAGCTGCACGGCTCTCCGGCCTATGCGTTCGATCCGTCCACCAGCAAGATGCGCTGTGCGCAGGCCGTGACCAAGGAGGTCGCGGCCGACTATTCCCCCGACATGAAACTGGGACAGCAGTAATGGCAAAGACCAATCCGGGCCGCTTTTTCGAGGATTACTCCATCGGGCAGGTGCTGCATCACGCGGTGCCCCGCACCGTGACGGTGGGCGAGCGCGCGCTCTATCATGCGCTCTATCCCGCCCGCCACGCGCTCTATTCCTCGGACGAGTTCGCCCGGAGCTGCGGTCTGCCGCAAAGCCCGATCGACGATCTGGCGGCGTTCCATGTGGTGTTCGGCAAGACGGTCCCGGACATCTCGCTGAACGCGGTCGCGAACTTGGGCTATGCCGAGGGGCGCTGGCTGCAGCCGGTCTATCCCGGTGACACCCTGCGGTCGGAAACCGAGGTCATCGGGCTGAAACAGAACTCGAACGGCAAGACCGGCGTGGTCTGGGTGCGCACGCGCGGCCTGAATCAGCGCGACGAAGTGGTGATCGAATATGTGCGCTGGGTGATGGTGCGGAAATCGAACCTTGATGCGCTGGCGCCCGAAACCGTGGTGCCGGACCTGAAAAAGGCGCTGGCGCCCGGTGACCTCGTGGTGCCGAACGGGCTGGATTTCTCGGATTACGATTTTGTACAATCCGGAGAAAACCACCGCTGGGGCGATTACAAAACGGGAGAAATGATCGATCACGTCGATGGCGTGACCGTGGAGGAGGCCGAGCACATGCTGGCCACCCGCCTGTGGCAGAACACGGCCAAGGTGCATTTCGACCTGACCTTCCGCCCCGATGGGCGGCTGATCTATGGCGGCCACGTGATCTCGATGGCGCGCGCGCTGTCGTTCAACGGGCTGGCCAATGCGCAAATGATCGTCGGTCTGAACGGCGGCGCCCATGCCAACCCCTGTTTCGCTGGCGACACCATCAAGGCTTGGTCCGAAGTTCTGGACAAGGCCGAAACCGGCGTGCCGGGCGTGGGTGCGATCCGCCTGCGACTGGTGGCGATCAAGGGCGGCGAGCCCTTTGCGCTGCGCGGCCCGGATGGAAAATACAGCCCCGACGTCCTGCTGGATCTGGACTATTGGGCGCTGATGCCGATCTGAACGGGCTGACCCCCACAGTCTTGTGATCCCGACCGGGCCGAACCGTGCTAGGTTCGGCTCATGTCTTTTCTGCGTATCCTTGCCGCTGCACTTTGCCTTGCCCGCCCGGCGCTGGCCTGCGACCTGGCGCTGGCGCTGGCCGTTGATGTGTCCGGCTCGGTCGACAGTTCGGAATACCGCATCCAGATGGATGGCCTGGCGGCCGGACTGCGCGACCCGGTCGTGTCCGAGGCGCTGGTGCGCGGCCAGGCCCGGCTGATGCTGGTACAATGGACCGGGACCTCGCGGCAGCGGATCACCATCCCCTGGACCAAAATTGACGGGTTCGACGCACTGGATGCGTTTGCCGCAAAAGTGTCTGCCGATCCGCGTGTCTGGCGGAACTTTTCGACCGCGATCGGTGAGGCGCTGGAAATGACCGTGAACAGCTTTCTCGAGGTGCCCGAGTGCAAGCGTCATCTGATCGACATCTCGGGGGACGGCGTCTCGAACGAAGGGGTTGAACCCACCGAGATCCGAGACCTTTTGCGCCGTCAGGGGATTACGGTGAACGCAATTGCGATCGAGGAGAGCGAACCAGACCTGACGGCCTATTTCTTTGAAAACGTCATAGTCGGCGAAGGGGCCTTCGTCGTATCGGCTGCCGGTTTCAAGGACTATCCCGAACGGATCCGGAAAAAACTTCTGCGTGAAGTCACGCGGCAGACTGCCGATCTGCACTGAGCGCGGAAAGATTCGTGATCACATTGCTTGACCCTTGAAAACGCTAACATTGGAGGGTTGGAATGCATTTTGTGATCACGAGAATATTTTGTGTGATCACGTTTCCGAATTATCGGCCGAATTGCGGGTGATTTGATCTTTTTTGCACGCGCAGCGCGTGACAGGGTCGCAAAATGGAGTAAAAACTTCGGTAGCCAACCTCAAAAGGAGCCGCCATGGCCGATGTCAATCGGGGGAACCGCCCGCTATCGCCGCATCTGTCGATCTATCGTCCGCAGTTGACCTCTGTCACTTCCATCCTGACCCGGATCACCGGCAACGCCATGTTGGTGGCCGCGCTGTTGATCGTCTGGTGGTTCCTGGCCGCGGCCACGTCGCCCGAAGCCTTTGATCGCGCCAATGGTGTGATCACGTCGCTCCTCGGGGACTTGGTCATGGCACTGTCGCTTTGGGGTCTTTGGTACCACACGCTGGCCGGTATCCGGCACCTGATCTGGGACAACGCGATCGGACTGGATATCCCGACAGCCTACAAGCTGGGCTGGGCGGTTGTGATCGGCTCTTTTGTGCTGACTTTCCTGACACTGTTGATCGTTGCCTGAGGGAGGCTGACATGCGTTATCTTACCGACCGCAAACGCGCCGTAGGCCTGGGATCGGCCAAGTCGGGTACCGAACATTTTTGGGCGATGAAGGTCAGCTCGGTTGCGCTGCTGATCCTTGTCCCGCTTTTTGTCTTCACTTTCGGCCCCACGCTGGGACAGCCCTTTGACGTGGTGCTGGACTATTACTCGCGGCCATTCCCGGCGATCGTGGCGGCCCTGACGCTGGCCGTTGGGTTCAAGCATTTCGCTGATGGTGCCCAAGTGATGATCGAGGACTACGTGCACGGCACAATGGAAAAGGTTCTGATCATTCTCGTGAAGTGTCTCTCATATGGCGCCGCGGCCGCAGGTATCTTCGCCGTCGCCCGCATTGCCCTCTAACACCCCGGAGCTGAATGAAATGGCTGCTTACGAATACGAAACGCACGAATATGACGTGGTCGTGGTCGGCGCCGGTGGGGCCGGTCTGCGTGCCACGCTGGGCATGGCCGAACAAGGTCTGCGCACCGCTTGCGTAACCAAGGTTTTTCCGACCCGCTCGCACACCGTTGCGGCGCAGGGTGGCATTGCGGCGTCGCTGTCGAACATGGGCCCCGACCATTGGCAGTGGCACATGTATGACACCGTCAAGGGCTCGGACTGGCTGGGTGACACCGACGCGATGGAATACCTGGCGCGCGAAGCACCCAAGGCCGTCTATGAGTTGGAGCATTACGGTGTGCCGTTCTCGCGCACCGAAGAAGGCAAGATCTACCAGCGCCCCTTTGGTGGCCACACGACCGAATTCGGTGAGGGCCCCGCAGTTCAGCGCACCTGTGCCGCTGCCGACCGGACCGGTCACGCGATCCTGCACACGTTGTACGGGCAGTCACTGAAGAACAACGCGGAATTCTACATCGAATATTTCGCCATTGACCTGATCATGTCCGAAGACGGGCAGTGCCAAGGCGTCGTCTGCTGGAAGCTGGACGACGGCACCATGCATGTCTTCAACGCCAAGATGGTGGTTCTGGCTACGGGCGGTTACGGCCGCGCCTATTTCAGCGCGACCTCGGCCCACACTTGCACCGGCGACGGCGGCGGCATGGTGGCCCGTGCCGGCCTGGCCTTGCAGGACATGGAATTCGTGCAGTTTCACCCGACCGGCATCTACGGCTCGGGCTGCCTGATCACCGAAGGCGCCCGCGGCGAAGGTGGATATCTGACCAACTCGGAAGGTGAACGGTTCATGGAGCGCTACGCGCCCCAATACAAGGACCTTGCACCGCGCGACTATGTCTCGCGTTCGATGACCATGGAAATCCGCGAAGGGCGCGGCGTCGGTCCCGAAGGCGACCATATTCACCTGAACCTGAGCCATCTTCCGGCCGAAGCCCTGCACGAGCGTTTGCCGGGCATTTCGGAAAGCGCAAAGATCTTCGCCGGCGTGGATGTCACCAAGGAACCGATCCCGGTTCTTCCGACCGTGCACTACAACATGGGCGGTATTCCGACCAACTATTGGGGCGAGGTGTTGAACCCGACCGCCGACGATCCGAACGCCGTCGTGCCCGGCCTGATGGCCGTGGGCGAAGCTGGTTGCGCGTCGGTTCACGGAGCGAACCGATTGGGGTCGAACTCGTTGATCGACCTTGTGGTCTTTGGCCGTGCGGCGGCGATCCGGGCAGGCAAGGTCGTCGACCCCGAAACGCCCAACCCGGTCCTGAACCAGGCCTCGGTCGACAAGGCGTTTGATCGGTTCGATGCGGTGCGCAATGCCAGCGGTGCAATCCCGACGGCCGATCTGCGGCTTGAAATGCAGAAAACCATGCAGGCGGATGCTGCGGTGTTCCGGACAGCCAAGACCCTGGCCGAAGGGGTCGAGAAGATGACTGCAATCGCGGCCAAGATGGAGGACATCAAGGTCACGGATCGCAGCCTGATCTGGAACAGCGACTTGATGGAGACGCTGGAACTGACCAACCTGATGCCCAACGCGCTTGCCACAATCGTCGGCGCCGAAGCGCGGAAGGAATCTCGCGGCGCTCATGCACATGAAGACTTCACCGAGCGCGATGACGAAAACTGGCGTGTTCACACCGTGTCCCGGGTTGACGGGAACAAGGTCGAACTCAGCTATCGCCCGGTCATCGTCGATCCGCTGAGCACCGAGGCTGAAGGCGGTATCAGCCTTAAAAAGATCGCGCCCAAGGCGCGCACTTTCTAAGGAGCGTCGAACCCAGTCCCGTTGAAACCGAAGAGCTGACATGCCTGCCAACCTGACCCGGATAGACAAAAAATGTGGTGCTTCGAAGCACCCGTTTGTCTGCGTGCCCACAGACTTGGGCCGTGCTTTTGGTGCAGGCGCCATTGTCGGGGAATGGTGATGGGCGGGCGGGTCGCAAAGGTTTTTGGGATCGGTCTTCCAAAGACGGCCACCACGTCTTTGGAGATCGGTTTCGAAACATTGGGCTACCGAAAGATGGGCTACTCGCTCGATGCTCTGCACGAGTATTTGAGCAATGGCTATTCTCAACGGATCAGGGAGATGATCGCCATTCATGATGCCTTTGCGGACTGGCCTTGGTCGCTGATGTATGTCGATCTGTTCCAGGACTTCGGGCGAGACGCCAAGTACATCCTGACCCGTCGGAGCTCGGCTGAGGTTTGGGTAAACTCGATGAAGCGTCACTCGGTTACGACACAGACAGCCGAGATCAGGCAAAGCGTATATGGTGTGAAATGCCCGCATGGCTATGAGGCACATCTGATTTCGCAATACGAGCATCACAACCGCAGCGTGATCGCCTTTTTTGAGCAGCAGGACGCTTTGGATTGTCTGCTCGATCTTCGCATCGGGTCCGACAATGATTGGCGGGACTTTACCGCGTTTCTTGAGCACGAGCCTTCTGGTGTGGGGTTTCAGCACAGCAACCGCAGTGAAAACCGAGAGCCGGAACCGCATACAGTCTTTCACAATCTAAACCTGATCAACCAGGCACAGCGTGGGTTGGAAAAGCCCGAACTGACCTTGGACGAGGCCTTGTTGAATGTTCCGGCGCCGGCGCGCCGAAATTCTTATCAGGGGCAGGCAATCCGCATGCACGCGAAAACCGCGCTGGATGCCGATCAGATCAGCAGACGCCGCCAAAGACGAATCGCGCGCGCGGATCGTTACAGTCCGCTGTTGCGGACTCTGATCGTGCCGTCCCAAGAAGCGCATCTTGACGCACTGCGCGCTGCGATTTCGCCTTACGTAGGTTTCTCGGTCAACGCGATTAAGTCCTACGGGCTGTATGGAACAACGGCAACGCGCGATTGGAAGGCCGTCGAAGCCGACATGCTGGAGGCGGTTTTGCAGGAGGTTGTTCAAAGCCGGCTGCTGCCGAACATCCTCATACCCCAGCGCCATTCCGAGTTCTGTCTTCTGCAACGTGTTCTCTTCGATTGCGAGCAACTGCCCGAGACCACGGAAAAGCTACCGAACGGGATCTGTTTGCATGTTTTCCGAGGCCAGATCGGGTTCGCCGTGCATTCTGGACAGGATGGAGTTCCGCTGGCCATCTATGATCATCAATTGCGCCCGGTACAGGGTTTTGACAGCCATTTCCCTGAGGGCATCGCAATCCGCGACGTCGACCGAGAAGCAATTTGCAGGGCAGCGGCGGAAGTTGCGGGCGACGCAGAATATGCCCAGGTTCTCTATTGCTCGGCCGGGCGTGCAGATGCCGTCGATCAATTCCAGCGCCTTCCATCAACGGCGAGCTACATGGCATTTGAACATGCTGTCGACGTGAAGCTGGGCAGCATGTGGCCAGAAGACAGCCTTTTGCGCAAAGGGCTGGACAGTGTTACCGATTGGAAAATCGGTGCGCCTGGCATTCCAAAAGACAATCTTCAGCGCGCAGCCAAAACAGAGGTAGTCTCATGGTCCAACTGACCCTCCCTACGAATTCCCGGATTACGACGGGCAAGACCTGGCCGAAACCGGAAGGCGCGAGCAACGTGCGTAAGTTCCAGATCTACCGCTGGAATCCCGATGACGGGCAGAATCCTCGGGTCGACACCTATTTCGTCGACATGGACGATTGCGGGCCGATGGTTCTGGATGCGCTGATCTACATCAAGAACAAGGTCGACCCGACCCTGACGTTCCGCCGGTCGTGCCGCGAGGGGATCTGCGGCTCCTGCGCGATGAACATCGACGGGATCAACACGTTGGCCTGCATCTACGGCATGGACGAGATCAAGGGCGACGTGAAGATCTACCCGCTGCCGCACATGCCGGTGGTCAAGGACCTGATCCCGGATCTGACCCATTTCTATGCGCAGCACGCTTCAATCATGCCCTGGCTGGAGACCAAGACCAACCGCCCTGCAAAGGAATGGAAGCAGTCGATCGAAGACCGGAAAAAACTGGATGGTCTGTACGAATGCGTCATGTGCGCCAGCTGCTCGACCTCGTGCCCCAGCTATTGGTGGAATGGCGACCGGTACCTTGGCCCCGCCGCGCTGCTGCACGCCTATCGCTGGATCATCGACAGCCGCGACGAGGCCACCGGCGAGCGTCTGGATCAGCTTGAGGATCCGTTCAAGCTGTATCGGTGCCATACGATCATGAACTGCGCAAAGACCTGCCCCAAGGGTCTGAACCCGGCCAAGGCGATTGCCGAGATCAAGAAGATGATGGTCGAACGCGCAGTTTGAACGATTACGACCAACGTGCTTGCCGCGTTGCGGCAAGTGCATGGCCCACATGCGAAATCATTGGATGTGGGCCGCCCCGGCCAAGACTATGTTCGGTATCGGGGAGGAGTGACGGATTGGAAACAGGATCACTCCGATGAAGAACGAATCCAAAAAAACAGACGCAGCCAAAGCCTTGGAATATCTTGAGCAAGCCTGGGCCTACTACGAGCCTGAGCCGGTCAAGCCTGCAAAGGATGCAGAGCCTGAGCTGTTTGAATACGCCAACGCGGCCTGAGTTTACCAAGCCAAGTCTTGAGTCCCGGCGCATATTGCGCGAAGCAGGGGAATGCCTGTTCTTCTGCTTCTGCTCGGCGCCGGCGTGTTCGCCTATTTTGTCTGGCGGTCCCGCACGTCTTCTTTGACCCGGGACTGCCGGTGGCGACAGCACAGGCAGGCCGGCACGTGGAGTTGTGCGTATTGCGGAGCGGTTTCCGTCTCCGAGACGCAGCCCACGCGATGCGAACGGAAATAAGCCTTTTTGCCTGAGGGAAACGGGGTTTTCCCAAAGGTCATTCTGGGTCAATCTGCGCAAAACAGCGGAAAGATGCAGAATGCCAAATCCTCCTTCGGATGCCGCCGCCCGCCGCGGGATCGCTCCAGTCATTTGCTACCCAAATGACACCCTGCCCAGCGTTGACCTTGACCTGCTGCTGGACGCCCGAAAGAGCGCGCGAAAGACAGCCGAAGTTCTGGTGCCGCCACGTGATGCACGCTGCTTTGAGGCGCCGGCCGGACACTTCTTTCGGATCACCTCGGTCGAAGGCCCGCAGGTCGGCGACCTGAACCTGTGGAACCTGCACGATCTGAACGAACGTTTCTATTCGGGCAAGACGCGTGCATTGCATGGCACCCATGTCACGACCGGCGAGCGGCTATGGTCCAGCTTTCCCTTTCTGCGCCCGCTGGCCACGATTGTTGCGGACACCTTGGACTGGTATGGAATCGATCAATTCGGCGGGTCGGTGCATGACGTGATCGGAACGCGTTGCGATCCCTATACTGGAAACCTGCTGTCGGGAACTCAGTACCATCATTGCTGTCACTCCAACCTGACCCGGGCGCTGGCTGACCATACTGGTCTGAAAATACCGGTAGCCGAGCGTTTGGTTCACGACGTGTTGAACGTATTCATGTGCACCGGCTTTACCCGCGATACGGGGCAGTATTTCATGAAGGCTTCACCGGTTCGACCGGGTGACTACTTGGAGTTCTTCGCGGAAATCGACCTTCTGGGAGACCTCAGCGCCTGTCCGGGTGGGGATTGCTCGTCCGAGCACTCGTCGGATACCGCCGCCTGTCACCCGCTGTTGGTCGAGGTTTTCGCACCTGCCGAAGGCACGCTGAGCGGATGGCAAAGTCCAGCGCCCAATGGCTATGACCGTACGCATGGGCGCTGAGGCCCGGGGGTGACCCGGGCCGGTTTGTGTCAGGCGTTCGGGAAGGCGGCCTGCAGCGCAATTTCCACCATGTCACCAAAGCTGCTCTGGCGCTCGGACGAGGGCAGGGCCTCGCCGGTCAGAAGGTGATCGGACACGGTCAGAACCGCCAAGGCCTGGCATTTGTGCCGCGCGGCCAGGATATACAACTCGGCTGCCTCCATTTCGACACCCAGGATTCCGTGACGCACCATCTGTTCGTTCAGGTCGGGGCGTTCGTCATAGAAAACGTCAGACGAGTAGATGCCGCCGATATGGGTTGCCGTGCCCTTGGCCTCGGCTGCTTTGGCGGCAGCCTGCAGCAGGCCCCAATCTGCACAAGGCGCAAAGTTGAGCTCTTTCATGATGCCCCGGGACGGGGTGCTGAGCGTCGTTGACGTCATGGCCAGGATAACATCCCGGACCTTCACGTTTTCCTGCATGCCGCCGCAAGACCCGATGCGGATCAGGGTTTTTGCACCGTAGTCCCGGATCAGTTCATTTACGTAAATGGACAGCGACGGCATTCCCATTCCGCTGCCCTGAATGGTGACCGGGTTTCCTTTCCATTCGCCGGTGAAACCCAGCATCCCGCGGACATCGTTGATTTGCCGCACATTGTTCAGAAAAGTTTCGGCGGCCCATTTCGCACGATACGGATCACCCGGCAAAAGCACGGTCTCGGCGATTTCGCCTTTTTCGGCGCCAATGTGAATTGTCATTTTGATACTTTTCCCGTTCAGATTTCCAGATCGGAAATATCTGCCCCGGCTTTCAGCGCTTCGTGGACCCATTTCGGTTTTCGCCCACGCCCCGTCCAGGTTTGCGCCGGATCGGCCGGATTGCGATATTTCGCTTTGGCTTTCGATCCCTTGCCGGACCGCGTGGGCTGAGACGCCAAGTCGGACAAGGAAAACCCGTAAGCGGCAGCTGCTTTTTCAGCGGCCAACAATGCTTCCTGACGTTCTCTGGCCTCAGCGTTTTCCAGCGCCTTGTCGACCTGATCGCGCAATTCAAGCAATTCCTTACGCGACAGCTTGTCCAGATTTATGCCCATTGTCGTTCTCCGTACCCACCTGATTCATTTTTTACTCATCAAGCAACGTTACGGAGAATCCCAATCAATGGCCATTCTTTAAACGAAATGGGCAATAGAATTAATTCTCGGCGATTATTCCGCGGCCAGCGTTTTTGGATCGGCCAGCAAAACGATATCCCCCATTATGGCATTCAACTCGAAATTCTTGGGTGTATAGACCTTGGCAACACCCATTGATCTGAGACGATCCGCGTCTTCGTCCGGGATGATGCCTCCGACAACAACCGGAATGTCACCCAAGCCGGCTTCGCGCAGGCGGGTCATGACGTCCTGTACCAACGGCAGGTGGCTACCGGACAGGATCGACAGGCCGATCACATGAGCTTGCTGCTCGATGGCCGACTTCACGATTTCCTCGGGGGTTAGGCGGATGCCGTCATAAGTAATGTCCATGCCGCAGTCGCGGGCGCGGAACGCGATCTGTTCGGCGCCGTTGGAATGGCCGTCCAGCCCAGGCTTGCCGACCAGGAATTTCAGACGACGCCCCAGGCGGTCGCTGACCGCATCCACCGCCGCGCGCAGATCGTCCAGGCCTTCGGTCTTGTTCGAGACCGAGCCCGAAACGCCCGTCGGGCCGCGATAGGTGCCAAAGACGCGGCGCATCTCTTCGGCCCACTCGCCGGTGGTGATACCGGCCTTGGCCGCGGCGATCGACGGCTCCATGATGTTGGCGCCCGATTGCGCGGCGGCGCGCAGATTGGCCAGAGCCGCGGCCACGGCGGCCTCGTCGCGGGCGGCACGCCAGTCGTTCAGGCGCGCGATCTGTTCCTGTTCGACCGCCGGATCGACGACCATGATCCCGCCATCCTCGGTCTGCAGGGGCGAGGGTTCGCCCTCGGTCCAGCGGTTCACGCCGACGACGATGGTTTCATTGCGCTCGATCCGGTTGAGACGCTCGGCGTTGGAATCCACCAGCCGCGATTTCATGTAGTCGATCGCCGCAACCGCACCACCCATCGAGTCCAGATTGGCCAGTTCGGCCCGGGCGCCCTGCTTCAGTTCCTCGACCTTGGCGTCGACCACCGGGTTGCCATCGAACAGGTCGTCGTATTCCAGCAGGTCGGTCTCATAAGCCAGGATCTGCTGCATCCGCATCGACCATTGCTGGTCCCAGGGGCGCGGCAGGCCCAAGGCCTCATTCCACGCTGGCAGTTGCACCGCCCGGGCGCGCGCCTTTTTCGACAGGGTCACGGCCAGCATCTCGATCAGGATGCGATAGACGTTGTTCTCGGGCTGCTGCTCGGTCAGGCCCAGAGAGTTGACCTGAACACCATAGCGGAATCGGCGGAACTTGGGGTTTTCCACGCCATAGCGCTGTTGCAGGATTTCATCCCAAAGATCGACGAAAGCCCGCATTTTGCACATTTCGGTGACAAACCGGATGCCCGCATTCACGAAGAACGAGATGCGGCCGCACAGCGCCGGAAAATCCTCGGCCGGAACGCGGGGGCGCAGCTCGTCCAAAACCGCGATGGCGGTGGCCAGCGCATAGGCGAGCTCCTGCTCGGGCGTCGCGCCGGCCTCTTGCAGGTGATAGGAACACACGTTCATCGGGTTCCATTTCGGTACGTTCGAATAACAGTACTCGGCAACATCCGCGATCATCTTGAGCGAGGGTTTGGGCGGGCAGACATAAGTGCCGCGGCTCAGGTATTCCTTGATCAGGTCATTCTGCACCGTGCCCTGCAGCTTGGACACATCGGCCCCCTGTTCCTCGGCCACCGCGATATACAGCGCCAGCAGCCAGGGGGCAGTGGCGTTGATGGTCATCGACGTATTCATCTGTTCCAGCGGGATCTGGTCGAACAGCACCCGCATGTCGCCCAGGTGGCAGACCGGCACGCCGACCTTGCCGACCTCGCCGCGGGCAAGGGTGTGATCGCTGTCGTATCCGGTCTGCGTCGGCAGATCGAAAGCCACCGACAAGCCGGTCTGCCCTTTGGCCAGGTTGGACCGGTATAGCGCGTTCGAGGCCTTGGCCGTGGAATGACCGGCATAGGTTCGGATGAGCCAGGGGCGGTCTTTCTGCGTCTGCGTCATGGTCAGAGCCTCGTGCGTCGATGGGTAACAATATTTCTCTCATGGGTTCTAAAGCGCAATTTTCAGCACATGTCAATTCGCTGCGTTGCGGCATGTACGGCGTGCTGCCGATTGTGACGGCGGCGGTTTGATGGCACTGTGCGGGCATGACGCAGACCGTTGAGTTACCGATTTGGCTGTTTGTTCTGATCGTGGTGTTTGCCGCGGTCACCTTCGCCTCGCATTTCCTGTTCCCGTCGGTGCGCTGGTTCTTTCGCCGCCGGCTTGAACGGGCTGTTGAACGGTTGAACCAGCGCCTGCAACGGCCGATCCAGCCGTTCAAACTGGCCGAGCGTCATGACATGATCCAACGCCTGATCTATGACCCGCAGGTTGGTCAGGCTGTTCAGCACCACGCCGAAGAGCACGGCATCCCCGAAGCGGTCGCGTTCGAGCAGGCCCGGCGCTACGCCCGGGAAATCGTCCCGTCGTTTTCGGCCTTCATGTATTTCAGCTTTGCCATTCGGGTGGCTCGATGGTTGAGCAACGCGTTCTACAATGTCCGCCTCAGCCACGAGGACGAGGCCGCATTGAAGGAGATCGATCCCAAAGCAACCGTGGTCTTTGTGATGAATCACCGG
Organism: Ruegeria sp. CG8; assembly: GCF_056537165.1. Taxonomy (NCBI): domain Bacteria; kingdom Pseudomonadati; phylum Pseudomonadota; class Alphaproteobacteria; order Rhodobacterales; family Roseobacteraceae; genus Ruegeria; species Ruegeria sp. CG8. The sequence continues at coordinate 113,432 of NZ_JBQFRA010000005.1, read as the reverse complement.
AGCAACATGGATTATGTTCTGGTGACCTATTTGGCCGCGCAACAGTCGGCGCTGTCCTATGCGGTGGGCGAGTGGGCACGGGTGTGGCCGCTCAGCCGGTTGATCCGCGCGATGGGGGCCTATTTCATCCGACGCAAGTCCGGCAGCGAGCTCTACCGGCAGGTTCTGGCCAGCTATGTGCGCCTGGCCACCAATGCCGGTGTGACGCAGGCGATGTTCCCCGAGGGCGGTCTGAGCCTCACCGGGTCTTTGGGGCGACCCAAACTGGGACTGCTGAAATACATCATCGACGGCACCAGCCCCGATGGGCGGGATGTGGTGTTCGTGCCGGTTGCGCTGAACTATGACCGGGTGCTGGAGGATACGATTCTGACCGCCGCCGCCCTGGGCAGCGAACGGCGGTTCCGCGCGCGGATCGGCGTGATCACGAGGTGGAGCCTGAAACAGGTATGGCGCCGCATCATCGGGCGTTACAAACGGTTCGGTCTTGCCTCGGTTCGGTACGGCCTGCCCATTTCGCTGCAGGAGTTCCGCGAACAAGCTGGCCCGGACTTGATGACGGATCTGGCCCGAGAACTGATGCGCCGGATTGGCCAGGCGATTCCTTTGGTTCCAGCGCCCGTCGCGTGTTGGCTCGTTCGCGAAAACGGCACCATCTCCGAGTCTGACGTTCAGTCACGCATCGACGAACTGATGCGGCGGGAGGGCGCTACGGACGAAGATCTGAAAGCCATCCCGCCTGCGATCGAACAACTGGTCGAACGGCGAATACTGAGCAGAAACAACGGTATGCTGTCGCCATCGGTCGAGCGGCTGGATCTGATGAAGTATTATGCGGCCTCAGCGCCCATCAGCGAAGGCCCGGATGGTTCTGCGAGTGCAAAAGAAATTTCTGCGGCCGCTGGGTCATAAAATTTCAATAATGGTCCGAAATGGGTTGCAAAATTACTCATAGGCCAATATTCCAGCCTATGAAGCGCGCGATTCTGCGTCGCGGCGAACACGTTTGACAGAGGAGGCCACAATGGCTTTGGACACCGACGGCGGCATCGCGTCCTACGAGGCACCGGAAAAAGACCTCTATGAGATGGGTGAAATCCCTCCGATGGGATATGTGCCCAAACAGATGTATGCGTGGGCCATCCGTAGAGAGCGCCACGGCGAGCCCGACACTGCGATGCAGTTGGAGGTGGTCGATGTGCCCAAGCTGGACAGCCACGAAGTGCTGGTTCTGGTGATGGCGGCGGGCGTCAACTACAACGGTGTTTGGGCCTCGCTCGGCAAACCGATCAGCCCCTTTGATGGCCACAAGGCCCCGTATCACATCGCGGGCTCGGATGCGTCGGGCATCGTCTGGGCGGTGGGCGACAAGGTGAAACGCTGGAAGGTCGGCGACGAGGTCGTGATCCACTGCAACCAGGACGACGGCGACGATGAAGAGTGCAACGGCGGCGATCCGATGTATTCGGCCAGCCAGCGCATCTGGGGCTATGAAACGCCCGATGGGTCATTTGCGCAATTCACCAACGTGCAGGCGCAACAGCTGATGCCGCGCCCCAAGCACCTGACCTGGGAAGAAAGTGCCTGCTATACGCTTACGCTGGCCACTGCCTATCGGATGCTGTTCGGACACGAGCCGCATGATCTGAAGCCGGGCCAGAACGTTCTGGTCTGGGGCGCGTCGGGGGGGCTGGGCTCCTATGCGATCCAGCTGATCAATACAGCCGGAGCCAACGCGATCGGCGTGATCTCGGACGAAAGCAAGCGCGACTTCGTCATGGGGTTGGGCGCCAAGGGCGTCATCAACCGCAAGGACTTCAACTGCTGGGGCCAGTTGCCCACGGTCAACACGCCTGAATATGCCGAGTGGTTCAAGGAAGCCCGCAAGTTCGGTAAGGCGATCTGGGACATCACGGGCAAGGGCGTGAACGTCGACATGGTGTTCGAACACCCCGGCGAGAGCACCTTCCCGGTCTCGACCTTTGTCGTCAAAAAAGGCGGCATGGTCGTGATCTGCGCCGGGACCACCGGCTACAACCTGACCTTTGATGTTCGGTACATGTGGATGCACCAGAAGCGTCTGCAGGGTTCGCATTTCGCGCATCTCAAGCAGGCGTCCGCTGCAAACCGGCTGATGCTGGAGCGGCGTCTCGATCCCTGCATGTCCGAAGTGTTCACTTGGAAAGAACTGCCCGAGGCGCACATGAAAATGATGCGGAACGAGCACAAGCCGGGCAACATGTCTGTCTTGGTTCAGGCCCCGCGTACGGGCATGCGGACCTTGGAAGAGGTTCTGGACGCCCGCGGTTGATCACCGCGCTTTGAAAGCAAGCGCCCGCGAATCGTTCAGACGGTTCGCGGGCGTTTTGCGTTCAGAAGATGGGATATTGTTTTTCAATGCCATGCAAATTCGGGACCCGCTGTTTTTGGGGAGTAGAAAGCAGTGAATAGGCAAGAAAACAGCGTACATGTTATGGTTGTGTTAACCCTTCGTTAACTGTTTCGGAGAGACCATGATGGCGCGAAATGAGTGGATACTGGACGTATTGTCGGACCTCAACGCCTTCGCCGTTGCGAATGGGTTGACCGCGCTGGCCGAGCAGCTTGACGACACCAGGCTGATCGCCGCGGCCGAAATTGCGTCCCTGAACGATGAGGCAAAAGCGCCGTCGAATGGGAACACAGTTCGATTTGAGCCAGGTCCTGGAGGATTTGGAAAACACCAGCACGCTTGACGAGCTGGGTGCGGTTGCTGTCCGCATCAGGGACAAACTGAAGGTCGATCACATCGTCTATCACTGGGTCGATGGCGCCGGCGATCAATATGGCTACACCACCTATCCGGATGCTTGGGCCGACCGATACCGTGAACGCAACTATCACCGAATAGATCCCGTAATCCTGGGCTGCTTCCAGCGGTTTCATCCGGTCAATTGGAAATCTCTGAACTGGTCCGGCAAGGTCGCAAAAGCCTTTCTGCAGGATGCTTTGGATCATGGTGTCGGCAATCAGGGCTATTCGATCCCAATTCGTGGGCCGAATGGCCAGTTCGCGCTTTTTACGGTCAACCACAGTTGCAGCGACGAGGCTTGGGGTGCCTTCATCTTGACCTACAGCCGCGAGTTGATACTGCTCGCCCACTACTTCAACCGCAAAGCTTTGGATTTCGAGCAGGACCGCAGACCTGAATCCGCGCGCGGTCTCTCTCCGCGCGAGATCGACGCGATGACGCTACTGGCCTTGGGCTACAGCCGGGCGCAGGTCGCGCACTCCCTGTCTATTTCCGAGCACACATTGCGTGTCTATATCGAAAGCGCCCGGTCCAAGCTGGGTGCTCTGAATACAACCCATGCCATCGCCACTGCCCTCAGCAGAGGATTAATAGTGGTTTAAGGCCCGCGCGAGGGCCACACGGTAAATTAACCACGACTTTGTACCCCCTTCGTTCCAGCACTGGACGACAAGGGGAAAGTCATGCTGCGTTATGTTTACGCTGACGAGCTTCATAAATTTCCAAAATTGGCCGAGGGGATGTTTCGCGACCGCGCCGATCAATTCAAAACCCGCCTCGGATGGGATGTTCATGTCAATTCCAAAGGAGAGGAACGGGATCAGTATGATGATCTGAACCCGCTGTATGTCATCTGGGAAGAGCCAGACGGCAGTCACGGCGGATCGATGCGGGTATTGCCCACGACTGGCCCTGTCATGGTAAATGAGGTGTTCGGGCATCTGACCGGCGGCAGCCCAATCCGCAGCCCGCTGATCTGGGAAGTGACGCGGTTCTGCCTGTCCCGCACCGCTCATCCACACACGGCCGGGGCAATCATGCTGAGCGGGGGGGAGATCATGGAAGGCTTCGGTCTGACCCACATCGCCGGGGTCTTTGATGCAAGGATGATCCGTATCTATCGGCTAATCGGTTCCTCGCCGGTGGTCTTGGGCTCGGAGGGGGCGGGCCGTGACCAGATTTCGGTCGGTCTTTGGCCCTATTCCGCTGACGATTGCAACCGCGTGGCCGAGCGGGCGGGCATCCCGCGCGAGCTGTCGCGATTGTGGTTCAAGACAGCGTTCGGGTCCGCCGCGCGGCATCGGTTCGCACTGTCTGCCTGACGTTGAATTCCGCATCTGGCGCAGGTTGGCGCGGCCCTGTAGGGTCGCGCCATGTCTCTGCCCAAGGTTACTTTTTCCGAAGATCAGGCCGCCGCGTTCGACAGCATAGCCCAGATGCTGAAAACCGCAGGCGTGGACCTGGAAGATGATGCGCTGCTCAAACTGCCCGGCCAGGGCGAATCGGGGATCATGGCGGTGATCGGCAAGGCCGGATCGGGCAAGACCCTGCTGTTGGCCGAACTCTTCAAGGCGCTGGCCGAGACCGGAGTTCAGATCGTCTCGGGCGACTATGAAAGTCGCAAATCGAAGGACAAGCGCAGCCTTGCCATTTTGGCCCCGACCAACAAGGCCGCCAGCGTGTTGCGGTTGCGCGGTGTTCCGGCCACCACCATTCACCGCATTCTGTACACGCCGGTCTATGATCCGGAATACGAACGGATCGCCGAGTGGCTGGCGGGCAACGACGACCGCCCCGAGATCGAAGGCCTGACCGACGAGGCGCTGGACCGCGCGGCCGCGTTTTACGCCAACAACAAATCCATCCCCGGTGCCTTGGCCGCCGCTGGCCTGCGCGGATCGGATTTCATCACCGGCTGGAAACGGCGCGACGAGCCGCTGGATATCGGGTTCGTCGATGAGGCCTCGATGCTGGACGACCGCCAGTTCGAGGATCTCAAAGAAATTTTTCCTACCTTGTTGCTGTTCGGCGATCCGGCACAGTTGGCACCGGTGAATCAGTCCGGGTCGATGGTGTTCGATGCTTTGCCCGAACCGCGCAAGCTGATCCTGCACCGGGTGCACCGGCAAGAGGCCGACAACCCCATTCTGGACCTGGCCCATGCGCTGGCCGATCCTGCCATGGGGTTCGAGGATTTTGAACGTCTTGTCGAGCAGACCGCCCGCACGGATGACCGTGTGGTCTGGGGCCAGCGGGTCGAGGTCGACCTGATGGCCCGCAGCCCGGTTCTGGTCTGGCGGAACGCGACGCGTATCCGGCTGATCCAGGCCTTCCGTCAGGTGCATGGCGCCCCCGAGACCGAGCTGTTGGAAGGCGAACCGTTGATCTGCGACGGGATCGAGCTGCCGCTGAAGCACCGCAAGAAACGGCTCGACCTCGAGGCGCGCGGGCTGATCAAGGGCGCGCAGGTGATCTATCTGGGGCCGGGGCGCAAGCCTGGGTTCTCGCGGCTGCATGTCATGGGGGCCGAGGACCCGCAGGTCAGCGCCGCGTCGATCGTGCAGATCGAAAAACCGGACGAGGAAGAGCCCTTCATCCCCTTTGCCGCGCGCATGGGGGCCACGTTTCTGCATGGGGCCGCCGTGACGATTCACAAGGCGCAAGGCTCGCAATGGGACACGGTGCAGGTCTTTGCACCTGACCTTTACGCCGCCGCCCGCATGGGCCGGACCGAGGCCGGGCAACCCCTGTGGAAACGGCTGGCCTATGTGGCCATCACCCGCGCGCAAGAGCGGCTGATCTGGGTGGTGCGCAACAGGCTGTCCAAACCAAGCCACCCGTTGCGGGTCGACGATCTGCGCGCGGTCCCGGCTGCAAAACTTACGCTGGAGGCGGAGGAGACGTGAAGACGATCATCGTGACCGGGGCCAGTTCGGGCATCGGGCGAGCGACGGCCGAGCTGTTTCTGGATCAGGGCTGGAAGGTCGGCCTATTGGCACGCAGTGCGGACAAGCTGAGCCAGATGGCCGCGACGCGCGAAAACGCCATTCCACTGGCGGCCGACGTGACGGACCCCCAAGCGGTGTCAGCGGCCTTCGATGGATTTCAGGCAAAAGCCGGGCGATTGGACGTTCTGTTCAACAACGCGGGGATCTTTGCCCCTGCCGGGACGATCGACGAGATCGCGCTGGACGACTGGTATCAGAGCGTCAACGTGAACCTGAACGGGATGTTTCTGTGTGCTCGCGCGGCCTTTGGCTTGATGCGCAGGCAGGTACCCCAGGGGGGCCGCATCATCAACAACGGCTCGATCGCGGCGCATGTACCGCGCCCGAATTCGGTTCACTACACCGCCACAAAACACGCGATTACCGGGCTGACACGAAGCCTGTCGCTTGACGGCCGCGCTCATGGGATCGCCTGTGGGCAGATCGACATCGGAAATGCAAGAACCCAGATGGTGCAGAACCTGGTCGATACGGCGGTTGCTGAAGGGCGAGAGCCTGATCCGACGATGGAGGTCGAAGACGCCGCGCGCTCGGTCCTGCACATGGCCAGCCTGCCGCCCGAAGCCAACGTTCAGTTCATGACCGTGATGGCAACGACGATGCCGTATATCGGGCGCGGGTAGCGGTCAGCTTTCGCGCAACAGTCGGAAAGCCGTCGAAGCGCCCCAGCCTGCGGCGATGGCAATGACGAGGGACATCAACCCGTACCAGACCGGCTGTTGACGCGACATGTTGTAGAGAAACCGCTCGAGTCCGACTTTCCGAACGTCGATAACCGTCTCGAACTGCGAAATGACTTCGCCGTTCCGCATCAGGAAGATGCGGGTCAGGTAGTCGCCTTCGGTCAAGTCGGCCGGCATCTTGATGGAGGTGCGGAATAGCGTTTGCTCATCCACGGCAACCGTGTTCTCCCGGATCGAGTACAGGCCCTCATCCTCGCGGATCCTGACGACAGCCCGGGCGAAATCCTGAGCCTCCCGAATATGCATGGCTGCCCCGACGGACCGGATCGCGCGCCGGATCGAGATGCGATAGCGCAGATCTTCGGTGTCGGTGATGATGTCCGTGAACGGTGCGCTTGTGGCGACTGCGTAGAAGCTGGGTGCGGAATCGACCAGAACGCTGTCGGTATTCACCCAGATGCCGAATTTCTTTTCCTTGCGCCGCACCATGACCGGCTCGGACGGGCCTGCGACTGCCACGATCACCTCCAGCGGAGGGCCGGGCGGGATCGGCGCTTCGCGCTTGACGGCGCCAAAGATCAGAATCTCGGATCCGTCGAAATCGGCGGTGATGGCCACGCGATCCTGGCTGAGGCCAAGAACGACCTGCTCATCCGCGGCATGGACGGGGAGAGTCAGGAACACAAGGGCGATGAACCAGCGCAACACGTCAATGCCCCCCATCGGTGCCAAGCGAGTACAGCTCGGCCGGTTGCAACAACAGATCCAGGGCCAGCTTTCCGCAAACCGCCAAGACAAGAGCCGCCAGCAGAACGCGCAGCTGCTCGGCCGGGATGCGTGCCCCCAGCACGGTTCCGATCTGAGCTCCGATCACCCCGCCAACCAACAGCAGGACGGCCAGCACGATATCGACCGTAAAGTTGGTCGTGGCGTGCAGCATGGTGGTGAAGCCCGTGACGAAAATAATCTGGAAAAGGGATGTCCCCACGACCACTTTGGTTGGCATTCCCAGCAGATAGATCATGGCGGGCACCATGATGAATCCGCCGCCCACACCCATGATCGCCGACAACACGCCGACGAACAGCCCGACAAGCACCGGCGGAATGACCGAGATATACAGCCCCGAGGTCCGGAACCGCATCTTGAACGGCAGGGCGTGGATCCACCCCCTCTGGCGCCGTTTGACAGGGACCCCACCGGCCTTGCGGGACCTGCGCAGCGCATTGAGGCTTTCAAAGAACATCAGCCCGCCAATGACGCCCAGAAAGACGACATAGCAGAGCTTGACCAGCAGATCGACCTGACCCAGGCTTTTGAGATAGTTGAAGAAGACAACGCCCACGGCGGCGCCGATCAGACCACCCACAAGAAGGACCGTGCCCATCTTAAGGTCGACCGTCTTTCTTCGGAAATGCGCGAGCACTCCCGAGAATGACGAGGCAACGATCTGGTTCGCCTCGGTTGCCACGGCAACGGCGGGTGGGATGCCGATAAAGAACAGCAGCGGGGTCATCAAAAAGCCGCCACCGACACCGAACATGCCGGACAGGATTCCCACCATGCCGCCGAGGCCAAGCAGCAGAAAGGCGTTTACGGAAACTTCGGCGATAGGCAGGTAGATATGCATGTGGTCTAGCCGATCCGTACTGCGGTGGACTGGTAAAAACGATCAAAGGCGGGCGCGTTGCGTTGGGCGAAGAAACGGACTGGTGGGTACATGGCGGTTTCGAAGGATAAACTGGTCACGATCAAACCCCCGCCAATTCAGAAAGCGAATAGAATTCTGACGGAGCCACGATCAGTTCCAGCCCGACTTTTCCGGCCACGATCATGACCAGTACCGCCAGCAAAACCCGCAGCTGCTCAGCCTTCAGCCGGGCGCCGACCATGCTGCCGAACTGGGCCCCAACGACACCTCCGATCAACAGGAACAAGGCCAGCACGATGTCCACGCTGAAGTTGGTCGAAGCGTGGATCATCGTCGTAAACCCGGCCACGAAAATGATCTGAAACAGCGAGGTTCCGATCACCACCTTTGTCGGCATTCCCAGGATATAGATCATTGCCGGAACCATGATGAACCCGCCGCCAACGCCCATGATGGCCGACAGGATTCCGACGCCAAAGCCGACCAGGATGGGTGGAATGACCGAGATGTACAGGTTTGACTCGCGGAACCGCATTTTGAACGGCAGTGCATGAACCCAGGTGCGTTGGCGGCGTGCGGTCGGTGCGGTGCCGCCCGCTGCCCGTGACCGGCGAATTGCACGCAGGCTCTCAATGAACATCAAGGTGCCGATGAGGCCTAGAAACACGACGTAACACAGCTGGACCGCCAGATCGACCTGCCCCAAATGCTTGAGATAGTTGAAGACGAGCATTCCCAGCGTCGCGCCCAGCAGGCCGCCGCCCAGCAGAACCGATCCCATCTTCAGGTCTACGGTCCTGCGCTTGAGATGTGCCATCAGCCCCGAAAACGAGGATGCCACCACCTGGTTGGCCGATGTTGCCACGGCGACCGCCGGCGGAATACCGATCAGGAACAGCAGTGGCGTGATCAGAAAGCCGCCTCCCACTCCGAACATGCCGGACAGAACGCCCACGGAAACACCAATCGCCAGCAGGACAAACGGGCTAACGGATACTTCGGCTATGGGAAGGTAGACGTGCATACCCTCTTAGAGCGCTTGCGGCATGCAAAATCAACTCTGCATGCCGCTTTGCAGCAAACAGGACTGAAAAGCAGTCCTGAACTGGCCTTATCAACGCTCTTTCACATAAGGCTCGCCACCGGCCCTTGGCGGGACCGCTTTGCCGACGAAACCTGCCAGGATCACCACGGTCAGGATATAGGGCAGCGCGTCCATGACTTGAACGGGGATAATGATGCCGCCCAGGTCGATATTCTGGAACCGCAGAGCAACAGCCTGCAGCAGCCCGAACAGTAAACACGCCCACATGGCGTGCCATGGCCGCCACTTGGCAAAGATCAGTGCGGCCAGTGCGATGAAGCCCCGGCCGGCCGTCATGTCTTTGACGAACCCTGCCTGCAACGCAGTAGCCAAATAGGCCCCGGCGATGCCACACAGCACGCCACAGATGGCGACGGCTGCGTAGCGAAGCCCCACCACCGAGACGCCCGCGGTGTCCACTGCCGCCGGGTTTTCACCCACGGCGCGCAGGCGCAGGCCAAAGCGGGTGCGGAACAGCACCCACCAGGTGGCGGGCACCATCAGGAACGCCACGTAGACAAGAATCGAGTGGCCTGAGAGCAGTTCGGCGTAGATGGGACCGATGATCGGCACACCGCTCAAAGCTTCTGCGAAGGGGAAGTTGATCGGTTCGAACCGGCCACCCCCGAACAACGACGGAGTGCGGCCGCCTTGCTGGAACCAGTCCTGGGCCACCAGCACGGTCAAGCCGGCAGCCAGGAAGTTGATGGCGACACCGGAAATCAGCTGGTTGCCCCGGAACGTGATTGAGGCAAGCCCGTGTAAGCCAGACAGCACCAAGGACGATGCGATGCCGGCCAGCAGGCCCAGCCATACCGACCCGGTGACGGCGGCAACGGCGGCCGAGAAGAATGCGGCCATCAGCATCTTGCCTTCCAGGCCGATGTCGAAAATGCCAGCGCGTTCCGAATACAAGCCGGCCAGACAGGCCAGAAGCAGCGGCGTGGCCAGGCGAATGGTCGAGTCCAGAACCTGGACGATCGTCAGGAACAACTCCATCAGTTCGCCTCCTTCCGCAGAGCCAGGAACAGCTTTTCAAGCGGCATGCGCACCATGTTGTCCAGCGCTCCGGTGAACAGGATTACCAGCGCCTGGATCACCACGATCAGCTCGCGCGGAATCGACGTCCACAGGGCCAGTTCCGCGCCCCCCTGATAGAGGAAACCAAACAGGATGGCCGCCAGGAACACGCCGAACGGGTGCGAGCGGCCCATCAGGGCCACCGCGATGCCGATAAAACCCGCGCCCTCGGTCGAGTTAAGAACCAGCCGCTCGGCCTCACCCATGACGTTGTTGATAGCCATCAGGCCCGCCAAAGCGCCCGAGATCAGCATCGCCACGATGGTGATACGCACAGGCGAGATACCGGCATAGACCGCACCGGTTTCCGAATGCCCATAGGCCCGGATTTCATAGCCCAGGCGGGTGCGCCAGATCAGCGCCCAGACGACGATGCAGGCGATGACCGCGATGATCAGCGAGATGTTGGCCGGAGCCGCCTTGGAGAAGGTGATCCCGATCGGGGCCAGCATCTCGTGCAGGGTGGGCAGATGTACCGCCTCGGCAAAGCGGGCGGTGGCCGGGTCTTGCGAGCCGGCCGGTCGCATTACGTTGACCAGCATGTAGTTCAGCAGCGCCGCGGCGATGAAGTTGAACATGATCGTGGTGATCACGATATGGCTGCCGCGCTTGGCCTGCAGATAGGCCGGTATCGCAGCCCAGGCCGCGCCGAACAGCATGCCGGCGGCCATCGCAGCCAGCAGAGCGATGCTCCAATGCGGCCAAGGCACATAGAGGCACACCATGGCAACGCCCAGTCCGCCCAACATGGCCTGGCCTTCGCCGCCGATGTTGAACAAACGCGCGTGAAAGGCCACCGCAACCGCCAGACCTGTGAACATGAAGTTGGTGGCATAATACAGGGTGTAGCCCCAGCCATAGGTCGACCCCAGCGCGCCGGTGACCATCAGGTTCACCGCCTCGACCGGGTTTTCGCCAATCGCCAGAATGACCAGTGTCGACAGGATTGCGGCCAGGATCAGACTGATGAGCGGGATCAGAATGACGTCGGCCCATTTGGGCATCTTATCCATGTTACGCGGCCTCCCCCGCAACACCGGCCATCAACAGGCCCAGTTCTTTTTCATCCGTTTCATGGGGCAGACGCTCGCCCATGATATGTCCGTCGAACATCACTGCAATCCGGTCGGATAGAGAGAAGATCTCTTCCAACTCGACCGAGACCAGCAGGATCGCCTTGCCCTGATCGCGCAGGGCGACGATCTGCTTGTGAATGAATTCGATCGCGCCGATGTCCACGCCGCGGGTCGGCTGGCCAACCAACAGCAATTCGGGGTTCCGCTCGATTTCGCGCGCCACGACGATCTTCTGCTGGTTCCCGCCCGAGAAATTCTTGGCCGACAGCCAGCCATTCGGCGGACGCACGTCGAATTTCTCGATCTTGCGTTCTGTGTCGGCGCGCAGGGCGGCGTTGTTCATGAAAATCCCGCGCTGATAGGCGGGGTCTCGGTGATAGCCGAAGGCCACGTTTTCCCAGGCGTGGAAGTCCATGATCAGACCTTCGCGTTGCCGGTCCTCGGGCACATGGGCGATGCCTTGGGCGCGCCGCGCCTGACCGTCGGCCTCGGGTCCGCTGAGTGCCAGAGGCGTACCATTAAGTTTGATCACGCCTGATCCCGGGCGCATGCCGCCCAATACTTCGAGCAGCTCGGACTGCCCGTTGCCGGCGACGCCCGCGATGCCCACGATCTCGCCCGCGCGGACGGTCAGGTCGATACCTTTGACGCGCTCGACGCCCGCCGAATCCGTCACCCGCAGGTTCTCGATTTCCAAAATGGGCTTGCCGGGTTTGGCCGGCACCTTGTCGACGCGCAGCAGAACCTTGCGCCCGACCATCAGCTCGGCCAACTCCTCGGGGTTGGTCTCGGCGGTCTTGACCGTGGCAGTCATCTGGCCGCGGCGCATCACCGACACGGTGTCGGTGGCTTCCATGATCTCGCGCAGCTTGTGGGTGATCAGGATGATGGTCTTGCCCTCGGCGCGCAGCCGGTCGAGGATGCGGAACAGCTGGTCGGCCTCGGCCGGGGTCAGCACCCCGGTGGGTTCGTCCAGAATCAGGATTTCCGCCTTCCGGTACAGCGCCTTGAGGATTTCGACCCGCTGCTGCATGCCCACGCCGATCTCGTCGATGCGCTTGTCGGGGTCCACGAACAGCTCGTATTCTTCCTCGAGCTCTTTCAGCTCTTTCCGAGCCTTGGCCAGCGAGGGGGCCAGCAGCCCGCCATCTTCGGCGCCCAGAACGATGTTTTCCAGAACGGTGAAATTCTCGACCAGCTTGAAATGCTGAAAGACCATGCCGATACCCGCGGCGATCGCGGCCTGGCTGTCGGGGATGTCGGTCTTTTTGCCGTTGATCCAGATTTCACCTTTGTCGGCCTTGTAGAAGCCGTACAGAATGCTCATCAGCGTGGATTTGCCCGCACCGTTTTCACCGATGATCCCGTGGATCGTGCCGGGGGCGACGCTGATCGAGATGTCCTTGTTCGCTTGAACTGGCCCAAAGGCTTTGGAAATCCCTTTGAGCTCGATGGCGGGGACTGTCATGTCTTGTCCTCGATTGCCGTAGAAGCTGCGCTGATTTCGCGATCATTCGGTCGTGGCGAAACAGCGGCATGAGTGGATGCGGGACGGGAGGTTTCCCCCGCCCCGCGCGATATCAGAACTGCAGTGCCGGGCAGCTGTCGTTCTCGTAGTAGCTGACGACGGTGACATTGCCGTCGATGATGTCGCGGCGTGCCTTTTCGACGGCGGCCTTCATCTCGTCGCTCACCAGCGAGGCGTTGTTTTCATCCATGGCAACGCCGACACCGTCCTGTGCCAGACCCATGGTGAACTTGCCGGTTTCGACATCTTCGCCTGCTTTCATGGCGTCATAAACGGCCACGTCCACGCGCTTGAGCATCGAGGTCAGAACCTTGCCCGGGTGCAGGTGGTTCTGGTTGCTGTCCACGCCGATCGACAGGATGCCTTCGTCGGCCGCGGTCTGCAGAACACCGACGCCGGTACCGCCTGCGGCAGCGTAGATCACGTCAGCGCCTTGGCTGATCTGAGCTTTGGTCAGCTCCGAACCCTTCACCGGGTCGTTCCAAGCGGCCGGGGTGGTGCCGGTCATGTTGGCTACGACGTTGATGTCAGGGTTCACGGCCTTCGCGCCCTGGGCGTAGCCGCAGCCAAAGTGCCGGATCAGCGGAATGTCCATGCCACCGATGAATCCGACCGTACCCGACTTGGATGCCATCGCGGCCATCATGCCGACCAGGTACGAACCTTCATGCTCGGCGAACGAGACCTGGCGGATGTTAGGCGCGTCCAGCCAGCTGACGTCGACGGCAACGAACTTGGTGTCGGGATAGTCAGGTGCGACGGCGGCCAGCGGATCAGCCATGGCAAAGCCCATGGTGATGATCGGGTTTGCACCGGCTTCAGCGAAGCGACGCAGGGCTTGTTCGCGCTGCGCTTCCGACTGCAGCTCGATTTCGCGATAGGATTTGCCGGTCTGGTCGGCCCAGCGCTTGGCGCCGTTATGGGCTGCTTCGTTGAACGATTTGTCGAACTTGCCGCCCAGATCGAAGATGATCGCCGGTTCGGCCAGCGCCGCACCTGCGGTCAGTGCAAACGCGGCGGCCGCGCCCATCAAGGATTTCATCAGGGTCATCATATACTCCCGTTGTTTTTTTTGGCTTCGGGGCAGGGGCTTTTGCCCAGCCCCGCTCAGAGCGAGCAGAACTGCTGTGATAGCGGCAATTAAGGCCGTCTGAAACAGCCATGGTCAACCGCTTTTTGACCATTTGGTCTCAGAAATGCCCGGCTTTCGTCAGGGTAGCGCGCGCTCCATCAAGATTGCATCTACTTTGTCAGCCTTGCCGCGCCGGTAATATCCCGGCCGAAGACCGCAGCGCGCATAGCCGCAACTTTGGTAGAGTGCAATGGCGGCCGCGTTGTCCGATGCCACCTCAAGAAACGCCCGGCGCGCACCCAGATCGTGAGCCTTGTCATGCCAAGCCTGCATGCAGGCGCGGCCCAGACCCTGCCGCTGATGATCGGGATGCGTCGCGATGGTCAGCAGCTCGGCCTCGTCGCCGATGACCTGGATCAGGGCAAATGCTGTTTTGTTTCCAACGACATGGGTGAAGCGGCTGGCAAGCAGATCAGCGAATTCATCATTAGTCCAGGGGCGGGACTGGGTGAAAGCCGCGCCGTGGGTCTCGGCCATTTCCTGTGGGGTCATGGGTCCAGCAATGGCGGCGGCGTATCGCGCGACGGGGCGGCGTCTGCGGCACGAACGTACAGTGGGGCCGGGGGACCTGACACAAGGTCAACACGTTCGGATGCAATCCGGGCGATGGCCCGGACGACTGCATTCGCATCGTCGCACAAAAACAGGGCGCCAAGTGATTCTGCCTGTTCCTGCGTCATCAGCTGCGGCGTCCCGTCGGGCGCTTGCAGGTAAACATGTTCCCGGGGGGCTGGAATGGCTGGGGTCCGCCCTTCAGGTGCCAAAGCCGCAAGGGCTTCAAGGCCCGAAACGCCGATTGCCGGTTTGTTCAATCCAAGCGCCAGCCCCCGGGCGGCAGAGACCGAGATGCGAATTCCAGTGAAATTGCCCGGACCCGTCCCGACACCGATCGCGTCGATATCCGCCCAAGAAACCCCGCCTTCTGCCAGGATGTCCTGAAGCAGCGGCATCAGGCGTTCTGCCTGGCCTCGGGTCATGGTTTCGGCGCGGCTCAAGACGATGTCTGGCCCGCGCAGCAAAGCGGCCGCGCAATGCGCGGCCGATGTGTCAAATGCCAGAATTGTTTGATCAGACGGCAACAGGGCGAACCTCGGTCACCTCGGGGATGTAATGACGCAGCAGGTTCTCGATTCCCATCTTCAGGGTCAGCGTCGAGGACGGGCAGCCTGCGCAGGCCCCTTGCATATGCAGGTAGACGACGCCGCGGTCAAAGCCGTGGAAGGTGATGTCGCCGCCGTCCTGCGCCACGGCGGGGCGCACGCGGCTGTCCAGCAATTCCTTGATCTGGTTGACGATTTCCGAGTCCTCACCCGAATGTTCAGCATGGCCGGACGCGGTTTCCACCCCGGCCCCCATCACCGGCTGGCCGGACTGGTAGTGCTCCATCACGGCGCCCAGGATGGCAGGTTTGATGTGGTCCCACTGCACGCCGTCGTCTTTGGTGACGGTTACGAAATCATTGCCGAAGAAAACTCCGGTCACACCGCTGACCGCAAAGATGCGCTGCGCCAGCGGCGAGTTCTGCGCGGCTTCGGCGGTCGGGAAATCCGCTGTACCGGCCTCGAGCACGGTCTGACCGGGCAGGAATTTCAGCGTGGCCGGGTTGGGTGTGGATTCGGTCTGGATGAACATGGCGCGCTCCGTATCAGTTGGCTCTGATATGCGCGTCAGCGGCCGGGAAGTCAAGATTTGGAACGGTTCTAAATCGCTGCAGCCTGTCGGATGGCCATGTCCAGTCGGTCATCGCCCCAGTAAAGCTCCTCATCCACGACAAAACTGGGGGCGCCGAAGATCCCCAGCGATTTGGCGCGGGCAACCTGGTCAAACAGAGCACTCTTGATGTCAGAGTCTGCGGTTCGGTCGATCATGTCCTCGGGGAGGCCGGCGGCGGACAGGGCGCTGCGCAGGACTGGCTCTACCGAAATGTTCAGGCCTTGGCCAAACTGCGCGGCAAAAACGGCGCGGGAGAATGCAGCGCGCGCTTCACGTTGAGGGATGGCGAGCGCAAGGCGTGCGGCCTTCAGGCTGTTTTGCGGAAACTCGGCAGGTCGGGTCAAGGGCAGGTCACGCTGCCGGCACAGCCGTTCCATGTCGCGCCACATGTACCGCCCCTTGGCCGGATAGATGTTGAACGGTGAGGTTTTCCACCCCTGTTCGGCAAAAATGGGACCCAGAAGGAATGGCTGCCAGTCCACCTGCACGCCACAGGCTGCTGCGTCCTGTTCGACCCGCATGGCGCTGAGGTAGGAATAGGTCGAGGCGAAATCGAACCAGAAGTGCAGGGTGGCGGGCATCAGGTGATCTCTTCGAGCTTCTCCTTGCTCAGGTCGCCCGGAACGATGGTGATCGGAATCGGCAAGCTGCCGGAATTCCGCGTCAACTGAGTGACCAGTGGACCCGGGCCCTTCTTGTCGGTACCCGCACCCAGAACAAGGACGCCGATCTCGGGATCCGAGCGGACATGCTCAATGATCTGCGGAACGGGTTCACCCTCGCGGATCGCCAGTTCCGGCTCGATCCCCTGCTTGTCGCGCATCCATTTGGCAAATACCTCGAAATGCGCATGGATACGCTCGCGGGCTTCTTCCCGCATCACTTCGGCCACGCCGATCCAGTGGTTGAACTCGTCCGGAGGAATGACCGAGAGGATGGTCACCCCCCCGCCCGTATGCGCAGCACGCATTGCGGCGAAACGCATGGCGTTCAGGCACTCGCGGCTATCGTCAAGAACTACAAGGAACTTGCGCATGAATGTCCTCTTCGGTTTTCGGGATCATGCCCGAGCATTCGGTGTCTGGCAACTCGGGCCGCGACGGGCCTTCGCTTATTGGTTGCTGGCCGCCCAGTCCCAGTAGAGCGCGCGCGTGCGGCGCGTGATAGGGCCAATCTGATATTGCGTGTCGTCCAGTGCGGTCACGGGCGTGACCTTGTTCATGTTGCCGGACATGAACACTTCGTCCGCGTCGTGAAAATCGTCGAAGGTCAGAACAGTTTCGTGAACCGTCACACCGTCGCGCCGCAGATTGTCGATGTGCCGCGCACGGGTGATGCCTGCAAGGAAGGTGCCGTTCGGTGCCGGAGTAAACACCTCTCCATCCTTGGCCATGAAGATGTTGGCCGTTGCGGTTTCTGCCACGTTGCCCATGGCGTCGGTCACCAATGCGTTTGAAAACCCCTTGGATCGCGCTTCCGCCAGCATTCGGGCGTTATTTGGATACAGGCACCCGGCCTTGGCGTTGACGACCGCGCTTTCCAGAACCGGGCGGCGGAAGCGGGTGGTCGTCAGAGTGACCGAGGCCGCCTCGGGTGCCATTGGGATCTCTTCGAGGCAGATGGCGAAACCTGTGCTGTCACCCTGCGGTACGATCGCGGTCGCGTCGCCGTCGATCCCCCAGTACATCGGGCGAATGTAGACGGCGGCCTCGGTCGGGTATGCTTCCAGACCTTCGCGGATCAGTTCGACCATTTGTTCGGTGGTCACGGTCGGAGTGAGCATCAGCGCCTCGGCCGAGCGGTTCACCCGGTCGCAATGCGCGGCCAAATCCGGGGTCATGCCATCAAAGCGGCGGGCCCCGTCAAACACCGACGAACCCAACCAGGCCCCGTGGTCCGCAGCCCGCATGATCGGGGCATCACCATCGTGCCATTTGCCATCGAAATAAGTGCGGATATTCTTGCCGACTGCCATAGTGCCCTCCGTCAATTCCGCCGAACCGTAGGAGCGCGCGCGCCTGAGGTCCAGCAGATTATCCGGCGGCCATAGGCAACACGTCTCGCTTGACCATCGCGCGCAGGGCGAAGTTGGAGCGTAGGTTGCGGATGCCCGGAATCTGCATCAGCCGGTTCTCCAGGAACGCGTCGAACGCGGTCAGGTCACGCGCCACGACGCGCAGCAGGATGTCGCGCGAGCCGGTCATGAGGTAACACTCCATCACCTCGTCACAGCGCAGGATGGCGCGTTCGAAGGCGTCGATGGCGTTGCGGTCCTGTTTCTCAAGTTCGACCGACACGAAAATCGTGACGCCAAAGCCCAATTTCTCGGGGTCGACCTGCGCCGAGTACCCGGTGATCACCCCGTCGCGGCGCAGGCGGTCCAGGCGTCGCGCGCAGGGTGTGGGCGACAGGCCCACCTTTTCGGCCAGGTCCAGAACGGTCGTTCGGCCGTCCTGCTGCAGCGCGCGCACGATCTTGCGGTCAATCTGATCCATGGAGAAAATCCCTAAAAATGTCGGTTCAGTTTACCATTATCGCCAAGAGATATGTATTGGCCAGCATGTATTGGCGAAAATCGCTCGGTCCGATGTGGCAGACTCAGGCTGTCTTTCCGGAGGAGCAAAATGGAAATAACCACGATTGACGCGCCAGATCACGAGCGTGTGGTCGAATTCAAAGACGCCGCCAGCGGGCTTTCGGGCTTTGTGGCGATCCACTCCACGCAGTTGGGCCCGGCAGCGGGTGGCGTGCGGATGCGCACCTATGGCCACCCGTCCGAGGCGCTGGACGATGCGCTGCGCCTGTCGCAGGGCATGACCTACAAGAACGCCGCGGCCGATCTGCCGCTGGGCGGGGGCAAGGCCGTGATCATCGGCGACCCGAGTGCGGACAAGACGCCCCGGCTGCTGCAGGCCTTCGGGCGCGTGGTTCAGAGCCTCGGCGGCCAATACTGGACGGCCGAGGACATGGGGATGACCCCGGCCGACATGGCCCAGATCGGCACCGAAACCGAGTATGTCGCCGGTCTGCCCGATGGCCCCTTCGCCAGCGGCGACCCGTCACCCGTCACTGCCCGCGGGATCTTCAACGCCATCCGCGTCACCGCGCGGCATCGGTTCGGGTCCGACGACCTGGGCGGCAAGACCGTCTCGGTGCAGGGGCTGGGCCATGTGGGCGAACATCTGTGCGCACTGTTGCACGACGTCGGAGCGAAACTGGTGATCACCGACATCGATGCGGATCAGACCGCCCGGCTGGCGGACCGGTTCGCGGCGCAGGCCGTCGCGCCCGATGCGATCTATGCGGCCCAGGCGGATATTTTCGCGCCCTGCGCCATCGGCGGCATTCTGAACGAAACCAGCATTCCGCTGCTGAAGGTCGGCGCGGTGGCCGGAGGGGCCAACAACCAATTGGCGACCGATGCAGACGCGCAGCGCCTGCATGACCGCGGCATCCTCTATGCTCCGGATTTCGTGGCCAATGGCGGCGGGATCGTGAACGTCGCGACCGAGATCCTGAAGATCAAGGATCGCGAAGCCTGGGTCGGTCAGCGGCTCGAGGCGCTGGAGCGGACGATGGACCGCATCCTGACCCGCGCCAAGGTCGATGGCGTCAGCCCTCATGCGGTGGCCGAATCCATCGTCGAGGAAAAACTGCACCCGCAGGCCGCCTGACCTGCAACGAAAAACGCCGCCCCGGATCAGGGGCGGCGCTGAAGTTTCTGTCTGGGTCTCAGGCGCGGCCGGCGCCCACCATCCCCACGATCTCGTAGGTGCGGCTGAGGATCGGAGCCGCGATTTCCCGCGCCCGTTCTGCGCCACGGTCCAGAATCCTGTCGATCTCGGCCTGATCGCCCATCAGCCGCGCCATCTCGGTCGAGATCGGCGACAGCTTTGCGACCGCCAGATCGGCCAGCATCGGCTTGAATTCACCGAACTGCTTGCCGCCGACCTCGGCCAGAACCTGCTCGACCGTCTGATCGCTGAGCGCGGCATAGATGTTGACCAGGTTGCGCGCCTCGGGGCGGCCTTCCAGCCCGTCCACCTCCGAGGGTAGGGCATCGGGGTCGGTCTTGGCCTTGCGGATCTTCTTGGCGATGGTGTCGGCATCGTCGGTCATGTTGATCCGGCTCATGTCGGACGGGTCCGACTTGGACATCTTCTTGGCCCCGTCGCGCAGGCTCATCACGCGCGTCGCCGCGCCCTCGATCACCGGCTCGGTGATCGGGAAGAAATCGACGCCATAGTCGTGGTTGAACTTGATGGCGATGTCGCGGGTCAGCTCGAGATGCTGTTTCTGATCGTCGCCCACCGGCACATGGGTCGCGTGATAGACCAGAATGTCGGCCGCCATCAGCGAGGGATAGGCGAACAGGCCCAGCGAGGCGTTCTGCTGGTTCTTGCCGGCCTTGTCCTTCCACTGGGTCATGCGCTGCATCCAGCCCATGCGCGCGACACAGTTGAAGATCCAGGCCAGTTGCGCGTGCTCGGGCACCTGCGACTGGTTGAACAGGATCGACTGTTCCGGGTCGATGCCGGCGGCGATGAAGCCCGCGCACAGCTCGCGCGTGGAATGCGCCAGTTCCTTTGGATCCTGCCAGACGGTGATCGCGTGAAGATCGACCATGCAGTACACGGTCTCCATCTTCGGCCCCTGCATATCCACAAAACGCTTGAGCGCACCAAGGTAGTTGCCAAGATGCAGGTTTCCCGAGGGCTGAATGCCGGAAAACACGCGCGGCGTGAACTTGGTCTCGGTCATGGAAGGGAACTCCCGTCTGGAAAAATAAGCCTCCGTCGCTTACCCATGAGGCAAAGGGACGTCAACAGCCGCGAAAGGCCCGCCCAATGAGCAGCGAGCATTACACACCCCCCGTGAACCCCCTGCCGCCCGTGGTGGTGGCGCTGGTCTTGTTCATCATGGGGATCGAACTGGCCTTCACCCTCGGCACGCGCGGCCTGGTCGGCGGACCGGGCGCGGTGGGCTGGCGGCTGGAGGCGATCCAGCGCTACTCCTTCTCGGCCGACATCTTCGACTGGATGGTGATGAACGGGCGTTGGCCGGTCGAGCATGTGATCCGGTTCTTCACCTACCCCTTCGTGTCAGGCAGCTTCACCCAGGCGCTTTTTGTCTGCGTCTTCGTTTTGGCGATGGGCAAGATGGTGGGCGAGGTCTTTGGCGGTTTTGCGATGCTGGTGATCTTCGTGTTGTCCGGCGTGGGCGGGGCATTGGCCTATGCGGTGCTGCTGGACCCGCGCTATCCTCTGGTCGGGGGCTTTCCGCCGGTCTACGGCCTGATTGGCGCATTCACCTGGCTGCTGTGGCGTAGGCTGTCGCTGGTCGGAGAGAACCAGGCGCGGGCGTTCCAGTTGATCGCAGTGCTGATGGGCATTCAACTGCTGTTTGGGCTGATCTTCGGCGGCACCTCGGATTGGGTGGCCGACCTGGGTGGGTTCGCGACCGGGTTCGGGCTGTCGTTTTTCGTGGCGCCGGGCGGATGGGCGCGGCTGGTGGGGCGTATCCGGCGGGACTGAGGCGGTCAGGACCTTCGCAGGGTGGACCGGAACTCGGACAGACGGAATGCGCCCAGCAGGTGGCCCAGAAGGAAGTAAGACACTGCGGCGACAACGATCAGGCCCAGCAAGGCCAGATAGCGCCAGCCCGGAACCTCGAACGTCCAACCGAACAGCTGCATCGCCGCGATCAGCACCACACCCATTCCAATTGAAGCGGCCAATATCCTGGGCGCGCGGCGCTTGAACCGGTCGTCGAAACGGGCCTCCTCGCCCATGCGCCGGGCGCCTAGTGCCAACAGCGCCACCATGCCCCACCCGGCGGCCGAGGCCGCGATGGCCGGGGCAATCCAGCCGACGATCGGGTACAGCCCAAAGGCCAGCACGGCGTTGATGACCATCGCCACAACGGCATACCGGAAGGGCGAGCGGGTATCTTCGCGGGCGAAGAACAGCGGTTGCAGCAGCTTTTGCAGCATGAAGGCCGGCAGGCCGATGCCATAGACCGCCACGGCCAGTGCGGTGGCAGCCGTGTCTTCGGGGGTGAACTGTCCACGTTCGAACAGGACCGAGACCAGCGGCATTGGGATGAGCACGAAAGCCACGGTTGCCGGAATGGTCAGCAACAGGGTGAACTCTCCGGCGCGGGAAAAGGCGTTGCGCGCGCCATCGCCGTCCCCGGCGCGCAGGCGGCGCGACAGGTCGGGTAACAGCACGATGCCCACGGCGATGCCGACCACGCCCAGCGGCAGCTGATACAGCCGGTCGGCGGCAAAGAGCCAGCTGATGGCCTTTTCGGTCTTTGACGCGACCAGTTGCCCGACTACGAGATTGACCTGCGTCACACCCATGGCAAGTGCCGCCGGTACCGCGATCCGAACCATGTTGCGCATTTCAGGGCTGAGCTTCGGTCGGCCGAACCGGATGCGAATTCCGGCGCGTTCGGTGGCGACCCAAACCAGCGCCAGTTGAGCGACCCCGGCAATGGGTATGACGGCGATGAGCCAACGGATGACCTCGCCTCCGGTTGCCGCGCCTACGATCAGTGCCGTGCAGGCGAAGATGTTCAGCAGGACCGGAGCCGCTGCAGCGGCGGCGAATCGACCGGTGGCATTGAGAACCCCGGAAAACAGCGCGGCCAGAGACATGAACAGGATGTAGGGAAAGACGACATACCCGTAACCGACCGCCAGATCGAAACGTTCGTCGCCATAAAACCCTTCGGCCGTCAGCCAGACCAGCCCCGGCATGAACACCATGGCCAGCCCGACCAGCGCCAGAACGGCCGCCGCCAGCAGGTTGAACGCATCCTGCGCAAACCCCTGCGCGTCTTCGCCGCCTTCCAGCCGTTTCGAGAACATCGGAACGAAGGCTGCGTTGAAAGCGCCCTCGGCGAAGAACCGGCGGAACATGTTGGGCAGGCGGAAGGCTGCGACGAAAGCATCCATGACCGGCCCCGGCCCGATATAGGCTGTCAGCAGGATTTCCCGCAGAAAGCCCAGAATACGGCTGGCAAGGGTCCAGAACCCGACCGTGAACAGGCCCGAGAACAGGCGGATCTGCTTCATGAGGCCGCCCGCTCGGCGCCTTCGGTGATCGCGGTGCGCAGCTTGGCTTCCAGCGTCCTCTGCTTGGCCTCCGAGTAGTATTTGAGCCCGAACATGTCCTTGACGTAGAAGGTATCCACCACCTGCTCGCCATAGGTCGCGATCACGGCATTGGCGACATAGACATTGGCGGCGGCAAGGGTCCGGGCCAGATCGTAGAGCAGGCCGGGCCGGTCGCGGGTGTCGACTTCGATGATCGTGTAGATCTCGGACCCTTCATTGTCGAAGGTGATGTGCGTCGGGACGTTGAACGCCTTTTCCCGCTTCTTGATCTTGTCGCGGGACTTGAGCGCCTCGCGGGCCACCACCTCGCCCTTGAGGGTGCGGTGGATCATTTGGGTCAGGCGCGGCAGACGCGACAGTTCGAACGGGTGGCCGTCAGCGTCCTGAATCCAGAACGCGTCAGTCACGTAGCCGTCCTTGGTGGTATAGCTGCGGGCATCGACCACGTTTGCGCCCACAAGCGCCAGCGCACCGGCAATCCGGGAAAAGATGCCGGGATGGTCGGCCATGGCAAAGCACGCCCGCGTCGCATCCCGGTCTTCGTCCGGGTGCAGCCGGATTTCCATCGCCGCCGGATCCGCACTTTTTTCCAGCGCGCGCAGCATTTCGGCGAACTCGACATGGGTCGAGAGGTTGAGCCCCTGCCAATACGGATCGTAGTGCCGACCGGTTTCCGTCTTGAGGTCGGCCTTGGACCAGGCTGACAACGCGTCACGCAGCGCTTTCTTGGCCTCGGCGCCACGATTGGCACGGTTGAGGTCCTCCATGCCGGTTTCCAGCGCGCGCTTGGTTTCCGCGTGCAAGGCCCGTAGCAGGGTGGCCTTCCAGTTGTTCCAGGTGTTCGGCCCAACGCCGCGGATGTCGCAGACTGTCAGGACCGTCAGCAGATCCAGCCGTTTGACGGTCTGAACCGCCTTGGCAAAGTCGCGCACCGTGCGCGGGTCCGAGATGTCACGCTTCTGCGCCATGTCCGACATCAGCAGGTGATACCGCACCAGCCATTCGACGGTTTCGCATTCTTTCTTGTTCAACCCCAGCCGAGGCGCGACCGTCCGTGCGATCTTGGCCCCCAGGATCGAGTGATCCTCGGGGCGGCCCTTGGCGATGTCGTGCAACAGCAGAGCGACGTAAAGCACACGCCGGTTCACTCCGCCCTCGAGGATCGACGAGGCCAGCGGCAGCGCTTCGACAAGTTCGCCCCGTTCGATCTGCGCCAGGTTGATGATACACTGGATCGTGTGCTCGTCCACCGTGTAGCTGTGGTACATATTGAACTGCATCATCGCCACGATGGGCTCGAACTCGGGGATGAAGGCCGACAGAACGCCCAACTCGTTCATGCGGCGCAGCGCGCGTTCGGGATTGCCGTGTTTCAGCATCAGATCCAGAAAGATGCGCCTCGCCTCTTTGTCGTTGCGCATTTCGTCATCGATCAGGTGCAGGTTGGCCGTGACCAGCCGCATCGCATCGGGATGGATCAGCATACCCGTGCGCAGGCCTTCCTCGAACAGACGCAGTAGATTCAGCTTGTCGGACAAAAAGCTTCTTGGGTCGGCCACATCCAGTCGGCCATGAACAACCCTATAGCCCGGCTTGACCCGTGGCTTGCGGCTGAAGATGCGTTCCAGCAACGGCGCGTTCTTCATATGTGCCGCTTCAAGCTTGGTCAGGAAGATCCGTGTCAGCTCTCCCACCTGAGTGGCTTCTCGGAAATAGCGTTGCATGAAGATTTCGACGGCCCGGCGGCCGGCTCGGTCTTCGTAACCCATGCGGTCGGCCACCTCGACCTGCAGATCAAAGGTCAACTGTTCGGTTGCGCGCCGTGTCACCAGATGAAGATGCGAACGTACGGCCCAAAGGAAATCCTCGGCCTGCACGAACGTGTTGAATTCGTCCTGGGTGAACAGCCCCAGCGGGACAAGTTCAGCCACGTCCTGAACGCCATAGATGTATTTGGCGATCCAGTACAGCGACTGCAGGTCACGAAGGCCGCCTTTACCTTCTTTCACGTTCGGTTCGACCATGTAACGCTCGCCCTGCTTGTGGTGGCGTTCGTCGCGTTCATGCAGTTTGGCTTCGATGAATTCGCGTTCGGTTCCTTTGAACAGCTCGGATTTCAGCCGGCTTTCCAGCTCATCCGCAAGGTCCCGATCACCGGCCAGATAGCGCTGTTCCAGCATCGCTGTCCGGATCGTGAAATCCTCGTCTCCCAGACGCAGGCAATCACGGATCGTGCGCGAGGAATGCCCGACTTTCAGCCGTAGATCCCACAGGATGTACAGCATCGACTCGATCACGCTCTCGGCCCAGGCGGTGATCTTGTAAGGAGTCAGAAACAGCAGATCGACATCCGAAAACGGCGCCATCTCGCCGCGCCCATAGCCGCCCACCGCCAAAACCGCCATCTTCTCGCCCTGGGTCGGGTTGGCCAATGGATGCAGATGCTGTCCGGCCACGGTCATCGCGGCGCAGACCAGCCCATCGGTCAGATAGGTGTAGGATCGCGTCAACGGCCGGGCGTCAAAGGGCCGGGCGGCGAACGCCTCTTCGATGGCCTGACGCCCGGATTTCTGAGCGTCCCGCAGGATCCGGACGGCCTCGTTTCGGGCTGCGGCCGTTTCCGGAATGTCTTTCAGGGCCTTCGACAGCAGCGCGTTGACCTTTTCGCCATCGAAGATTTCGCTGGCGTCGCAGATCAATGCGCCAGCCGGCGCGGGGATCGTCACAAGCTGATCAGAAACCGGCGCCAGAGAAGCTTTGCGGGGCAGGGTCAATCACAACTACCTGTTTGTTCTGGATCGTGGCCACGGCCAGACCTCGTTCATTCGTACCGTTCGGGCGCAGACGGAAAATACCGCCAACACCCTGGAACCCGGCATTCTGGGTCAGGGCCGCGGCGGAGAGGGCATTGGACTTCCCTTGGCTGGCCAGAGCGCCAATGGCGGCGATGCCGTCATAGGCTAGGCCGCTGATCGGATGCGGTGCCTCGCCATAGGTCGCGTTGTAGCGCACGCGATAGGCCTGGGCCTTGGCAGGGTCAGGCAAGGCAAACCATCCGCCCTGCACTCCCGGCAGTTCCAGCGTCTGGGCCGGAATGTCCCAGCGTGTCAGGCCAATATATTGCACGGTTGCCGGTGAGACACCGGCCTCGGGCAGCAACTGGCTGAAAAGCGGCAGCGCGCCGGCGGTCGTGGCGGTCAAAAAGAGTGAATCCGCCCCCGTCGAGTCTACAGTTGCCTTGATTGCAGGAATGGCGTCGATCACGCCCTGCTGAGATCGATCAAAACCGACCACACCCGCATTCGTCACACGGCTGTTGCCAAGTGCGTTCGAGATCGCCGCCTGGCCCAATTGGCCTGCCGCATCGTTGCTGTGCACGATGACGGTGCTTTTCTTTCCCTGTTTGCCGGCGTAGCTGACAAGCCGGTTGGCCGTGTTGTCGAAGGTCGGGCCAAGAACAAACACGTTTCCGCCGGCAATGCTTGTATTGTTCGAGAAGGATAGAACGTTCACGTTCTTGCTCAGAACCGCAAGGCCCGCAGCATTGGCGGCCTGCGCGTAGACCGGTCCCAGAATGACCTTAGCGCCGTCGGCAACGGCCTGTTGTGCAACTGCGGCTGCCGTGTTCGGATTGCCGGCAGTGTCATAGACGCGAAGATCGATCTTGACGTTGTTCAGATCGGCCATGGCCAGCCGGGCAGCGTTCTCAAGGCTTTGCGCCAACGCGGCGTCGCCCGATTTGGGCACCAGCAGGGCAACGGGGATCGGCTCTGACGTGTCTATCGACGGTCCGCGCCCGGTGGCACCGGGTTCGCAGGCGGCCAAAAATGCCGCCGCGGTCAGGCCGATGGCGAATTTCGCCAGTTTGCGAACGGGCTTGCAAACGGTAAACATCTAAATGAAAACTCCCTGATCCGGCGGCAAAGAACGCTGCTGTTCTATCACGCCGCGATAATAAACGTCACGCTGCGAGGGTCCAGCTTTGAATTTCCAAAAGGTAAGATTGGCTGGGGGGCTGTATTTTGTTGCCACTCCGATCGGAACGGCGCGCGACATTACGCTCAGGGCGCTGGACGTTCTGGCCTCGGCTGATGTGATCGCGGCGGAAGATACACGCAGCCTGCGCAGATTGATGGAGATTCACGGTGTACCCCTCGAAGGGCGGCGCATCCTGGCCTATCACGACCACAGCGGCACGGCTGCGCGTGAAAAACTGATTGACGAACTGTCACAGGGCAAGTCCGTGGCCTACGCGTCCGAGGCCGGCATGCCCCTGATCGCCGACCCGGGCTATGACCTGGGCAAGCAGGCGGCCGAGGCCGGGTTCAGCGTGACCTGCGCCCCCGGAGCGTCAGCCGTCGTGACGGCGCTGACCCTGGCGGGCTTGCCAACGGACGCCTTTTTTTTCGCCGGATTCCTGCCGAATGCGTCCGGCGCCCGCCGAACACGGATCGAGGCGTTGCGGGATGTTCCCGGGACGCTGGTGTTCTATGAATCCCCCAAGCGTTTGGGGGCGTGCTTGTCGGATCTGGCGCAGGTTCTGGGTGGCGAGCGTCAGGCCGCGGTCTGTCGTGAGCTGACCAAGAAGTTCGAAGAAGTCCGGCGGGCTAGCCTTGCAGAGCTGTCCGAACAGTATCGAGGTACCACTGTGAAGGGCGAGATAGTCTTGCTGGTGGACCGCGCCCATTCACAAGCCGTTAACGATTCAGATGTAGAAGAGGCGCTGCGACAGGCTCTGGAAACGCACTCGGTCCGGGATGCGGCAGATCTGGTGTCCAGGATGTATGATTTGCCACGGCGGCCGATCTACCAGAAGGCCCTAAAGATAGGAAAGGGATGATATGGCGCGACGGTCGGTCCAGGGCTCGGTTTCCTATCACGCCGGGCAGGCGGCCGAGCAGAGCGTCGCTGCCGATTACGAAAGCCGAGGGTTCAAGGTCTGTCACAGGCGCTGGCGCGGCGCGGGGGGCGAGATCGACCTGATCGTCCGGGATGCGCAGGGCCTTGTGTTTGTCGAGGTCAAGAAGAGCCAAACCTTCGACAGCGCCGCCGCGCGGATCAGCAAGCGTCAGATCGACCGGATATGCGCCTCGGCGGCGCAGTATTTGGCGCAGGAACCGGGCGGTCAGCTGACTGATGTCCGGTTCGATGCGGCTCTGGTGGATGCAACAGGCGCAGTGCAAATCGTCGAAAACGCTTTTGGTCAGGGCTGATCGCCATTGAACACCCGTCCCCGCTGGGCCATGTATCTGGCGTGACTACGAGGGACACGCCATGAAAATCGCTTTTCAGATGGACCCGATCGGGGCCGTGGACATCAATGCCGACAGCTCGTTCCGGCTGGCCGAAGAAGCCCAGGCCCGTGGGCACCAACTGTTTTACTACGGACCCGACCAGCTGGCCTATCAAGAGGGGCGCATCACCGCCCGCGGTCACGACATGACGGTGCAGCGGGTTGCGGACCAGCCGGCGGTTCTGGGGCCTGAGCGCGAGGTTGATCTGGCGGATTTCGATGTCGTCTGGCTGCGGCAGGACCCGCCGTTTGACATGCACTATATCACGTCCACGCACCTGCTGGATCGGTTGCGTGGGCAGGCTCTGGTGGTGAATGACCCGTTCTGGGTGCGCAACTACCCGGAAAAACTGCTGGTTCTGGATTTTCCCGACCTGACTCCGCCCACCACGATCGCCCGCGATCTGCAGACCATCAAGGCGTTCAAGGAAAAGCACGGCGACATCATCCTCAAGCCGCTCTATGGCAATGGCGGGGCTGGCGTGTTCCGGCTGGATGCCGATGACCGCAACCTGACCTCGTTGCACGAGCTGTTCACCGGTTTCTCGCGAGAGCCGCTGATCGTTCAGAAATTCCTTCCGGATGTGCGCAACGGCGACAAGCGGGTGATCCTGGTCGATGGCGAACCGGTCGGTGCGATCAACCGCGTTCCGGCCGAGGGTGAGACCCGGTCGAACATGCATGTGGGCGGCCGCCCCGAAAAGATTGGCCTGACCGACCGCGATCTTGAGATTTGCGCGGCCATCGGACCGCTGCTGAGGGAAAAGGGCCAGATCTTTGTGGGTATCGACGTGATCGGAGACTATCTGACCGAAATCAACGTGACCTCGCCCACTGGAATTCAGGAATTGGAGCGGTTCAACGGTACAAATATCGCCGAAAAGATCTGGCAGGCGATCGAGGCCAAGGTCTAAGCCGCAACGCGGGCGCTGATCCTATAGCTCAGCGCCTCGGCCACGTGGGGGCGACGCACATCGGGCGCGCCCTCGAGATCGGCAATGGTGCGGGCCACGCGCAGAATGCGGTGGTAGGCCCGTGCCGACAGGCCGAACCGCTCGGCCGCCTTGACCAACAGGTCCTTGCCCTCGGCATCTGGAGCGGAGACCTCTTCCAGCAGATTGCCCTCGATATCGGCGTTCTGGCGAATGCCGGGCGTGTCCTGAAAGCGCCTGGCCTGAACACCGCGCGCCTGCTGCACCCTCGTGGCGACGGTGGCCGAGCTGTCTCCGGATGGCGGCAGGTCAAGGTCGGTAAAGCCCACGGGCGGCACCTCGATCCTCAGGTCGAATCGGTCCATCAGCGGCCCCGAGATGCGGCCCAGATAGTCCTCGCCGCACACGGGTGCGCGCGAGCAGGCGCGCGACGGGTCGCTGAGATATCCGCATTTGCAGGGGTTCGCCGCCGCCACCAGCATGAACCGGCAGGGGTATTTCACATGGGCGTTGGCGCGGGCGACCATGACCTCGCCTGTCTCGATGGGCTGGCGCAGGGTTTCCAGAACCGTTCGCGGAAACTCGGGGAATTCGTCCATGAACAGCACGCCGTTGTGGGCCAGGGAAATTTCGCCGGGTTTTGCGCCTTTCCCGCCGCCCACGATCGCCGCCATCGACGCCGTGTGATGCGGTTCGCGGAACGGGCGGGTCCGGCTGATGCCGCCTTCGTCCAGCATGCCGCACAGCGATTGGATCATCGAGGTCTCGAGCGCCTCGGTGGGCGTCAACGGCGGCAGGATGCCGGGCAACCGGGCGGCCAGCATGGATTTGCCTGACCCCGGCGTGCCGATCATGATCATGTGGTGACGGCCGGCCGCTGCGATTTCCAGCGCGCGTTTTGCCCGTTCCTGCCCTTTGACGTCGCGCAGATCGCGGGTCGAGGGCTCCAACCTGACCTCGCCGGGCTGGGCGACCGGCAGGGGCGACTGGCCGGTGAAATGGCGCACGACGTCGGCGAGGGACGCAGCCCCGATCACCTGGGTCGCATCGACCCAGGCCGCCTCGGCACCTGACGCGCGCGGACACAGCAGCGTGCGGCCCTCGGCCGCGGCGGTCATCGCGGCGGGCAGGGCGCCGGCCACGGGCACCAATGAGCCGTCCAGCGAAAGTTCGCCCAGAGCCATGGTGCCTTCGGCGGCGTCGGCGGGCAGGATGTCTATCGCACAGAGCAGGGCCAGCGCGATCGGCAGGTCGAAATGGCTGCCTTCCTTGGGCAGGTCGGCGGGCGACAGGTTGATCGTGATGCGTTTGGAGGGCAGCGCAATGGCCATCGCGCTGAGCGCACTGCGCACGCGTTCGCGGGCCTCGGACACGGCCTTGTCCGGCAGGCCGACGATTGAAAAGGCGGGCAGCCCGGGAGAGACGGCGCATTGCACCTCGACCGGGCGGGCCTCGACCCCCTGAAAGGCAACGGTATGAGCGCGGGCGACCATGGCGATCCTGTTCTTGGTTAACGGGACCTTGCTGCCATGGCTTCGGTTTAGGAATGGTTAACGGTCACACCGCTTGCCGGATCATTTGCGTGAATTTCGGCCACGCTCCGGGGTCGGCCACGGTTTTGTCGCGGCAGAAGGTGTTGCAGAAGCCCCATCGATTTCCATCCAGCTCCAGAAATGCGGTCACTGGCTTGCCGGAATAGGGGCAGCGGTCATTGACCGAAGGCCCCGCCTCAACCGCGCGGGCCGTCGAGGCCCCGCCGATCGGCCAGGGCTCGGCGTCGAGCGGCTGGTCATAGGGGAACGGGTCGTAGTCGACAGTCAGCCCCATCGCGCGCCATTGCCGAACCGCCGGGTCTGACAACAATTCCATGCAGTAATCGCGGCTCTGCACTGACACGGGCAGACCATAGCCGATGATCCGGGCTGCGACCGGCGTATAGAACACATCGGCCAGCGAATAGCTACCGAACAATGGGCCGGTATCCGTGCCTGAGATTTTGCGCGCATGCGCCCACAGGGTCTCGATCCGGGTCAGATCGGCGCGGGTTTCGTCGGACGGCTCGAACCCTTTCCAGCGGTGTTTGAGCTGCATGGGGCAGGCCGACCGCAGCGCGTGGAACCCGGCGACCATCTCGGCACACAGCCAACGGGCGGTTGCGCGGACGGCGGCGTCTTGGGGCCACAGCCCGGCATCGGGGTGTCGTTCGGCCAGCGTCTCGGCCATGGCGAGGCTTTCGCCG
Organism: Ruegeria sp. CG8; assembly: GCF_056537165.1. NCBI lineage: Bacteria > Pseudomonadati > Pseudomonadota > Alphaproteobacteria > Rhodobacterales > Roseobacteraceae > Ruegeria > Ruegeria sp. CG8. The sequence continues at coordinate 82,099 of NZ_JBQFRA010000005.1, read as the reverse complement.
ACCACCGTGCCGTCGGGCAGGCGCAGCGCAGGGACCAGACGGGCCGGGGCCAGCGGCTGCATGTCCCGGGCCATCGTGCCCGAATACAGGCCGATCATGTGGGTCGTGTAGGGCACGCCGAATTTTTCCAGCATAAGCCAGCCGCGCATGGACCAACTGGAAAACAGGCGGTCCCCGATGAAAAGGTCATATGTCATGGCCCGAGGATGGTCGAACGCCCGATATCAGTAAAACGCTGATTTGTGCGCGTTGTGTTCACGGAAGATGATTGATCCGGCCGACCGACCAGGTTTTGCCGTCAACGGCCAGCTCAGTCACCGACAGGTTATCGATGCGATGGGCAAAGGTCTGTTGCGCGTCCAGGTCAAGGGTGCGCTGTACCTGGGTCAGGATCACGCCGAAATGGGCCACGATGACCAGATCGGCGCCGGTATGCATACCGATCAACCCGTCGATCGCCGCGTCGACCCGCGCGCGGACCGCGTTCCAGCTTTCGCCGTTGGGCGGGCGCACGTCGCCGGGGCTGTCCCAATATGCAAAGGCCAACTCGGGGTCTTCGGCCTCGATCTCGGCGAATGCGCGCATTTCCCAGGTGCCGAAATGGATCTCGCGCAGGTCGGGATGGTGCGGCAGCCGGCGGCGTGTGCCCTGAATGGCCGTGGCCGTATCCGCGGCGCGCGACAGGTCCGACGAAATGACCAGCGCATCCTGCGGCAGGTGGTCATGCAGGCGCGCGATGGCCGCGTGGTCGCTCAGGTCGGCGGGAATATCGGACCAGCCCACCATCGTTTTGGCATGGGTCGGGCCATGGCGGACAAGATATAACCGGGTCACGGCAACTGGCCTTTCAAAATCTGCGGCAGCCCCGCGATGACCTGAACCACAAGGTCGGCTTGGGCGGCGAGGGCGATGTTCAACCGCCCCTGCGCCTCGCGGAATTTGCGGGCCAGCGCATTGTCGGGGACGATACCGTGCCCCACCTCGTTCGAGACGATCACGACCTGCGCGGGGCAGGTCCGTAGCGCGGCCAGAAGGGCGGCCTGTTCCTGTTCAAGATCGCTGCCGGCCAGCAGGTGATTGCTGAGCCACATCGTGGCGCAATCGATAAGACAGACCTGATCCCGGCTCAGCCCCGCCAGCGCCGGGCGCAGGTCCATCGGGGCTTCGATCGTGTGCCAGCCGTCGCCTCTTTGATCCACATGGCGCCTGATTTTTAGGCGCATCTCATTATCAAACACTTGTGATGTTGCCAGGTAGATGCGGGTTTTTCCTGTTGAAACAACGAGTTGCTCGGCAAATGCAGATTTTCCCGATGCCGCGCCACCCAGCACAAAGGTTAAATCGGGATGCATTTTTTACTACCTTTACAGTGATCCACCCGGTGCGCCCTTGCGTATCGACCATACGTCGGCAAGGCAAGACCGGCGGCGCCTACGACAGATGGGAGAGCTGCATGGCACTGGATAACCCGAACGACTTCTCGATGTCCCGGCAGGCTATGAAAGCCGAATTGCTGGATGCGGAAACCGAATTGCGCCTCGCCTATGCTTGGCGAGACGAGCGCGACGAACAGGCCCTTCACCGTTTGATAACGGCCTATATGCGTCTGGCCATTTCAATGGCGGCCAAGTTCAAACGCTATGGCGCGCCGATGAATGACCTGATCCAAGAGGCCGGGCTGGGCCTGATGAAGGCCGCTGACAAATTCGACCCGGATCGCGGGGTCCGCTTTTCGACCTATGCGGTGTGGTGGATCAAGGCCAGCATTCAGGATTACGTGATGCGCAACTGGTCGATGGTACGGACAGGTTCTACATCGTCCCAGAAATCCCTTTTCTTCAACATGCGTCGCGTGCAGGCTCGGCTGGAGCGCGAAGCCGCGACCGATGGTGTCGAATTGGACCGTCATCAGCTGCACCAGATGATCGCGGCCGAGATCGGTGTACCGCTGCGCGATGTGGAAATGATGCACGGCCGGTTGGCCGGCTCAGACTTTTCGCTGAACGCCGTTCAATCGGCTGACGAGGATGGTCGCGAGTGGATCGACGCGTTGGAGGATGATCGCGAGCAGGCTGCGGAAACTGTCGAGAACTGCCACGATACCCGCCAGTTGCGCGAATGGTTGATCACGGCGATGCAAGCGCTCAACGACCGGGAACGTTTCATCGTGCGCGAGCGCAAGCTGCGTGAGCCGGCGCGCACATTGGAAAGCCTCGGTCAGGAACTGGGTTTGTCCAAGGAACGCGTGCGACAGCTTGAGGCAGCGGCGTTCGTGAAGATGCGCAAGAACCTTGAAGCTCAATCGCGCGAGGTGCAACACTTCTTCGCATGAGACATCTTGCGATTCTGACGACGGCCGTGCTGTCGCTGACACTTTTGACCCGGCCAGTTCTGGCCGGGGAGCTTATCCCCGACGATATTTTGGCGCAGATGAGGGACGCCGATGTAGTGATCCTTGGTGAGGTTCACGACAACCCCCTACACCACCTGGTCCAGACCGAAGCGATTGCGGACATTGACCCGTCTGCAATGGTCTGGGAAATGGTAACCGAGGAAGGGGCTCAGAGACTGGCGCAGACTGCCGCCTCGAATCCCGAGGAGTTGTCACGCATCCTGAGATGGGCCGAAACGGGATGGCCGCCGCTCAGCATGTATTACCCTGTTTTCCAAGCATCAGAGGCTCCGGTATACGGAGCGATGGTGCCGCGCGCGGCAGCGCGAGCTGCGATGGAACGCGGTGCCGCAACGACCCTGGGCGCGGATGCGGCGCGATATGGGTTGAACATTCCGTTGGCGCCCGAGGATCAGGCGGCGCGCGAGGCCGAGCAATTGGCAGCGCATTGCAACGCACTTCCCGCCGACGCCTTGCCGCAACTGGTGGCGATCCAGCGTCTGCGCGATGCTGTTCTGACCCGGGCCATTCTGCGTGCAATTGATGAAACCGGCGGTCCGGTGGCGGTGATTACCGGAAACGGGCACGCGCGCAAGGATCAGGGCATTCCGACCTTTCTGTCGCGCCTGCGTCCGGGCCTGAAGGTCTTTGTTCTCGGTCAGGCCGAAGACGGTGTCGTGACCGGTGAATTTGACGCGGTGATTGACAGCCCCGCGGCCGAACGCGAAGACCCTTGCAAGGCCTTCGAGTCCCAGAATTAAGCGCTGGAACTCGGGGCATGGGTTGCATAGTGTCGAGGCCGAGCACGACCGGGAAGGGCTGAACATGCTGGCATCCAAACGGATCCTCCTGATCCTTGGCGGTGGGATCGCGGCCTACAAATCGCTGGATCTGATCCGAAGGTTGAAGGAGCGCGGGGCGGCGGTGACCCCGGTCCTGACCCGCGCTGCCGAGGAATTCGTGACCCCCTTGTCCGTGTCTGCACTTGCCGGTGAAAAAGCTTATCGTGATCTGTTCGACCTGACGGACGAGGCCGAGATGGGACATATCCAGCTGTCACGTTCGGCTGATCTGATCGTCGTGGCCCCGGCGACTGCGGATTTGATGGGAAAGATGGCCGGGGGTCTGGCCAATGATCTGGCATCGACCCTGTTGATGGCCACGGATACCCCTGTTTTATGTGCGCCGGCGATGAACGTGCGGATGTGGAACCATCCGGCAACGCGCCGGAACCACAAGCAGTTGATCGCGGACGGCGTCCGGTTTGTCGGACCCAATGACGGTGACATGGCTTGTGGCGAGTTCGGCCCCGGCCGCATGTCAGAACCTCTCGAAATCGTGGCGGCGGTCGAGTCTGCCTTGTCGGATGGCCCACTGAAGGGTAAGCGGATTCTCGTGACGTCGGGGCCGACGCATGAGCCGATTGATCCGGTTCGGTACATCGCAAACCGATCCTCGGGGGCGCAGGGGACGGCGATTGCCAACGCTTTGGCGGCCCTGGGGGCCGAAGTCGTTTTCGTAACCGGCCCCGCGGATGTGCCACCACCCCAGGGCGTCCAGGTTGTGCAGGTTGAGACTGCGCAACAAATGTCGGATGCGGTGGACGCGGCTCTGCCGGTGGATGCGGGCGTGTTTGCCGCAGCCGTGGCCGATTGGCGGGTAGACGGGGCATCAGACCGCAAGTTGAAGAAAAGCCGCGACGGAATGCCTGCACTGCAATTTGCCGAAAACCCGGACATCCTCAAACGGATTTCGCATCTGGAGACCGGCCGACCTAGCTTGGTCGTGGGTTTCGCCGCCGAGACGGATGATGTGATCGCCCACGCAACCGCCAAGCGGGCGCGTAAAGGGTGCGATTGGATCCTGGCCAATGATGTCAGTCCGGTGACCGGCATCATGGGTGGGGCCGAAAATGCGGTCATACTGATTTCGGATGCGGGTGCCGAGGAGTGGCCGCGCATGGGCAAGGACGCAGTGGCCGTACGGCTGGCGGAAAAGATCGCGGCCGCGCTGGCGGGGTGATGCGGTTGTTTGACAGAAGATGAAGGTTGGGATGCGCTGATGGTGGCAATCCGGGTGATCCGAGAAGACGGGGCCGATCCGGCCATTGCATTGCCGTCCTATGAAACGGCCGGGGCAGCCGGCGCGGATGTGCGGGCCAACCTGCCTGATCGAGGGTCGATCACCGTTCAACCCGGTGAGCGCGCCTTGGTCCCGACCGGCCTGCGGGTAGAGATTCCGGATGGATATGAGATCCAGGTGCGTCCGCGCTCGGGACTTGCGTTGAAACACGGGATCACGCTGCCGAACGCACCGGGCACGATCGACAGCGACTATCGCGGTCCCTTGGGGGTGATCGTGCTGAATGCGGGTCAGGAAGCCTTTGAAATCGGACATGGCGACAGAATTGCGCAGCTTGTCGTGGCCCCGGTGATCCAGGCGCGGTTCGAGATGGCGGACAGCCTGCAGGAGTCGCAGCGCGGTTCCGGTGGGTTCGGATCCACGGGGCGCGCCTGATGGTTCTGGTACTGGCACTGGCAGCGGGGTTGTGGGGGCTTGGCTACCTCGCTGGTGCCTCGCGTACAGCCCGTTGGGTGTCGGTATTGGTGTTGCTGGCAGGGGTGGTTCTGTCTCATCTGGTTTTGCCCGACGGGAACCCACTGCGCGAGGCCACAGGCGGCTCGGCCGCGATGTGGCTGATCCTGGGTGGTTTCGTTCTGCTTGCCATGGGTTATGGCGCTGTGGTGAAAGCCCTGCGGCGTCGGGCCAATCCACCGTCGGATATTCGTCCGAACAGCCCATCTGACCAGTTCAGCGAAGCCGAACTGGAGCGCTATGCCCGTCACATCGTCCTGCGCGAGCTTGGTGGACCCGGGCAGAAACGGATGAAGACTGCTCGGGTATTGGTGATCGGGGCAGGTGGATTGGGCGCACCGGCGCTGCAGTACCTTGCAGCCGCCGGCGTGGGCACGATTGGCGTCATTGACGATGACATGGTCGAGAATGCCAATCTGCAGCGGCAGGTAATCCATCGGGATGCAGACATCGGAATGCCCAAAGTCTTTTCTGCGCAGCAAGCAATGGAGGCGCAGAACCCTAATGTCATCGTTCGCCCCTATCACCGCCGCCTGACGGACGACATTGCGGCCGACCTGTTCGCGGATTATGACCTTATCCTCGACGGCACCGACAATTTCGAAACCCGGTATCTGGCCAACCGCACCGCCGTGGCTTTGGGCAAGCCCCTAATCTCAGGCGCGCTGTCCCAATGGGAAGGCCAGTTGAGCGTGTTTGACCCCGCCAACAACGCCCCTTGCTACCAATGCATTTTTCCCGAAGCGCCTGCGCCAGGTCTTGCGCCTTCCTGTGCCGAGGCCGGGGTGGTCGGGCCACTGCCGGGCGTGGTGGGGGCGATGATGGCGGTTGAGGCGGTCAAGGTAGTCACGGGTGCAGGTCAGGCCTTGCGTGGCGAGATGCTGATCTATGACGCGCTTTATGGCGAAAGCCGCAAGATCACCCTGTCCCGGCGGGACGATTGCCCGGTTTGCGGGCAATCCGTTTGATCGCGGCCACTGGACGATCTTGCCCTGCATTCCTAGCTTGACGCTTGAAGGAGACCCCAATGACCAATCCGATCCTGTCCGACTGGACGACCCCGTTTGAAATCGCGCCCTTTGCCGAAATCTCGGATGACGATTTTGCCCCGGCACTGGAAGCTGCTCTGCAGGCCCATGCCGACGAGATCGACACCATCGCGACGAATACCCAGCCCGCGAGTTTTGCCAACACGATCGAAGCGCTGGAAGCGGCGGGCGAGGCCTTGAACAAGGTCCTGTCGGTTTTCTTCACGGTCGCTGGCGCTGACAGCAACCCGGAGCGCGAAGCGTTGCAACGGGAGTTTTCGCCCAAGCTTGCAGCCCATTTCGCCGCGATTTCCTCGAACAAGGGGCTGTTCCAGCGTGTGGACGACCTTTGGACGAAACGAGATACGCTGGAGCTGACCGAGGAACAGGATCGGGTTTTGATGCTCACCCATCGCGGGTTCGTCCGCTCGGGTGCGGCGCTGCACGGTGCGGAAGATGCCCGGATGCAGGAGATCAAGGCGCGTCTGGCGTCATTGGGCACCGCGTTCACGCAAAACCTGCTGGCGGACGAGCGTGGCTGGTTCATGGAGCTGACTGAAGATGACCTGGCGGGACTGCCGGGTTTCGTTGTCGATGCGGCACACTCGGCCGGTCGGGAAAAAGGGGCCAAGGGGCCGGTTGTCACGCTGTCGCGGTCTCTGATCGTGCCGTTCCTGCAGTTCTCGCCACGTCGCGACTTGCGCGAAAAGGCTTACCGCGCCTGGGCGTCACGCGGGGCAAACGGAGGCGAGACCGACAACCGAGCGATTGCCGCCGAAATCCTTCAGCTACGCGAGGAACGGGCCAAGTTGCTGGGTTATGATAGCTTTGCGGCCTTCAAGCTCGAGACCGAGATGGCCCGAACCCCCGAACGGGTACGCGACTTGCTGATGCAGGTCTGGGCACCCGCCAAGGCCCGGGCCGAGGCCGACGCGGAGATCCTGACGCGAATGATGCAGGAGGATGGCGTCAACGGTCCGCTCGAACCCTGGGACTGGCGGTACTATGCCGCAAAACGGCGCAAGGCCGAGCATGATCTGGATGAGGCAGAACTCAAACCCTACCTGCAGCTAGAGCGCATGATCGAAGCCGCCTTTACCTGCGCCAATCGCTTGTTCGGGTTGGAGTTCGCGCCGTTGGACGTTCCGCTGTACCATCCGGATTGTCGAGCTTGGGAGGTGACCCGGCGTGGCAAACACGTTGCCGTGTTCATCGGAGACTATTTTGCGCGTGGATCGAAACGGTCGGGTGCGTGGTGCAGCGCGATGCGCGCGCAGGCCAAGTTTCCCAAGGTCCAGACGCCAATCGTCATCAATGTTTGCAATTTCGCCAAGGGCGATCCGGCGCTGCTGTCATATGACGACGCACGGACCCTGTTTCATGAATTCGGGCACGCACTGCACCAGATGCTGTCGGATGTGACCTATGACAGCATCTCGGGGACCAGCGTTGCGCGGGATTTCGTGGAACTGCCCAGCCAACTGTATGAGCATTGGCTGGAAGTACCGGAGGTTCTGGCCGAGTTTGCAACTCATGCCGAAACCGGAACTCCGATGCCACCGCAATTGCTGGACAAAGTTCTGGGTGCCGCCAATTTCGATCAGGGTTTTCAGACGGTCGAATACGTCGCCTCGGCGCTGGTCGACCTGGCCTTTCACGACGGTCCGGCCCCGGCGGACCCCATGGCGAAGCAGGCTGAGGTTCTGGCCGAGATCGGGATGCCGCATGCCATCGGTATGCGCCACGCGACGCCGCATTTCGCTCATGTATTTGCGGGTGATGGTTACAGCTCGGGTTACTACAGCTACATGTGGTCCGAAGTGATGGATGCTGACGCATTTGCTGCCTTCGAAGAGGCAGGAGGCGCGTTTGATCCTGAGCGGGCGCAGGCTCTGGAGGACAACATTCTGTCCAAAGGAGGCTCGAAGGAGGCCGAGGATCTGTATCTGGCGTTCCGGGGCCGGTTGCCGGGTGTCGAAGCCCTGCTGAAAGGTCGGGGACTGGTGGACGCGTAGCGGTCGAATAGCGCCCGGCAAGACGGGGGCGGTGGCCCCCGATGGCCTTAGTACCCGAGTGCGCGGTCGACGAGATGCAGCAGCGGCCGTCCGGATTCGCTGCGTTGGATGTTTTCGCAGATCACCTGCGCAGCCGTTTCGGGCCGGGTTTCCGACGCGATATGCGGCGTGACGGTTACATTTGGATGCGCCCAGTACGGATGATCGGAGGGCAGCGGCTCGGTGCGGAACACATCCAGCGTGGCATGCCCAACTTGGCCGGTGTTCAGCGCCTGCAACAGCGCTTCGTCGTCAATCAGTGGGCCTCGGCCGGGGTTCAGAATTCGCGCACCTTTTGGCAGAAGTGCCAGAGTGTCCGCGTTCAGAGTGTTCTCCGTGGCTGCCGTTTCAGGCAGCAGCAGGACGAGTATCTCGGCCTGGCTCAGGGCGACGCGCAGCCCGTCCGGTCCGTGCAGGCACGTGACACCAGACAGTTCCTTGGCCGAACGGCTCCACCCTGTCACGTTGAAGTTCAACGCGGCCAGCGCCTGTGCCGCAGCCCGGCCCAGGGCGCCAAGTCCCAGAACGCAGACCGATCGCTGCGTGGCAAGCGGAGGCGGATCCGGGGCCCAAACCCCATCCTGGACCGTTATGTGTCGATCCATGCCCAGATGGTAGCGCAGAACGTGCCCCACGACCCATTCGGTCATGCCCTGGGTGAGACCGTAATCGACCATCCGGGCCAGCGGCACGGTCAGCGTGCCGTTCGAGGCTATCTTCTCGACACCGGCCCATAGGCTGAGCACGGCCTTCGCGCGCGAATAGGGCGTGAAATCAAGCAGCCCGCCATTGGGTGCATAGACGATGTAATCCACCTGATCGGGCGGCAGGTCGGTGGCGATAGTGGCTTTGATCCCTGCATTGGCCAGCCCGGTGTTCAACAAGGGCTCGTAAACCAGCCAAAGTGCCGGGCGGGCGGAAAACAGGACGTTCACGGACATGGTCGGCCTTTCGGATCAACGAGGACGGTGTATATGCGCGCTTTGCACGATGCCGAAGGCGGCCATCAGAACCAGCATGGCCGAGCCCCCATAGCTGACCATCGGCAACGGGACACCGACCACCGGTGCCAGCCCCATGACCATCGACATGTTGACGGCGAAGAACAGGAAGAAGTTCAGCGAAATACCCAGTGTCACCAATGACGAGTACCTGTCCTTGGTCGACAGCGCCGTGACGAGGCAGAAGATCAGGATCAGTCCGTAAAGCAGCAACAAGGTTGTGCCCCCGACAAAACCGAACTCTTCGGCCAGCGTCGTGAAGATGAAGTCGGTGTGCTTTTCGGGCAGGAAGTTCAGGCGCGACTGGGTGCCTTGCATGAAGCCTCGACCGTTCCAGCCGCCGGATCCCAAGGCAATCTTGGACTGGGTGATGTGATACCCCGCGCCCAGCGGATCGGTCGAGGGGTCAAGGAATGTGTCGATGCGCCGGAATTGATAGTCCTTTAGCAACTGCCAATCGGTGCCACGGCTTTTGAATACCGTTGAAATCAAGCCGACACCCGCCGCGATGACCGCTGCGAAATAGGCCCAATGCACGCCCGCCAGAAACATCAGGCCTCCTCCGGCCGCCAACAGCAGGATTGCGGTTCCCAGGTCGGGCTGACGCAGCACCATGAAGGTCGGGATCAGGATCAGGACAACCGGGACCAAGACCCAAACCGGGCGCGAGGTTTTGTAGGAGGGAAGCCAATCGTAATAAGCCGCCAGCAACATGACCAAAGTCACCTTTGCCAGTTCGGAGGGCTGCAGGCGCATGAAGCCCAGGTCGATCCAGCGTTGCGCGCCCATGCCGATGGTGCCGAACAGTTCGACGAACAGCAGAAGCCCCAAAGATACAAGATAGGCGACGACGGACATGTTGCGCCAGAACCAGATCGGAACCAATGCGACGATGAGCATGACCGTCAGGCCCAGGCCAAACCGTTCCATCTGTGGTTCCGCCCACGGCGACCACGAGCCGCCGGCCACCGAATACAGCATCAGAAAACCGGCACTTGCGACGCTGATCAGCAAAAGCGTCAGCGGCCAGTTCATGTACAGAACCTTGCGGATCCCCGTCGGCGTGGTCTTGACCGCATATTCAAGATAGCTCATGCGCGGTCCTTTTCGTCAGGGCGCGCTTTCGGGCGGCGATCACCTTCCAGACGTTTCTGCTGTTCCTTGATGCGGTCGCGGTCGGCCACGGGATATGCTTCCAGCGGCGGGGTGCCGTTGTACAGAGCCTGCAGCATCACGTCCCGGGCCACGGGGGCTGCAGCCTTCGAACCGCCGCCGCCATGTTCGACCACGACGGCCACCGCATATTTCGGATTGTCGTAAGGGGCAAAGCTGACATACAGCGCGTGGTCCCGCCGTTCCCAGGGCAGGTCTTCGTTGCGGATGACCCCGGCGGCCCGTTCGGCCTTGGTGATGTTGCGCACCTGGCTGGTGCCCGTCTTGCCGGCCATGCGGAATTCGTCTGCGATGATCCGGCTGCGATAAGCGGTGCCGCGACGGTCGTTCGAGACCTTGTACATCGCGTTGCGCACCTGTTCCAAGTTGGCCGGATTGACGTCCAGCGGCTCGCCCGCGCCCGTAGGCTGTTCGACCCCGTCGACACTGCGGATCAGACGCGGTGTCACCGATCGGCCGGTCGCGATGCGTGCAGTCATGACGGCCAGTTGCATCGGCGAGGCCAACATGAAGCCCTGCCCAATCGAGGCATTTGCCGTGTCGCCGACCAGCCAGTCCTGTCCGTGGGTGGTCTGTTTCCATTCCTGGTTCGGCGCAAGGCCAGCCGCCACGGCGGACATCGGCAGGTCGTGTTTGATGCCGAGGCCGAATTTGCGCGCCATGTCCGAAATCTTGTCGATCCCGACCCGCAGGGCGACGTCGTAATAGTAGACGTCGCAACTGCGCTTCAACGAGGTCTCCAGATCGACCATCCCGTGTCCGCCGCGCTTCCAGCAGTGGAATCGACGGCTGCCCACCTTCAGGTAGCCGGGACAATAGACGGTGTTGCCCGGACCGACGACGCCGGCCTCGAGCGCGGCCAGCGCGGTGATCATCTTGAAGGTCGAACCTGGCGGGTAGGTGCCCTGAACCGTCTTGTTGGCCAGCGGGCGGTGGTTGTCCTGGGTCAGAGCCTGGTAATCCGCGACCGATATCCCTCGCACGAACAGATTGGGGTCGAAGCTGGGGGTCGAGCTGATGGCCCGCAGATCGCCCGTCTCACAGTCGATCACGACCACGGCGGCGCTTTCTCCGGCCAGCCGGGCCTGTGCGTATTCCTGCAGGTCGGCGTCGATGGTCAATTGCAGGTCGGCGCCGGGCTGGCCCTCGCGGCGGTCAAGTTCCCGCATCACCCGGCCGGTCGCGTTGACCTCGACGCGCTTGGCGCCCGCCTTGCCGCGCAGCAGGTCTTCCTTCTTGGCCTCAAGCCCGACCTTGCCGATCTGAAAGCGCGGGATCATCAGAACCGGCTCGGGGTCTTCCATCTTGCTCAGGTCATAGTCGCTGACAGGTCCGACATACCCGACCACATGGGCGAAATCCTCGTAGCGGGGATATTGGCGGGTCAGTCCGACTTCGGGCGTGACGCCGGGAAGGGCGGGGGCATTGATCGCCACCTTCGAGATATCTTCCCAGGTGACCTGGTCGGCCAGCGTAACCGGCAGAAACGGCGCTGTACGTTTCATCTCGGCTTTGGCCCGCTCGATCTCGTCTTCGTTCAGCGGAATCAGTTGTGACAGTTTGGCAATGACCTTGTCGACGTCGCCCGCATCCTCGCGCACGATCACGATGCGGTAGGACGGCGCATTCTGCCCGATGATCTGACCATTGCGGTCATAAATGCGCCCTCGGGTTGGCGGAATGAGCCGGATGTTGATGCGGTTTTCTTCGGCCAACAGGCGATATTGGTCGGCCTGATCGACCTGCATGTAACGCATGCGGGCCGCCAGGCCGCCGACGAATGCGAATTGCATGCCACCCAGCACCAGCGCGCGCCGGGTCAGCCTTTTGTATGCGGCACCTTGTGTTTTGGGTGTGCGTTTCATGAGCGTGTTCCCACAGTGGCAACATCTACCGCAGATGGCCTGCGGACGCCAAATATGGTTTGGCTGAATGCAACGACAAGCGGGTAGGCCAGGACCGTGAAGACCACTTGGACAAATACCGGGCCAATGCTGGCCTGACTGACGGACAGCAGGGCCAGAACCGTCCGGTTGAAGGCAAAGATCGCCGCGATGACGACGCCCACCGTCGTCCACTCGCCCACGAAGCCGACGTCGCGCATTCCGGGGCCTGCCGATCGCAGATAGGCAGAACCGATGACGACGGATGCCGCCAACAGCCCCGGCGGCCGTTGCAGCAACAGGTCGGCCATCAGCATGACCGCAGCTATGCTGAGTGTCGGTACATATTCCGGCCGCCTGAGGACCCATGCAAAGGTCAGGCAGATCAGGAAGTCAGGAAAGGGCAGACGACCCGGTTGCGTGTTCAGAGGCAACAGGTGAAAGAACATCACCGTCAGAGCGAGGAACAGGTACAGGCCCCGCATCAGCCATAGACGTGACGCGGCGCTATCCATCGGCGGCCTCCTCGGTCGGGAGAAGAGCCTCGGGGCGCGGAGGTCCGACGATGCCGCCCGGGTCTCGGATCGGGGCGGCCGAGTGGTAGCGCAGGACTCGCAGGAATTCCAAACGCTCGAAATCCGCGGACAGTCGGACGCGCAGACGCCCCCCTGGATCGGCGGCGATCTGGCCGATCAGAAGGCCCGCAGGAAATACGCCGCCGTCGCCTGAGGTCACCACACGGTCGCCGGGTCGCACCAGTTCACGGCTTTCAAGAAACTCGACGGCTGGGGCAGGGGTATTGTCACCGGTAATCAGCGCGGTCTGGCCCGAGGGCTGGATCGTGGCGGGAATCGCGCTCGAGGCGTCGGTCAACAGGATGACCCGCGCGGTATCCGGGCCAACGCCAGAAATCCGGCCCACCAGCCCGATGCCGTCCATTGCGGCCCAGCCGTCGACGATCCCGTCACGCTCGCCGACGTTCAGCAAGACAGATTGCCGAAATGGCGAGCCGCTGTCGGCCATGACGACCCCGGTAATATAAGTCAGACGCGGATCCAGTCGAACGTTGTTCAGGTCCAGAAGCCGCGCGTTTTCCTGCTCCAGCTGCAGGGCCGCCTCTTTCCAGGCGCGCATGCGGCGCAGTTCACTGCGCAGTTCCTGGTTCTGCTCGCTCAGCCTTTGGTAGCTTTGGAAATCCCGAACGAGGTTTATGGCGGCCGTGACCGGAACCATCGCCCATTCCATCGAGGGCACAACGGCATCAACCACTTGGGCCCGGAACCTTTCGACCCGCGGGCTGTCGATGCGCCAAATCAGGAATATGCCGAGCAGGCACAGAACAACGATCCCCATGAACAAGCGGCGCAGGGGGGTGGTGTAGTCATCGCGCTGTGCTCGGTCTTTTGCCACAGGACTCCTTCCCGTGCTGCTCGTGCCCGATCTTGAACCCTCAGATCAGAGGGTGCGCGCCTTAGCTTTCGTAGTCAATCGCGTGGCGCAGCTGTTTTTCGTATTCCAGCGCCTTGCCGGTGCCCAAAGCCACACAATTCAGGCTTTCGTCGGCAATCGACACGGCCAATCCGGTCTGTTCGCGCAGGGCCAGGTCCAGATCGCCCAGCAGCGCGCCGCCACCGGTCAGCATCACGCCCCGGTCCACGATGTCCGCGGCCAGATCCGGCGGGGTGGTTTCCAGCGCGGTCATCACCGCCTCGCAGATCTGCTGGACGGGTTCCGACAGAGCCTCGGCCACCTGGGCCTGGCTGATCTCGATTTCTTTGGGGACGCCGTTCAGAAGGTCGCGTCCGCGGATGTGCATCGACTGCCCGCGCCCGTCATCGGGCATCCGGGCGGTGCCGATGGTGGTCTTGATCCGCTCGGCGGTGGATTCGCCCACCAGCAGGTTCTGCTGACGGCGCAGGTACGAGATGATCGCCTCGTCCATGCGGTCGCCCCCCACGCGGACCGAGCGGGCATAGACGATGTCGCCCAGCGACAGAACGGCCACCTCGGTGGTTCCGCCGCCGATATCCACGACCATGTTGCCGGTGGGATCGGTGATCGGCATCCCGGCGCCGATGGCGGCGGCAATCGGCTCGGCGATCAGACCCGCGCGCCGCGCGCCTGCTGACAGAACCGACTGACGGATCGCGCGTTTTTCAACCGGCGTTGCCCCATGGGGAACGCAGACGATGATCTTGGGCTTCGAGAAGGTCGAACGCTTGTGCACCTTGCGGATGAAGTGCTTGATCATCTCTTCCGCGGTGTCGAAATCGGCGATCACACCCTCGCGCATGGGGCGGATGGCCTCGATCGAGCCGGGGGTGCGGCCCAGCATCAGCTTGGCGTCCTCGCCCACGGCCAGAACCTTCTTGACGCCGTCCTTGACATGGTAGGCGACAACCGAGGGTTCAGACAGGATCACGCCACGCCCCTTGACGTAGACCAGCGTGTTGGCCGTCCCGAGGTCGATGGCCATATCCGCTGTGAACAGGCCGCCCAAACTGTCAAAGATCCCCATATTCCCCTGATCCTGTCTGTCAGATGTTTTCTACTGCCCGCGACTCGACGGTTCCGGGACGGATGACTTATAGGGTGCCATGACGCCCGGTTAAAGGCCTGATTCCGCGTAAATCAGCACCTTTCCGCCTCTTTGACAGGGACTTTAGAAGGCAACATGCTCTCATATCAACACATTTACCACGCGGGAAATCTGGCGGACGTGCAAAAGCACGCTTTGTTGGCATGGATGCTGGACTACATGACCCGCAAGGACAAGCCGATCAGCTATCTTGAGACCCATTCGGGGCGCGGTCTGTACCACCTCGATGCGGCCGAGGCCGTGCAGACCGGAGAGGCGGCGGCAGGGATCGGACGCGCGCTGAGCAACGGGTGGTTTGCCGACGATCACCCGCTGGCACGCGCGTTGCGCTCGGTGCAGGCGCAGTTTGGCGAAACGGCCTACCCGGGCTCGCCGATGATTGCGGCAAGCCTGCTGCGTCCGCAGGACAGTCTGCATTTCGCCGAGCTTCATCCGCAGGAATACGCAGCGTTAAAAAATGCGCTGACCGGGCGCGGTGCCAAGACCTACAGACAGGACGGGTTCGAGCTGGCTCAGTCGGTTCTGCCGCCCACGCCTCGGCGCGGGATGATGCTGGTTGACCCCAGCTACGAGGTAAAAGCGGACTATGGCCGCTTGCCGGGGCTGATCGCCAAGTTACACCGCAAATGGAACGTGGGTCTCATTGCCCTGTGGTACCCGATCCTGACCGACGATCGGCAGGTTCCGATGGTGACGGCGCTGAAGGGCTTGGACCTGCCCAAAACGTTCGTGCACGAAGTTCGGTTTCCGCCTGCGCGGGAGGGTCACCGGATGATCGGTTCGGGCATGTTCGTGGTCAACGCGCCCTTCGGGATCGAAGACGAAGCGGCGCGTCTGTCCAACCTGTTCGCAAAGATCTGACGGCGCCTCGGGGGCGAAGGCCTCCCGCCCCGTCTGACAGCATCAAAGATGCCGCCAAACGTGTTGGGCCCGGCACCGCGCTTTGCGCGGTGCCGGGCCCAAGTCCGTCAGGTTGCACGGCGAAGCCGGGCTGCCGCGGGCGAGGGAGCCTTGCCTGCCATGTCTGATCAGGTCAGATCCTTGTAGCTGATCTCGCGCGCATCCGCGCCGGGGCCTGCCTTTTCGCGGCGCATGATCAGACGGTTCAGCGCGCTGATATAGGCCTTGGCCGACGCCACCACGGTATCCGTGTTCGCGGATTGGCCCGTGGCGATCATGCCGTCTTCCTCGAGGCGGACAGAAACCGTGGCCTGTGCGTCGGTACCTTCGGTTACGGCATGCACCTGGTAGAGCTGCAGATGCGCCTTGTTCGGGTAGATGGCCCGGATCGCCTTGAAGGTGGCGTCGACCGGCCCGTCGCCGTGCTCGGTGGCGATGACATCCTTGCCGTCCACCTCCAGTTCGACCGTCGCTTCGGCCTGACCGCCGGTGCCGCAGGTGACTTTCATCGAGACCAGCTGCAGGTGGTCGTTGGCCTCATCATCTGCACTCATCAGCGCGATCAGGTCGTCGTCGAACACCTCTTTCTTGCGGTCGGCCAGATCCTTGAACCGCACGAAGATGTCCTTGAGCTGGTTGTCCCCGACCTCGTAGCCGAGTGTCTCCAGCTTGTCGCGCAGCGCGGCCCGGCCGGAATGCTTGCCCAACGGAAGCGAGGTGCCTGAAAGGCCGATATCCTCGGGGCGCATGATCTCGAAATTCTCGCGGTTCTTCAGCATGCCATCCTGATGGATGCCGCTTTCATGCGCAAAGGCGTTCTTGCCGACGATCGCCTTGTTGAACTGCACCGGAAAGCCTGAAACCGTCGCCACCCGACGCGAGATGTGCATGATCTTGGTCGTGTCGATGCCCGTTTTCCATGGCATGATGTCGTTGCGGGTGCGCAGGGCCATCACGACCTCTTCCAGCGCGGTATTGCCCGCGCGTTCGCCCAGCCCATTGATCGTGCATTCGATCTGCCGGGCCCCGCCTGCAACGGCGGCCAGAGAGTTGGCAGTCGCCATTCCAAGGTCGTTGTGGCAATGGGTGGCGAAAACCACTTCGTCCGCGCCCGGAACGGTTTCGATCAGGCGTTTGATCAGGTCCGCGCTTTCAATCGGGGCAGTATAGCCCACCGTGTCGGGAATGTTGATCGTGGTCGCGCCGGCCTTGATCGCAATCTCGATCACGCGGCACAGATAGTCCCATTCGGTCCGGGTCGCATCCATCGGCGACCATTGCACGTCTTCGCACAGATTGCGGGCGTGGCTGACGGTCTCGTGGATCTTTTCGGCCATCTCGTCCTGCGTCAGGTTCGGAATGGCGCGGTGCAGCGGCGAGGTGCCGATGAAGGTGTGGATCCGGTTCTTTTCGGCGTGTTTCACCGCCTCCCAGCAGCGGTCGATATCGGCGAAATTGGCGCGCGCCAGGCCGCAGATGCGGGCGTTCTTGGACCGCTGCGCGATTTCCGAAACGGCCTTGAAATCACCCTCAGAGGCGATCGGAAAGCCGGCCTCGATGATGTCGACGCCCATGTCATCCAGAAGCTCGGCGATTTCCAGCTTTTCGTCATGGGTCATGGTGGCGCCGGGGCTTTGCTCGCCGTCGCGCAAAGTGGTGTCAAAGATCAAGACGCGGTCTTGGTCGGTCACGTTGGTCATGGGAGTCACTTTCTTGTCTGTCCTAAAGCCATTGGCGCGCAGGCGTCCTCCTCTGAGCGGGCGCGCCGGATGGCACGCTCAGAGGCGGATTAGGATCAGTAGGCCACGCAGAGCAGCGCCGGCGGAAGCGGCGAAAGCAAAAGGGATATCTGCGCGGTTGATCATGGGTCCGAGGTTATACACCCCGAACCGGGAATGAAAAGAAGGAAAATGCGCGGCCGTCTGATTTCGCGAAGGGATCGGAAACGGGGATTGATTGCGTGGGCAACTCCGCTAGCTGGAGGGCGATGAGAAATGCTTTGGTCATAGGTGCAAGCGGCGGGATAGGCCGGGCCGTCTGCAACGAGCTTCTGTCGCGGTCGGTCCATGTGGTTGGTCTGTCGCGGTCGGAAAACGGGCTGGATCTGATGCAGCCGGAACTGGCCGACGAGATGCTGGGCCGGATCAAGGGGCCGTTCGACCTTGTTCTGGTCGCGTCCGGCGCGCTCGAGATCGACGGGGCGGAACCGGAAAAGACCATTCGGGCGGTTTCGGCCAACGCCATGATGGATCAGTTCGCCCTGAACGCAGTGGGGCCGGCGCTGGTTCTGAAACACGCGCATCGCCTGTTGCCGCGCAATGGCCGGGCGGTGTTTGCGGTGCTGTCGGCGCGCGTGGGCTCGATCGGGGACAACCGTCTGGGCGGCTGGGTCAGCTATCGCGCGGCCAAGGCGGCGGTGAACCAGATCGTGCACACGGCCGCAATTGAACTGGCCCGAACCCACAAGGATGCGATCTGCGTCGCCCTGCACCCCGGAACGGTCAAGACCCCGTTCACGCAGAAATACCTGGGCCGCCATCCCGCGGTCGAGCCGAGTGACGCCGCCCAAAACCTTCTGCGGGTTGTGGATGGTCTGACGGCTGATCAGACCGGCCAGTTCTTCGACTGGGCCGGACAACCGGTTCCCTGGTAGCGGGCTATCCGTCCGATGGGGTGACTTCCGGGTCCTGTTCGGCCTCCGGCGCCTGCGGCTCGTTGCCCGATGGTTGTGCCGCGCCTGCTTCCGACAGAGCGCCGTTTTCCCACGTGCCGCTTTCCTCTTCGCCATTTGCATAGCGCATTGTTCCAGAGCCCTGGCGTTTGCCGTTCACGAAGTTGCCTTCATAGACATCGCCATTTGCATATGTCGCGACACCTGAGCCGGTGATTTTGCCGTCGGTCCACTGGCCGGAATACTTGAAGCCATTCGCCATCACGACCTCGCCCTCGCCATGGCGCTGACCGTTCTGGAAATCACCTGTGTAGACCGTGCCATCCGCGTAGGTGGCGGTGCCCTTGCCTTGACGCACGCCGTCTACCCATTCGCCATCGTAGCGAGACCCGTCGGCACGGGTCAGAACGCCGGTGCCGTGCGTTCGGGCATTCTTGAACTGTCCTTTGTAGATCGTGCCGTTCGTGTAGGTCGCGGTGCCCTGACCTTCGATCACCCCCGCAACCCAGTCGCCGTCATAGGACGACCCGTCGGGATAGGTGATCCGGCCTTTGCCATCGGCGAGGTCCGCCTTGAAGTCACCGACATAGACCGAGCCGTCGGGATAGGTCAGTTCGCCCAACCCTTCGATCTGACCGTTTTTCCAGTCGCCGGTGTAGACATAGCCGTCGGTGCCAGTGAACGTTCCCTTGCCGTGTCGCCGGTCGTCGACGAAATCGCCTTCGTAGGTATCGCCGTTCGCGTAGGTCGCCTTTCCGTTGCCCTGCCGGCGCCCGTCCACCAATGCGCCTTCGTAAACGTCACCGTTGGCCTGTTTCAGTACGCCGGTTCCGGTGATCCGGTCCTCGGTCCATTCGCCGGAATAGATCATGCCGTCGGGCAAAGTCAGCGATCCGTTGCCCTGACGCTGGCCGGCAACGATGTCGCCTTCGTATACCGCGCCGTCCGCATAGGTGATCTTGGCCTTGCCCTGGCGAACGCCGTCCACCCAGTCGCCATCATAGGCATAGCCGCCGGGGTCTGTCATGACGCCTTTGCCGTCATGCTGGGCATTCATGAAGCCGCCTTCGTAACGCATTCCGTTTGCGTATTTCGCGATGCCGGTTCCGTTTATCGCGCCGTCGGTCCAGTCGCCCTCGTAGGTGCCGCCATCGGCAAAGGTGATCTTGCCTTTGCCGTGCGGGCGACCTTTGACGAAATCGCCCTCGTAGACCGATCCATTGGCGTAACGTGCCACGCCTTTGCCCTGAATTTCTCCTTCGACCCACTCACCGGTGTATTCAAAGCCGTCGGGTAGGCGATAGGTGCCGGTTCCGTGACGCAGCCCGTTTTCAAAGGTGCCTTCGTAGACCCCGCCCACATCGTCATCTGCGGTGATGATCTGGCTCTGCTGCGCGGACGCGCTCTGTGCGGCGATGCCCATTGCGGCAACGGCAATCGTTGTACGAAAAGCGTTCATGGTAGTCCCTGCCTGCCCGATTGTCCCGTGGTGCATTGGTTCGTGCAAAACTATGACACTGATGAAGGTCGGGCAACGGGTTTTGCCGCATTGGCCTTTCACTTGCGGCCTGATCTGCTAAATGCCTTTTCAGGTGACGAGGGCAAGAGGGCAAAGATGGCCGACCATTTCCGCATCACGCTGGCGCAGCTGAACCCGACGGTGGGCGACATTGCAGGCAACGCCGCAAAAGCCCGTTCCGCATGGGAGCAGGGCCGCGCTGCGGGGGCCGATCTGGTGGCTCTGCCAGAGATGTTCGTCACCGGTTACAACACTCAGGACCTGGTTCTGAAGCCGTCGTTTCACATGGCTGCCATGGCGGCCGTGCAGCAGTTGGCGGAATCCTGCGCGGATGGACCGGCGATGGCCATTGGTGGGCCTTGGGTCGAAGGTGGCAATCTCTACAACGCCTATCTGATCCTCAGCCGGGGGCGGATCGTCAGCAAGGTGTTGAAACACCATTTGCCCAACGAAACTGTGTTCGACGAGGTTCGGTTGTTCGACGCCGGGCCGTTGGGTGGCCCCTATGCGGTGGGCAACACACGCATCGGCAGTCCGATCTGCGAGGATGGTTGGCACGAGGATGTTGCCGAGACGTTGCAGGAGACGGGCGCCGAGTTTCTTCTGATCCCCAACGGATCACCCTATTTCCGCGACAAGCACGATGTGCGCCTGAACCAGATGGTGGCCCGTGTGGTCGAAACCGGGCTACCGGTGATCTACCTCAACATGGTGGGCGGGCAGGATGATCAGGTTTTCGATGGCGGGACATTTGGCCTGAATCCCGGCGGCGAACTGGCCTTTCGAATGCCAGTCTTCGACGAGGCGGTGATGCAGATCGATCTGCGGCGCGGTGATGAAGGATGGGCCATCGTCCCCGCCGAAATCGCCGAGCAGCCTGACGCGTGGGAGCAGGACTATCGCGCCATGGTGCAGGCGTTGCGCGACTATATGGGCAAGACCGGATTTTCCAAAGCACTGCTGGGACTGTCCGGAGGGGTCGATTCCGCGCTTGTTGCGGCCATCGCGGTTGACGCTCTCGGGGCCGAAAATGTGCGTTGCGTGATGCTGCCGTCGGAATACACCAGCGCCGAGTCGCTGGAGGATGCCGAAGCCGTCGCCAAGGCGCTGGGTGTGCGATACGACTATGTTCCGATCAGCCAGTCCCGCGCCGCCGTCACCGAGACCCTGGCGCCGCTGTTTGATGGTCTTCAGGCCGACATTACCGAGGAGAACATCCAGTCCCGTCTGCGCGGTCTGCTGTTGATGGCGATGTCCAACAAGTTTGGCGAGATGCTGCTGACCACCGGCAACAAATCCGAAGTGGCGGTCGGGTATGCCACGATCTATGGCGACATGAATGGCGGCTACAACCCGATCAAGGATCTGTACAAGACCCGGGTGTTCGAAACCTGCCGCTGGCGCAATGCCAATCACCGCGACTGGATGAAAGGACCCGCCGGCGAGGTCATTCGCCCCTCGGTCATCGACAAACCACCCAGTGCCGAGCTGCGCGAGGATCAGAAAGACAGCGACAGCCTTCCCGATTACCCGGTCCTGGACGGTATTCTCGACATCCTTGTTGATCAGGACGGCTCGATCGCGGATTGTGTGGCAGCCGGGTACAACGAGGCTGATGCCCGACGTGTCGAGCATCTGATCTATATCAGCGAATACAAGCGCTTTCAGTCCGCGCCGGGCACGCGCCTGACACCTCGAGCCTTCTGGTTGGACCGGCGCTATCCGATCGTGAATCGCTGGCGCGATCCGAGCTGACGGAAACTGCGGCTGAGCGCCCCGTGCCCGGGTCCGGGTGTTTGTTTACAAATTGGTAGCAATGACGGGACTCCACTCTGACTGTTCTGCAGGTGGGGCGGAATTGCTGACGGCGCTTGGCCGAATCCTTGTTTTTTGGACATTTTTTTGCCATAGTTTAGGACCGATCTTGCCACATATTTTGAAAGATCGGCGCGCGGGGGCCGGGCATTGATTTGTCGGCCGAACCGCAGTTGAAGACCAAGTTTTCTGGTGACGCATCCGTGGTGGGGTGCCGGTTATAAGGTTTAGGTGGTCCGATGGTTGATGGATATGACAAACCGCTGCATGCGCCGTTGAGGTACAAGACAATGGAGACGCCGGCGCGCGAATTGGATGAGGCGCGTCTGGAAGCGGCAATCGCCGGTGTGTTGGCCGAGGCTGATGCAGAGAGCGAGGAGCCGTCCGAGGAGTTTTCAGCCAAACACCCGGAATTGCCCGAGCTTCAACCCGAAGAGACCGAGACAGAGACCCAAAACTCGGGTGTCGCAGCTTTGTTGCGTCAGAAATGGGCCGAGTTCTCGGGCGCGGCCTGAACCGGGTGCCGGTCTTATTGCATTGTGGCGTTTGCATCGACGCCACACAGCCGAACAAAGTGATGCTTTTTCCGTTATTCAGGATTGCCGGATGACGTTTGCCAAGGCTCGATGAAGCTCGTGTCTGACTAACAAGATCCGTTGATGCCCGGCCCCAAGCCCAACCCTGTTGAATCCGATCTTTGCCTGCCCAAATCCGTTGACGTCGTGATCGTCGGCGGAGGGATTATCGGTGTCTCAACTGCGCTGGAACTGGCGGAACGTGGCAATTCCGTCCTCTTGTGTGAAAAGGGCCAGATCGGCGCTGAACAAAGTTCCAGGAACTGGGGCTGGGTTCGCCTGGGGCTGCGCGACCCGCGCGAAATACCGTTGATGACCGAGTCGCTCAGGATCTGGCAATCGCTTGATGAGCGGATCGGACGCAAAACCGGCTATGTGCAATCCGGCATTCTGTTCGGTGCGCGGACCGACCGGTCCGCAGCTGATATGGAGCGCTGGTTGCGAAACCTCGAGGGCTACCAGATCGGAGCGCGCATGGTTTCCGGTTCCGAGTTGGAACAGAACATGCCCGGCCTCCAGACCAAGTTGAAGGCCGCGCTTTTCACGCCGCAGGACGGACGGGCTGAGCCACAATGGGTTGCTCCGGCGTTGGCCGAGGCGGCGCGTGACCAAGGCGCGGTCATCATGACAAATTGCGCGGTACGCTGTCTCGACCTGAAAGCTGGTCGTGTTGCCGGGGTTTACACGGAACGGGGGCGGGTCGCTTGCGATCAAGTGGTTCTGGCCGGGGGGGCTTGGTCTCGGTTGTTTGCCGGTAACGAAGGAATTGCCCTGCCACAGCTGAAGGTGCTGAACACGGTTCTTCGGACCTCGCCTGTGGAACCGGGTCCGGAAACAGCTCTGTGGTCGGATGATTTTGCCATTCGCAAACGCGCCGACGGCGGGTACACGATCGCCTCGGGCCATGAAAACACGGTGGATATCGTGCCTGACAGTTTTCGGTTGGCCGCGAAATTCCTGCCGGCATTTGCGCAGGAATGGAAATCGCTCAGATTCCGCCTGTCGCACCGCTGGACCATTGAGGCGCGTCAGCGCCGGTCATGGGCGCCCACCGACGTAACCCCGTTCGAACTCTGTCGGATACTGGAGCCCGAGCCGCCGCAAAGGGCGCTCCGCAAGTCATGGGCCAAGGCCCGTCAGGCGCTTCCGGCACTGGTTGGTGCCGAAATCGTGCAGAGCTGGGCAGGGATGATCGATGTGACCCCGGATGCAATCCCGGTCATCTCAAACGTGCAGGAAATCCCGGGACTGGTGATCGCAACCGGATTTTCGGGACATGGATTTGGCATAGGGCCCGGGGCCGGCCGCCTGGTGGCCGATCTGGTGACGAACACAGCGCCCTGTGTGGACCCGGCCGCCTTTCGACTGTCGCGGTTTTCGGACGGAACGAAAGTACGGCCGGACCCGGGGTATTGATCAGCCCATCATCTGATAGCTGACAGGTACAAAGCGGAAGCCTTCGCCACGCGGCTCGACATAGCCGGCGGCCGGGAAAGGCATGTGGTACCCGATCATCGGGACCTTGTCCGCGGCCAGCATACCCAACACGTTCCGACGCGATGCGGTGGCCGCTGCCTTGTCCATGTCAAACCGGACTTCCCATTCCGGATGCGCGAAGGACCAGACATAGTGATTGGCAAGATCGGCGGTCAGGATCAGCCGCTGACCGTTGCTTTCGAGATGATAGACCATATGGCCGGGCGTATGCCCGAAGGCCGCCATGGCGGTCACGCCGGATGCGACCTCGCCACCGTCTTCGATGAACGACATCTTTTCGGCCATCGGAGTGACCTTGGCTGCCACAAGATCGCCGACGCGGTTGCCGGCCTCCTGTGCTGACCAGAAATCATACTCGGCCGCGGCGGTCACATAGCGTGCGTTCGGAAAGGTCGCGGCATCGTTGGTCGTCATGCCGCCAATGTGGTCGGGGTGCATGTGGGTCAGGACGACAACGTTGATCGCCTCAGGGCCAACGCCCGCATCGGCCAGAGCCTTCTGGATACCGCCTTGGCCCAATCCCGTGTCAAACAGGATCAGTTCGGATCCGGTATTGACGAGCGTTGGCGTGAAGAAGAACTGGGCAACGTCGGGCGAGATGAAATTGTCGGCCGATACCTTGGCAAACTCCTCGTCTGACGCGCCACCGCCGAAAATCTCTTGGGCGCCGTCTCGTGGCAAGCTGCCATCCAACAGGGTCGTGACCGTGAAATCGCCCAGTTGAAAGCTGCGGGCGACGGTCGAGTTGGCCTTGGTTTCGGCCCCGGCAGCCAGTGACTGTGTCGCGATAGATGCAAAAGGTAGCGCAACGGCCGTGCCCAAAGCGGCCCGGCGGGTCAGTTTCATGGTCATTTCAAAGTCTCCCTGTAAGATTACGTGCGACGAATTAGAACGCTTTCGGATAATTGCCACTTTCCACTCTACCATATGGGCTGCGCGCTGGCCGATCGCATGTTAAATCTTGTTCATGTCCCGCTCAGGAAACAAAACCGTTCCGACGGATCAAAGCGTCCAGGAATTCTTGGCGGCGATCCTGCCGGCCGCGCGCGCTACGGAGGCGCAGAGGCTGAACACCCTGTTTGAAACCGTCACCGGGTTTCGGCCAGTCATGTGGGGGCCATCCATCGTTGGATACGGGCGGTATGACTACCGCTACAAGTCCGGGCGGGAAGGCACGTTTCTTGCCACCGGACTTTCCCCACGCAAGGCCGCGTTTTCGATCTATATCATGCCGGGCTACTCCGATTTCGGCAGTATTCTGGCGCGCTTGGGCAAGCACAAGACCGGCAAGTCATGTCTGTACGTGAACAAGCTGTCGGACATTGACGAGGACGTGTTGGCCGAATTGATCCGCGCAGGGTTGGATGACCTGTCATCACGTTGGCCGATCAAGTCCGAGTAAACGGCAAGCATTCGCACCGCCTTCTGGACAAAAATGCGCTCATGTGACATGAGCCGCGCCAACAGGAGACATCCATGACAACCACCCGTTTCGCCCCTTCGCCCACCGGTTATATTCATGTGGGCAACCTGCGCACCGCGCTGATGAACTATCTGATCGCTCGCAAGGCCGGCGGCACGTTCATTCTGCGTATCGACGACACCGACCCCGAACGGTCGAAGGAAGAATATGTTGATGCGATCAAGCAGGATCTCGAGTGGCTGGGTCTGCACTGGGACCGGGTGGAGCGGCAGTCGGACCGGCTGGACCGCTATGCGGAAGCCGCCGGCAAGCTGCGCGAGATCGGCAGGTTCTACGAAGCCTTTGAGACCCCGACCGAGCTGGACCTCAAGCGCAAGAAGCAGCTGAACATGGGCAAGCCGCCGGTTTATGATCGGGCCGCCCTGAACCTGTCGGAGGCCGAGAAAGAGGCGCTGCGAGCCGAACGTGGCAACGGTGTATGGCGGTTCAAGCTGGATCATGAGCGCATCGAGTGGACGGACGGCATTCTGGGTGACGTGTCGATCGACGCGGCCTCGGTGTCGGATCCGGTGCTGATCCGTGGCGACGGGCAGGTGCTGTACACGCTGGCCTCGGTCGTGGACGACACCGAGATGGGCGTGACCGACGTGGTGCGCGGCGCCGACCACGTCACCAACACAGCGACCCAGATTCAGATCATCAAGGCGCTGGGCGGAACCGTTCCGCGTTTTGCCCATCACTCGTTGCTGACCGGCCCGCAGGGTGAGGCGCTGTCCAAGCGTCTTGGCACGCTGGCGCTGCGCGATCTGCGCGAGCAGGGTGTGCAGCCTATGGCGCTGTTGAGCCTGATGGCGCGGTTGGGCTCGTCCGACCCGGTGGAACTGCGCAGCGACATGGCCGAATTGATCGAAGGTTTCGACGTGACCCGGTTCGGGTCGGCGCCGACCAAGTTCGACGTGCAGGACCTGTTCCCGCTGACGGCCCGGTATCTGCAGACGCTGCCGCTCGAGAAGGTTGCCGACGCGGTGGCCGCGGCAGGTGTACCCGATGAACTGGCCGAGCCGTTCTGGATGATGGCGCGCGAGAACATCACCACGCTGAACGACCTGAAGGGCTGGTGGGAGCTGTGCCGCGACGGGGCCGAGCCGCTGATCGACGACGAAGACCGCGAATTCGTTGCGCAGGCGATGGAACTGCTGCCTGAGGGGCCGTTTGACGGCGAGACCTGGGGCAAGTGGACCGCGGCAGTGAAAGAGGCGACCGGCCGCAAGGGCAAGGGCCTGTTCATGCCGTTGCGCAAGGCGCTGACCGGGATGGAGCGTGGCCCCGAGATGGCGACCTTTCTGCCGTTGCTGCAGGTCGTGCGGGCGCGAAAATAAGACACCGCGGAGCGGTGTCGCCTTCGATCTGAACAAGAACCAGAGGCGGGTGCTGCAGGCGCCCGCCTTTTTCACGCGGTCTGAACGATCCGGGCCGAGACCCGGGACAGGTGCTCATCGACCAAGGCTGTTTCGTCGGGGTGAAGCTGTTGGTGGCGCGGATAACGCGGCGCGTTCCGGTCATTCAGGATCGGCGCGTCCCACCCGTCGGTCGTGGCGAAGTAACGCTCGACACCCGGCAAGCCGAATGCGCGCAAATACCCCTGCACCACAACGTCCACATAGCTGAGCAAAACGGGGTGGCTGTGCGTCGGGTCCTTGCGGTGCTGTTCCGGAACCGCATAGACCGCAATCTCGACCTCTGTCTTCAGAGAATGAGTTATGGCGTGGGTGGCGGGGATCCGATCATAGGCCCACTCCCGTTCATCCAGTGCCGCCCAGTCGTTTTTGGGGACATGTGCGATCATGCCGTCGATCTCGCAGGCGGGATCCGGCACCGCGGTCAAGAAGGCGACCGGGCGCAGATCGGTATGCCGCCACGCCCGGCGCCAGCCCTTGAGTCGCGCCGGGCGCGGGTCGGGAAAGTCATGCGTGGCAAGGTTTACGAGGCTGCCGTAGCCAAAGAAATAGGGCTCTGCCATGTCGCGTGCTGTCCTTCTTGACGATTGATGTATGTCAAACCGTTTTTTTGCGGTCTGTGCAATAAGGCTGCATCTTGAAATTCGGGGGGAGGATCTGATGCGGATCACCAAACGAACAAATATCGCCGTGCGGCTGTTGATGTATTGCGCTGCACATCCGGATCGGCTCGTGACGAAATCCGAGATTGCGGATGTCTGCAACATCTCGGAAAACCATCTGGCGCAAGTCATCAACCAGCTGGGTCAGTTGGGGTATCTGAGTACGCAGCGCGGTCGCAACGGCGGCATGACTCTTGGGCGGCCGGCGGACCAGATCCGGATCGGATCCGTCTTCCGCCATGTCGAGGGCAGTTTGCCGATCGCCGAGTGTTTTGCGGATGCCGACAACACCTGTCCGTTGACCGATGCCTGCCGCCTGCGTCTGGCGCTGCAGGACGCGGCCGAGGTCTTCTTTGCGTCGCTGGATGAAATATCGCTGGACGCTTTGGTTTGCGACAACGATCCGCTGCTGAAAATTCTGCAACCCGTTACCTGCGCGCGTTGAATTCAATCGCTGGCCCGCAAGACGCGGGCCGGGCTGACGGATAGGGGGCGGAGGGCGAAGAACAGCCCCGCCAGCAGCGTGACGGCCAGCCCGGCAGCGACGATACCCAATGCCGAAGGCCATATCACCGCAAAGCTGGTATCGAAAATGAATGTCGCCACAGCCCAGCCGCCAAGGATGCCGGCCAGCAGCGCCACGCAGCCCGCAGCCGCACCCAGCAGCGCCGAGCGCAAGCCAAAGCTGAGAAGTATCCGTTGGCGATCTGCGCCGATCGTCTTGAGGATTGCGGCCTCGTAGCGACGTGCGGGCTCTCCCGCGGCCGCCGCGCCGATCAGGACCAGAAAACCGGTCAGCAAAGAGACACCGGCGCCGTAGGAAGTGGCCGAGGCCAAGCCGGCAAGCAGCCCCGAGACACGGTCGATCGCGTCCCGAACCCGGATCGCGGTGATGTTGGGGAACTGGGTTGCAAGGTCTTGAAGGATGGCTGCCTCGGCCTCTTCCTCGGCGTAGACCGTTGCAATGAAACTATGAGGCGCGCCGGCCAGTGCGGACGGGTTCATCGACATGATGAATCCCATGCCCGCGTTCGAGAAATCCACCTCGCGCAGCGATGTTATGGTCGCGGTGATATCACGCCCGAGAATGTTCACCGTCAGTTCGTCACCAAGCTTGAGACCCATTTCCTCGGCCTCTTCCGCAGCAAAGCTGATCTGAGGCGGGCCTGAATAGTCCTCTGGCCACCATTCCCCGGCGGTGATGCGGGCGTTTTGTGGCGCATTGTCCGAATAGGTCACGCCGCGATCGCCCTCCAGAACCCAATGATCGCCCGCAACCTGATGTGCGGGCTGGCCGTTGATCTGCGAGATGATTCCGCGCAGCATTGGTGCGCTTTCTACGCGTGTGACACCGGGGTCATTTTCAAGCCGGCTGCTGAAGCCGGGCATCTGGTCTTTTTGGATGTCCACGAAAAAGTAAGACGGCGCCACGTCTGGCAGGTTCCCGGATATCGCATTGCGCAGAGTGCCGTCGATCTGTCCGACCGCAGCCAGAACCGACAGGCCCAATCCCAGAGACAGGACCACCGATGCGGCACCTTCACGGGGGTCGGAAATTGCGGCAAGTGCCCAACGCAACGTCGGGCGGCCACGGGCGCGTGTGGCGGCCCTTTTTGCCACATAGCGGATGCCTTGGGCCGACAGCGCCAACAGCACCAATGCGCCGACAAATCCACCTCCGGTCCAGAGGGTCAGCCAGGGGGATCCGCTGAACCAAGCGGCGGTGGCGATCAGTGTCGCCAGGGCAAGGCCCGTCGCCAACAGGTAAGCGGCGCGGGGCAACCTGCGGGCACTGCTCAGCGCATCGCGGAACAGGGTCGCTGCCCGGACGTCCTCCGCCCGGGCAAGGGGCCACAGGGTGAAAAGCAAGGCGGTCAGCAGGCCATACAATGCCGCCTCGAACAGCGGTTGCGGATATACAGAGAAAACGGCCGGTACGGGAAGCCGGCTTTCAATCAGGGGTGCCAGGAGAATCGGGGCCAGCCCGCCAAGGGCTACACCAGCAGCGATCCCGACGGCCGAAAGGACGCCGATCTGGATCAGATAGGTCTGAAAGATCGTGGCGCGGTCTGCGCCCAAGGTGCGCAGTGTGGCGATGGTTTCGGTCTTTCGGGCGAGATAGGCGCGTACGGCCGCGGACACGCCGATGCCGCCCACTGCCAGACCCGAGAGACCCACCAACACCAGGAACGCGCCGAGGCGCGAGACGAATTCGGCAATTCCGGGTGCGCCGTTGCGCGCATCGGTCCAGCGCAGCCCTGAGCCTTGCAGAACGCTCTCGGCCTGTTGCGAGAGTTCTGCGAGGTCGGCCTCGACCGGCAGGTCCATACGGTATTTGGTCGAAAACAGCGTGCCGGGCTGCAATAGGCCCGAGTCTTTCAGATCGGCTGTGCGAACCAATGTGCGCGGGCCCAAGGTGAATCCATCTCCGGCCGCGTCGGGCTCGGATATCAAGGCGGCGGCCAGCACAAAGTCCTGCGTGCCCAGTGCAAGACTGTCGCCGATGTCCAGCCCCAGACGCTCGATCAGAACCGGGTCCATCACTGCCCCGGGAAGAGTGGCATTTCCGTCCAACGCCTCGGACAGCGAGATTTCGGGGTCCAGTTGGACGGTGCCGATCAGAGGATAGGCGTCATCGATGGCCTTGACCTGAGTAAGTCCGCGTTGCGGTGCGTCGCTGCGGGTCACGGCCATCGAGCGGAAATCGACGACTTCGGACACGCGATCGGCGTTCTGCTCCATCCATGCGGTTTCTGCTTCGTTTGCGAAGCGGTAGGTCAGCTCGATCTGGGCATCGCCGCCCAGCAAGGCTGCGCCCTCTTGCGCAAGGCCAGTCATGATTGCTTGCCGCACCGATCCAACCGCAGCAATGGCGGCAACCCCCAGGGTCAGACAGGCCAGAAAAACCCGAAAGCCGCGTAAGCCGCCCCTGAGTTCACGTCGGGCCAGGCGCGTCGCCAGGCGCAAGCTCATTCCGCTGCCTCTTGGCTGGCCTCTTCGGTGATGCGGCCGTCGCGCAATCGGACGACCCGGTCGCAACTGCGGGCCAGCGAGTGGCTGTGTGTGACCAGAACCAGCGTTGCCCCGTGCCGGTCACGCAGGCCGAACAGCAAATCAACGATGGCCGCGCCATTCGCCTCATCCAGATTGCCGGTCGGTTCGTCCGCCAACAGGATCCGAGGCCGCGGGGCCGAAGCGCGGGCCAGCGCGACCCGCTGTTGTTCGCCGCCCGACAGTTGCGCCGGGTAGTGATCACGCCGATGCGAAAGCCCCACCGCCGCCAATTCGGCCTCGGCCCGATCGAAGGCATCGCGGTGACCGGCCAGTTCCAGCGGGGTGGCCACGTTTTCAAGCGCCGTCATCGTTGGGATCAGATGGAAATTCTGGAAAACGACGCCCATCGCATCACGACGAAAGCGGGCAAGCGCGTCCTCACTCATCAAGGTCAGGTCCTGCCCCAGTGCGGTGATGCGACCCGCGGTCGTCTGCTCCAGCCCACCCATCAGCATCAACAGCGAGGATTTGCCCGAACCGGATGGGCCGACGAGGCCCAGCGTCTCTCCCTCTTTGACGGTCAGATTGATGTCCCGCAAGATTTCAACGGGTCCGGCATTGCCATCCAGCGACAAAGCGGCATTTTGGAGTGTCAGAACGGGTTCAGTCATAAGTCTTTCCGAAAGGGGCAGTCATTTGGGATATGGAGCGGTCAGGAATTTGCGCAAGGCTCTGGCGGCGGGGCTGTTGTCGCTCTGCGGCATTGCTGCCACAGCCGAGCCGGTGGTCCTGGCCGCTCTCGGAGACTCGCTGACTCAAGGCTACGGCCTTGTTGAGGAGGATGGGTTCGTCCCTCAACTGAACCGGTGGCTGGATGCGCAAGGCGTCGAGGTGAAGATAATCAACGCCGGTGTTTCCGGGGACACAACGGCCGGTGGTGCGGCGCGTGTGGGCTGGACCCTGACACCAGAG
The DNA here is from genome assembly GCF_056537165.1 of Ruegeria sp. CG8. Lineage (NCBI taxonomy): Bacteria > Pseudomonadati > Pseudomonadota > Alphaproteobacteria > Rhodobacterales > Roseobacteraceae > Ruegeria > Ruegeria sp. CG8. The sequence continues at coordinate 50,889 of NZ_JBQFRA010000005.1, read as the reverse complement.
GTGGACGGGATGATCGTGGCGCTGGGCGGAAACGACGTTCTTCGTGGGATCGACCCGGCGGTCTCGAAGTCGAATCTGGAAAAAATTCTGACCGAGGCGCAAACGGCCAAGGTTCCGGTTCTGCTGATCGGCATGCAGGCTCCGGGCAATTATGGCGCGGACTACAAACAGGCGTTTGATGCGATGTATCCGGATTTGGCCACCCAGTTCGGCACACTTTATTCCCCCAGCTTTTTTTCCGGGTTGCAGGCGGGTGGCGACCCTGAAGCCGTGCAGACCTACATGCAACCAGACGGGATCCACCCCAATGCGCGCGGCGTTGCGCTGATCGTGGATGATCTTGGACCTGCTGTCCTTGATCTGATCGCCGCCGCAGAACAGCGGCCGTAAACCGTGCCCGGGCGGTTCTTTCTGACGCGGCCGTTTTCCCAGATTTCCGAATTCCTGGGTCGAGAAACTGTTTGGCCGGATGAACAGCCGCGCCAGAACATACAGCCCGGTCAGGAAGTTATCGTTCTGACCGCTGAAGGCGCCGGGCCCATGCGGTGGGGCATGATTCCCGTAGGGCGCGTCAATGCCCGGGGGCGACCGGTCATGGAAACGATCATCAATGCGCGGTCGGAAACGGTTTTTGACAAATCTGCTTTTCTAGGTGTCGGTCGCGCGGTTGTTCCGGTTGATGGCTGGTACGAGTGGACCGGCGAAAAGCGCCGCAAAACCGCGTGGCGGATTGAATCCGCCGACGGAATCCCCTTGTTGTTTGCCGCGATTACGGACAGATGGATCGCGCCCGGTGGTCAGCATGTCGATCAGTTCGCTGCTGTGACCTGCGAGCCGAACGATGATCTGCGGCCGATCCACCACCGCATGGGTGTCCTGTTGCGGCCCGAAGACGTCCGGACCTGGCTGAACGGATCGGACAGGCAAGCGGCAAGCCTTTGTGTCCCGTGGCCAAACGGAAGACTGAAGATTGAAAAAGCCGAAGGGGTGGATTGGTCGGGGCCTTGACCGCTGCCTTAGACGACGGTGACGACCGTTCCGATCGGGACGCGGTTGTACAGGTCGATCACGTGCTCATTCAGCATTCTGATGCACCCGTTCGACACGGCTCGTCCGATGGTCTGCGGCTGGGTCGTTCCATGGATGCGGAAATACGTGTCGACGCCGTTCTGAAACAGATACAAGGCACGGGCGCCCAGCGGGTTGTCTCCTCCACCGGGCTGGACATAGTCATTGTCCTTGAATTTGGCATAGGCAACGGGGTCCCGCTCGATCATCTCTTCGGTCGGGCGCCAGGTGGGCCATTCCTTTTTCACGTCGATCGTCGCAGTTCCGGTAAATTCCAGCCCGGCCTTGCCGACGCCACAGCCATAACGGATGGCTTTGCGGGGCTCGGTCACGAAATACAGGTAGAACGAACGTGGCGCGACCAACAATTGCCCGGGCAAAAACTGCTTCTTGATCCGAACGATTTGCGGGGTCGGGTCGTATTCGACCGGCTTCTTTTTCGCGTGGGCCGCGCCAGGCACGGCGCTGAGAGCAGCAGCGGAGATCAGAAAATTGCGGCGTGAGAACATGGCAATACTCGGCTAATCAACAAAGAAAACAGGGTAGCAGTCTGTTCAGAATAGCCGACCCGGTCAATTCCCGCGCGGGTTTCACCGGAAAGTGATGTTGTTTTCCTGCCCCACCGGGGCTGGAAAGCGCGATCAGAAACCGCGCAAAAAAAACGGGGGCAACGGTCATCCGTCGCCCCCAGAGACCTGGTTTAGGCCAGTTCGATGTTGTCGGCGCTTTCGCGACCGTCACGACCCGAACGCAGTTCGTAAGTGACTTTCTGGTTGTCGGCCAGGCCGGTCAGGCCCGAACGCTCGACGGACGAAATGTGCACAAACACGTCTTTGCCGCCCTCTTCGGGTGCGATGAAGCCGTAGCCTTTGGTGGTGTTGAACCATTTTACGGTGCCTGCAGGCATATCCGTATCTCCTGTTTTTAGTGCTGCCCACGGAATTGCGGCAGCCCGGCGTCGTTGTCTGGATCGATAGACTGAACGCCGAAAACGGAGACAGTAGGTCGAAGTAGAAAAACGTAAGCTCTTTGCATATGGCACTGAGAACGCCATGTGGCAAGGGCTGGTTGGGCAGAATGTGCTGCGCTTTCAGGGGTCAACGGGCGTTGTGAACGTAAATCCGCCGAACTGAATTCGAACCTGCCTCGGGCTTTTTTGTTGTCAGATTATCGCGCCCTACGCGGGCCGAACGGGCGCGAGGCCAGCAGCGGCACAACTAAGAAAGAGGATCGGTCACCTGTCTGATAGTCGACTCCATTCAATGGCATTCGGACGCCCGAAAGCCTCGATAGGCACAAGCAATCACCCGGATGCCGGGATGTCGTTTTCTAAATGAGTGCCGAGATGATGTCGAAAATCGCGAATGCAGCGACCCAAAGGAACACGTTAAAAAATCAAGGTCGCAAATGCCAGGAGGAGCATGCGAAAAAGGTTGCGATTTGGAGTGGTTTTGAGTGCACCCGGTGCAGGTGACTCGTACCCCCAATCAATCTTAAAGAAATAGCTGTTAGCCCTGTAAACCGTCAGAAGCAGACGAAGACGGGCGGGCGGTGCGCCGCTTACCCTCAACAGATACTCGGTATACTCTTTCTTGAAGTTGAAGAATGGAAACACAGACGCCAAGATCAGCGGAGACACCCACACCGAAATGCTTGCGATCATAAAGAAACCAAGCAACAGTGGCGCTTCCGCCATACCGTTCTCCAACTGTCCATCATCCCGTTGATAGTATGGGCTTATTTCTGCCCACACTATCCATCCGGAGATGTGTCAGGAGTGTTATCGCGCAAACTTCTTATGCTTCAACCGCTTGGGCTCCAGCGCGTCCGGTCCCAGGCGGCGCTTCTTGTCTTCTTCGTAGTCTTCGAAGTTGCCCTCGAACCATTCGACATGCGCATCACCTTCGAAGGCCAGGATGTGCGTACAAATCCGGTCGAGGAAGAAACGGTCGTGCGAGATGACCACGGCGCAGCCGGCGAAATCGACCAGCGCGTCTTCCAGTGCGCGCAGGGTTTCGACGTCCAGGTCGTTGGTCGGTTCGTCCAGCAGCAGGACGTTGCCGCCCTCTTTCAGCAGGCGGGCCATGTGGACGCGGTTGCGCTCACCCCCTGACAGCAGCGAGACCTTTTTCTGCTGGTCGCCGCCCTTGAAGTTGAAGGACGAGCAATAGGCGCGGGAATTGACCTGCGCGTCACCCAGTTGGATGATCTCGGCGCCGCCGGTGATCGCCTCCCACACGGTGTCGTTGTCGTTGAGGTCGTCGCGCGACTGATCGACATAGGACAGTTGTACCGTGTCGCCGTATTCAATGGTGCCGGCATCGGGCTTTTCCTGGCCGGTGAGCATTTTGAACAGGGTCGATTTACCGGCGCCGTTGGGGCCGATCACACCGACGATGCCGCCCGGCGGCAGGCTGAAGGACAGGTTCTCGATCAGTTGCTTGTCGCCCATATGCTTGGCCAGCCCGTTGACGTCGATCACCTTGCTGCCCAGGCGTGGGCCGTTGGGGATGACGATCTGGGCGCGGGTCAGCTTCTCGCGCTCGGACTGTTCCGCCAACTCGTTGTAGGCGTTGATACGGGCCTTGGATTTGGCCTGACGGGCCTTTTGACCCTGACGCATCCATTCCAGTTCGCGTTGCAGGGTCTTCTGCTTGGATTTGTCCTCGCGGGCTTCCTGCTCAAGCCGCTTGGCTTTCTGCTCCAGCCACGAGGAATAGTTGCCCTCGTACGGGATGCCACGTCCCCGGTCCAGCTCGAGGATCCAGCCGGTGATGTCATCCAGGAAGTAGCGGTCGTGCGTGACGATCAGGATGGTGCCCTTGTAGTCGATCAGGTGCTGTTGCAGCCAGGCGATGGTCTCGGCGTCCAGGTGGTTGGTCGGTTCGTCCAAGAGCAGCATGTCGGGCGCTTCCAGCAGCAGCTTGCACAGCGCCACGCGGCGTTTCTCACCGCCCGAGAGGTTGGCGATGTTGGCATCGTCCGGCGGGCAGCGCAGCGCCTCCATCGACACGTCGATCTGGCTGTCGAGGTCCCACAGGTTTTCCGCGTCGATCGCGTCCTGCAGGGCGGTCATCTCTTCCATCAGTTCGTCCGAGTAGTTCTCGGCGATCTCCATCGCGATTTCGTTGAAGCGGTCGACCTTGGCCTTTTTCTCGGCCACGCCCAGCATGACGTTTTCGCGGACGGTCAGGGATTCGACCAACTGAGGTTCCTGTGGCAGATAGCCGACCTTGGCGCCCTCGGCGGCCCACGCCTCGCCGGTGAAATCGGTGTCGAGGCCGGCCATGATCTTCATCAGGGTCGACTTACCGGCGCCGTTCACGCCGACGACACCGATCTTTACGCCGGGCAGAAAGCTCAGGTGAATGTTTTCAAAGCACTTCTTGCCACCGGGATAGGTCTTTGAGACACCCTGCATGTGGTAGACATATTGATAGGCGGCCATGTCGCGTCCTCTGGGTCGGGGAATTCAGGTTGACCCGCTTGATAGCCAAGCGGGACGGGCGGGGCAAGCTGGTGCTTTGGCGAATTTCTGGCTGGCCTTATGCGCCGGCCGGACCGGACTGGGAAGGATGCTGGGAATGCCGGAACTTGCGCAATTGGTATCGGGTTGGGCCAAGGCCGGACGGATCGAATGGATCGGCGTCAGACCGGGGCGACGGTTGGACATGATCGCGCTGGGTCAGGCGGTGATCCGGGAAGACGGAGTTGAGGGCGATCGCAGTCGCCCGGGGAAGCGTGCGGTGACCCTGATTCAGCACGAGCATCTTGCCGCGATCGGCAGCTTTTTGGGACAAGGTCCGGTTACACCGGACGTGCTGCGGCGCAATCTGTTGGTGTCCGGCATCAATCTGGGCGCTCTCAAAGGGCGCGAGGTTCAGGTCGGCACAGCCATTTTGCGGATCACGGTTATCTGCGCGCCTTGCAGCAGGATGGAAGAGGCGTTGGGCAACGGGGGGTACTCTGCCGTGCGTGGGCATGGCGGCTGGTGTGCCGAAGTGGTGCGATCGGGGGCGGTCGGTTTGGGCGATGCTGTGCAACCTGTTGATTGACAAGGCCGGCGAGTTCTGGACTACAGCAGGGGATGTTGCGAAGCGCGGTACCATATGCGCGGCCCGGTCAGGTCGTGGGACTGTTCGGGGGATCGTTCGATCCACCGCATCAGGGGCATGTGCACGTTACACTGGAGGCGATGAAGGCTTTTGGGTTGGATCGGGTCTGGTGGTTGGTGTCGCCGGGGAATCCGCTGAAGTCTCGCGGCCCGGCTCCGATCGATCAGCGTGTCGAGGCCGCACGGTCCATCATGCAGCATCCCAAGGTTGAGGTGACTGACATTGAGGATCTGACCGGCACCCGCGCCACGGCTGACACACTTGCTGCCTTGCGGCGGCTCTATCCGCAGGTTCGGTTCGTTTGGCTGATGGGGGCTGACAACCTGGCCCAGTTTCACAAATGGAAGGACTGGCGGTTGATCATGGACACCGTTCCTGTGGGCGTGGTGGCGCGCCCCGGAGATCGGATTTCGGCCCGCATGTCACCGGCGGCGCGTGTCTATGGCAAATACCGGATTGACGGAACGGCGCGGCATCTTTTGGGTCGGGCCGATGCGCCGGCCTGGTGTTTCGTGAACGTGCCGATGGTCGATGTCAGCTCGACTCAGATACGCTCCAAAGGCGGCTGGACCTGACAGGTGTTGCCTGAACAGCCCCGATGGGCACATAATTCAGGTGCATGGTTGTTTGCCTGTGATCTCTGGGATTTTATTTGACCCATGACTGATCGTATTTCGAGACGTTTCTTTCTGGCCGGCGCCGGTTCGCTTCTGATCCCCACCGCGGGTCTTGCCGGGGCGCCAACTGTCTCATTGCGGCCTGTTGCCCGTGGCGCCGAGTTGAGCGGTGCCGAACGCATCATTCAGGCGGCGCGATTGAACGGCGAAGTGGTCTTCGCTGTGGCCGACGTAAAAACCGGCGCGCAACTGGAGGAATTCGGCGGGGCCCGCGGCTTGCCGCCGGCCAGCGTCGCCAAAGCCCTGACCGCGCTTTACGCGCTGGACGTTCTGGGGCCGGACCATCGGTTCGAAACAAAGCTGATCGCAGATGGTCCGATTGAAAACGGGATCCTCAAGGGTGATCTGATACTGGTCGGAGGCGCCGATCCGGTATTGGATACCGATGCTCTGGCCACGATGGCCGCCAACCTGCGCAAGGCCGGACTGACCGAGGTTCGGGGGGCGTTCAAAGTGTACAGCGGCGCATTGCCCTATGTATTCAGCATAGACCCCGGTCAGCCTGATCATGTGGGCTATAGCCCTGCGATCAGTGGAATTTCCCTGAACTTCAACCGTGTGCATTTCGAGTGGAAACGCCAAGGGTCCAGCTATGACGTGACCATGGACGCACGCAGTGCCAGTTATACGCCGTCGGTGGACATGGCCGCGATGCGGATCGAAAATCGCAACCTTCCGGTCTACAGCTATCAACCCAGCGCGCGGCAGGACCGCTGGACAGTTGCCAAGGACGCGCTGGGTAATGGTGGCGCCAGGTGGTTGCCCGTGCGCAAACCGGGTTTGTATGCCGGGGATGTGTTCCGCACTCTGGCCCGGGTGAACGGCATCGTCCTGGGGCGGGTTCAAGTCACACGCGAGGCCCCCAGCGGCACCGTTGTGGTCACGCATCAGAGCGATGAACTTACCAGCATAGTGAAAGGGATGCTGAAATATTCGACCAACCTCACGGCCGAGATGGTGGGGCTGGCTGCGACCGTCGCGCGGGGTAGGCGGCCGCAAACACTGGCAGAGTCCGCGGATGAGATGAATCGCTGGTCGGCTCAGACCTATGGCGCGTCCGGTATTGCTATGGTGGATCATTCGGGGTTGGGCGATGCTTCGCGAATGGTGCCGTCTGGCCTGGTCAAAGTTCTGGTGGCCGCTCAGCAACATGAAACGCTGCGACATCTGTTGAAGCCGTTTACCCTGACCGACGCCAAAGGCCAGCGGATCCAAGGGCACCCGATCAAGGTCGACGCCAAGACCGGAACCCTGAACTTTGTATCTGGCTTGGGCGGGTATCTGACCACCGCCGAAGGATCCGAGTTGGCCTTTGCGATATTCACTGCCGATCTTCCGCATCGGGCGACCATCGCGCGTGAAAGCCGCGAACGCCCTGAAGGCGCGCGCAGCTGGAATCGCAGGTCTCGCAAACTGCAGCAGGCCCTCATCGAGCGCTGGGGTGCGCTTTATGGCAGCTGAATCCGATCAGACGGTGTGACGCGCCCGTGCGCCGCGCTCGATCGCTGCGGCGTGCAGCCGATCGATCTCCAACTCATACCGGATCTCTTCCAGCAGCCGCAGTTCGGTTTCGGCCAGCGAGCCGTCGGCGGCGGCGACATCGCAGGCCAGAGCATAGGCCGTTTCGTTCAACCGCTCAGGCAGGTTGTCCCGGATCAGACCAAACAGTGCGTCCAGGCCGTCCTCCTGTTCAAACAGGTCGAATACGATCTGCGAAACCCGGCGCATACGGTCAATATCGTAGTCGGCAAACACAGGCAGCATATTCACGGCTGTCTCGATCTTGACCAGTTCGACGGTGCGGATGTTCTCGTCCGAGGCTGAGACGGCCACCATGATCGCCACAAGGCAATCCTGCGGCGACATCGGATGGGAAACGGGTTGGGTCATGGGAACGTCCTGCGATTGGTATCGTGCCGCACGTTATTGAGGAGTGGCGAAGGGTTCAATATCTTGTTTTCCAATACATACCGATGTCTGCTTGTGTCCTGATCAGATTTTGCCGTGTTCCTGGTCACGAGCAACCATCTGAAATCGTAGCAGGGGCGGCGTTTCTCGCCTGCGGTCATTGACTCACGCTGCATCTGCACAATAGGAGATGCCGGTCGGTCGCATTGAGCGACCGTCGCTGATTTCCCGATGGAGAACGAACGAAATGTCTGAACTGCGTGAAACCGCCATGACGTCAAAGGCCTGGCCTTTCGAAGAGGCGCGCCGGTTGCTCAAACGCTATCAGAAGTCTCCTCCGGAGAAGGGCTTCGTTCTGTTCGAAACGGGATATGGCCCGTCGGGCCTGCCGCATATCGGCACTTTCGGTGAGGTGGCGCGGACCACGATGGTCAAGCGCGCCTTCGAAGCACTGTCGGACATTCCCACCAAGCTGATCTGCTTTTCGGATGATCTGGACGGGATGCGCAAGGTTCCCAGCAACGTGCCGAACCCAGAGGCCCTTGAAGCCTATCTGCAGCAGCCGCTGACTTCGGTCCCTGACCCGTTCGGCGAGTATCCCAGCTTTGGTGAACACAACAACGCCATGCTGCGTCGTTTTCTGGATACGTTCGGGTTCGAATACGAGTTCTATTCGGCGCGCGACTTTTATCGTTCGGGTCAGTTCGACGAAATCCTGAAGCGTGCAGTCGAACGTTATGACGACATCATGGCCATCATGCTGAAAAGCCTGCGCGAGGAGCGGCAGCAGACCTATTCGATCTTCCTGCCGATCCATCCGGAAACGGGCCGGGTCCTTTATGTGCCGATGAAAAAGGTGTGCGCCGAGACCTACACCGTCACCTTCGATGATGAAGATGGCAAGGAGTGGACGCTGCCCGTGACCGGCGGCAATGTGAAGTTGCAGTGGAAGCCGGATTTCGGAGCGCGCTGGGCGGCGTTGGGCGTCGACTTCGAGATGTATGGCAAGGAACATGCGACCAACGAAAAGATCTATGACGCGATCTGCCGGGCGCTGGGCGGCCGTGCGCCCGAGCATTTCTCGTATGAGCTGTTTCTCGATGAAAACGGGCAGAAAATCTCGAAGTCGTCCGGAAACGGTGTTTCAATCGACGAGTGGCTGACCTATGCGCCGACCGAGAGTCTGGCCTATTTCATGTATCAAAAGCCGAAGACGGCAAAGCGGATGCATTTTGACGTCATCCCCAAGGCGTATGATGAATACCATCAGCAGTTGCGTGCCTACCCCGGGCAGGACCTGAAGGCTCAGTTGAACAACCCGGTCTGGCACATTCACGGCGGTGACGTGCCGGAATCGACGTTGATCGTTCCCTTTGCAATGCTGTTGAACCTCGCGTCGGTTTCAGGTGCCGAGGACAAAGAGACGCTATGGGGCTTCATCCGCCGCTATGCGCCGGAAGCCACGGCCGAAAGCCACCCGGACCTCGACAAAGCCGCCGGTTTTGCCGTGCGCTACTTCAACGACTTCGTGAAACCGACCCGCAAGCATCGGGCGCCGACGGAGCAAGAGCGCGAGGCGCTTGAAGCCCTGAAGTTCGCGCTTGAAGCCTATGACGGTCCGGTCGAGGACGAAGCTCTGCAATCTGTGGTCTATTCCATCGGCCGCGAGCGCTTTGACCCGATGCGCGGCTGGTTCACAGCCCTTTACGAGGTGTTGTTGGGCGCCAGCCAAGGTCCTCGGTTCGGCGGGTTCATCGCCCTTTATGGCGTCCCCGAAACGATTGCACTGATCGACAAGGCCCTGGCCGGAGACCTGGCCTGATTTGACCACATACTGCATGGGGCTACTTTTCCGGCAGGAGGTGGCCCCATGCGTCGACTTTTGCTTGCAGTTTCCCTGAGTGCCGGTCTGGCAACAGCCGCAGTTGCCCAAAGTGGCGACATCGAAGCCAATATCGCGGCACAGATTGAAGCCTTCAAGGCCGATGACTTCGCCACGGCCTTCACCTTCGCCAGCCCCAACATCCAGACAATGTTCCGCACGCCCGAGAATTTTGGCGCGATGGTGCGCAACGGCTATCCAATGGTCTGGCGCCCGGCTGAGATCCGATTTCTGGAATTGCGGCAGATCTCAGGGTTCTGGTGGCAGAAAGTGATGGTGGTGGATGCGAACGGCCGGGTTCACATCCTGGACTATCAGATGGTCCAGCTGGAAAACGGCTGGAAGATCAACGGGGTGCAGCTGCTTGGCAATTCCGACCCGTCGGCCTGATGCAACACCCACCGTCACGATGATATGAGCGACGGTTAATCCCTTTTCGATACTCAGACCAGCGTGTCCGGGCGGCTTCCGGATCCGGAATTTGGCATGCGCCATAGCCTGAAGAGTGGGCGCGTTTGGGAAAGGGTATTCAATGAACAAGGCAATCACCGACGGCATCGTTTTCACGCCGCCGCAATTCGCGAATGGTCTGGATGTGTGGTCCAGCGGCGATGGCACTCCGGGCTCACCGACCTATGACGGGTCTGGAACGGGAGTGTTCGTGCCTGCAGATGCGGAGTTTGGCGGTTGTCTTGAGATACTGAAGGTCAACGCCACGCAGCAACTGCGGTACATGGGGCAGACGCCGCTTCTGCCGGGCTGCTATTTGCAGATCAAGGCGCGGGTCAAAGCGATCAGCGGGCCATTGCCGCAGGTCCGGATCGCTGGATGGGCCGGAGGGGCCGGCGACGTGCACCTTTCCGGACTGACCGAACAGGGCCCGGCCATCCAGCTGTCGGGCTATGGCGTGGTGCACGAGGTCACCGCCATCGTCGGGATTGGGCAGCGGCCGGGCGTGGACATGCCTTGGGGCATTTCGGCGCTATACGGGCATTTCGGCCTCGATATCGAGGGGGCAAACGGCGCGCTCGTTCGGATCGATGATATCGAAATTACCGATGTCACCGGGGTCTTCTTGCGCGACATGATCAGCCTTGTGGACGTGCGGGACTATGGCGCGTTGGGAGATGGTGTGACCGACGACTCGGCCGCGTTCGAGGCGGCAGACCAAGCCGCGAGAGGTCGCCGCATCTATGTGCCGCAGGGAACCTACCACCTGGCACAGGATGTTGGGCTGGACGCAGAGGTCGACTTTGAGGGCACGGTCACGATGCCTGATGACAAGATGCTTCTTCTGACCAAGAATTTCGATCTGCCGACTTACATCTCCGCCTTCGGCGATGAAGCCCTGGCCTTCAAAAAGGCGTTTCAGGCGCTGTTGAACAACTCGGATCATGAATCGCTGGACCTGGGCGGCCGCAAGATCTCGGTGTCCGAGCCGATCGACATGCAGGCCGCCGTACCCAATCGCGGCAGCTACTCCACTCGCCGCGTGATCCGCAACGGGCAGTTCGACGTCAAGAGCAGCGCCTCATGGGACACCGAGACCTTTACCTCTGTCGCAACATACGATCTGGCGGATCCTTACAAGTTGTCCGGTGTGGCCAACGTGGCCAATATCCCGCTCGGGTCGTTGGTTCAGGGCAGCGGCGTTGGACGTGAGATCTATGTTCGGTCCAAGGATGAAGGTGCCGGTGAGATCACCTTGAACGCACCTATCTATGATGCGGCTGGCACGCAGACATTCACGTTCGTTGCTTTCAAGTACCTGTTGGATTTCTCGGGCTTCAGTGCGCTCCAGAAATTCGCCATGGAAGACATCGAGTTTCAATGCAACGGGCGCTGCAGCGCGATCCGCCTGTCGCCGGGCGGGAACACGTTCGTTTTGAAGAACTGCTTTGTCAGCCGTCCGTTGGATCGCGGCATCACTTCAATCGGGGTGGGGTGCCAGGGCATGTTGATCGACGGTTGCCAGTTCCTGTCCAGTGAAGAGTCTCTGGACGTGCCCGACCGCAGTTCGATTGCCATCAACGCCAATGCCAACGACGTCAAGCTGCGCCACAACCGCGCCGTTCGATTCCACCACTTCGCGGTTCTGGGCGGAGACAACAACCTGGTTCTGGGCAACCACTTCTTTCAGGGCGGCAGCGTGCCGAACGGTGTGCGCAATGCGGGTTTGGTGATGATCGGGGCCTACAACAGTTCTTCGATCGCCGACAATTATATCGACAACTGTTTCATCGAGTGGAGCAATGAGCGCGATGCCGAACCCGACTACACCTCGGGCTATTCCTTCAGCGCCATGAGCATCACCGACAACATCTTCTATTCAAGTGACGTTGCCCCGTGGTTCGCCTATATCGTCGTGCGCCCGCATGGCGTCGGGCATTTTTTGAACGGAATGACGGTCACGGGCAACAAGTTCCGAACGGCGAACGGGTCAATCGACCGCGTGGACAAGGTTGATACAACTTTTGCCGATCTGAATCCTGATCGGCATGTGAATGTCACGTTCGCAGACAACACGTATCACAACGTGACACTCAAGACCGCGAACCCGCTGCGGGTCCGACACGAACAGAATACGGCGGCCTCTGCCTGGACGGTGGACTCGGATGGTGCATTCCCCTTTAGTGGGCAGGCCCGCAGCTGTGACAGCGTCGTCGTGCTGGACGGGCTGAGAACCGCCTTTGGAACTCTGCGCTATACGGCCCCCTATGTTCAGTTGCAGCAAGGGACGAACCAGGACCAGATCAAGTTGCGTTGGTCCGAGGCCTTGAGTGGTGAAGTTTCGGTGATCATGCGGATCGAGGTCTGATCCGTGTCGGCCGGTCGCTTTTGGGGCGGCCGGCGCGCAGCATTCAGAACTCGCGCCACAGCGCGAATCTCAGGCCTGGCCTGTCCCGGGTGGCGTTGCGCTCGACCCCGATTATCCAGGTGTTGGGGCCGCTTTCGGATCGAAACATCGCCGAGGGTCGCGCGCTCCAATAGAGCGGGCGGCCAGGTACATAGGACGTTTCGATCTGGAGCAGGGGATTGACCCGACGGTGCGACGACAAACCCACTGTCAGGTCCAGTTTTCGGATCAGAGCGTCATGGCTTCGGTACTCCAGCGCGGCATCAGCCGCCAGCCAGCCACTGCCATATCGGGCCTGAAATCCTTTGCCCCAAGACAGGGTTGCCTTGTACATCGCCCATGCGCGGGTTTCACGGTGATGCGCGCCGACACCCAACTCGGCCGCCAGACGCCCACCGTTGGAAAATTCGGCAACCGGTAGGCGCGCAAACACCACGGCGTGACCGTAGAGTTCTTGATGCTCTTCCGCGTCCAAACCCAGCGTCAGATTTGGGCGCATTCCCCATTCCCCATAGAGCGAGGACTTGAAGCGGATGCCCTTCCCGGGCTCGGAAAACGCCGTCAGGGCCAACGATGTGAACGAGGCGCCTTCTTCACGAAGCCATGCCCCGGCCAAGGCCGGAGTCGAAAACACAAGACTTGCACACAGGAAGGCGATCAGGCGGTCCATTTGCGCAGGATCATCAACCTTGGTTAACGGAAGGTTAGCGCTCGGTTCATTTTTCGGAAACTTTTTCGCGCCAGCTCAACGAAAGGCAGGACGTTTGAATAACCTGTGCTAGGCTTGGGTCAGACAAGGGAGATGACCGATGCCGAAGATATCAAAAGACGCCAGTGTTCAGACCGTTATCACCACTTTCGAAATGACCCCCGGAACCTGCCAGGACCTGCTGGAAGCGTTGACCGACGCCTATGCGAACTTCATTTCCAAGCAGCCCGGTTTTGTCGCGGCCGGACTGCATGTCAACGATGCCCAGACCCGCATCGCGAACTATTCGCAGTGGGAGCGGCGGGAAGACTTTCTGGCCATGCTGCGAACGCCTGAAATGCGCGAGCGCAACCGCAAGATCAACGAATTATGCAAAAGCTTCGAGCCGGTGATGTACGACGTGGCCGAAACATTTGACTGATCCTGACCTGAATCAAGGTCAGAAGACTTTGGCTACTGCTATCTGAACGCGAAACTCAAGGAGGCGCCAGCCATGTATCATAATATTCTTGTCCCGATTTCCTTCGATGCCGAGCGTGACACGTCGGGGCCGCTGAAACTGGCCAAGCTGTTGGCGACGCCAGATGCCAAAGTGACCCTGTTGCATGTTGTCGAGCATATTCCGGACTACGCAATCTCTTACATGCCGGCCGAATACCTGACCGAAGCGCGGCGCGCGATCCAGGATGAGCTGAACATTCTGGCCGCCAAGCTGCCGAACGCAAAGGGCGTTGTGGTCGAGGGCCATTCGGGGCGCACGATTCTGGATTGGGCGGAAACCAACAAACCTGACCTGATCATTATGGCGTCGCACCGACCGGGGATGCAGGATCTGTTGCTCGGCTCGACCGCGACACATGTGGTGCGCCACGCCAGTTGCGCAGTTCACGTCGTTCGCTGATTTGATGGCGGGCAAAGGTCTTCGCGTGTCATCTTCCACGCTTTGCCGAACCCGCCATTGAGAAGCCCATCGACAATCTCGAAACGCACAAAACGGAAATCTGCGAAGTCGATATATAGTCCGGCCTTCGGACGCTGTGACAAGTAGCTTGCCCGAAGCGCGGTATGCTCCTCGGTCGCCCGTGGGATCGGGCGCGCCGTGCAGTGCAGGGTCAGCCGGGGATGGGTCAGTGGATCACCTTTGTCAGCGGGCTCGCCGATCAGCAACGCGCAGGCCGGATTTGCCTCCAACGCGCGTGAGTGCTCCGCCAGATCCGAGATCAGGGTGAGCGGCCATCCAGCACTGTCGGTGGCCAGTGCGATGCGGCTGATCGACGGCAGTCCGTTGTCCGGATGTACCACGGCAAGCGCAGCAAAACGGGCCTGCGTGATAAGATCAAGGGCCAGTTCCCGCGCAGTCTTGTCGACCGGTTGAAATGGGTTTCGAGTGTTCACGTGGCGCCCTCGCTGGATTGCGTCATTCCGATGCCTCGGCTTTGCCACATAGTTGGTGTATCGCCAAGTTTATGAAGCTGAAGACAACCGTATACAACGAACCCGCACCAGATCCGCGCTTGGCACGTCGGCAGCGCAAGGCTGATGCCCTGCGCCGACATGCGCTGTCCCCGCTGCGCATTCTGCTGATGGTGCTGGCCCTGCCGCTGACGACTGGGATGATCGCGCTGGGCGTATATCTCCGGACCTCGGATCTGGAGCGGACCGAAGCCGTGATGCACCTTGTGGCGCTGGCTGGTTGCGACGCGGCTCGCTCCGTTGGTCTTGGACCGATGCGCGAGGGACAGCTTGGGTACCACAAACGCAACGACCCTGACGGCGACGGGATCGCATGCGAGTCCAGTGTCCGGGCCGCGACGCGGTCGGCTGTGCCGGTCCAGGCTCCTGCGTCCACGCAAAGCGCGGCGCCCAAACCCCGGGCTGTCGGAAACGCCAAATTTGTCCGCCCGTGACGGTCCTTGAAGACGCCTATCTTCATGGTTGAACCTTTTCTCGCAGATGACCGCGTTGCCTGTGTCCCTGCGTGATTTGGGCAGGACGTGGTAGGATCATACCGTCCGCTGGCAGTTTGCCGCGGTTCGGGGTCTGGACCCCATGCGAGGGAGGACAACCATGTTTGCACGCGTTACCCAGTTCAAGATGAAGCCCGGCACCCGTGAGGCCGCCACGGCCCGAATGAACGATCTTAAGGATCAGATCATGGGCATGCCCGGTATGCACTGCTTTACGAATGTGATGAACGAGGATGGCAGCGGCTATGTGATCTCGGTTGTCGAAAGCGAGGCGACATCAAACGCAAACGCCCCCAAGGTTGCCGAGTTGTGGGGCCAGTTTGCCGAGTATCTTGAAGGACCTCCGACGCCGATGGGGTATGATGTCATCGCCCATTGGGAAAAGGGGTGACATCGGCCGCCACCCGGGGATGGCCTGATGCCTTACAAGATCACACCGCGTATTGCCGCCGAGCTTATCGCGCACGAAGCGATCGTGCGCGAGGCCTATCTGGATTCCGTTGATGTCTGGACCTGGAGTGTGGGGATCACGTCGGCCTCGGGCCACACGGTCTGGCCGCGTTATCTGGACAACCCCCAGACCTTGCGGCGCTGTTTTGAAGTGTATGAGTGGGCTATCCGCACCAACTATCTGCCTGCGGTGGAAACGGCCTTTGCCGGCCACGCCCTGACCGAGGCGCAGTTGGGCGCGGCCTTGTCCTTTCACTACAACACCGGGGCCATAGACCGGGCCGTTTGGGTGCGCAGGTGGAAGGCCGGAGATGTGGCCGGTGCTCGACGCGCGATCATGTATTGGCGGCGGCCGCCTGAAATACGCCCACGGCGGCGCAAGGAGCGCGCTCTGTTCTTCGATGGCGTCTGGTCGGGCACGGGCACCGGAACCGAGTACCAGGTGCGAAAACCGTCCTATCGGCCAGACTGGTCCAGCGCGGCGACGGTTCAAATCGGCGACGTTCTGCAAGACCTGTTTGGTTAGGCCCGACAGGTCATGCTTGCTTGCGAAATCCTTGCCGGCCCGTCAGGATCGGCGTCATGACCCGAGACGAATTCAACGCCTTCTGCGCCTCTCTCAAGGCCACGAGCCACGTCGTGCAGTGGGGCAATGCGGATGTGTGGAAGGTGGGTGGCAAGGTGTTCGCGATCTGCGGATGGAACGACGGCAAGGACGCCTTTACCTTCAAGGCCACCGACCTGGCCTATGAGGTGCTGCAGGATCAGCCCGGCATCCGGCCCGCGCCCTATCTGGCCTCGCGCGGCATGAAATGGCTGCAGGTTTACGACGAACGCGGGATGAGCGACGCGTCCCTGCGCGACCACATCGTGACGTCCTACGAGATGGTCGTGGCCAAGCTGACGAAAAAGATGCGGGCCGAGCTGGGGCTTTAGCCCTTCATCGCCTGCAGCAGTTCGATCAGCCGCTTGCGGTCATCGTCATCGGCATAGTCGCCCGCGGCCAACCGTTCGGCGATGCGCAGGCGCAGACGCTCGTGCTGGGTGCGCACCTCTTCGCCCGCGGTTTCGGCCAGCGTCTTCATGATCGTCGCCACCGCCTGCTGGCGCTTGGTGGTGGGGTTGGCGATGTAGTCGACCAGGCTCTGTTGCCCGGAATCGAGGATGTTTTCGGCCAGCGCCCGCAATTGCTCGCCATTGGGCAGCAGCGGGGCGGGGGTGCCTTCGGGCGGCAGGATCTCGGGCGCGCTGCGCGGGGTTTCAGCCAGGGCATTGGCGCCGTCGACGAAGGCCTCGGTGATCATCCGGGTGATCTTGATCGCGCGCGGGTCTTTGAACAGGGTCGAGGCGATGGCCACGCCGTAATCGGTATAGACCCACGGATTGACCCGCCGCCCGCCGCGGCCTTTGGGCTTTGAAATCACATTCCGTGATGTCAAATCGGCCACCTCGGCATCGGTCAGCTGAAAGCGGTAGCCTTCGAACAGGTCCTTGTTGCGCGAGACGGCCTGATTGAAGGCGCTGACGGATTTTCCGTAGAACCGCGCCAAGTCCTCGGCCAGCACCACGCGGGTGCCACGCACCCGGTGAATGGCGCTTTGGACCTCATGCGTGCTGGGCAAGGTGTTCGTCATGGCAACCGTTTGGAATCACAATTTGTGATTTCAAACGTGGAGGAGGGTGGGGAAGGGTGCAAGGGTGGAGGTGTGTAGGATGGGTGATTTCACCCATCATGGTGCGTCATCGGAATAGACGGGTGCGAGCACCCATCCTACACTTGCTTGGTCAATTGTCGCTAAGGAGCTTGTCGTTAGGGAAGCGCTTTTCCCATGTTTCGACTAAAAACAAAGCGGTTGATGTAGCTGTACTGACGGCAAGGCGTGCTATCCTTGGATCTAACCTTCTAAACCCGCGCTCTCTTCCATGAGCCGTTCCAGCATGAGTACGCAGTGCTCCAATGCCCTGAACGGTATTAAACAACGCACTGAGTACGGTTCTTACGTCTGCTTCGATTTTTGTGTCAGCTATGTCCTTGTTAGGTGACAATCCAAGCGGTTCACGAACTTCTTTGTACAGAGACTTAATATCCAAGCTTCTCGGGAGTTCCATTTGCCTTGAGATTAATACCGAGCGACACACACTCTCAAGCATAGAGCACGCCGCTGTGACGGCTGCTTCAGGATCTTTTTCCAAGTTTTCAAACGCCCTTTGAAACTCTCTTTCCACAGTATCAAGCGTCCACTCTGCACTGATCCTCATCAAGTGCGGTGCAGCAGAATGGCTAGGAAGTGCTGCAAGCTCAGGGATTAGTTTTTCAAAAGGTAAGTCCTCCAAGGCGGCAGAGTTTAGCAGCGCCTCGACATACTCAGGGTTGGAGCTCCATGCGTCTGATTGCAGTGATTGCGTCGCTCTTTCAATCTCGTCATCGCGTTCCGAATTTTTCTGTTTCCAAAGTAGATTCAATAACTCAATTACTAGATGCGGGGGCGACAACTCTATGAATGCAAGAAGCCGGTTGAATTTGGACGTGCCCTTCTCACTAAATGCGTCTGAATAGATGTTAATCTCAAAGTGGTCGTCGAAAAATTCTGCAAAAGTTTTGTTCGAAAAGTTTAAAACGTACCCTGGTTTAGGACAAAACCAATCTCGAATTTGATCTCTTTGGTAATGTTTTAACTTTGCCATACAACGCTCTACCTCTTCCGTCGCTTCACATTCCCACCCCGTTGCCCCGGTCGTCCAGCCGTTGAACGACCACGCGATTTCACCGCGTCTTCCGAGGCTTTCTCGACCGCCCATTGACGCGCCATGGGGTCGTCGGCGACGGCCAGGTCGACCGCCTCGAGCCGCTTGATCTCATCCCGGATGCGGGCGGCCTCTTCGAATTCCAGGTTCTCGGCCGCCTTGCGCATCTGGTCGCGCAACCCGTCCAGATGGGCCTCGAGATTGGCGCCGTGCATCGGTTTGTCGATGGTGGCGGTGACGCGGTTCATGTCCACGTCGCCCTGATAGAGACCGGCCAAGACGTCATCGACATTCTTCTTCACCGTCTCGGGCGTGATGCCGTGTTCCTCGTTATAGGCGATCTGCTTGGCGCGGCGGCGGTTGGTTTCCTCCAGCGCGCGCTCCATGCTGCCGGTGATGCGGTCGGCATACATGATCACGCGGCCTTCGGCGTTGCGGGCGGCGCGGCCGATGGTCTGGATCAGCGAGGTTTCCGATCGCAGGAAGCCCTCTTTGTCCGCGTCAAGAATGGCGACCAGCCCGCATTCGGGAATGTCGAGCCCCTCGCGCAGCAGGTTGATGCCCACCAGCACGTCGAAAGCCCCCAGCCGCAGGTCGCGCAGGATTTCGATCCGCTCGATCGTGTCGATGTCGGAATGCATGTAGCGGACCTTGATGCCCTGCTCATGCATGTATTCGGTCAGGTCCTCGGCCATGCGTTTGGTCAGCGTGGTGACCAGCGTGCGGAACCCCTTGGCCGAGACCTTGCGCACCTCGTCCAACAGGTCGTCGACCTGCATCTCGACGGGGCGGATTTCAACCTCGGGGTCCAGCAGACCCGTGGGGCGGATCACCTGTTCGGTGAAGACGCCGCCGGTCTGCTCCAGTTCCCACTTGGCCGGGGTGGCGCTGACAAAGACCGACTGCGGGCGCATGGCGTCCCATTCCTCGAACTTGAGGGGACGGTTGTCCATGCAGGAGGGCAGGCGGAACCCGTGTTCGGCCAGCGTAAATTTCCGCCGGTAGTCGCCGCGATACATGCCGCCGATCTGCGGCACGGATACGTGGGATTCGTCGGCAAAGACGATGGCGTTGTCGGGGATGAATTCGAACAGGGTCGGGGGCGGCTCGCCCGGTGCGCGGCCGGTCAGATAGCGCGAGTAGTTCTCGATCCCGTTGCAGACGCCGGTGGCTTCGAGCATTTCTAGGTCGAAATTTGTGCGCTGTTCCAGCCGCTGCGCTTCCAGCAGTTTGCCCTCGCCCACCAGCTGATCCAGCCGTTGGCGCAGTTCCTTTTTGATGCCGAGGATCGCCTGCTGCATCGTCGGTTTCGGCGTGACGTAGTGCGAGTTCGCGTAGACGCGGATCTGCTCCATCGTGTCGGTGCGCTCGCCGGTCAGGGGGTCGAACTCGGTGATCGCCTCCAGTTCCTCGCCGAAGAACGAGAGTTTCCACGCGCGGTCTTCCAGGTGGGCGGGCCAGATTTCCAGGGAATCGCCCCGCACCCGGAAGCTGCCGCGCTGGAAGGCCTGATCGTTGCGGCGGTATTGCTGGGCCACCAGATCGGCCATCACCTGCCGCTGGTCGTATTCGTTCCCGACCTTCAGATCCTGCGTCATCGCCCCGTAGGTCTCGACCGATCCAATGCCGTATATGCACGACACCGAGGCCACGATGATCACGTCGTCGCGTTCCAGCAGCGCCCGGGTGGCCGAGTGGCGCATCCGGTCGATCTGTTCGTTGATCTGCGATTCCTTCTCGATATAGGTATCGCTGCGCGGCACATAGGCCTCGGGCTGGTAGTAGTCGTAGTACGAGACGAAATACTCGACCGCGTTGTCCGGGAAGAAGCCTTTGAACTCGCCGTAAAGCTGGGCCGCCAGCGTCTTGTTGGGGGCCAGGATGATGGCGGGGCGCTGGGTTTCCTCGATCACCTTGGCCATGGTGAAGGTCTTGCCGGTGCCCGTGGCACCCAGCAGCACCTGATCGCGCTCGCCGTCCAGGACACCGGCGGCGAGTTCCTTGATGGCCGTTGGCTGGTCACCCGCCGGTGCAAACTCCGTATGCATGACGAACCGCTTGCCGCCCTCGAGCTTCAGGCGGGCGCGGACATCGTCGACGGTCAGCTGGGTTTTGTCAGAATGTGCATAGGGCATCGGCAGGCTCCGCTTGGGCTTCTTACATTTGTTCTTATTTTGTCCGCATGCAACCCCTGCAGCGCCGGTCATTTGCATGGCCCTGCGGCATTTGCAATCTTGTCCCCGCCCGCACTCTGACGCATAAACGGTCGCGACCAACCGAGTATGGAGAGGCGACATGCGCGCACGGATTTACCAGCCTGCAAGAAATGCGATGACGTCGGGTATGGCCAAGACCCGCAAATGGGTTTTGGAATTCGCGCCTGCGTCGGCGCGCGAGGTTGATCCGCTGATGGGCTGGACATCGTCTTCGGACACGCAATCCCAGGTTCGCCTGAAGTTCGACACCAAGGAAGAAGCGTTGGACTATGCCAAGGATCATGGCATCGAAGTTCTGGTCAGCGAACCGCACAAGCGCAAACCCAACCTGCGCCAGCGCGGGTATGGCGAGAATTTTGCAACAGACCGCCGCGGTCCCTGGACCCACTGAATGATTGACATCCGCGAGGCGGATCCGACTTCGGCTGCCCTGCGGCCGGTGGTCGAGGCGCATTTCGCGCACAGCGAAACCGCGGGACCCGCCGAAAGCAATCACACAATGGATGCCGAGGCGCTCTCTGGGCCGGATATTCGGTTCTGGGCCCTGTTCGACGACGACGAGCCTGTGGGGTGCGGCGCATTGAAGGCTTTGCCGGACGGGACGGCCGAGGTGAAGTCCGTCCATATCCTGGCCAAAGCACGTGGGCGCGGGTTGGCGCGGACGATGATGAACCACCTGGCCGAAAGCGCCCGCGCCGACGGAATCTCTGCTCTGGTTCTGGAAACCGGCGCTGCCCATCTGGCCGAGTACGACGCCGCACGCAAACTCTATGAAGCGTTGGGATACAGCTATTGCGGTCCGATCTTTGGGTATCACGACGATCCCAACAGCGCGTTCATGCGCTTGGCTCTTGAACCCCGGCTCTAAACCGATCAAGAAGGGCCCAGCGGTCCCGTAGCTCAACTGGATAGAGCAGCTGACTTCTAATCAGCAGGTTGAGGGTTCGAGTCCTTCCGGGATCGCCAGTTACTGATCCAAGTGACGTTCGAGATCCAAAGTCGGTTTTTGCGACAAAAAAGCGGTTTTTTGGAATTGCGCTCGAACCTGCTTTGCCTTTAG
This sequence comes from Ruegeria sp. CG8, assembly GCF_056537165.1. Classification (NCBI taxonomy): domain Bacteria; kingdom Pseudomonadati; phylum Pseudomonadota; class Alphaproteobacteria; order Rhodobacterales; family Roseobacteraceae; genus Ruegeria; species Ruegeria sp. CG8. Next base: position 29,235 of record NZ_JBQFRA010000005.1, on the reverse strand, counting down.
CGCTGATCTTTCAACGGCTTATTCGCGATGCGGCGGTTCATTCAATCTGACCGGGTCCGATAGCACAGCCGCAAGCCGTTGCCTGATCATCTGGACCGGTATGCCGAAGTTTTGTCCCCAGGCGGGGACTGCACCCGCTGCGGCGGCAAAGCAAGCCGAAACCCTGATCGTGCAATGGCGTCTCCACTACACTACCGTCAGGCCACACAGCGCATTGGCTAACGTCCGCCTGCACCAGAAAGCATCGCCCGATGGACCGAAGGCCCGCGATGATCTTAAAATCGAACGGGCCACCTCAATTAGACAAGCCACAACACGAGACAACATGCGATTGATCCGAGGGACAGGCTCCCAACAACCAATTGCAAGTGGAAGCGAGATGCCGGTTGGGCGCTGTGCGCTTCCAATCGGGAATATACGCGGCGGGCGTTCATCCAGGCTCCCCAATAGATCAGCAGCGAGATCAACACAAAAAGAGTGGCTGCGGCTTTCGCCAGCCACTCGGGCTCGACGGCGGAAAATACGGCCTTGAGCCCAAGGGCGATGGCTACGCATGCCATTCCGGTTCTCATCCAGCCTGCAAATGTGCGCTCATTTGCCAAAATCGTGCGGTCTTCGGCCCAGTCGGTCCGCTCCTCGGCCAAGTTTTGGCTTTTCGTGTTTTTTCCAGACATTGCCGCCCTTTGGACTGGTCACCAGATTGAATTGTGCAGGCTTGCCGGTTTTTCGGCAAGCCTGCGCAAGACCTTAAACGCGCACGGTTGGGTCGCAAAACGACACACGCGCCCGGGCACCCCGTCAGCTTGATTTGGAGATCGCCCGCAGCATCCACGCTGCCTGCTCATGAAAAGCCGAACGTTCGGTCGCCAGATCTTCGGTCACGACGTCTTTGCGGCTTCCTGCAAGCTCGGTCAGGGCGTGCAGGCGGTGCGCCACTCGTTCGTGATCAGCAGCCAGATCTTCGATCATGTCGGCGGCGGACAGGTCCCCTTCGCGATCTTTGATGGCCGAGAATTCGAGGATGTCGGACATACGCGAGGGTGCCAGATGACCCAGCGCGCGGATGCGTTCCGCGATCTCATCAGCGGCGGCGAACATGTTTTCGTACTGTTCTTCGGTCAGCTTGTGAATCGAATAGAACAGCGGGCCCTCCACGTTCCAGTGATACGCATGTGTCTTGAAGGTCAGCCGGTAGGTATCGGCCAGAACATCAGCCAGACCCTTGGCCAAGGGCGCGGTGTCGCGCACGCCAGTGGAAACGGGGTTTTCGTTCGGGACAACGTTCAATGCGTCGGTCATGACAACTCCTTTTTTCTACTGGGGAAGAAACGTCCAAAACCGGATTTTGTTCCACTTTCGGCGGAAAAATCAGGTGACGGTGGGCATCCCGCCATCAGCGGAATAGTCGATTGACACCCGCAGCAAGGTCGGAACGGCGACGTCAGCCGCCGCCTGCAGCGCAGGAGCAAGTTTGCTGTGACTTTCGATATCGTGGTAGACCCAGCCAAAGGATCGGGCCAGTGACTCCCAATCGGGGTTGCCGAAGGAAAACTCGCGCGCACCTGGCTGTTTTTCGTCGATCAGACCATAGCCGTTGTCTTCCCAGATCAGAACGGTAATGGGCACGCACAACCGGGCCGCCGTCTCCATCTCCTGAACGTTCATCAGGAAGTCCCCATCACCACAAACGGCGATCACCCGACCCTCGTCCAACAGACGGGCAGCCTCAATCGCTCCGGGCAGCGCAAGGCCCATACCGGCCAGACCGTTCGGAATGATGATTTGACCCGCCCGGCGTGCTTGAACCTTGCTGGCGACCCAAAGCTTGTGCAGGCCAACGCCAGACAACAGAACGTCGCTGTCGCGAAGCGTTTCGGAAATCGCCTGACAAATGTCCGACGGCGCGACACAGGCGGCATCGGAAGCTGTTGGTCCACCTTCCAGCGAGGCTTCAATCCTCCGCTGGAGACCTTTGAACCAGCTTTGCGTGGGACGTTCGGCCGTGGCCTTCACCAGAACGTCGATGCAGTGCGGAAGGTCGCCTGTCAGAGCGGCCTTTACCGGCCAGTCCACATCAACAGTCGAGGCCACGTCCGAGATCTCGAGAACCGGCTTCTTACCGCCCATCGAGATGTTCGAGGGTGGATATTCAACCGGGTCAAACCCGATTGCAATGATCAGGTCGCACAGGTCGAAGGCTTCTGATGCCAATTCTTTGCCCGGCTGACCGATCGAATGCAGCGAGAGCGGGTGCCCCGGAGGCAGAACGCCTTTGGCCATGAATGTCGTGACGACCGGGGCAGACAGGCTTTCCGCAAGTGCCCGAACGTCGCTTGCGGTGCCGGATCGGATCACCCCGTGTCCTGCAAGGATCAAGGGCTTTTTCGCCTCAGCCAGCAGGCGCGCGGAACGGATGATCGCATCGGCTGCCGGTCGTACCTCCGCTGGCGGCGGGGCCACGAAAGGTTCGGCCAGAATCGGGACCTCGGCCAGATCTTCGGGCAGGGAAAGATGGACGGCTCCGGGTTTGTCGAGCTTGCTCAACCGCACGGCCTCGGCCACGACTTGGGGAATTTCATCCGCAACCATCAGCGTTCGGCTCAACTTGGTGACTGGCGCGAAGAGTGCTTCGAGATCGATGATCTGATGGCTTTCGCGGCCCAGCCTGGACCGCGCACCCTGTCCCGTGAGGGCGATCAGCGGCACATGGTCAAGCGTGGCGTCAGCCACACCGGTGACAAGGTTGGTCGCACCAGGTCCAAGTGTCGAGAGGCATACCGCCGGGTTCCCCGTCAATCGACCGTGAACCGATGCCATGAACGCCGCCGACTGCTCGTGCCGGCACAGGACGAAGTCGATGCTCGATTTGTCGAATGCGGCGATCAGATCGGTTGTTTCCTCACCCGGAACACCGAATGCACAGGTCACGCCGTTGGCTTCCAGGCAGGCAATCAGCAATTCGGCGGCTGTTTGGGTATGGACGGCATCTTTCATAGGGCTTTGAACCTCGGGGTACTGTTTCAGGGAGTGCGGATGCGCGGGGGCTTACCCACGGATCAGCCGCAAGATCAGCGAACCGATGAACAGGACCAGAAAGATCACGAAAAGGATCTGCGCGATACCGGCCGAGGCCGACGCGATGCCGCCAAACCCGAAGATGCCAGCAACGATAGCAAGTGCGAAAAAGATCAGCGCCCAAGACAACATGGGATTTCCTTTCATTTTTGTAACTACTGACGGGTCAACGCTTGGAACCCCAGATTGGTTCCGGATCATTTTGGTGGAACCATCGGCGACCGCTCGCGTTGGGTCGGTGAAAGGAGATCTGACATGACACAGAAAACGGCGAAGAAGGCCCCTCAGGACACTCCCCATGTCGAGATGGCGGCGCGGATTGACGAAGTGGCCAAGGAGGCAAAATCAGCGTTGGAAGATGGCGTAACCGCAACGCGTGACACGTTGAAGACGGCGCGCGACGAGGCGCAAAAGCAGCTGACACAGACATCCGAGAAAAGTGCCGCATTCGTGCGCGAGAACCCGGGCTTGGCAATGGTCGGAGCGTTGGGCGTGGGTGTCCTGCTGGGCCTCGCGTTGCGCAAGGCGGACCGCGGTTAGAACACGCGGTACACCGCGACCGATATGGGCATCGAATACGTATTGCCGGCCATGCTCGGCTTGGGTTTGGCCGGTCTACTGATCTGGTTTTTCATCAGGAATCGCTGACAGCGCTATTCGTCACTGCCACGCCAACCAGCCCGCCATCCCAACGACCCAAAGCGCCTCAGCCGCGCTTTGGGTCTTCTTCTATTTCGGGTTTGATCTGGGCGTAGGCCAGCATCGTGAAGACAGCGGTTCCTCCGATGATGTTGCCGGCGAGAACGGGTAGGAAAAAGCTGAAAACGGCTGCGCCTACTGGCAACTGCCCCTGAAGCATCAGAACCGCCATTTCCACCGATCCGGCAACGACGTGGGTAAAGTCACCGGCCGCAATCATCCAAGTGAAGATGACGATGACCAGCACCTCGTTGTTCTGTGCCGAAGGCAGCATCCAAACGATTGCCGCAATCAGGATCCCCGCCGGTATTCCGCGCAGAAAGCCAACCCAAGCGCCCATGCCGGTGGCGTGGTGGCTCAGGTCGTTGATGACCGAGACGAGTTCGGGTGACAACACCGGCGTATGGATCAGGAAGGCAGATATCGCAAACGCCCCAAGCACATTGGCACCCAGTACGATTGCCCACAGCCTGGCGGTTTTGGTGAAGCAGGCAACGGACGGGTTTATCATGGCTGGAACCACAGTCGTAATCGTGTTTTCGGTGAACAGCTGCATCCGCCCCAAAATGACTAGGACAAAGCCGAGGGAATAGCCCAGGTTCTCGATCAGAAAGCGCCCGCTGGTTTCGGGCAGATGTGCTCGCAAGATCGCTTCGCCGAGCACCGAAAAGCTGATCAGCACGCCTGCGGCAATCCCGGACCAGAACAACGCTTTGGTCGGGCGGTCCAGTTCCTCCTCGCCGTTTTGGCGGATGGACTCGAATATCAGGCGCGGAGACAGGCCGGACGCTTCTTCGACCGCTTCGCGCTCACTTTCTTTCTCGACAAGATCTTTTCGCGGCGCTTTGTTTTTATCGGACATTTTGACCCCATGTATCGACCTTCAAACCCAACGTTCTGCCGGTCGTTTTGGTTCCGTCAGGTACAAAGTTCCTCAAACCTTCTGAAAGAACTGGGAACACGCCCAGATCTTTGTAGGGAACTTTCAGCCACCTATCGCGTTGTGTCCTTGTAGGAACAACGACACGTAATTCGAAAGGAACTTCGGTATGGTGGAAGTATATGGCATCGGCGGTCTGATCGTCCTGGTTTTATCGATCTGGGCCATAATCTCGATCATCGGTTCGTCTGCGACGACCGGTGCGAAAATTCTGTGGGTCCTTTTCGTTCTGTTGCTTCCGGTCATCGGATTCATCTGCTGGCTGATCTTTGGCCCGAAGGCCGCGCGCAGCGCGATCTGATCAGTTCGGAAATTGTCAGTACAAAATCAAAGCGCGGCATCGGCCGCGCTTTTTTGGTTGAAGGATCTTGGGGGCACAATGCGCCCTGCGCCGGCTCACCCAGGATCTGAACCGATCTTCAAGCCGTTCCCACTAAAATCAATGGCTGCGATCGTACGGGCAAGATCTGCGGCCGTGAAAGGCCGTATCAGTGTCGCGCATTCAAATTTCGCTTGCACCTCGGGGGACGGGTCCAGCAGCAACAGTGCACTGCCGCGTTCAACCAACAGCCGCGCGACGGCGTCAAATGACGTCTCACTTCTGCGATAGCTCAGAACGCTCAGGGCCGGGGCGAATTCGGGGTCCTGCCAGAAATGCCCGCCCGCGTGCAGCTCGCGGATATGGACAATGCGATCGGGCGAAACTCCGGGGATGGCGTCACTGATGTCCGCTGCTTCGATAAAGTTTTCCGTAACAATTAAAACATCTGCTACGCTGCGGGAAGAGGCTTCCATAAATACCATCCTGAAATCTGTTCGATGCCACCGTAGGGCAATCCCGCAGCGCCGCAATAAACTATGACACAGAAACGAAAAATTTCTCTGATCGCATGTGCGGACTGTCCGCTGAGGCAGATGGATGTCTTCCTGCCGTTCTCGGGAGACGACCTGCGGTTCATGCAGGGGTTCAAAACCGGCGAGATGCAGGCCGAACCCGGAACACAGCTGTTCATCGAGGGTGCGAAATCCGCGCATCTGTTCACGGTTCTGAGCGGGATGGGCGTTCGTTACAAAACGCTGGAAAACGGTCGCAGGCAGGTCATCGGCTTTGTGCTTCCAGGCGATCTGGTCGGGTTGCAGGCTGGGGTCATGGGCGAGATGCGGCACTCGGTCGAAGCGACAACCGCGATGCGGCTGTGCGTTTTCAATCGCTCTCGGCTGTTCGAGTTATATCAGAACCAGCCTGATCGGGCCTTTGACCTTACATTCCTGGCAGCCGTCGAAGAGCATTTCCTGGGCGACGCCCTGACAACCGTTGGCCAGCGCGGCGCGATCGAGAAGATCGCGTGGAGCCTGCACCGCTTCTACACAAGGTCGCAGGCCGTCGGATTGGCCAAAGGCTTGCGGTGTCCGCTGCCCTACCGGCAGCAGGATCTTGCAGATGCGTTGGGCTTGTCGCTGGTTCACACGAACAAGACCCTGCGCCGGCTGAAGGATCTGGGCCTTGCCGAGTGGTCCAACAATGTGCTGCAGATCAACGATCTTGAGGGTCTGGCCGAGCTTGGCTTGGTCGAAATCACCGAGGCCGTTCCACGACCGCTGATCTGATCGCGGCGGATGGACGGGAATTAAAGAACCGCCGACCGAAAAATCGGCCGGCGGCTTGATCACATGCTTTGCGACTGAGGAGCCGTTTACGACCCTTCGTAGGCCGGCATGTCCTTCAGCATCTCCTTGTCCGCGTGAACGAAGGCATAGGTGGTATCACCATCGACTTCACGCATCAGCGACACGCGCGAGAAATCGATCAGAACATCCTTTTCCCCCAAGCCGAGGAACCCGCCGACGCCGATCACGGCACCATCGACCGATCCGTCCATGTCAACGACGACCTCTTCGATCTCGCCGATCCACTCTTGCGAGACGTCATAGACGCGCATGCCGGTCAGATCTTCGGCCGGGATGGTGCCTTGGGCAACGGGGACATAACCCTCGATGTCGATGGTGGTGGGGTCGACTGCATCGGCCACCTGCCCAGCTTTTTCGCTGATGTACTCACCGGTTGCTTCGGCTGCCTGGTCGACGTCTTCCGCCGTGTTCTGCGCAGCGTTCTTGATATCCTGCGCGGTATTCGACAGCGCATCACCGGCTGCCTCGGCTGCCTCTTCCAGGTTCTTGCCGACTTCTTCGACATTCGAGCTTTCTGCATAGGCCGATGCCGACATCACCAGAACGATCGAAGTTGTGGTCAGAAAACGTTTCATAGCTCACTCCTTTGGTCTGTTCTGACCGCATTTCCCGCGGTCTTGTTGAACAAACGAATGACGCCGCGACTTGTTCCCAAAAGAATGCAAAAATATTTGTTTTAAAAAGAAAAAACCGCGCATCTGCGCGGTTTGATAAGCCGTGTCCAGATACTCAGACCGGGTGCAGCGGGTCAGAAGACCTGGATAGAACCATGTAGTGTTCGTCGTCGGGAATATTGCGTAACTCGGCGAATGGAAAACTCAGGATATCTGGTCGCCCGTCGATCAGAAGAAACCGCAGTGCCTTGGTGTCAGGGTCGAACTCAATATCCTTGAATCTGCCCAACTCACCAGTCGAGTCAAACACGGGGTTGCCCTGCAACTTCGTAAACCATCGGAAGTTGCTACCGGGTGGCGTCGGTTGGGGGCGTTTGCGGAGGGTGTCATTCAGGACCGCCCCCATCACAACCGGCGCGATCGCGTTGCCGAACGGCCCTATGACCAGGGGCGGCAGGCCTTCGATGTCCACTGCAAGGGGATCTTCGTCGTCTTTGCGCTGGCGAAGGTGATCCAATTGCTGTTGGGAAAACGCGCACTCCATCTCGCTTGCGCCAAAATCGAGCGTATCGGCCATGAACGCCACCGGGTCACTCCCCCCGGTCACGCTCAGATTGACCAAGACGTACTCCAACTCGGTTTGCCCAGCGCGGATGGCGATATCGGAAACACGACCAATTGCGTGGTCGGTTCCAGCTGAGACAACGGGCGTGTTGATGAGGTCAGACAGCTTCATGGCGCTCTTAATTACCTTTGGGCTCGATCTTGGGAGTGTGTGGGGCGCCGTTGGTTTGACGCCACCCCACGCGATATGTGCATCCACCTTTGCTCTACATGTCCTTCATCAGGCGATCCACGATTTCCCGAACGTCCTCTTTCGAGTCTCCGTATTTCTTCTGGATGATGCCTTCCAGTTGTTCGCGATCGCCGCGCGCTTGTTCGATTTCGTCATCAGTCAGCTCGCCGAAACGCTCGATCAGCTTGCCTTTGAATTCGGTCCAGCGTCCAAGAATTTGGTCCCAGTTCATCGTAATTTCCTTTCGATTGCTTCGTCGCTGTCAGTGAAACGCGCCAAACGCGAGCTGGTTCCGGGCGGCGGCGTTTTTTCTGCAACTGACAACGTGCAAGGGCGATCTGACGGTATCCGAACTGCGTCAACCGTGGCGTTCGAACCGGACTTGGGAACAATCTCGCCGGCCATGCGTTTGGGGACCGAGACCTCAACACAGGAGATCGAACCATGCCACGTCGAACCGAGACCACGGAGAAAGCGAAAGCCCATGCCCAGGATCTGGCCGGCAAGGTCAAGGACACCGTGACCGCAGAGGCTTCGGCCCGAGCCGAAGCCTTGAAAGACAGCGCAGCGCAGGAGGCTGAGAGTGCCGCTCATGCAGCTGACGCAGCTGCCGATGCATTTCCTGACCAATCTGTGCAGCATCAGGTCCTGTCGAGGATTGCGGACAACATGGAGGCCGTGGCTGGGCAGGTGCGCTCTGCCGATTTGGCCAGTGTGAGCCGAAAGGTCTCTGATTTCGCCCAGCAAAACCCGCTGTTGTTCGTCGGATCGGTTGCCCTGGCCGGGTTTGCCGCAGCCCGTTTTCTGAGCGCGCGCAATACGGGCGCGGCTCAATCCGCATCTTTTGGTGCAGATCCTTGGGATATTGATCCGTCGCCGCTGCATGGGACTTCGGTCGATACGTCGGGCCACACAAGCGCGCTGGCGCGGATGAATGGTGGCCGCGATGCATAACCCCAACGATCTGCGATCGGCACCGGGGCTTTTGGCAAACGCGCTCAAACATCTGTCGAGTTTGCTTCAGGCTGAGGCGAAGCTAGCCAAGGAGGAGTTGTCCCGAAACCTGACGCGAGCGGGCGTAGGGCTGGCCTGCATTGGCATTGCTCTGATCCTGTTGATGATCGCGCTGAACCTCATGGCCACAGCCCTGGTCGCGTATATCGCCGCCAATGGATTGTCGGTGGGTATGGCCTCGTTGCTCGTTGGCGCGGGCTTGGCACTGGCTGCTGCGTGCCTGGCGTTTTTTGGCCGGTCCCGCATGTCCGCCAGCGCCTTGGTTCCCGAGAAAGCCATGAAAAACCTGCAGCGCGACATCGAAGCGATGAAGGAGTCGACCCATGTCTGACCTGACACCCCTTGAGACACAGATCGCATATGAACGCAGCGCCCTTGCGCGCTCGCTGAACGCTCTGTCGGATACGCTGGCGCCGCAGCGCCTGGCAGACGAGGCGAAATCGTCGCTTGAAGCCTATGGTGGGCAGATCGGTGCGCAGCTCTGGTCCGCGGCTCGAAAAAACCCGGCCGCCTTCGCTCTGTTCGGTGCAGGGGCAGCCCTTTTGGTTGCGGGCCCAGGGTCCGGCGCAAAAAGCACCCAATCCCCGCCCCAGGCCGTACCTCCGCAGCAGGCCTTCAACGGGTTTGATCAGCGTGTCGCCGACGCCGACAGCCGCATGAAACAGGAGATGACCGGAATGACTGAACACAGCCAATCTGCCAGCGTGCTGTCCGCCGCCTTGGACCGTGGTCTGGACAAGCTGTCCCCCCAATCCCGTGCCCGGGTGATCGAGGCGCGCAAGGCCGCAATCAGTGCGCAGCAAGCGGTCGAGAAGCGTGCGCGGAAGGCGGCGAAGGCCTCGCAAACCTTCGTTCATGATCAGCCGCTGGCGGCCGGAGCATTAGCGCTGGGCGTAGGTATTCTGGCTGGCGCTCTGCTGCCCAACACCCGCAAAGAGGACGAGTTGCTGGGCCATCGGCGCGATCAGCTGATGCGACAGGCCCAACGGGTTTTGAACGAAGAACTGGACAAACTGCATGCCGCGGCCAACGCACGGCTGGATGAGGCCGCTGATCGGGCCTCTGACGCTTTGCGCAGTCAGTGAAGCGCACCCATGCAAACTGCTTTCAGCTCTCCATCGTCCCTGCGTGCGATGCTGGCGATCCTGACCGGGATTGCCATCATCACCGCTTTGTACCTGGCCCGGTCGATCGTTGCGCCGATCACCTTCGCTTTGGTTTTGGGGGTCGTGGTTGCCCCGCTTGCGGACAAGCTTGAGAAGGTCGGTTGCCCGCGTGTGATATCCGCCTCGGCACTGCTGTTCGTGACCAGCACCGTCATCGTCGCGGCATTCCTTCTGCTTGAACCATTGCTGTCCACGCTGGTCGAACAGTTGCCTGCCATCAAACGCGAGTTGCGCTCTTGGGTCGCCGCGATGTCCGAGTTCATTCGGGGTATCGAAACGCTTGGACGCGAGATCGAGGAAACCGTCGGCGCCGATGGGGCAGCGGAAACGGAGTCCGCCCTTCCGTCAGTGATGGATGCCTTGTGGCTGGCGCCCAATTTCGGATCAAAGATCCTGATTTTCATCGGCACGCTGTTCTTTTTCGTTTTAACCCGACCCGAGCTCTATGCCGCAGCCGGCCCGTTGACGGAGCGGCTGTATCTGGCCGACCGCGCGGTCTATCGCTATTTCGCTGCCGTGACGTTGGTCAATATCGGCCTCGGGACTGTTACGGCCGTGGCCTTGGGACTGATCGGCATCAATGACGCCGTGGTCTGGGGGGTGGCCGCCGGCCTTCTGAATTTTGTGCTGTATCTCGGCCCTCTGATGATCCTGACCGGGCTTCTGATCGCCGGGTTAACCCAGTTCGGCGGAGCCGCGGCTCTGTTGCCCCCCCTGATTTTCCTGGCCATCAATCTGTCCGAGGCACAATTCGTAACACCCGCCTTCGTCGGCCAACGTCTGCAGGTGAACCCGCTGGTCGTATTCATCGCCATCATCTTTGGGCTTTGGCTGTGGGGACCGGTCGGCGCCATCGTCGCGCTGCCGATCCTGCTGTGGTTCGGCGTATTGATGCACCCCAAGGTCATGAGCCCGGTCGCGACCACCTAGACGATGTTTTCAGTTACCCCCGGAAGAGGTTGCCGCATGTCGCGCGCAACGTCGGCGTCATGCGGGACCAAGAAGCCGCTGCGCGCTTCGGGGCGCCGCACGCCGTTGGCCTGAACCTCTCGCCGCCACCAGTCGAACATGGCATCGGGCTCGATCTGTTTGCGCAGATCATCCGAGAACCACCAATGGTCCACCAGGGCCTGCCGCAGAACCGCCACCCGCTGCCGGTCGGTGATCCGAAGGGCGACTTCTGTGTCCCACCGCAAAGACCGTCCGTTCAGGTTGGCGGACCCGACCAAGGCATGATGGTCATCCACCACCAGAACTTTGTTGTGAACGTGAATGATCGGAGAGCCGCTCAGAACTTCAGCGCTGACATCGGCCCCACTGGCCGAAATCGGTTGGACCGGGGTCGACACCGAAACCCGGTTTTGGAACCCCTGCTGGATGATCCCCAGACATTTGGCCTGCAGGTCCAAACCGTATTGCGCGTCCAATCCGTCATGCCCGCCAAAGGCCACCTCCTCGGGTAAGGCTGGCAGAACAAGCACCAGTTTCAGATCCTGCTTGGAATGGCCCGCCTCAGCCAAGGCCTCGGCCAGCCGGGTTGATCTGAAATACTGGGTCTCGATGTGCAGAAGTTGCCGCGCGGCTTGAAAGGCGGCGATGTGCTCATCCTCGATCTCATGCGCGATGGTCTTTGGCGACAGCCGCCAGAACGCGAACCGGCGCGGGCTGGACAGGGTGCGGCGCAGGTGTGTCGCCTGCGGGTCCGGTTGTCCGGTTGCGATTTCATGTTCGAACCGGTCGATATGGCGCGCGGCCTCGGCGGCCTCGGGTCCGCGGACCAGCAATTGAACGTCTGACCAGGTGTTCTTGGCCAGACGATCGTGATCCGGCGTGTCAAAGCGCCTTTCGTTCAAGTCCAATCCGCCGAGGTAGCAGACCTCATTGTCGATCACGGCGACTTTCTGATGGTGCGACACGGTGTGAAGCCGGGGCAGCGTGTCCGACCCCAGCCGCACCGCCTGCCGTTCGCGTCGTTCGCGGGACAGTTCCTGCATCCGCTGCGCCTTTTTTCGCAAAACCGCGGGTAACAGCGTGGCCCAAGGCAATGCGCCGGCCTGCGCGGGATGCATGGACACGCGAACGCTCAAGCGCGCGGCCAGATCTGGGCCAAGGATTTCCGCAAGCGCAATTGCCTGCCGTTTGGTGCGCCAGCTCAGTTCGTGCAACTCGGTCGCAAAGATCGGATCGAAATCGCTGATGACCAAATGAAACGAGACACCCTTGCGGATGACATGCTCGATCAGGTCAAACCAGGTATCGCCAATCCGGCGCGCCTCATCGCTGCGCAGCCGTGTCATGAAATCGAATATCCGAAAACTTGCCTTGATCTGGTGCCGGGCCTCCAGAACCGCTTTTTCCAAGGCGGGCCAGGCTTGCTCGGCCGTGATCAGGACTTCAAAGTCATTCTGCTGCGGCACGGGCATCACCGCCTCTCTCATCCGCAATGGTCTGTGGTTCGCTATCCCCTTCTACTTCGGCGATTTCGAACGTCACCTCATACACATAATGCGATGATGTCTCGGTTATGGTTTCCGAACCGTCCAATTGGCGAAGGAAGGCCTGCATCAGCCGTTGACCGATCCCGCCGCTGTGGAACAGATCCGAACCGTCGTCCGACTGCCCGCGCGTGTTGGAGATTTTCAGATGCAGGGTGCTCTCCTCGGGGCGGGTCAATTCCACCGAGATTGTCGGCGGTCCGTCCTGCGGTACGCCTACGTATTTGACCGCGTTCGTCAGCGCCTCGGCCACCAGCATCGACATCGTGACGGCCTGATCCTGCCCCAGTTCGACCGGCGCGATCCGGCAGTCGACCTCGACCACCTGACCCAGAATTGGCGGTCGATGCGCCAGTTCGGCCACCAAATGCCCGATGAGAGCCTCGGTGTTGATCGTCGTCATCTGCGAGTTCTGGTTCAAGGTTTGGTGCACCATGGCCAGGCCGCGAACCCGACGCTGCAACTGTTCCAGCAAGCGCCGGGCCTCGGGGGTTTCAGCCTTGCGCAAATGCATGTTCATGATCGAAGCGATCAGTTGCAGGTTGTTTTTGACACGATGGTGAACCTCGCGCAACAACAGCGTTTTTTCGACAAGATCCCGTTCGTGCTGCGCCTCAGCCTCGCGGATCAACAAGACCATGCGGTTGAATGCAGTCTGGATTTGCTGGAACTCCTGCGGCGCGCCTGCAAGGCTTTCAATGGGGTCGCGCTCGCCCAACGCAAAGCGACGCACGGCCGAACGCAAGCTGTCGAGATGCCGGATCACCAACCGATGCAGGCCCCACAGGGCAACTCCCAGTCCGGTCACCCACATCAGGATGGGAAACGCAATGGTCAGGGCCGTACTGCCCGCGCCAACAGAGGCCAGCGCCGCCTCGCGCGGCCAACTGCCGATCACGGCAACTTCGCCCGGAATGATGGTGGCAACTGCAAAAACCCGATCCTCGCCGCCAACCGTCTTGGCGGAAAAGGTCTTGCCGGAACTGGATAGAACCAACAGATTTTCCTGCACGGGCGGCAGGAATTGCTGGACCGCGTCCAAGCCCACATTTGACGACAGCACTTCTCCGGTCGCGTCGAACAGGGCGATGACGACGTCGCTCCCGATGTTGCCAACATCCAGGGGCGTCCGTGCCAGCGCATGAGGTATCGAGATGGAAACGAACCCCACAAGCTCGGTCCTGTTCAGGACCGGCTGGGTCACGATGATCACCGATTGCCCGGTCGCCTCGCCGGCACGATTGACAGAAAACGTAAGTTGCGGATTTTCAGAGATCTGCCCGAAACCGGGCGCGTCCGACAAATCGATGGTTCGCTCGACGGTCGAGCAGGCCATGACCCCGTTTGGCTGAATAAATCCGGCAAATACGAACTCGGGCTGGTGTTCGACGAACCGGCGCATGAGGTCCGAACAAGCAGCATTGTCCAAGCCTCCCTCGGCAAGCGCGGCTGTGAGTCCCGAACTTGCACCAACAGCTTTCTGCAGAAGCTCCCGTTCCCGGCTGGCAGCCTCAATCGTGCGCGCCAGCACTGAGGCCCGCGATCTTTCGTCGGCCTCGGTAATAACAGCGCGTGTCTGCAATACCGCAATCAGCCCTAGCGGCAGAAGCGCCAAGGTGACCAGCGCGGCAAGATAAACGGTCAGGCTGCGCGGCTTCGCATCCATTGATCGTCAGGCCGCCGGTTGCGTCTGAACGATTGCCGCCGTTACCGCATCGGTCAATTCGATGGGTTCGGCATCTTCCAAATCCATCAGTTCGGCCAGTTGCGCGCGGGCCCGGTTCACCCGGCTTTTGATCGTTCCAAGGGCGACGCCGCACATCTCGGCCGCTTCCTCATAGGAAAACCCTTGTGCACCGACCAACACCAACGCTTCGCGCTGCTCATCCGTCAACTGATCAAAAGCAACCGCAAAATCCTTCAAGGCCAAACGTCCGTCATGGTCGGGCTTTTGCGACAGGCTCTCGGCCATGACGCCATCGACATCCTCGACCTCGCGCTTGCGTTTGCGGTGCAGGGAAAAATAGGTGTTCCGGACGATGGTGAACAGCCAGGCCCGCATGTTGGTGCCTTCTTGGAACGAGTCGATATTGCTCCATGCCTTGATCAGTGCGTCCTGCACGATGTCATCGGCCGTGGCGCCGTTTCGGCACAAACTGATCGCAAAGGCACGCATCGCGCCGATATGTTCGACAAGCTCTTCTCGCGGATCAACCATCCGAGCCTCCCGTGTCACCGCTTTTGGGAACACTGGTCTGATTGCGCAGTTTTTCAAGAAGATCGACGAACCGATCTGGAACCGGTTCGCTTGCAACCTCATCGAAAGCCCGCTTGAGGTTTTCGTCGATCCGCTTTTCTATTTCTGGCCGATGTTCTCGGCCGGGCTGTGGTTTTGTCATGGCATCATCAAAAATTTTTACTTTTGCTGGAACCATAACGCCCCAGTAAGCGTTTGGTTCCCGAGTTTAGAGAAAAAAATGAGGAAAACATAGATGACCGAGCTGACCGGAGTTTCCGTCGCAGATCAAATTGGCCCGCTCTTGCCGTTTCTGCGCCGTTATGCACGTGCCCTCACCGGCTCACAGGACAGTGGCGACGCGTACGCCGCTGCATCGCTTGAGGCGATCCTTGCAGATCCCGCCCAGTTCGATGCCGATCTCGCGCCGCGGGTCGCGCTGTTTCGTGTGTTTCACAGCATCTGGTCAACATCGGGAATGCCTGTTGACGCAGATGGCCACAGCTCTGACATCCAAACGCGCGCTCACGCCCAGTTGGCACGCCTGACGCCGAACACGCGCGAGGCCTTGCTGCTGCGCACGGTCGAAGAGTTCTCGGTCAGCGATATCGCCGCAATCATGCAGATAGAACCCGCCGAGGCTCAGAAGCTGATCGAAATCGCCTACGAGGAAATGGCCCGCCACACATCCGGCCGGATATTGATCATCGAAGACGAAGCAATCATCGCGATGGATCTTGAAGCGATGGTGACCGACCTGGGCCACCGGGTCACTGGGGTCGCACGCACCGAGACGGCCGCCATTGACCTGGCCGAGCGCGGGCCGTTCGACCTGATCCTGTCGGACATCCAACTGGCGGACAAATCCAGCGGAATCGATGCGGTGAACCGCATCATTGCCCAGCACGGCGATTGCCCCGTCATTTTCATTACCGCATTCCCCGAGCGCCTTCTGACGGGCAAAGGGCCCGAACCGGCATTTTTGATTTCCAAACCCTACACCGAAGAACAGGTCAAATCGGCCGTCAGCCAAGCCATGTTCTTTGCCTCTAGCGCCGTGATCGAGGTCTGACGCGGCAGGGCCGCGCTGCAAGATACGAAAATTCAGGCGATGAGACACGACGAGGAACACCATGGAAAACGAGATTGCACAGACCGCAGAGACCGTGACGAACACCGTTTGGGCCGAACTGTCGCAAGTTTTGAATACCGAACTTTATGACGGGAAATCGCTAAGCGACCTGCTGACGCTCGAGGCCCTTCTTGGCCTCGTCGCGAACACGATCGCGGCGCTGATCCTTCTGGTTCTTGGGCTTGTGATTTCAAGATATGTCAGCCGGAAGATCCGGGGCGTCGGTGAAAAATCGGAACGCCTGGATGATACGCTCTTCAACTTTCTCGGCAATCTGGCGCGCTATACGATTCTGGCGTTTACGGGGCTGTTCATTCTGAACACGTTCGGGGTGCAGACCACGTCGATCATCGCGCTGATCGGTGCCGCGGGTTTGGCCATTGGACTTGCGCTGCAAGGCACATTGTCCAACGTTGCAGCCGGCGTGATGATCATCCTTTTCCGGCCGCTCAAGATCGGCGATTTCGTTGACGTGAACGGCGTGCTCGGAACCGTAAAAGATATCACCCTGAATTACACCGAAATTGCGGATATGGGGAACGTCAAGGTTATCGTTCCCAACGCCGAGGTGTGGGGAAACACCATCAAGAACTATTCCGTCTATGAAACCCGTCGTGCCGAGTGGACGTTCGGTGTTGGATACGGCGTCAACCTGGCGGAGGCCGAGCGCGTCATTCGCGAGACGATCATGTCGGACGCCCGTTCGTTGGCTGACCCCGAACCGTTCATCCAAGTTAACAATCTTGGCAGTAGCAGCGTCGATTTTCTTGTCCGCGTTTGGTGCAAGTCTTCGGACTACTTCCAGTACCAGGCAGACATGAAGCGCAAAGTCAAAGAGGCACTGGACGAAGCCGAAATCAATATTCCGTTTCCGACCCGCACGCTGTTGATCGAAGACGTCGAGAGACGGCAAGAGAAGGCGATCGCGGCAGAGTAACCTTGACTGTTGATCTTAGCGGGTCTGAAGCCGGAACTCCAAAAAAGCGAACGTCATCGGGGTGCCGAAAGACAGGATTTATGCGTCGCAGGACGGGCTTTGAACGTCGAGCGTCACCTAGTGGGTGGAAAATGCCCTAGAATCGGTAGGTTGCGCCAATGACCGGGCCGGATTGGTGGAAGCTGAAGTCATTGCCATTGATGTCGTGATCAAAGGAAATGTAGCGGTACCCGCCACGTAGCAGCCAGCGGTCGTTGATCGCATAGTCCGCGGTCAGCAGGACCTGCCAGGTTTCGCTGTCGCTGCGGAACCCGCCATAGTCCAGGAACCCGGTTCCCGACCATTTGTCCGAAAACGCGACCCGGGCACGGACGCCGATCACCGGATCGGTCCAGCTGCTGTCGACCGACGTCTGATTGCCGGGCGCTGTTCCGGGCAACAGGTTGAACTTTGTTTCAGTGCTGAACCATCTGAACCCGCCAGCCAGATCGACGCTGGCTGTCGGTGTTTCTAGGACACGGTAGCCGACATAGCCGCTCAGGAACTGGGTTTTGAACGACGTGTCCAGACCCGAACTTGCCGGTCCCGGAGTCTCGTTCGAGAAGGACAGGTTCGTATAGTTGTAGTCCGCAAGGAACGACCAACGGCCGTTCGACGCGGTAAACGTGCCCATGAAAGCAAGGTCGAGGTTCTCCAGCGCGTCAGAGAAGCTGAGCGTGCCATCCAGGGTTCCTGCCGGTGTGTCCAGCGACACTTCGGTTTCAGGGGTGAACAGGTAGATCGTGGCCGAATAGGACCAGTCGGACTGCTGAGATAGTGCCGAGGTCGCTGCTGAAATCGCCAGCGACAGGCCAAGCATCAGGGGTTTCGCGATCCGTACCGTCTTCATGATGTCCCTCCGGTGAGCCCATTTTGGCTTTGACCCACAGTAAAGGAGGCTGCCGGCAAACCAAAATAGTATTTTGATTTGTGCATGGGTCGGGGCGACGCGCCAGGAATTGGCAGGTCACATCCGCGCAAATACTGAAGACGGAGAAGAGGTTGGGATGGTGGGTGATGAGAGACTCGAACTCCCGACATCTTCGGTGTAAACGAAGCGCTCTACCAACTGAGCTAATCACCCGTGAGGGGGGATTTAGCCAAGCTGGTGGGCCGGCGCAAGAGGGTCTTTCAGAATTTCTGCGCCGGTGGCCGTGTGTCTCAGGGATTCATGTCTTTCAATGCCGTCAGCAGCTGCGCAACTTCGTGCTCGGTGTTGTAGTGGCACAACGAAATCCGGATACAATCGGACAAGCCCAACGGGTTCAGCACGTTCCCGCTGTAATGGTCGGCCTTGCGGGTGTGGGTTCGGATACCCTGCGCGTTCAGGCGCGAGACTACGTCGGTCGAGGGCATGTCGCGGACCACGATCGACACCAGTCCTTCTCGGGCGGGGTTGTCTGCTCCGGCCAGAATCGTGACGTGATCCATATCGCGCAGGCCGGGCAGGTTGCCGACGCCGTTGATCATCGCGTTGGTCAGATGGGTCTCATAGGCATGAATCGCCTGGCCGGCGGCCTCGATTCTGGTGCGTTGATCAGGGGCATCCGACACCTGACCGCCCAGCCAGTCGAAATAGGCAACCACGTCGGACATCGTGGCGTAGGCGCCGGTATCGCGCGTGCCGAATTCCCAACCATCAGCGGGCGCGTCAATCAGTTGGTCATGGGGCAGGGCGGTCAGCCGGTCGGAGATCCAGGCAATGCCGTAGCCATGCCGGGAAAACACTTTGTAGGGTGAAATCGCATATCCATCGACTTCATAGCTGTCGATATCCAACTGTCCGTGTGCTGCGTGCTGGATGCCATCGACAATGATGAAACAATCCGGCGACACCGCCCGGATCGCGCGCGAGATTTCAGCCATGTCCATTCCCATTCCCGTCACCGGCGAAGCGTGCAGGATCGTGGCGACCGCGACGTCCGGTGTCATGTGGGCCGAATAATCTGCGGCAGTAACCAAACCTGTCGCGTCGTTATGCGGCACGTTCACATAGTCCAATCCGGCAAGGCCCGCCCAGCGGCGCGCGGCGCTGCGGCTGGCGGGATGTTCGATCGAGCTGCCGATCACCTTTGCCCCTTTTGGCGCATTCACGCAGGCCGTGCGGATCATGCGGAACAGCAGCTCGGTTCCGCTTTCACCCACGAAGAACTGCCCCGAAGGCGCATTCATAAACACGGCAAGATCTGCCTTGGCACGGCTGATGATGTCGACCAACGCGTGACTGGCGGGGTTGTCCCGCCCCTGATTGTCCGGGATGGCCGCAAAACGGGCCGAGGTTTCGACCACCGAGTTCAAGGTCAGTGCGCCGCCGGCATTCTCGAAAAAGATGCGGGGACCCTGAAAGGGGCAGTTGTCCACATGGGCAAACCGCGCGCGAACGGTGTCGATCAATCCCGGGGTTTGGTGCAGCATGGTGTACGTCCTGTTTGGTTCGTGCCCAGACTCGTCTTGCGAGTGCGCGACATCAATTTCGTTTGCGACAGATTGCGGGTTTGGGATGCCGCCTTTTTCTCCGGGCTTACTCTTTCGACGCCGGAAAGACCAATTGATTCCGGACTCTGCATGGCACGCCGGCGGGAATACACCTTGCCTGCGGCCCGCTGCCTCCGATATGCCAAAAGCAGTGCGACCGTCCGAACAGGAGAGCCGGGGATGCAGTTCGACACATGCCGCCGTCTTGTTGCGGTTGCCGCCGTTTGCGGCGCGTTGGTTGCCCCGGTTCGGGTTGCGGCGGCTGAGGTCCTGGTGTTCGCGGCGGCCAGTCTCAAGACCGCGCTGGACCAGATCGCTCCGGAATTCGAGGCCGCGACAGGTCAACAGGTTACGGTTTCCTTCGCAGCCTCTTCCGTTTTGGCCCGGCAGATTCAGCTGGGCGCGCCGGCCGATCTGTATATTTCGGCCAATACCGCCTGGATGGATGTTCTTGAGCGGAACGGAGACATCGACCCGGCGTCGCGCGTCGATCTTGTGGGCAACGGGCTGGTGCTGATTGCGCGCGCAGGGCAGCCCAGCGAACAGACGCTTACGCCGGACTTCGATCTGAGCGGTCAATTGAAAGCCGGCTATCTGGCGATGGCCCTCGTTGATGCGGTTCCCGCCGGAATCTACGGCAAGGCCGCGCTGACTGCCCTGGACCTGTGGAACGATGTTCAGGATCAGGTGGCTCAGGCCGACAACGTGCGCGCGGCGTTGGCGCTTGTCGCAAGCGGCGCGGCACCAATGGGTGTTGTCTACCGATCCGATGCGCAGGCCGAGGCCCGGGTGGATGTGGTCGGAATTTTCCCTGAAGGCACGCACCCGGTGATCGTCTATCCCGCGGCCCTGACCGCGACTGCACGGCCTGAGGCGCAGGTCTTCCTCGACTACCTGCAGAGCGAACCGGCGACCGGCATATTCAAGGCGCAGGGTTTCACCCTGCCGCACGGATAGCGCCATGGGTTGGCTGGGCCCCGCCGAGATCGAAGCGTTGCGGCTGTCTCTGCGCGTCTCTTTCTGGGCGACGATCGTTTCGCTGCCACTCGGGATATTCGTCGCCTACGCACTGGCCCGCTGGAGGTTTCCCGGCCGCCAAGTGCTGAACGGTCTGGTGCATCTGCCGCTTATCCTGCCACCGGTCGTGACCGGTTATCTGTTGTTGCTGACCTTCAACGTACAAGCCCCGGTTGGTCGGGTGCTGGCTGATCTGGGCGTCGTTGTGGCTTTCCGCTGGACCGGAGCCGCACTGGCCGCCGGGATCATGGCATTTCCGCTGATGGTTCGGGCAATCCGCCTGTCGATCGAGGCGGTTGATCCAAAACTGGAACAGGCCGGAGCGACGCTTGGGGCATCGCAACCTTTTGTCTTTGTCACCGTGACTTTGCCTATGATTTTGCCGGGGATCATCGCAGGGGCAATCCTTGCTTTCGCAAAGGCGATGGGCGAGTTCGGAGCCACGATCACCTTCGTGTCGAACATTCCCGGTCAGACCCAGACCCTGCCGTCGGCCGTTTATGCCTTCCTTCAGGTGCCGGGCGGTGAGAGTGCCGCGATGCGGCTGGTCATCATCTCGATCGTCATCGCCATGGGGGCGTTGCTTCTGTCGGAATATGTGGGGCGTCGCGCAGCGGCCCGGGTGGCCGGAACATGAGCCTGTCCGTGCAGATAAGCCACCGCCTGCCGGGCATTGACCTGGACATCCTGTTCCAGGCGCCGCGGGGTGTGACGGTTCTGTTCGGACGATCGGGGTCGGGCAAAACCACCATTGTGGATGCCGTGGCCGGTTTGCTGCGCCCCCAGGCTGGGCGGGTCGCGGTGGATGATTGGGTGCTGTTCGATACCGAGCAAGGCCATTGGTTGCCGCCGCATCGCCGCCGGCTGGGGTATATCTTTCAGGAAGGCCGCTTGTTCCCGCACCTGACCGTGCGCCAAAACCTGTCGTACGGCCGGTGGTTCGCTCCCCGGGGCGCGCGCCGTGAAAACCCCGATCACGTGATAGAGATGCTGGGCATCGGCCACCTGCTGGACCGTCGCCCCGCCCACCTGTCGGGCGGTGAAAAACAGCGTGTCGCCATTGGCCGTGCTCTGCTGGCAAGCCCGCGGTTGATCCTGGCCGATGAACCTCTCGCTGCGCTGGACGAAGCCCGAAAGGCCGAGATCCTGCCCTATTTCGAGCGATTGAGAGACGAGGTCTCGGTGCCGATCCTCTATGTCACGCATTCTGCGGCCGAAGTGGCCCGCCTTGCCACCTCGGTCGTGGCGTTGCAGGACGGCAAGGTGCTGCGGCAGGGACCGGCCTCCGAAGTGCTGGCGGATCCCTCGGTTGCGCCGACAGGTGTGCGGGCTGTGGGTGCGGTGCTTGAGGTCAGTGTGGCCGCGCATCACGAAGATGGCCTGACGGAACTGACGGCAAACGGTGTCCGACTGTTCCTGCCGCGCATCCCGCATTCGGTTGGCGACGCGCTTCGGATCCGCATCCCCGCCCAGGAAGTCATATTGTCGGACCGAAAGCCCGAGGGTCTGTCGGCGCTGAACGTCCTGCAGGGCACCGTCGAGACCGTGCGCGCGGGCGAAGGTCCGGGGGCGATCGTTTCGGTCCGAACACCGGCGGGCACCTTGCTGGCCCGTGTGACGCGCCGGTCGGTCGATGCCCTGGCGTTGCAGCCCGGCAAACCGTGCCACGCGGTCGTCAAGACCGTAGCGCTGGCACCGCAGGATGTCGGCGGGCGGGTCGCCAAGTCTTAGGTGGCAGGGTCAATCACCCTGTTCTTTCAGAAGCTGCGAGAACTCTTTTTTCCGGTACAGCTTCATGTGGACCTTGCCGGCCTCATCCCGGGTCCATTCGACGATGCGGTTTCGGGTCATGTCGCTGTCCATGCGGTTCGTGCGCACCCTCGGATGCGGAATCTCGCGTTTCAGAATCTCGACCATCTGGTTGGTCTGTCCGAAAGGTGCGACCAAATCGACGATCCAGAAAGATGAGCCGCTGGTGAAGTCGGTATCCATCAGCGGCTTTTCCCGCACCGCATATCGGTATTCCGCTTCAGGGCTGAGCCCGGCAAAGGTCACGAACCCGCGCGGGAATCCGTTTTGGCGAAAGATGTGATACTGCCCCAGCCGCAAAGGCGTTTCGAACGCGTAGAGAACCTGGGCGAGGCTGCGCTGCTGGTGGGTTTTGGTCAGCCCGGCAAGGTAGAAGAGCGCGCCGAAATCGGCGTATTTCTCGGGAGAGATATCAAACCAGTCCTTTGGAAATTTTCTGCTCAAACCTGACCTCAACCCCTTGGGACATCGGCAGTATATCGGGCAAAGTCTTGAAATGGTACTTGTTTTCTGTCGCCGCCGAAGCTGAGAGGGCGTGTGGGCGCGGCCTGTTTCCAAAGGTGACCGGGTTTGGCTTTACTCAATGGACATGCGGCCTATGATTGGCACAACCCGGTTTTTTGGCGGATAGTTTTGATGAAGCATTCGATTTCAGCCTTGGTTCTGTCTGCAACTCTGTTGGCTCCGATCGCCGCACAAGCTGTCGGGTTTGGCATCGGCGTCCGCCCGACCTACCGCACCGAGATAAGATCCGTCGGAGACGGTGTGTATGAGGTCAAGGCAATCGGGTCGTCAGCACCGGTCAACTACTGGTGCGGGATCGGCGATTTCGCCATTCGGCAGTTGGGTGTCCCCGGTTCGCAACGGATCTACATCTGGAGGGCGTACGAGCCGGGTGTACGAACTGTGCAATTCTCGTTGAAGCCGCCGCCGGGCGTGGATACGACACCCGGCTATTCAATTACCGTCAAGCGGGTGGGCGAGAACATGTCAGCGTCCTCCGCGCAGAACTACTGCTACGACAACTTCATGGATTTCGGGTTCTGACGTCTCAGACCCACTTGGCCAGTGGGGGCAGGCTCATCAGCACGGCGTCGGGGTCATGCCCGGTTTCCAGGCCGAATTTCGTGCCCCGGTCATAGACCAGATTGTATTCGGCATAGAGCCCGCGGTGCACCAGCTGGGTGTTTTTGTCTGCCTCGGTAAAGGGTTGGGTCCGCCGCTTTTTGACCAGCGGCAGAAAGGCCGGCAGGAAAGCGCGGCCAATGTCCTGTGTCAGCGCAAAATCCGCCTGCCAGTCGCCGGTGCAGTAGTCGTCCATGAAAATGCCGCCCACCCCACGCGCACGCTTGCGGTGCGGAATGTAGAAATACTCGTCTGCCCATTCTTTGAGCCGCGGATAGTGACCCGGCCCGTGCGGGTCTAGATGCGCTTTTTGCGTGGCGTGGAAATGGGCCGTGTCCTCGGCATATTCGATGCAGGGGTTCAGGTCTGATCCACCGCCGAACCACCAAGCGTGCGGGGTCCAGAACATGCGGGTGTTCATGTGAACGGCCGGTGCGTGCGGGTTTTGCATATGCGCCACAAGGCTGATGCCCGAGGCCCAGAACCGCGGGTCGTCTGTCATCCCGGGGATACCCTTGCGCGCGGCCATTGCCTGTTGTGCCCGTTCGCCGAGCGTGCCGTAGACGGTCGATACATTGACGCCGACCTTCTCGAACACGCGGCCACCGCGCATGACCGACATCAGCCCACCACCCGCGTCCGAGCCGTCCTCGGACTGGCGTCGGGTCTCCTTGACCTCGAACCGTCCGGCGGGGGCATCGGAAAACGGCCCCACCTGGTGGCTGTCTTCCAAAGCCTCGAAGGCCGCGACGATTTCGTCGCGCAACTGGCGAAACCAGGTCGAGGCGGTGGATTTTTCCGTTTCAAACATCGTCAGGCTCAATGCGCGGGGGCGGCAACCGGGTCCAGAAGGGTCCGTCCACCGTCGATTGTGAGGACTTGCCCGGTAATGAACGCAGCCGCGTCCGAGGCAAGGTATTGCGCCGTTTCGGCCAGCTCGGCCGGGGCGGCAATGCGGGCCAGTGGGGTATGATCCTCAATGTCCCGCCGATAGTCCCGATTGTCTTTCAGGGTGGCCTGCAGTGACGCGCTCATGACCGACCCCAACGCAATCGAGTTCACGCGGATCCGATGAGGCGCAAGAGCCACTGCAAGGGACCGGGTCAACTGGTCCTGCGCGGCGCTGGAAACCGAATAGGCCAAAAGGCCTGGATGCGCGCGCTGACCGGCGATCGAGGACAGGTTGATGATCGAACCATTCGGCCCGTCTTCCTGATCCTCGGATTGTTTGATCATCCGCTTGGCCACAAGCTGGCTCAGCCGCAGGGCTGGCATCAGGTTCTGGTTCAGAAGGGTGCGAACCGAGTCGTCTTCCAGGTCCAGCGGATCCGTCGAGATGACCTGTCTCGCTCCGTTTACCAGAATGTCTACCTGATCGAATGCATCCAGAGTGGCCGAAAGGAGGTTGGCGATCGTCAGCTTTTCGCGCAGATCACCGGCGAAGTAGCGGACGTTGCTGTCATCGGCCTGTTCGCCCAGTTCTTCGGCCAGACGTTTCTCGTCCATGTCGGCGAACATCACGTTGGCGCCCGCGTCGGCGAAGTGACGGCCGATGGCAAGGCCGATGCCGTTGGCGCCTCCGGTGACGATGGCGGTCTTGCCGGCTATGGAAAAGGACATGTGTTTCCTCCTGAGTCGCGGCGCAGGTTAATCGGCTTCACCGCCGAGGGCGAGAGGCGTGGAATACCTTGAACCGGTTGTCGCCTGCAATTTCCTCGACCCGCGCGAAAGCGTCAGTCAAAGTCGTTTCGTAGGGGAGATGCCGGTTGGCGACCATCCACAAGTGGCCCGAGCGGGACAGGTTGCGCGCGGCGGCGGTGATGAACCCGCGCCCCAAGCCGGGATCGGCGCTGCGCGAAGTATGAAACGGCGGGTTCATAACAACGGTGTCCACGGGTTCTGGTGCAGACCATGTCACCGCATCTGCCCAGTGGAACTGTGCCCTTGGGTCGGGCACATTGATCCGTGCGCATGTCAGGGCAGTATGGTCGGCTTCGACGAGATGCAGCGTGCGCACAGTGTCATCCTGCAGCAGCCCGGCGGTCAAATAGCCCCATCCGGCACCCAGATCGGCGACCCGAGGTCCAAGCCCTGACGGAAGGGTCTCGCGCAACAGTGCCGAAGCAGGATCGACCCCGTCGGCCGAAAACACCCCGGGCGCGGTTTGGAAGCCATCCGCCATTTGTCCTGTGGGCGGGGCCCAGTCTGCAAATGCGTTGGGATCGGCCTTGAACCAGAAGATCTTGCCATGCGCCTTGGCGATGGGGCCCTCGATCTCGACCCGCTTGCGAACGTCCTTCAGCAAGCTGTCCACGCCATCTGTCTTGGCACCATCAACGACAACCGTTCCCGAGGCCCGGCTGCACGCATGATGGATCATGGCGCGTGCCTGCGCTTTGGCGCGGGGCAGAAACAGAACCACGTCTTCGCAGGCGCTGTCGGTTTCGGGCACAGCTGCAAAGCCGCGGTCCCGGAAATGGTCGTGGAATGGTTTGAAAGGCTGAACAACCTCGACACCGTTGGGCAGCGCCGACAGGTCATGATCCGGCGTCGGTCCAATGACCGATATCGGTTCCGACAGGGTCAGGCCCGAGTCGAGGGCGAGAGACAATCGTGAGGACATCAGAGCGGGTTGAAGGGGGCAGAGGCGCGCGTCGCGGCCCTACTCCTCTCTCTCCATGGTGCATTGAAGCGGGTGTTGGTGCCGACGAGCGAAATCCATCACCTGCCCAACCTTGGTCTCGGCAATCTCGTGGCTGAATACGCCGACCACGGCCACGCCTTTCTTGTGCACGGTCAACATGATCTCGAAGGCCTGCGCATGGGACATCCCGAAGAACCGCTCGAGCACATGCACCACGAATTCCATGGGCGTGTAGTCGTCATTCAACAGCAGCACCTTGTACAAGGGCGGTCGTTTGGTCTTGGGCTTGGTCTGAACAAGGATTGACGTGTCGCCATCGTCTTCCGATTTGCCAGCCATCATCCAACGGGCTTCAATCATGTCGCGAGATTTTCCGATTCACACTTCGGGTCGTTTCAGGGCTTATATAACGTCGACCCACCCAGAGGAAAGAGCAACCGGGCGGATTCGAAATGGATGAAAACCTGACTATCGTCGCTTTCGACGCTGACGATACCCTGTGGCACAACGAGCGTTTCTTTCAGCTGACCCAAGCGCATTTTGCTGCGCTACTGGCGGATCATGCGGACCGTGACCATCTGATGGAGCGGTTGTTGGCGGCCGAGAAGCGCAACATCCGCCACTATGGGTACGGCATCAAGGGTTTCGTCCTGTCGATGATCGAAACAGCAATCGAGGTAACGGAAGACAGGGTGCCGGCCAGGGTCATCCGCGAATTGATCGAAGCCGGGCAGGAGATGCTGTCTCACCCGATCGAGCTGTTGCCTCACGCGCGGGAGACGGTTGAGGCAATCGCAGAAACCCATCGCATTGTTCTGATCACCAAGGGTGATCTCATTGATCAAGAGCGCAAACTGGCCCAATCGGGATTGGGTGAACTGTTCGACGCGGTCGAAATCGTGTCGGAAAAGACGCCCGATACCTACCGCGAAGTCTTTCGGCGGATGGGGCAGTCTCCTGCCGATGCCATGATGGTCGGCAATTCGATGCGGTCGGATGTGGTCGCGCCGATCCAGGCGGGGTGCTGGGGCGTGCACGTCCCGCACGGTCTGGTGTGGGAGATCGAGCAGGCCGAGATCCCGACAAGCCATCCCCGTTTCCGGGAGATCCGCGATTTGGGAGATCTGCCTGACCTGGTCCGGCAGATTTCCTGACCTGTGACAGATTGGCCCCAGTTTCAAATTTTCACGACGAAGCCGCGCCAACTTTCTGACATCTTCGCCGTTTTGGTGGTGGCCATCCGTTGGGCCGCAACATCTAGACGCCACCGAGCAGAGCCGCTGCCGCGGATTTTTCAGCTTTCGGTTTATTTCAGCAGTGCTGTGTGTTAGCCTGGACCAAATAATCAAAAAGGCTGACCGGGAAAACTCGGCGGCGCGAGGCAGACAGAGGCAAAGATCGTGCAGATTCGGCGGATAGTTCCGGCGCGGGCGGGCTTGCTCGTAGTCACAGTGGTATGGATGGCGCTTGTCCTGGCGACCCAGGCGCTTGCGGCTCCTTATGCGGCAATGGTCATCGACGCCAGAACCGGAGAGGTTCTGCATTCCCGCAACGCCGATACCAGGCTGCACCCTGCTTCTCTCACCAAGATGATGACCCTCTATATCGCCTTCGAAGCGGTGCGGAACGGTGAGATCACGCTGGACACCCAGGTGCGGATCACCAAGGCCGCGGCGGCCGAGCCACCCTCCAAGCTGGGCCTGCGGGCGGGCCAGACCATCGCATTCCGTTATCTCATCCGCGCGGCCGCTGTGAAATCGGCCAATGACGCCGCGACCGCGATCGGCATCGCTCTCAGCGGATCCGAGGCTGCCTTTGCGCGCCGTATGACCCGCACAGCCAAGGCCATGGGCATGAGCCGCACAACCTTCAAGAACGCACACGGGCTGACCGAAGCGGGCCATCTTTCGACGGCGCGTGACATGACCGCGCTGGGTCGGCACCTGCTTTATGACTACCCCGAGTATTACAACCTGTTTTCACGCCAATCGACACATGCGGGCATCAAGACTGTTCCAAACACCAACCGGCGGCTACTGGCAGCCTACCGGGGCGCCGACGGCATCAAAACCGGGTACACGCGCGCCGCGGGCTTCAACCTTGTTGCCTCGGCTAAGCGTGGTGACAAACGGATCATCGCAACCGTGTTCGGCGGCAAATCCAGCACTTCGCGCAACGCCAAAGTGGCCGAGTTGCTGGACATGGGATTCCGGCGCGCCCCGTCTCGGGCTCCGATCCGCAAACCCGCCCGTCCGGCATATGCCGGGAATACTGGGCTGGGTGGAGCCACCCAATTGGCCAGTGCGGTCCGCGCGCCACAGCGGAGCCTTCGGCCTGTGATGCGACCCGGGGCTGGCGTTGCCATCCAGGTTGCCGGCGCCGTGGCTGAAACCGCAGCCAAGAACGGTGCACGTATTCAAGACGGCATCGCCGCAGCGATCGCCGCAGCGGATATCGCGCCGACGGCGCCTCCGGTCGAAAACGCCGACACGCGCCCGGCCCTGCGCCCCGAGAACCTTGTGCTTGCATCGACCGAACCCGCAGAAGTCGTGGCCGAGCCCGAGCAGGAGGTCGTTACCCGTCTGTCCACGTCGGGCGGGCATCTTTGGGGCGTCAATGTCGGGCGCTACACCACCCGCTACGAGGCCGAGAAGGTTTTGCTGAAAACGGCTTTGTCGGAAATGACGACACTGGAAGGCACTTTGCGCAAAGTGAACCAGAGTTCGCGCGGGTTCGACGCGACCTTCCAGGGCATGACCCGCGAGCAGGCGGATCTGGCCTGTCGCCGCCTGAAGGCGCGCAATGTCACCTGTTTCATGATCGGGCCATCATAAGGTCCGACACTCTCTCCTGGATCGTTGCTGGCCGCGAATGGATTTCGCGGCCTTTTTTTGTGCCTTAAATGGGGTGGTCATTCGGTCCGGCCGGAGGCCAATGGCGCAGTGCGCGTCAAGTACATGGGGGAGGCGCAATACGCTGTGTTCGGCGCACCAACGCTTGTGCGTTCCGAGCCGCCAATCGAGCACAGAGTGAGTCGACTCATGGGGCGCGAGTCGAGTGTTCTTGTGGTGGTGTCAGGGCGCTTTCGCTATATATAGTGGTCTCGTGAGGTCGGGCTTAGAAACCAGCGGGTCGGGCTTGATCTACGGGGGTGAAATTCCCAACGGTGGAGCTAGGTGGCTGTTGTCTAAGTGTCTGACAAGCATTGATAAAAATAAAGTCAGCAAAAAAGTTCGGCAGTTTGTCATTTTCTGCTTGCGGTGATTTGTAGTTATCCTTAGAACGCCCTTCACCGGCGCTGCTGAGGCGGTGTTGGTTGGTCGGAGTGACGGC
>NZ_JBQFRA010000004.1:0-389242 GCF_056537165.1 Ruegeria sp. CG8 | reverse complement strand
GTCCTGGTCGCCAAGCAGGCTTTCAACACCGGCGACGGATTCACGCTGGACAATTTCCGGCAGGTGGTCGGGTACTGGAAATTCCCGATCTCGCTGCAGAATACGCTGCTGCTGGCGGCGGCGGTGGTTCCGGTGCAACTGGCGCTGGCGCTGCTGATGGCCACGATGGTCAACAAGATGCAGCGAGGGCGCGACCTGGTGCTGTATGTCTGGACCATCCCACTGGGTATCTCGGATCTGGCCGCGGGCATCATCTGGCTGGCGATCTTCGAACAGTCGGGCTTCCTGAACTCCATGCTTTCTGGGCTGGGCGTAGTGGACCGGCCGGTGAATTTCCTCAGCTATCAGCACCCCGGCGTGGTGTTCCTGGCCATCGCCCTGGCCGAGATCTGGCGCGCTACGGCGATCATGCTGGTAATCCTGGTGGCCGGGATCGGCCTGATCCCCAAGGAATACTACGAGGCGGCCGAGGTCTTTGGCGCCTCACCCTGGAAACGCTTCACCCGCATCACGCTGCCGCTGCTGCGCCCGTCGCTGCAGACGGCACTGGTGCTGCGCGTGATCCTGGCCTTCGAGGTCTTCGCCGTGGTGCTGGCCCTGGGCGGCACCCTGTTCCCCGTCCTCATGAGCGAAACCTACGCCTATCAATTCGACCTGCTTGACAGCGGCGCAGCGGCGGCGATGGCGCTGATCATCCTCGCCATCTCGATCGGGTTCACCCTGATCATCCTGCGCGCCCTGCGTGTCCCGAAAGGAGCCACGATATGACGACCGTCACGACCGATGTCGCCGCGCCCGATACACGCCGGGCCGGACGATATGTCTACATCGCCGCGGTGGTGCTGCTGTGCGCCTGGGTGCTGGTGCCGCTGTATTTCCTGCTGATCAACACCTTGTCCTCGCCGGAAACGGTGAACAGCTTCCCCAAGCCCTTCATCCCCGAATTCGACCTGGGCAGCCTGGGGTTCTTTGCAGGCTTCGCGGGCATCCTGACCGCGCTCAAAAACTCGATCCTGGTGGCCGGGCTGACGATGATCATGTCGATCCTGATCGGCGCGCCGGCAGGCTATGCCCTGTCGCGGTTCGACTTTCGCGGGAAAGAGGCGTTCCGCCTGCTGATCCTGCTGACCCGCGCCTTTCCGCTGCCGCTGCTGGCACTGCCCTTGGCGGTGATGTTCATCCAGACCGGGCTGGATGACACGGTATTCGGCCTGTCGCTGGTGCACACCACGTTGGCCATCCCGTTTGCGGTGCTGATCACATTCTCGCTGTTTTCCGGCATCCCGCTGGAACTGGAAGAGGCCGCCTGGACGCTGGGCTGCACCCGGCTGACCGCCTTCACCAAGGTGGTGCTGCCGTTGATCCTGCCGGGGATCACGGCCTCGGCCATCTTCGCCTTCGTGATCTCGTGGAACGAGGTGTTCGCCGCCGCCGTCCTGACGATCGAGAACCGGACCCTGACGGCCTTTTTGCTGCAGAACCTCGACACCTCGCCGCTGCATCTGAAATTCGCGGGCGGTTTCATCCTTGTCGTTCCGGCACTGATCTTCATCTTCGCCGTGCGCAAATACCTGTTCGCCATGTGGGGCATCGCCAACCGCTGACAGCCCCAAGGAGTTGGAATAATGGCAGAAATTCAAATCAAGAATGTCGCGAAACGCTTTGGCAGCTACCAGGCGCTGCACGACATCAACCTGACCATCCAGGACCAGGAATTCATGGTTCTGCTGGGGGCCTCGGGCTGCGGCAAGACCACGCTGCTGCGGATCATCGCCGGGCTGGAGACCGCGACCGAGGGCGAGGTCTGGATCGGCGGGCGTCGGGTGGATCACCTGCCGCCCAAGGATCGGGGCATCGCCATGGTGTTCCAGAACTATGCCGTATTCCCGCATCTGACCGTGTTCGAAAACATCGGGTTCGGCCTGCGGATGCAGAAACTGCCCAATGACGAGGTCAAGCGCCGGGTCGAGCGCACGGCGGGTCTGATGCATATCGACCAGCTGCTGGGGCGCTATTCGGGCGAGCTGTCCGGCGGTCAGCGCCAGCGCGTCGCCGTGGCCCGCGCCCTGGCGATGGAGCCCGACGTGATCCTGATGGACGAGCCCCTGTCGAACCTGGACGCGCTGCTGCGGATGGAGATGCGGGCCGAGCTCAAAGGCGTTCTGGCCGAAAGCAACACCACCGCCATCTATGTCACCCACGACCAGGTCGAAGCCATGAGCATGGCCGACCGGATCAGCGTGATGCATCAGGGCAAGATCGTTCAGGCGGCCTCGCCGATCGAGGTCTACCGCAACCCGGCGGCCGAGTTCGTGGCCGGATTCATCGGCAATCCGCCGATGAACTTCCTGCCCGCCACTCCGACCAGAGACGGCAAATGGACAGTCGCGGGCCAGATCCTCGACGGGCCGTCCCGGACCACGCCGCTGCATTTCGCCATCCGCCCCGAGGATCTGCGCCCGGCCGACACGGGCCTGGCCGCCACGGTCAAGGTGGTCGAGCCCTTGGGCGCGCACCTTCTGGTCACCTGCAGCGTGGATGGCGCCCTGTTCCGCGCGGTTCTGGACAGCGATCTGACCGTCCGCCGCGGCGACACCCTGACCCTGGCCCCGCAGCCCGACCGGGTGCGCTGGTTCGACCCCGAAACAACCCTGGCCGTGGCCTGAGGAGCGCGCAATGAAACAGGATCTGATCGAACAGGCCCGCGCCGTTCTGGCCCGAAACGACCGGGGCGACTACACGGTGCCCACTCACGGCCTCTATCCGTTCCAGTGGAACTGGGATAGCGCGCTCAGCGCCCTTGGGTTCTCGCATTTCGACGAAGCCCGCGCCTGGCGCGAGATCGAGACCTTGTTTCGGCATCAGTGGGATGACGGCTTGGTGCCGCATATCATCTTCCACGAGATGAATGACGGCTATTTCCCGGGGCCGGATGTCTGGGCCACGAGCCGCGCGGTTCCCACCTCGGGCATCACGCAGCCAGCGGTGGCCGGGTTCGCCGTGCGCCGGATCCATGCGCGGGCAAAAAACCGGGCGCTGGCCGATGCGCAGGCCCGCAACCTGCTGCCCAAGATCCACGCCTGGCACCAATGGTTCTATACCAACCGCGACCCGCAGGGCACCGGTCTGGTCGCCATCATCCACCCGTGGGAGTCTGGGCGCGACAACTCGGTCGATTGGGACGCGGCGCTGGCCCGTGTCCCGACCGAGGGCGTGGGCCCGTTCCAGCGTCGCGACGTAGCCCATGCCAACCCGGCCCACAGGCCGACCGATGAAGAATACCGCCGCTATATCTGGCTGGTGCAACATTTCCGCGACCTTGGCTGGGACAATTCCAGGCTGCATGACGCCTCGCCGTTCCGGGTCGTCGATCCGGGGTTCAACGCGATCCTGATCCGCTCGTGCCTCGACCTTGCCGCGCTGGCCGACGACTTGGGCGAAGCCGAGATCGCAAGCGCCTCACGCGCCTTTGCGCAGGCGGGCATCGCGGCTATGGACGCCCTGTGGAGTGAGACCCGCGCGCAATATCTGTGCTTTGATCGGGTCACCGGCGCGCTGATCGACAGCCCCTCGATCGGCGGCTTGTTGGCGGCGTTCTGTCCCATCCCCGAGCGCCGCGCGCAGGCCATCGCGCAGCGGTTGGACGCCATCGGTGCCGCAGTCCCGTATCTGGTGCCCAGCCATGACCCGGCGGCCCCTGAATTCGACGGACTGAGGTACTGGCGCGGGCCGGTCTGGCTGATCGTGAACTACATGATCGCCGATGGTCTGAAACGCGCGGGCCAGACCCGGATCGTGCAGCGGATCGTCGACGACAGCCTGCGCCTGATCGAACAAAGCGGCTTTGCCGAGTATTACGACCCGGTCACCGCCGAACCCTGCGGCGGCAGCAGCTTTACCTGGACGGCCGCGATGGTGATCGAGATCCTGAACGCGGAAACCGCCCCGGCATGAGCGGTGCTGCACCGGTCCCCGCCCGATGGATACCGGCCTGACCGATGGCGCGCCCATCCATTGTTTCCGCCCCCGGTCAGGCGAACTGGGTCGAGCAAGCCCTTCTTGCGGAATTGCGGACAACCGCGCCGCAAGGGGTCAATGCCAGCATCACGCTGATTGCACAGGACGGTGCGGGCCGGGTTGGCGGCCTGCATGGCGCCACCTCCTATGGGTGGCTGCTGATCAAGACCTTATGGATCGACCCGGCCCATCGACGCCGCGGTTTGGGTCGGCAGTTGCTGGACCACGCCTTTGACGAGGCGCGCCGACGCGGGTGTCATTCTGCGTGGCTGGACACATCCAACCCGGCCGCCACACGGTTCTATCAGGCTTCGGGCTTCGAGCCCTTTGGTCGCCTGGCCAACACGCACACGCAAAACCCGCCCGGACATTGCCGCTGGTTCTTGTGGCGCCCCTTGCCGTAGCCGTGGCCACGCCGCCCTCACAACCGTTTGGCCGGGTCGAACACCTGCTGCCACCGCTGTGCATAGCGGGATCTATCAGCCTTGGGCGCCAGGACGGGAACCACCGGAGGCGTACCCGCCAGAACCGCCTCGATCGACTTGCACCACGCCTTGGGATCGGACCCGCACGGGATCACGCCGCTTGCCCCGATCCGGTCACGCAGACCGTCGACTATGCTGACGATGACCGGACGCCGCGCCGCGCGCGCCTCATCCGCCACCAGCCCGTAGGCCTCCCATCGCGAGGGCATCGCCACCACGTCCACGACCCGATAGGCTTCGGCCGGGTCGTCGGCGTGGCCCCGAAACTCGATCCGCCGGTCACCTGCGGCCAAGGCTGCAAGGCGGTC
This sequence comes from Ruegeria sp. CG8, assembly GCF_056537165.1. Lineage (NCBI taxonomy): Bacteria > Pseudomonadati > Pseudomonadota > Alphaproteobacteria > Rhodobacterales > Roseobacteraceae > Ruegeria > Ruegeria sp. CG8. Next base: position 384,432 of record NZ_JBQFRA010000004.1, on the reverse strand, counting down.
GCGCTGGCTGCCTTCGCCAAAGATCACAAGCCGCGTATCGGGGTTGGGGCACATGCGAAATCCTTCGATCAGCAGATCGAAGCCTTTCTGCGGCTCGAGCCGTCCGATCGCACCGATGACCCGGGCCGCCTCGACCGGCCCGGCTGCGCGCGCAACTGCGCTCAGGTCAACCTGCGGCGAGATCACGCTCAGCTTCGATGCGGGGGCCAACCGACGTTCGGCCATCCAGCCGGCCTGCGCCTTGCTGACGGCGATGACCTGATCGAACAACGAATAGGTCACGCGCAGCATCGCAAAGAACCGCCGCTTGTGCGGCACGTTCAAGGCGGTGAAAGACCGGGTATAGCTGTGTTCGACATGAACCAGCCGCGTGGTGGGATGCATCGCCCGCAGGGCCGAGAAGGCCGGCAGGCAACGCCAGCCGGGGGCGATGTGGCACACGATGACATCGGCGTCGAAACTGCCCCAGCTGAAGGCGGTCCGCTTGACCGGGCGAACCTCTTGGTGGACTCCATCGGCCAGCTCGGGCAGCTGCGCAAGATGGTCGAGCATACGCATGACCCCACCGGCCGTAGTGTCATCAACAAGGTGAAGAACGGTGATCTTGGACATTTGGAAACCTCGGTTCAGTTGGAAGTCTGGCGGCGCATGAGGCGACCGGCTTGAACAACAGGCGCTGGCCCGACCGCGCGCAGGGCTGCGGCCGCGATGATGGTGGTCAACGTTTTGGCGGGTTCTTCGATCAGGGGCCGGGCGCTGGTTAAAGCCGACCGCTGCGCAAGCTCCCAAGCCTTGTGCGCATCCAGATTGCTGACCGCGCGGCGCGCAAGATAACGCAGCTGGTAGGCACGCGCCGCCGCCTCGTGCCGGGCAAAAAATTCGGGGTTCAGCGGACGCAGCTTGTCGGCCATCCTCTCCCACGCCTGCAACTGCCGGTCCAAGGCCGCCGACAGGCCGGTCGCATGGATCCGGTAGCGGGTCAGCAACCCCGGCACGCCTGCGATTTGCCAATCCGTCGTCAACATCAGCCGCAGCCAGCATTCGATGTCCTCGGACTGGCGAAAGGTTTCGTCAAAGACCCAGTCGCGCTTGGTCTCGAACGCGGGGCGGTAGGCCAGATCCAGCAACGCCGATTTGCGCATCACCGCTGCCGACCCATTGCCGATCGGGTTGCGTTTCAGGACATGCGCCGCCGTCACGTCCCGCAGGCGCGGCGACTGACGGACGCGCATCAGCCGACCACCCTCGTCGATCATGGCACTGCCGGAATAGCTGATCGCAAGGTCGGGTTCGGCCTGCAGGTGACGCACATGGGTGGCCAGCTTTTCGGGCAGCCACAAGTCGTCGGCGTCGCAGAAGCCGACGAACTCTCCCCGCGCGGCCGCGATGCCAGTATTGCGCGCCCCGGCCAAGCCGCGGTTTTCCTGCCGGATCACCCGCACTTTGGGGTCGGTCGCATGGGCGCGGGCAATGGCGGGGGTTTCGTCCTGCGAGCCGTCATCCACGATGATGATTTCGAAATCATCATGGGTCTGCGACAGAAGCGAGGCCAGAGTCTCGGTCATGGTCGCGGCGGTGTTGTAGGCGGGAACGATGATGGATGCCTCGGGCATTTTGGGTCTCCTGGTTGGGATCAGCGGGCAAAGAGCGCCTGCCGGATCGGGCGTGGCAGGGCGGGGGCGAGCACTGCGCCAAGTGCAGTGGGCACACCGCGCCGGATAGGATTGAGAAAACTGCGCGCGCTCAGCGCCAGACCGGCGCGGGCATAGGCGCGGGCCATCGACGGTTCCGCGCCCAGACGCAGTGCGCGCCGGGCCAGATACCGCATGTAGATCGCCTCGGATGCGGGCGACGGCGCAACTCCATAGCGGGCCGCCGTTGCAACCGCCCGAGCGCGCCCGGCCCGCATCGCCTCGAGGTCCGAAGACAGGCCGCTGCCGCTGGTCCGGTACCAGACCTGCAGGCGGTCAACCCCGATGATCACGTGGCCTTCGCCCGCCAAGCGGATCAGCAGCTCGAGATCTTCGTTGTGGACCGCAGCCGGGTTCAGCCCGCCGACAGCAGCGAACACCTGGCGGCGCACTGCAAGGTTCGACATCGTGCACACCGCATTTTCCGCCAGCAGGTCTGGAATGGTCAGGGGATCGGTGGGAACCGTTGAGCGCGTCGGACAATCGCCGGGGGTTTCGGAAAAGAACCCGATCCGGCCAAAGGCCGCATCAATGCTGATATCCGCAAACAACCGGTCCAGTTGGGCCAGCTTGTCGGTGACCCACAGGTCATCCGCGTCGCAGAACGCGAGGATGTCGCCGGTGGCCACAGTTGCACCATGGTTGCGCGCAGAGCTGGGGCCGCGATTGGGGTTGGCCTCAACGCGCACCCGGGCGTCGCGCGCGCAGATTTGCCGGACAACTTCGGTCGTCTGGCGCGAGGGCTTGTCGCCCACGCAGATGAGTTCGAAATCCGCAAAGCTCTGCCCCAGCAGGCTATTCAGGGTGGCGGCAATGGTTGCCGCGTCATTGTGGAAGGGAACGATGATGGAAAACCGGGTCATTGGGCGCGTGCCTCCTGGTTGATTGCAGAACCCCGCGGCAGCAGCGCCCAGGATGCGGCCAGCATGATGGCGGTGCAGGTGCAGACATACCCGACGGCGACGGGCATCAGGCCCAGCGGCGCCATCAGGGCGGTATTCGCGATCAGGCCCACGGCCAGAACCGTGCTGACCCGCAATTCCGTGACGGGGCGGTTTTCCGACCGCAGCCATCCGGCGACCGCCGACCAGATCACCGTCGGCAGGGCCGCCAGGCACAGAACCGACACCACCGGGGCGATCTCGGCCCAGCCCTGTCCCAGAAGCAGCGGCACATAGACCGGGGCCAATGCCGCCTGCAGCAAAACCAGCGGCGTCAGGATCAGCAGCGACAGGCCCAGCCCGTGGCGCAGCGCCCCATGCTTGTCCTCGGCCGCGCACAGATGCGGGAACAGAACGACCGAGAAGGCTTGCGTGAACGAAGTGGCCAGCCCAAGCCCCGCATTGAAAGCCATGAAATAGATGCCAAGCGCCTCTGCGCCCATCATCGCGCCCACCACCAGCTTGTCTGCCTGCAGGCGCAGAACCTTGACCAGTTCGACGCCCAGAACGGCCCAGCCGTAGACCACGAAAGGTTTCAAGGCTGCAAACCCGGCCTGACGATCAGGCGACCACCGACGCAGGCGGCGCATCAGCACCAGCCAGACAGGTGCAGTCAGCAGGCGCGGAAGGACCAGCGCCACGGGCGAAGCCCAGACCACCGCCAGCAGCGCCGTCAGGGCGTTGGCCCCCACGACTTGCCCGCCGGCGATCGCGGCGGTCTGCTGCAGCTTGCCCTCGCGCATCGCCAGTGCGGCCTGAACCAGGCCCGCCGGCATGAACAGGTATTCCCCGGCCAGCACCGCCAGCAGCATCGCCAGCATGGTGTGGCCCATGATGAACAGCGCCGCCGCGACCGCCAGTTGCAGCAGGCACAGCCCCGCGCACCAGACCCAGAAGATGCGGTGCGCCGTGTTGCACCGCCGCGCCAGCTCCTCGGACGGAGCCTGAATGATACGCTGGTTCACCCCATTCTCGGTCAGCGCCTTGAGGATGTCGCCCGCCGCCAGAGCTGCTGCGGCCAGACCGATCGCTTCGGGGCTGAGGGTACGGGCAACGGCCACCACGACGACCAGGCGCGACGCCTTGGCCGCCACTTCGGAGGCGGTGTAGGCCAAAAGATGCTGTAGGAAGCCTGATCGTGCAAAGCTGTGCGTCATGACGCCGTTATCCCGAAAAACAGTTGTTGGTTCTGTTGTACGGGTGGCCAGGGTCTGTGTCCCGGACGCGGTCGGACGGGGCAGGGGACCGTTCGGAGAGGGACCTATCCGAATGGGACAAACCGCCATCCCGATGCCGGACTGACGCAGGGCGCGCGGCGCGGTTTATCTTCTGTGACAGATCAGGAGATGAAAATGACCATGAATTTCAAGACCTTCCTTATTACGGCCGTCAGCGCCTCAACCCTGCTGGGGTGCAGCAGCATGCAGACCCCGCGCAACATCGAAGCCGTATCGCGCGGCGAAAGTTATCAGGCGCAATATCGCGAACCCGGTCGTCGGCGGGGCGATACGCAATTGCTGCAGGCCGCCGCGATGAACGGCCAGACCTGCATGCCGCAGGCCGGCGATCAGGGCGCAAATGCCTATGCGAAATGGTCGCAACCGGCGCTCAGCCCCTTGCTGGGCGAGAAACTGTCGCGCAACGACATGGTCCAGATCACAATCGAAGGGGACGACCTGCTGAGCGACGCTTATGTCGTCTCACGTGACGGAGACCTCAAGCTGCCCTACCTGCCGCCCGTGCGCGCCCAGGGCCGCACCACCGAGCAGGTCGAACAAGAGGTGGCCCGCGTTCTGGTTGCGGCCCAGTTCTATGACATCGAACCCCGCGTGACCGTACGGGTCAGCGATTTCGCCTCGGTGACAGTAGGTGTGCGTGGCGCGGTGTTCGAGCCGCACTCGGTCGAAATCGGCGGTGTTCCGGGCGATTCCCTCGACCGTCGGCGCCAGGGCGCGCTGGGGGCCTCGACCGAGGGGCGCAACCTGTCGGTGGCGCTGCGGGCCGCGGGCGGGGTGCGGCCGGATGCCGACCTGTCAGCGGTCGAGCTGCACCGCCAGGGGCGCATCTATCGCATGGATCTGCGTGGTGTGTTCGAAGGATCGGACCCGACCGACATCATGCTGCTGACCGGCGACCAGATCGTGGTCAACAGCCGTGGGTGTTTCCAAGACGCGCTGATGCGTCCCAGCCCGATCAGCCCGCCCGGCGTGACAATGTACATGTCGAACCTGACCCAACCCGCTGCGGGCAATGCAGAATCCGCCATCGGGCGCGACGTGCGTGAAGTGCCTTATGGCACCCGTTTCCTGCAGGCCGTGGTCGACAGCAACTGCGTCGGCGGGTCGAAGACGACAAACGCCAACCGCAGCGCAGTGCTGTTCACGCGCAACCCCGTGACCGGATCCTCGGTCGTGATCGAGCGCAATATCGAAAAGCTGCTGCGGCGCGGAGACCGCGACGACTTCGATCCCTATGTTCTGCCGGGTGATGCCGTGGCCTGCTATGACAGCAAGGTCACCGGAGTGACCGAAATCGCCCGGTCTTTGGGCATCGTCGGGGCCGCCGCGCTGCTCATCCCTTGATCGCACCGGGGGCGGGCAGGGCAGCCTTTGCCCGCTCCCAAACCTCGCGCAGACCGTTCAACAGAAGGGCGACCTGCTTGCGGTCTGCGGATTTTGCGGCCATCTCGATCGCAATCAGCGCATCGCGGAACCCCATCGCGCCGAAGGTCGCCGCGCTTCCCGCCAGCCTGTGACACTCCTGCGCAACCTGGTCCAGATCGGCTTCACCGGCCTCCAACTGGGCAAGCTGCGCGACGACGGCATCCCCTTCGGACAGGTACTTGCCAAGCAACCGGTCAAAGACGTCGGCGCCGAGGCTGGCGCGCAGATCTCCGATATGATCCGTTTCGTCCTCGGACCGGGTCGAAGCTCCGAGGCCGGTGACCACCGACAAGGCCTTGCGCAAGGCATCCAGGGCAATCGGCTTGCCAACAAAGGCTGTCATACCGGCGGCGCGGAACGCGTCGACCGCATCAGGCAGCACGTTGGCCGAAACGGCAATGATAGGTATCTCCGCCGAAGGCCCGCCCCCGCTGCGGATGTGGCGCGTGGCCGTCGGGCCGTCCATGACCGGCATGCTGATATCCATCAGGATCACATCGAACCGATGTGCTGCCGCTGCATCCACGCCCAGTTGGCCGTTCTCGGCAACCGTCACCCGGTGACCGTCCAGTTTCAGCATGTTGCAGATCACTTCGCGGTTGATCTCGTTGTCTTCAACCACCAGCACGTCCAACGGCTGGGCGTGCTGAACCTCTGGCCGGTCGCCGTCAACGTTGGCGTCCAATTCCGCGTCCTGCAGCGGCAGACGAACCCAGAACACGCTGCCCTCGCCGGGCGTGCTTTCAACGCCGATCTCTCCGCCCATGGCCTCAGCAAACCGACGTGCGATGCCCAGGCCCAGACCGGTGCCCCCGGTGGCCCGACCGATGCTTGGATCGCTGGTGTGAAAATCATCAAAGATGACGTCGACCTCATCCGGGCCGATACCGATACCCGTGTCGATGATGCGGAATTCAAAGATGTTGACGCCTGCAGCGGGGCCAGGCTCGGTCACTTCGACCTCGATCGAGATCCGGCCGTTTTCGGTGAACTTGATGGCATTGCCGACAAGGTTCAGAAGAATCTGCCGCAACCTTTGGGCATCGGCGGCAACGCAGGGACGCGCCTCGCCCACCCATTGCCACGAGATGGAGTTCCCACGCGAGGCAGCGTTGCCGCTTTGACCGTCCACAATCTCTTGCAGGATGTCGTTCAGGTCGGTGGGCTGCAACGCCACCGACAGTTTCCCGGCCTCGAACCGGGCGATGTCCAGAACGGTGTCGACGTGGCTCAGGAGGATCTGGCCCGAGATTTCCATGTTCTCGACAAACCGTGCCTGTTCCCGGGTCGTGCGGGTGTTTTTCAACAGCGTGAGGTTGCCCAGCAGCCCGTTGAGCGGCGTGCGGATCTCGTGGCTCATCACGGTCAGGAAATCGGCCTTGGCCTTTTCGCCGGCAAGGGCCTGGTCGCGGGCATGGATCAGTTCCTGCTGCGCCGCCACCTGCTGCGAGATGTCGCGGACAAAGCCGATGACGATTTCCTGATCGCCCGCCCGGGCCGACTGCAGCGCCAGTTCGACCGGGAACTGTTCGCCATCCGCGCGCATCGCCTCCAACTGGACACGGCCTTTGCCGACGACATGACGTTCTCCACCAGACTGCATTCGCACCATGCCGGCGCGATGTGCCTCACGCAGATGCGGCGGCACGATCAGGCCACCGATCGAGCGCCCCCGAGCCTGATCCGCCGTATAGCCGAATATTGCCTCGGCAGCCGGGTTGAACTCGATCACGTCGCCCTTGGCATCGACCACGATCACCCCGTCCAACGAGGTGGAGAGGATCGTGTTCATCCGTTCATTCGCCTGCCGCAGCGCCCGCCCGCGCCGCGTGGCGCGCCGGTTGACCACCAGAAGATAGGCGCTGACGGCGCCCAGGGTCAGAAGCAAGGCCCCCGACAGAACCGCCAACCGCAGCAGGTTTGCCGCCGTCTGGGTGCGCTGCTGGTCTGACTCGGTGGCAAAATACGAGATGCCCGAAACGGCCAACGTGCGGACATGCGGACCGATCTCAAGGGCGGCGCGTTTCAGATCGTCCAGTTTTTCGGACAGCTCCGCATCCGGCGCGTCGATCAAGGGGATCGCGGCGTTCAGGTGCCGGGTCACCCGCTCCAACGGCAGGCGGAACCGGTCATCCTGACGCAACGGCTGGAATACGCGTGATTGGGCCAGCGTATCGACACGGCTGTAAAACAGATCGAACCGCCGGCGCACCAGATCCAACGTGCCATTTTGCGCGTCCTGCGCCGCCGACGCGGTTTCCAGAGCGTTCAGGTATGACAGATAGTCGACCTCGACCTGCGACAGCGTCCATTGGACATTGTCCGAAGGCGCCGCTCGCCGGTCGTTGAAATCGGTAAACACCTGCGCCGACAACCACGCCACCGCGACCAGACCCAACAAAACGCCGAAGCCGATGAGCCCGAAGACCCATCGGCGGCGCAAAACCTGCGTATCGGTATCGCTCAATCCGAGCCTCATCGATTGTTCACTGCGCTTTACTCATTACTGCACTCATTCCGGTTGCAAGCTATTTAACGACCTCAAGACGATCGAGTTGCCAGATGCTGCGCGAATAGGTCACCTCGGTCTGGTATTTCGGGTCGCTGTCATAGGGGTAGACGATCCACAGCGGGCCCTTCTGCCGGCGCGACATCTCGGCACCGTCCATCTCATAGGCCACGATCGGGTCGCTTTCGGTGACCGAGTCCATGGGGATTTCGACCGCATAGTCGTTGATCGCCGTGGCGCGGATCATGCTGCCATCGGCACCGACTGCCTTTAGCACCACAGACAACGGCACGCCGACAAAGGTGTTTTCACCTTCGGTCCAGATCGTCGAGGTCGCAAAAGTCCGCGCGGGCAAGGCTTTCAACATGTCCATGTCGAACCGCGCACCATCCTCGGCTCCGGACTGGGTCAGGTTGCCGGTGATCGTCAGAACCACCTCTCCGGTGGGTTCGGCCAGATCCTGGGCCTGTGCTTGGACCAAGGTCAGAACCATTGCCAGGGCTGCAAGTAAAATCCGCATGTCATTCTCCTAGTGTCCAACTGCACAAGATCAGAAAGCGTGACCGGGCAACAGACGGGCATCGGGATAAGCACCTATCCGAACGGATAGGTGCCCGCCGTTACGCGGCCGGGCGCAGGTGGCCCATGCGCTGTGCCATGATCCGCTCAAACCCTTCGCGCAGCTCTGACCGCTGCAGGGCAAAGACCGCGGTGGCCTCAAGATATCCGGCGACTGACCCGCAGTCGAAGCGTTCACCCGCGAAGGCGTAGCCCGAACAGCCAGCGGTTTCGATATCGGCAGCGATGGCGTCGGTCAGCTGGATTTCATTTCCCGCACCCGGTGCCTGGCCGGCCAGACGATCAAAGATCGACGGCTGCAGGATATACCGCCCGACGATGCCGTAGTTCGACGGCGCCTGCTCGGGGCTGGGCTTTTCGACCAGGCCGCGCAGCTTTTGCACACGCCCGGCCTGCAGGGCGATATCGACGACGCCGTAGGACCCGATCCTGTCGGACGGCACGGATTGGGTCGCAACCATGTGGCCGCTCTGGTCACAATAGCTTTGGACCATCTGTGACAGGGCCGGGCGTCGGGCGCTGATGACGTCATCGGGCAGGATCACCGCAAACGGCTCATTGCCCACACACTCGCGCGCCAGCGACACCGCATGGCCCAATCCACGGGGCGCGTCCTGCCGGACAAAGCAGTATTTGCCATCCTCCAGATCGGCGCAGCGCAGGTTGTTCAAAAGCTCGGTCTTGCCACCATCCTTCAATTTGCGTTCAAGCGCCGTATTCCGCCCGAAATAGGCCTCGAGCGCGGTTTTCTCGGGTGACGTGATGAAGATGAATTCTTCAATCCCGGCCGCGCGCGCCTCGTCGACGGCATATTGGATCAGCGGGCGGTCGATCAGGGGCAGCATTTCCTTGGCCACGGTCTTGGTCGCGGGCAGAAACCTTGTGCCCAGTCCGGCGACAGGAAAGACGGCTTTGCGAATCTTGGTCATATCAATTCTCCTTGGGTTTTCTCAGTAGGCGCCGCGGCCGGACACGACGGCCCGCACGGTCATGGCAATCAGCATCAGATCCAGAAGGGCCGAGCGGGACCGCACATAGGCCGTGTCCAGGTCGATCATCCGGTCAAAGTCGATGGCAGCCCGGCCCGACACCTGCCAGAGGCCGGTGATCCCGGGGCGGACGGCCAGGCGTTCAAGCGCGCGGGGCGGGTATTTGGCGACCTCCTCGGGCAGGGCAGGCCGCGGTCCGACGATCGACATGTCGCCCTTCAACACGTTGAGGATCTGCGGCAGCTCATCCAGCGAAAAGCGGCGCAGAACCTTGCCCACCCGTGTGACACGCGGATCGTGACGGGCCTTGAAGCACACGCCTGCGCGGTCGGACTGCGCCAGGAGGCTTGCCCTTTGCGCTTCGGCGTCGGTGGTCATCGAGCGGAACTTGTAGACGGTGAAAGGCACCCCGTTCCTGCCCACCCGCGTCTGCCGGAACAGGGCCGGCCCGCGGCTGTCCAGCCGGACAAGGGCGGCAATGGCCAGCATCGGCAGGGCCAGAACCGTCATGGCCGCCAGCGCAACGGTCAGGTCAAGAATACGGTTGGGCGTCAGCCCGCCAAGAGCCTGGCCGACGCACCGTCCCAGAAATTCGAAATTTCCGATCAGATAGCGGCGGGCCATGCGGCGTGGCTCCATCGCCAACCGCCACGCCCATTCCATCCGGACCCGCCGTACGATCCCGGGCGCCCGCCGGACGTTGCCCGCCAGAAAGTCGAACAACGCGCCGACACCCAGAACCAGATTCGGGTTCAGCCGTGCGCGGTGCCGCGTAATCCACAGTTCTTGCAGCGGAACGCCCATGGCCACCAGCAGGATGTCTGCGCCGGACTGGTTGATCTCGTCCAAGGCTTCGTCCGTCCGTTCGATGCCCCCAAACCCGTCGCGGCAACCGACAATCCTCAGGCCGGGCGCCATGTCTTGCAGGCGCGCTGCCGCGGCCTGTGCGGTGCCGGGCGTTCCGCCCAGCAGATAGACCGTCTGGCCCAGCTTGGCCGCGCGCCGGACCAGGCGCGGGACAAAGTCGGTTCCGTTCAAGTTCTCGGCCAGGTGTTCGCCCTGCATCGCGGCGGCAAGCTCGACCCCGATCCCGTCGGGCAGGACGAGGTCGGCTTGCGTCAGGGCTGCTCGGTATTGGTCATTCTTTGCCCGGACATTTGCGCAATGGGCGTTCAGGAAAAAGACGGTCCGGCGGTGACCATCCAAAAGCGTGGTGATGACCGGCCCGGATTCTGCATTCACCACCGGTTGCCCGAGGATTTCGGTGATCGGCAGCGCGGTGCCGGGCGTGGTGTGTGCGCCGTCGAGAAGGGCGTGAGCGGCTTGAAAGTGCATGGAACTCTCCGAACATGAACTGAACTGTTGCTCTGAACCTGCCCGCTGTGCCGGGACCGCAACAGACGAGCATCGGGAGAGCACGCGGAGAAATCGGCTGACTGACACGGCCCGGATGCGGCACCGCGTGGAAATCGGGCCAGTTGCTCCTATCCGATCGGGTATCGGCCTGTCCGTTCGGTAGGCTTCACCGCCAATCATCAATGGTTTATTAACCTTTTCAGGTCTGGGTGGAGGCACATGGAGTTCATTGATGAAAGTTCTTATCGCCGACGATCACGAACTGGTTCTGGACACGCTCGTCGCCTTCATCGAGGCCGCAGGCGGGATCGAGCCCACCACCGCGCCGGATTTTGCGACCGCAAAGGCAAAGATCGAATCCGAGGGTCCGTTTGATCTGGTCCTGCTGGATCTGAACATGCCCGGCATGAACGGGCTGAGCGGGTTGGAAACCTGCATTGGCATGGATAGCGCGCGACATGTGGCGCTGTTCACCGGCGATGCCTCGCGCGATCTGGCTGAACGTGCACTCGAGCTGGGGGCAGCCGGGTTCGTGCCCAAGACTTTGCCGGCCAAGTCTCTGGTAAACGCCATCCGTTTCATGGCCATGGGCGAGCAATATCTGCCCGTCGGTTTCATGAGCGCCGAGCAGCCGAACGACGCGCACCCGATGGCCAAGAAACTGACCGAGCGCGAGCGCCAGGTCCTCAAAGGTCTGACCGAGGGCAAGTCGAACAAGGAGATCGCCCGCGATCTGGACCTGTCCGAGCCCACGATCAAGCTGCATGTGAAAACGCTGTATCGCAAAGTGGGTGTCAGCAACCGCACCCAGGCCGCGATGGCCGCGCGCGAGGCGGGCCTGTTCTGACCCGCGCCCATCCTTTCGGATAGGGGGCCTGTCCCAACCCGCCCCGGCCTAACCCCTTGCGCAGCGGACAGCCCAAGCCGCATCCGTATATCAATCCTGTAAGAGAGGATTTGATATGCCGAACCAGATTTCCGACAACCGTCAAACGCTTGCGCCAAACCGCCCCTGGGACTGGGCGCGCATCAGCCGCACTGACATCCGGTCGCTGGGCTGGCGGCGCGTTCTCAAGGGCGGGCGGCTGACCGATGCGGGACGGCTGCCGCGATACGTTGCGTTGTTTCTTCTGGGATCCAGTTGCATCTGGGCCCCGATCAGCGGGTATCTGGCAACCGCGCCGGTCAAATACGCATCCCACGCCTCGTTGATCCTGCCGGGGTCGGGTGCGTCGGCCTCGGTTAATCTGGCCAATATCGGGCAGGCCTCGTCCTACGCCAATTCAGCCTTTGCCAACGGCTCGATCAGCCCCACCGAAACCTACAAGCGGCTGTTGTCGGCCGATCGCATTCTGGATGCGGCCGCACGCGCCGTCGGGGCTGAGCGCGATGCGTTCGGCAAGCCGCGCATCCGCCTGGTGGACCAGACCAGCTTGATCCATATCGAAATGGAGGCCGCCAGCCCGGGGGACGCGCAACGCCACGGCGATGCCCTTGTCGCTGCGTTCTTTGCCGAGATTGACGCCTTGCGCGCGGACGAGATCGCCACGCGCGAGGCCAGCAACAGCGGCGCAATCGACGCCTATCAGCGCTCGGTTCGTGAAACCCGCGCTGCGATCGAGCAGTTGCAGCGGCAGAGTGGGCTGCTCTCGGCCGCCCAATACCGTGAGCAGGTGGCCGCGAATGACCGCGCGCGCCAAACGCTGCGGGCCGAGGAAAGCACGCTGGCCCGGCAGGCCGAGCGGGTCGCGGCGCTTGAGGTCGCGCTTGATCTGCCGCCGGATGCCGCCGCGGTCACGCTGAAGCTGTACGCCGACGCGCAATACATGTCATTGCTCAAGGATGTTTCGGCCGGCGCGGCCAAGCTGGCGCAGGCCGATGCCAATTACGGGCCGCGCCATCCGGTCTATCGCGCAGCGCGGGACGAATATGAAGGCGCACGGAAGGTTGCCGTCCAACGCGCGGCCGAGGTGACCGGCCTGTCGGTCGAGCAGCTCTCGGGTCTGGACCGCGCCCCCGAGGGAGAGCGTGCGCAGTTGCTGAGCGAGCTTGTCCGCGAAAACGCCCTGCGCGCGGGGCAGGAAAAGCACGTAAAAACCCTCGCCGCACAGATCGCGGCCGAAACTGCGCGCCTGTCCGCGCTGGCGTCGATGGCGGCTGAACTTGAAGACCGCCAAAGGGATTTTGCCGTGGCCGAAGCCGTCTTTGCCTCGGCCATCGCCCGGTCGGAATCGAAAAAGACCGATGTCTACGCCTCGTACCCGCTGATCCAGGTGCTGGAAAATCCGTCGCTGCCGGAACGGCCGTCTTCACCCAACAAGAAGCTGTCGATCGCGGCCGGGATTGCCGCCACGTTGATGCTTCTGATCGGGCTGACGCTGGCATGGGTCCGCAACCCGCTGATCTCGCGGCTGTTGAAAGACGCAGGCGAGAACAAGGCATGAGCCAGGCCGCGCCGCAGAACCCGGCCGAGCGGCTTGTCTGGCGCGCGCTGGTCTGGACATGGCCGTTCTATGCCATCGGCGCGCTCTATGTCGTCGGGCCGGTACTGGGATGGTCCCTGGCGGGGTTGGCGGTGTTGGCTTTGTATCTGGGGCCGGCGATTCGTCCGGAGCTGCGGGCCACGGGGCCGGTTCCGGCGCTGGCTTGGCTGTGGATGGCCGGCATGTTGTTGATGCTGTTTGCATTGTGGGCCGGCCATCTGGATTGGGGGCTGGGGCTGGGCAAGACCATCAAGTCCTCGATCGGCTGGGCCAAGGGCTGGGCGCTTATTCCATTGTTCATCCTGGCTGGGGCCGTGCTGCCGATCCGGCGCGAGGTTCTGGTGCGGGGCCAGTGCAAGCTGGGGCTTTGGACCCTGTGCCTTGCGCCCCCGCTGTTGGCTGCACCTTATCTGGGCCTGCCTAGCCAGATCTTCACCTCACCGCTCAAGGCGGTCGGTGGGCCGGGGCCCGAGTATTTCTCGGTCTATCTCTACACGATCGACCCGGCCAGTTGGACGCCCCGGTGGCAGTTCTTCGCGCCCTGGTCACCATTTGCCGCCCTGCTGGGGGTATGCATGGTCCTGTTCGCGCTCGAAGAGCGGCACCGGGGATGGATGGCCGTCGGGCTGAGCGCCGGTATTCTCATGGTCCTGGCGTCAAAATCCCGTATGGGGCTGGTCGGGCTGGTGGCCTGCACGCTGGGGCCGCGCCTTTTGCCGCTGGTGGCGCGCAGCATCGGATGGTTTCTGGTGTCGGCCATGGCGACGGCGTCCGCGGCGTGGGGGGCCGCCGCGATCGATCTGGGCAATCAGGCGCTGCAGAATTTCAAATCGGCCCGCACCGACAGCACCCGCGTGCGCGAAACCCTTCAACGCATCGCCTATGAGCGCTGGCAATCCGACGCGGTGCTGTTTGGTCACGGAACCGTTCAGCCCGGTGCGCATTTGGTCGAGTACATGCCCATCGGAAGCCACCACACCTGGTACGGCCTTCTGTTCGTCAAGGGCATCACCGGCTTCATGGCGTTTCTTGTCCCCTTCGCCGTGCATTTCGGCGTGGTGATCACCGACGCGGTCCGCTCGGCGCGCGGACGCTTGCCGCTGGGCCTGCTGATGACCCTGCTGCTGCTGACCTTCGGCGAAAACATCGAGATCGAGGCCTATCTGCTCTGGCCTGCGCTGCTGATGCTGGGGTGCCACCTGCGCGAAATGACAGGGACCGGTGCTCAGCCGAGCGCGTAACCGGCCCCGCGCACGGTGCGGATCGGGTCATCTCCCCCACGCACCGTCAAAGCTTTACGCAAACGCCCGATATGCACGTCGACGGTCCGGGTATCCACGTAGATATCGCGCCCCCAGACCCGGTCGAGCAGTTGTTCGCGACTCCAGACCCGGCCTGGCTTTTCCATGAAGGTCGACAGCAGCCGGAACTCTGTCGGGCCCAGCTTGATGTCCTCGTCCGCGCGGGTCACGCGGTGCGTCTCGGCATCCAGGACGATGTCATCGTATTCCAACCGCTCGCCCACGGCTGCGGGGCGGGTCCTCCGGAACTGGGATTTGACCCGGGCCATCAGTTCGATCACCGAATAGGGCTTGGTGACATAATCGTCGGCGCCTGTCTCAAGTCCGCGCACCTTGTCGACCTCTTCGGATTTGGCCGAGAGCATGATCACCGGAATGGCACGGGTCGCGGCCGTCATCTTCAGTTGGCGGCAAATTTCGATCCCGGAAACGCCGGGCAGCATCCAGTCCAGCAGGATCAGATCGGGCGGCACTTCCTTGATCTGCAACAGCGCCTCGTCACCGGTTTCGGCCTGGCGCACGTCAAAGCCTTCGGCCTCGAGGTTGTAGCAGATGATCTCGCGCTGTGCGGGCTCATCTTCGACGACAAGGATCGATGGCGTTGGCATCACAGGACCTCGGTGGTTTCCGTTGGTGTCTTGTCGAGGCGCGGGCGGTCATCATCAGGCAACTGCCCACTGACAAGGTAGATGGTCTGCTCCGCGATCCCGGTAGCATGATCACCGATCCGCTCGAGGTTTTTGGCCACGAAATGCAGATGCATGCCCGGGGTGATATTGCCCGGGTTCTCCATCATATGGGTCAGCAGAGCGCGAAACACGTTATTGTACATCGCATCCACATCAGCGTCACGTTCACGGATGGCCTGGGCCTTGTCCGCGTCCCGCTGGATGAAGCAATCCAGGGCATCCGCAATCATGCTCTGCACCAGCTGGGCCTGACGCGCTATGGCCGATTTGACTTCGTCCAAACTCGCCGAGTCCGCCAGGGTCACGGCACGCTTGGCGATGTTTTTTGCATGGTCCCCACTGCGCTCGAGCTGGTTGGCGATGGTGAAGGTCGCCAGGACCACGCGCAGGTCGATGGCCGTAGGCGCGCGCCGCGCGATGATGTTGGCGCTGTCGTTCTTGACCATCTCTTCCAACTCGTCGATGGCGCGATCGGCCTTGACGGTGCGCGCGGCGAGTTCGACATCCTTGTCGCACAGTGCCCGGATCGCGTCCGACAGGCAGTTCTCGACCAACCCACCCATGCGCATCAGATGCGCCTGAACAGACTCGAGTTCCTGATCAAAAGATCGGACGATGTGCTTGTCCTTCATGGCGTCCTGGGTCATCCGATTCTCCCGGTGATGTAGGATTCCGTGCGCGGGTCTTCGGGATTGGTGAAGATGTGCCCCGTGTCCCCGTATTCCACCAAGCTGCCGAGGTGGAAGAACGCCGTTTTCTGGCTGACCCGAGCCGCCTGCTGCATCGAGTGCGTGACGATCACCACCGAGAAGTTCAGCTTCAACTCGTCAATCAGTTCCTCGACCTGGGCGGTTGCGATTGGATCCAAAGCCGAGCACGGCTCGTCCATCAACAGGACCTCGGGTTCAGTGGCAACCGCGCGCGCAATGCAAAGGCGCTGCTGCTGACCGCCGGACAAGCCGGTGCCAGGCTCGTGTAGGCGATCCTTCACCTCATCCCAGATGGCGCCACGGCGCAGGGATTTCTCAACGATCTCATCCAGATCGGCTTTTGTTCTGGCCAGTCCGTGGATCCGGGGACCATAGGCTACGTTGTCGTAGATCGACTTGGGGAACGGGTTCGGCTTTTGGAACACCATACCCACCTTGGCACGCAGCTGCACCGGGTCGATCCGTTTGTCGTAGATGTCTTCGTTGTCGATCCGGATGTCGCCTTCGACGCGGCAGACGTCAATCGTGTCGTTCATCCGGTTCAGGCAGCGCAGGAACGTGGACTTGCCGCATCCGGACGGGCCGATGAAAGCGGTTACCGTTTTGTCGAGAATGTCGACCGATACGTCCTTGATTGCCTGGTTGTCGCCATAAAAGACCTGGACGCCCTTCGCCTGAATTTTGATGGCGTCGACGGCGGTACTCGGCTCGATCTTGCTCATGTCGTTCATCATGATGACCCCTTTGCGCTTACCAGCTGCGCTCGAATTTGTTGCGAAGATAGATCGCGATTGCATTCATCGTGACCAGGAACCCCAGCAGCACCAGGATCGCGGCCGAGGTCCGGCTGACGAAGCCGCGCTCGGGGCTGTCAGCCCAGATGAAGATCTGCGTGGGTAGGGCGGTGGCACTGTCGAACGGGCCAGCCGGGGCCGAGGTGATGAACGCGTTCATCCCGATCAGCAGCAACGGAGCAGTTTCCCCCAAGGCCTGCGCCAGCCCGATGATCGTACCGGTCAGGATGCCGGGCATCGCCAGCGGCAGCACATGACCGAACACCACCTGGTGCTTGGACGCACCGATGCCCAGGGCCGCCTCGCGGATCGACGGCGGCACGGCCTTCAGCGCCGCGCGGGTGGCGATGATGATCGTCGGCATGGTCATCAGCGCCAGCGTCATGCCACCCACAAAGGGGGCCGAGCGCGGCAGGCCGAACCAGCCGATGAACACCGCCAACGCCAACAGGCCGAAAACGACCGACGGCACCGCAGCGAGGTTGTTGATGTTGACCTCGATGAAGTCGCTGACCTTGTTCTTGGGCGCGAATTCTTCAAGGTAGATCGCTGCGCCGATGCCCAGCGGGAAGGAAATCACGAAACACACGAACAGCGCCCAGAACGACCCGATCAGCGCGCCCTTCAGGCCCGCCAGTTCCGGAAATCGGCTGTCGGCATTGGTGACAAGGCCAGTGTTCAGCGGCTTGCTGATCACGCCTTCGGCCTTGAGCTGATCGAACCACGCGATCTCGGCATCGTTCAAGCGGCGGTTCTGTTCGGGCGTGTCGCGGTCGATGGTGCCCTTGTTCAGCTGGTCATACGGGTCAGATACCGGCACGGTCATTGTGATGGTCTGCCCGATCAGCGCAGGGTCGGCCACCACCCGGTCGCGCAGATCAAACTGCGCTCCGTTTGAGAGGATGCCCGACAGGGCCTTGCGGGTAGCCCGATCGCTGGTGTCCACCTCGGGCAGCAACTCGGACAGTGAGGCTTGCAGCACGTCCTTGAAACCTCCCCGCGGCAGCTTTTCGGGCTTGATCTCCTCGGGGTCGACATAGACCTCAAGCGTGATCTTGGTCTGGGTGAACGCCTGGTATCCGGATGACACCAGCGAGGCCACCAAGATGAACAGCATCAGAAATGCAAACCCGATGGCGCCCAGGCCAAGGCCCTGCAGTATTTTCTGCTTGCGGTTGCGGCGGGCCAAGCTGGCGCGCACGGCGTCGGCGGTGTCTCCGCCTTTGGGCGAATTGTTTTGTCCTGCGGTCAGGTCAGCCATGATTCTTGGCCTCAGTCATAGGCTTCGCGGTACTTGCGCACGATGCGCAGCGCGAAGACGTTGATGATCAGGGTGACGACAAACAGCATCATGCCCAGGGCAAAGGCTGCCAGCGTCTTGGGGTTGTCGAACGAGGTGTCGCCGATCAGAAGCGTGACGATCTGAACGGTCACCGTGGTCACGCTGTCCAGCGGGTTGATGGTCAGAGAGGCGATCAGGCCCGCCGCCATCACCACGATCATGGTTTCCCCGATCGCGCGGCTGACGGCCAACAGGATGCCTCCGACGATGCCGGGAATGGCGGCGGGGAACAGCACGTTCAGAACCGTCTCGGCCCGTGTCGCCCCCAGTGCCAGCGCTCCGTCGCGCAGAGATTTCGGCACGGCTGACAGGGCGTCGTCGGTAAAGGACGAGATGAACGGGATCAGCATGATGCCCATCACGCTGCCTGCGGCCAGCGCCGTGTTGGGTGACACGGGGATGCCCAACGATGCGCCGAAACTGCGCATGGCCGGAGCCACGACCAGGATCGCGAAAAAGCCATAGACCACGGTCGGCACGCCGGCCAGAATCTCCAGCACTGGCTTGGCCACCGCCCGCAAGCGGTCGGGCGCGAATTCGTTCAGGTAGATGGCCGACAGCAGGCCCACCGGCACCGCCAGGAACAACGCGACCACGGTAATGACGATCGTGCCGAGGATGACCGGAAGCCAGCCAAAGGCACCTTCGGCCGCAATCTGGTCCTCGCGCAGAGGAATCTGCGGTTCCCAGTTCAGGCCGAAGAAGAACTCGGTGATCGGCACCATCTCGAAAAAGCGGATGGATTCGAACAGCAGCGCGGCAATGATGCCGACGGTCGTAAAGATGGCGACGGTCGAACAGAAGATCATCAGGCCGGAAACGATGCGTTCCACACTGTGGCGGGCGCGGAATTCGACACCGACGCGCGACCGGGCAAATGCCACGATGGCCAGTGACAAAATGACAACGATCGACAGCAGAACCCATCCCGACATCTGATGCAGTTCAAGATACCGCTGGGCCGCGTCCATCTTCCACTGTTCCGGCTCGCCGAAAATCTGCCCCCGCGAGATCGACTTGATCTCGGCCAGCACCAGCTGGCGCCCGCCAGTGTCCAATCCGTCAAGGCTGCCGGCAGGCAGGCCCGACATGACCACATGGTCGATCACCGGCCCCTGCAGGATCAGCCAAAGTACGATCAGCACAAAGACCGGAACCAGCGTGGACAGAAAAGAAAACAGCCCGTGATAGCCGGGCAGGGAGTGCAGGGACGTCCCATCTGCGCGCAGACCGGCCGCAGCCCGTCTGTTCAGCAAATATCCAAGGATACTGACGCCCAACAGCGCCGCAAACACGAAAGTAGTCATCTGCCCCCCAGGCACAAAAATGGGCTGCCCGGTTTCGCGGCCGGACAGCCCTGTTAATTGCAAGTCTTACGACTTGGGTTCCATGTTCTGGCCGTCCAGGATTGCGTCCTGCAGCTCTTCACGGCGCTCGTCGGACAGGCCAACCAGACCACGTTCGGCCAGGTAGCCGTCGGATGCCAAAGCATCATCCGACATGTATTCTTCCAGGAACTCGTTCAGGTTCGGGATCACGCCGCGATGCGCATTCTTTACATAGAAGTACAGCGGGCGGGACACCGGATAGGATTTGTCGGCGATGGTGTCGGCATTCGGCTCGACGCCTTCGATCGTGACCGGCTTCAGCTTGTCCAGGTTCTCGTACAGGAACGAGTAGCCGAAGATGCCCACGGCGTTCGGGTCCGCCTCAAGGCGCTGAACGATCAGGTTGTCATTCTCGCCCGCTTCGACGAAGGGTCCATCGGTACGCATGCGCGAGCAGTTTTCCTTGACCCATTTCTTGTCGAAGTCACCGCTCTTGACGAAGTCCAGCTCTTTGCAGCCTTCATGCATGGCCAGCTCGACGAACGCGTCGCGGGTGCCCGAGGTCGGCGGCGGTCCATAAGCCAGGATTTCTACGGCCGGCAGGTCGGGGTTGATTTCGTTCCAGGTCTTGTACGGGTTGTCCTTCCACTCGCCATCAACCGGCACCTGGGCGCCGAGAGCCATGTAGATGTCGGCCAGCGACAGGTCCCAATCCTGTTCATTGCTGCGCGAGATGGCGATCGACAGGCCGTCGAAACCGATCAGAGCTTCAGAGATGTCGGTCACGCCGTTCTTTTGGCACAGCTCGTATTCCGAGGCCTTCATGGCACGCGATGCGCCGGTGATGTCGGCAGTGTTTTCGCCGATGCCTTCGCAGAAGATTTTCATGCCGCCGCCGGTACCGGTCGATTCGACGATGGGCGAAGCAGCGCCCGTGTTGTTGGCGAACTGCTCGGCCACGGCTTGGGTGTACGGGAATACGGTCGACGATCCGACGATACGGATGGCGTCGCGCGCCGAGGCAGCGGACGCGGCGATCGCGGTGATTGCCAGAACCGAAGCGGTCAGTTTGATGGTGGTCATGGTCACTCCTGAGAATCAGCTTTGGCCGCCCCCTGCGGCCTTGTTGAGTGCAGTAGTCCGGGCGTGCGAAGCTTATGTAACGCTTTCGTAACAGTTTTATGACAACCCACCCGGGGCGGTTCAAAAACTCGTCTGATCCAGATGCGCGGCTTTCGGCAGCCGTTTGTGCACGACCTCAAAACACCAGTTGCGACAAGGTTTTGCGTCAAACGAACAAGTGAATGGACTCGGGGTCTGTTTCAGGGAATCGTTTAGTCCGATCTTTTTTCTTGCTGCCACGGCAAGGCGACTGGAGGTGCAGACATGCTGACCAGAAGACATTTTGTTGCGACTTCGCTTGCTGTTTTCTCGCAACCGATTCTTGGCGCGACATCGGCCGAAGCGTCGACCGCATCTCAATGGGCGGCTTGGGACAGGCAGGTGACGCCGGCCAACTATGACCCGGCCACCTCGAACCCTTGGGGGTTGAATCCCCGGTTTCTGCCGCAACGGGTCGAAACCAATCGGTCGCTGGTGCCCGGTGACATTCACGTGGATGCGGTCGCGCGCTACCTGTATTTCATCGAAGAGGGCGGAACCGCGATGCGATACGGCGTGGCGATCGCCCGTGGCAATCTCTACGAACCCGGGACCTATACCATCCGGCGCAAGGCCAAATGGCCGCGTTGGACCCCAACCGCGGACATGATCAAACGTGATCCGCAAGACTATGCGCAGTTTGCCGACGGAATGCCCGGCGGACCCAACAACCCCTTGGGCGCACGCGCTTTCTACCTGTTTCAGGGCAATCGCGACACATATCTGCGCATCCACGGAACACCCTATTCCCGGTCTATCGGCGGGCGGGCAAGCTCAGGCTGTGTGCGCATGGTCATGGCCCATATCATAGGCCTGTATGACCGGGTGCAGCCGGGTGCGACGGCTCATCTATACCCACCCGAAAGATTTGCGACTGCTAGCAGCTGATCCGTTACGCCCGGGCGCAGATCGGGCGGCCATCGGTGGTTCTCAGCGGTAGGTATGTCGTTTCGACCGGACCCACGTACCGGTACCAGTAACAACCGTCTTCGGGCATGATCCGAACGGCGGTCAGGTCCTGCCCCGGCGCGGCGATTTCGACCACGCCCTCGGGCACTTTGGCAAGGTCACCGGGGGCTTTGTCGCCGGACATCGACGTGGTCTCGGTGCAGGCGGCAATCAGGGACAGCGCGCATAGCCCAATCAATGCTTTCCTCGTTGTCATGCCGCACCTTTCCGATTCCCAAGTGATTCTCTTTGCGTGATACCCTCGCATCCAAGCGATCCTGCTTCAATTCACCAAGGATCCGCCGCCATCCATCGTTGCCCTGTTGCCGACGGAGCACAGCAGCAAACTGCTCTTGCCCTGACGGGATGGTTTGCTTGGTGCGCAGGGATATTCCGCAGAGGGCCTTGACCTTCCACTTGCTGGAACCCTTATGTACAGGGTCGACCGGATAATCGTGGTGACGACATGGCCAATATTTCACATGCCAAATTTCAGGTTCAGGGGATGAGTTGCGCGTCTTGCGTGGCTCGGGTTGAGCGTGCGCTCAGCGCGGTTCCGGGCGTCGACTCGGCTGCCGTAAACCTGGCGAATGAGAGCGTCCAGGTGGATTTCCATGCTCCGGCTGATGTCAAATCCATCGCACAGGCGATGGAGGCGGCGGGCTATCCAGCCGTGACCGAGACCGTCACGCTCAACATCCAGGGCATGAGCTGTGCTTCATGCGTCGGCCGGGTCGAGAAGGCTTTGCTTGCCGGGCAGGGGGTGCTGGCGGCGTCGGTCAACCTCGCCTCGGAAAGTGCGACCGTCCAGTTTGCAGCGGGCGCCACGACACCTGAAGCCATTGCTGCACTGGCCAATGCGGCCGGGTACCCGGCGACGCCGCGCAACTCGGCTCAGGCAGCGGCGCAGAATCGCAAAACTGACGAAATCCGCAAACTGGCACTGCGAACGGGGTTTGCGGCAATCCTGGCCTTGCCGGTTTTCATCCTTGAAATGGGCGCGCATGTCATTCCCGGCATGCATCATCTGATTGCAAACACCATCGGCCTGCAAGCCAGCCACTACATTCAGTTCGTCTTGACGACGCTGGTCCTGTTCGGGCCCGGTCTTCAATTCTACACCAAGGGCTTTCCAGCACTTGCCAAAGGCGCGCCAGACATGAATTCGCTGGTCGCTTTGGGCACGTCGGCGGCTTATGGGTTCTCGCTGATCTCGACCTTTGCGCCCGAAATCCTTCCGACCGGCACGGCCAATGTCTATTACGAGGCGGCCGCGGTCATCGTGGTTCTGATCCTGCTGGGCCGCTTCCTTGAAGCACGCGCCAAAGGCCGAACCGGCGAGGCGATCCGCAAGCTGGTCGGCCTGCAAGCCAAAACCGCGCGGGTCGAACGGGAGAACCGCATCGTCGAACTGCCCATTGATCAGATCGCAGTGGGCGATCTGGTTCACGTGCGGCCCGGCGAAAAGATCCCGGTTGATGGCTCAGTTCTGAGCGGCACTTCGTATGTCGACGAAAGCATGATCACGGGTGAGCCCGTTCCGGTCGAAAAATCCTCTGACGCAACTGTCGTAGGTGGCACCGTGAACGGTACCGGAGCGTTGACCGTCCGCGCCGAAAAGATCGGAGCGGATACGATGCTGGCGCAGATCATTCAGATGGTCGAACAGGCTCAGGGCGCGAAGCTGCCCATTCAGGGCTTGGTTGACCGTATCACCCTTTGGTTTGTTCCCGCGGTGATCGCGGTGGCGGTCGTGACAGTCCTTGTTTGGTTGCTGTTCGGACCGGACCCGGCACTCAGCATGGCTCTGGTTGCCGGGGTCGCGGTGCTTATCATTGCCTGCCCCTGCGCAATGGGTCTGGCTACGCCGACATCGATCATGGTGGGCACGGGGCGCGCTGCGGAGATGGGCGTTCTGTTCCGCAAGGGCGACGCGCTGCAGATGTTGCAGGAGACCACTGTTGTAGCGGTGGACAAGACCGGCACCCTGACGGAAGGCCGCCCGGAACTGACTGATCTTGTGGTCGCCCAAGGGCTGGATAAGGACACCGTCCTGCGCCTGGTCGCAGCCGTCGAAGCCACTTCGGAACATCCGATCGCCACCGCCATCGTGCGCGCGGCCGAGACACGCGGCCTGAATCTGCCGAAGCCCGAGGATTTCAAGTCGATCACCGGCTATGGGGTTCAAGCGGCCGTCGAAGGGCACAGCATCCTCATCGGTGCCGATCGTCTGATGGAGCGTGAAGGCATCGACATCAGCGCGCTGTCAGATCACGGCGCGTCGCTGGCCGCCAAAGGCAGAACACCGCTCTACGCCGCAATCGACGGAACCGCTGCCGCCGCAATCGCGGTGGCCGATCCGATCAAGCCCAGCACACCGGAGGCGATTGAAGCCTTGCACGCGCTGGGGCTCAAAGTGGCGATGATCACGGGCGACAACGGGGCGACGGCCGATGCCATCGCCGCACAGCTTGAGATCGACACAGTCGTCGCCGAAGTCCTGCCCGAAGGCAAAGTGGCTGCGCTGGAAAACCTGCGCGTGAACGGCGGCAAGTTGGCTTTTGTCGGTGATGGGATCAACGACGCTCCGGCGCTCGCGGCCGCGGATGTCGGCATTGCCATCGGCACCGGGACCGACGTTGCGATCGAGGCCGCAGACGTGGTGCTGATGTCGGGCGATCTGATCGGCGTGGTCAACGCTTTCGACATCAGCCAGCGCACAATGCGCAATATCCGACAGAACCTGTTCTGGGCCTTTGGCTACAACACGCTCCTGATCCCGGTGGCCGCAGGGATCCTCTATCCCTTTGGCGGACCCTTGCTGTCCCCGGTTTTGGCCGCTGGCGCCATGGCGCTGTCCAGCGTGTTCGTCTTGTCAAACGCACTGCGGCTGCGCTGGGTCAAGGCGGCCCGGCCACCAAGCGGATCCGACCGCAAACCGCAGACCATCGCACACGCACCCACACCCGCCGAATAGGAAAGGAGCCGCCATGAATATCGGGGACGTCGCCGAACGCTCGGGTTTGCCGGCCAAGACCATCCGGTATTATGAGGATATCGGTTTCATCAAACCCAGACGCTCGACCAATGGATACCGCCATTTCGACGAGAAAGAGCTGCACAAGCTGGCGTTCATCGGACGCGCGCGGTCGCTGGGGTTCACCATCGAAGACTGCCGCTCGCTTCTGGCGCTGTACGAGGACAAGCACCGCGCCAGCGCGGACGTCAAGCGGATCGCCAAACAGAACCTCGAAGAGATCGATGCCAAGATCGAAGATTTGAAAGCCATGCGCGAAACACTGTCGCACCTGATCCAGGAATGCGCCGGAGATGACCGCCCGGATTGTCCGATCCTCAAGGATCTGGGTCGCGACTGACAGGATGGACCCGAGGCACCTTCGGGCGCTTTCCCTTGATCGCGACCACGGTTCTGTCCTAGGCCATGCGGCAGGTGCACAGGACGCGTTGTTACGAACGTATCGTCTAGGCCGGGCGAAAGACGGCAGAACCGTAATGATCTACGAGGGCTTTGGGCCACCCATGCAAGCAGCCACATGACAATCACTGACTGGACCCAGCGGTTCCACGGAACCAGCCACCTGCCCGATGCGGTACGCGCCCGGTTGCGCGCGGCCGCGCGGATCGTGAAGTTCCCGAACGGGGCCCAGGTGTTCGGGCCCGACAATGTGCCGGACAGCCTCATGTTTCTGTACGAAGGCCGGATCCGCGTTTCACAAAGCTCGGATACGGGGCGCGAAATCGTCTTGTATCGGGTCGAAGCCGGCGAAAGCTGCGTGCTGACCACGGCATGCATGCTGGCCGAAGAGGCCTATAACGCCGAAGGCATTGCTGAAACAGATGTCACCGCGATCGTCCTGCCCAAGCCTGCCTTCGACCGCCTTGCCGCGGAAGAGGACGCGTTTCGCGATTTCGTGTTCCAGGCCTATTCCCGCCGATTGATCGACCTTCTGCGCGTGGTCGATGACGTCGCCTTCGGCCGGATCGATGTCCGGCTGGCGGAACGTCTGCTTGCATTGGCCGATTCCGCGAACGAGGTGCAAGCGACACACCAACAACTGGCCAGCGAACTGGGAACCGCGCGTGAGGTTGTCTCGCGGGTGCTGCACGACTTCCAGAAACGCGAGTTGGTTTCGCAATCTCGGGGCAAGATTACGCTCACCGACACAACGGCTTTGCAGGCTTTGGCCCACAGCACCTGATTTTTCGGGAATCTTTTCGGCATTCGTGACATTGTCACTGAAGAGACGCTCCTGGCGTCATATATGCCATTCAGAAACCTGAATATGGAGGGCGATATGACCAACAACGTCGGAACGATCGACCGCACGCTGCGCGCGGCTCTTGGGTTGGTCCTGCTGTACCTTGCAGTCTTCAGCGGGCTGGCCCTGTTCGCCGCACCACTGTTCAAATATGGCGCTGTGATCATTGGCATCATCATGCTGTTGACCGCGACCATGAAATTCTGCCCGGTGTACACGCTTTTGGGCATCAAAACCTGCAGGACCAGATAATATGGAAACCGTATTCACGCCTTTTGCATCCTTTGGCGGCGGCCTGCTGATAGGCTTGGGCGCAGTGTTGTTGATGCTGGGCCTCGGCCGCATCATGGGTGCCACCGGTATCATGTCCGGTCTGGTCTTTCCTGACAGCGGGTCCGAGTTTTCCTGGCGTCTGGCGCTTGTTGCCGGAATGATCGTTGCGCCGGGTCTGATCTACGTGCTGACCGGCTCCATGCCGGCTATCGAGGTACCGATCAGCCCGCTGATGATCGTGGTCGGCGGAGTCATCGTCGGTCTGGGCGCCAGCCTCGGCTCGGGGTGCACCTCGGGTCACGGCGTATGCGGCCTGTCGCGGTTGTCGACCCGGTCCCTGGTTGCCGTTCCGACCTTCATGGTAACTGCCGCCATCACGGTTTTCGTGATCCGCCACGTATTCGGAGGGTGAGGCAATGAAACTGTTCCATACGTTCCTGACCGGCCTTGTCTTCGGCACAGGCATCGTGATCTCGGGCATGATGAACCCGGCCAAGGTGTTGAACTTCTTCGATCTGGCCGGAACCTGGGACCCCAGCCTCGCCTTCGTTATGGGCGGTGCGCTGGTGGTGACATTCATCGGCTATCGCCTGATATGGCGACGCGCCGCGCCGCTTTTTGCGGACCGGTTCCAGATTCCGGGCGCAAAGCACATCGACATGAAGCTTGTCGGCGGCTCAGCCTTGTTTGGCGTGGGCTGGGGCATCGCAGGATTCTGCCCGGGCGCGGCAATTCCGGCCCTGGGCACCGGACGGTGGGAGGTTCTGCTGTTTCTGGGCGCGGTCGCCGCCGGGCTGGCCCTGGCGCGCATTCTGCAAGGGCAACCATTGATTACACGTTCGGCCAAGGCCTGAGCGTCAGAGAGGAGGCACGATCATGACCGACCAAAAGGCAATCGACACACACAACCAGAAAATGGCTGACGCAATCGCGACACCAATTTCCGCATATCCGGTTGATCTGAGCGTCAAACCCAAGGTTCAGGGCTTCTACGACGAGGCCACGGCGACGATCAGCTACATCGTTTCGGACCCGACATCCAACGCCTGCGCGATCATCGACAGCGTGATGGACATCGACTATGCCGCTGGCCGGATCACATTCGAACATGCCGACCTGCTGATCGCCGAGATCGAAAAGCAGGGCCTGAAACTGGAGTGGATCATCGAGACCCACGCCCATGCCGATCACCTGTCGGCGGCGCCCTACATCCAGCAGAAGCTGGGCGGCAAGATCGGCATTGGCGAGAACATCAAGATCGTGCAGGAGGTCTTCGGCAAGATCTTCAACGAAGGCACCGAGTTCCAGCGTGACGGCAGCCAGTTCGATGCACTGTTCACCGATGGCATGACCTACAAGATCGGCAACATGACCGCCTTCACCATGCACACACCGGGCCATACACCGGCCTGCATGGTGCATGTGATGGGCGATGCGGCGTTTGTGGGTGACACGCTGTTCATGCCCGATGGTGGTTCGGCCCGAGCCGACTTTCCGGGCGGAGATGCGGGAACGCTTTATGACTCGATCCAGAAGGTGCTGAGCCTGCCGGACGAAACCCGCCTGTTCATGTGCCACGATTACGGCCCCAACGGCCGCGACATTCGCTGGGAAACCACGGTGGCCGAGGAAAAGGCGCACAACATTCACGTGGGCGGCGGCAAGTCGCGGGACGAGTTCATCAAGATGCGCACCGAGCGTGACGCGACGCTGGCGATGCCGACCCTGATCATCCCGTCGATCCAGGTCAATATCCGGGCGGGTGACATCCCGACCGACAAGGACGGCAACCAGATGCTCAAGGTTCCGGTCAACAAGATCTGACCGCAGGAGACAACAATGGAAATCCGAAAGATTTCGGGCGCACTCTCGGTGTCGCCACAGGTAACGCTTGCCGATATCCCGGCGATCAAGGCCGCGGGCTTCCGCGCCATCATCTGCAATCGCCCCGACGGTGAAGGGTCCGACCAACCGACATTCGAGGAAATCGAGGCCGCTGCAGAAAAGCTTGGCATCGAAGCCCGGTACGTTCCCGTCCAGACTGGCCTGGTTCGGGATGAGGACGCGCAGGCCTTCGGTCAAGCCCTGACCGAACTGCCAGGTCCGATCCTGGCCTATTGCCGGACGGGCACGCGCTCGGCCACGCTTTGGTCGCTGCACGAGGCCGCGCAGGGCCGAGCCTTGCCTGACATCCTGACCTCAACCAAGGCTGCCGGATATGACATGAGCGGCGTGGCCCGCCGCATCGCCAATGGCGGCAAGACGCCCACCGACACCGGCGACGCGTCCTTTGACGTGGTGATCGTGGGCGGCGGGGCAGGGGGCATCGCCACCGCCGCCAGCCTGCATGCGCGTAAATCCGACCTGTCGATTGCCATCATCGACCCGTCCGACGTGCACTATTATCAACCCGGCTGGACCCTGGTGGGCGGCGGCGTGTTCACGCCGGAACAGACGGCCAAGACCATGGGCGCGCTGATCCCGCGCGGGGTCAAATGGATCAAGGCCGCCGTGGCCGCGTTCGAGCCACAGAACAACGCCGTCATTCTGGATGGTTGCCGAGTGGTCAAATACGACCGTCTGGTGGTGACTCCGGGGCTCAAGCTGGACTGGGGTGCGGTCGAAGGGCTGGAGGAAACGCTGGGCCGCAACGGCGTGACCTCGAACTATCGCTATGACCTGGCGCCCTATACCTGGCAGTTGGTCGAAGGGCTGAAGGCGGGACGGGCGCTGTTCACCCAGCCGCCGATGCCGATCAAATGTGCGGGCGCGCCGCAAAAGGCGATGTATCTGTCGGGCGATGCGTGGGTCCGAAGCGGGGTTCTGAAGGATATCGACATCCAGTTCATGAATGCGGGCGGGGTGCTGTTCGGGGTCAAGGACTATGTCCCGGCGCTGATGGAGTATGTCAGGAAATACGACGCCACGCTGAACTTCTTCCACAATCTGGTGGCGGTGGACGGGGCGGCGAAAACCGCCACGTTCAAGGTCGCCAAGCCCGACGAGCAGCCCGAGCAGGTGACGGTCGAGTTCGACATGATGCATGTCTGCCCGCCGCAGGTGGCGCCGGACTTCATCCGGGTATCGCCGCTGGCAGATGCGGCGGGTTGGGTCGATGTGGATCAGTCCACGCTGCGCCACAAGAGCTTTGACAACATCTGGTCGCTGGGCGACGTGATGAACGCGCCGAACGCGAAAACCGCGGCCGCTGCCCGCAAGCAGGCGCCGGTGGTGGCCGACAACATCGTGGCCGATATCGAGGGCCGCGGCCCGGTGGCGGCCTATGACGGTTACGGCTCGTGCCCGCTGACGGTGGAACGCGGCAAGATCGTGCTGGCCGAGTTCGGCTATGGCGGTGTCCTGAAGCCCAGCTTCCCTAAGTTCCTGATCGACGGCACCAAACCCAGCCGCGCGGCCTGGGTCCTCAAGGAAAAGCTGCTGCCGCCGGTCTATTGGTCGGCGATGCTGAAGGGCAAGGAATGGATGGCCAAGCCCGAGCCGCTGAACGTGGCGGCCGAATAGGTCGCTAGGGCTTCTTGCCCTGCGCCATCCAACACCCGCCCTGTGCCCTCTTGAACGTGGAACCGATGCACAACCTGTTGCGATACTTGCCAATTCTGGATTGGGGTCGCCGGTATGACCGGGCGGCGCTGTCCAATGACCTGATCGCCGCGGTGATCGTGACGATCATGCTGATCCCACAATCGCTGGCCTATGCGCTGCTGGCGGGGCTGCCGCCCGAGGCGGGTATCTATGCCTCGATCGTGCCGATCATCCTCTATGCGATCTTCGGCACCAGCCGGGCGCTGGCGGTGGGTCCGGTGGCGGTGGTGTCGCTGCTGACCGCATCCGCCGTGGGGCAGGTGGCTGAACAGGGCACCGCCGGCTATGCGGTGGCGGCGCTGACACTGGCCTTTCTGTCGGGCGGGTTCCTGGTGTTGCTGGGTGTGTTCCGGCTGGGCTTTCTGGCCAACTTCCTGTCTCATCCGGTGATCGCGGGTTTCATCACCGCCTCGGGCATTCTGATCGCCACCAGCCAGTTGAAACACATCCTGGGGGTCAGCGCGCATGGCCATACCCTGCCCGAGATGCTGGGCTCGATCTTTGCGCATCTGGACCAGACCAGCGGGATTACGGTGGTGATCGGCGCACTGGCCACGGCCTTCCTGTTCTGGGTGCGCAAGAACCTCAAACCCGCGCTGCGGCGCATGGGCGTACCGCCGCTTTTGGCCGATTTGCTGACCAAGGCCGGGCCTGTGGTGGCGGTAGTGGCAACCACGATGGCGGTCTGGGCCTTCGGGCTGGACGCGCGCGGCGTCAAGATCGTGGGCGAGGTGCCCCAAAGCCTGCCTCCGCTGACCCTGCCGGGGCTGTCCTCGGACCTGTTCGGCGCGCTGCTGGTGCCCGCCATCCTGATCTCGATCATCGGCTTCGTCGAAAGCATCTCGGTCGCGCAGACGCTGGCGGCCAAGAAACGTCAGCGCGTCGATCCCGACCAGGAACTGATCGGCCTGGGCGCGGCCAATCTGGGCGCGGCGTTCACCGGGGGCTTTCCGGTCACCGGCGGGTTCTCGCGTTCGGTCGTTAACTTCGACGCGGGCGCCGAGACCCCGGCGGCCGGTGCCTTCACCGCCGTTGGGCTGGCGGTTGCCGCACTCTTCCTGACCCCGCTGGTCTATTTCTTGCCCAAGGCGACGCTGGCCGCGACGATCATCGTGGCGGTGCTCAGCCTGGTGGATTTTTCAATCCTCAAAAAGACCTGGGGCTATTCACGGGCTGATTTCACCGCCGTCGCTGCCACAATCGTCCTGACCCTGATGGCCGGTGTCGAAGCGGGTGTTGCCAGCGGCGTGGCAATCTCGATCCTTCTGCATCTCTACAAGACTTCACGTCCACATGTGGCCGAACTGGGGCTGGTGCCGGGCACTCAACACTTCCGCAACATCCTGCGCCACAAGGTCCAGACCGACCCCACGCTGGTCACGTTGCGGGTGGATGAAAGCCTGTATTTCGTGAATGCCCGCTTCCTCGAGGATCTGATCCAGTCCCGCGTGACCGAGGGTTGCGAGATCCGCAACGTGGTACTGATGTTCTCGGCGGTGAACGAGGTCGACTTCTCGGCGCTCGAAAGCCTTGAGGCGATCAACCACCGCCTGCGCGACATGGGTGTCGGGCTGCATCTGAGCGAGGTCAAAGGCCCGGTCATGGACCGACTGAAGCAGTCGCATTTCCTCGATGCTTTGAACGGGCAGGTGTTTCTGTCGCAATATGACGCCTGGCAAAGACTGACCGCGCCTGACCGGATCACGTGGGCCGCGGAATGAGTTCTGATTTTTACCCGCGTAATTATGATTATGTTAAGTGTTCTCCTGACGCTTGATTGACGAATTGCAACCACGCATGATCCGTCAATGGGGTTCACGGTCAAAACATGGCTGAACGATCTTGGTCTGGGCCAATACGCAGAGACCTTTGCGGAAAATGACGTTGATGCACGCGTATTGCCTCTGCTGACCAATGACGATCTCCGAGAGCTTGGAGTCAGCCTCGGACACCGCAAGGTCATTCTGGCTGCCGTGCGCGTCCTGTCTGATGAACAGGCGCCCGAGCAACCCACATCTGACATCGCAGCAGCCGCAGCCGAAATACCGCCCGACACGGATGGGCAACCGTCGCGCGCTCCGGCCGAGCGGCGCCATCTGACGGTCTTTTTTGCCGATCTCGTCGGCTCGACCGAATTGACCAACCGGATCGACCCCGAAGACATGCGGATCCTGTTGCAGCGATACCAGGATTCTGTCGCAGGTGCCGTCAGCCGGTATGGAGGATATGTCGCCAAATACCTTGGCGACGGGCTGCTGGTCTTTTTCGGGTGGCCCCGCGCCTATGAGGATCACGCCATTCGGGCCGTCAAAGCTGGTCTCGAAGCCGTGCGAAGGGTCCGGCAGATGACGACGCCCGACGGAACCCCGCTCGCCGTGCGCATCGGCATCGCCAGCGGCGACGTGGTTGTCGGTGACGCGATCGGTGAAAACTCGTTCGAAGAAGGCGCCATGACCGGACCGGTGTTGAACTTGGCCGCCAGGTTGCAGGAAAAAGCACCGGCAAACGCCGTCGTCATGCCCCGAACAGACCTGACAGGGTCACTGGATGGCGTGTTCGAGGTTTCATCCTTGGGCAGCGTGCCTTTGAAAGGCTTCGATGTCGCGCACGACCTGGTTCAGGTCTTGGCTGAGCGCAGCGCCGAAAGCCGGTTCCACGCGGTCCGCGGGGATGGTGCCCACGGGTTCCTGATCGGCCGCAGTTTTGAAAAGGGCATCCTTCTGCAATCCTGGAAACACGCGCAGGACGGCAAAGGTGAAGTGGTGCTGCTGTCAGGTGAAGCGGGAATCGGCAAGTCGCGCCTGATCGAGGAGTTTCTGCAAGACGAAAGCGTGGTCCATCAGGCCGACATCATCAGACTGAACTGCTCTCCCTATCTCACCAGCAGCCCGTTTCACCCGGTTGCCGAACGGATTTCGCAGGATGCGGGCGTCGACCCGGATTTTGACGACGACAGGGTGCAGGAGAGTGTTCACGACATGCTAGCCCAGCGGCAAGGACTGGATCTGGACCTAGTTCTTCCTGCCTTCGCCGCCTTGGTCGCCCCGCGCAGCACCTTGGCCCAGCAGGTCCTGCAACTGTCGCCCCAGGAACAGCGAGACCTGACGATCCAAGCGCTGATCACCACGGTAAAGGCCCGGGCCGTCCAACGTCCGGTCATCCTGTTTGTCGAGGATGCCCATTGGATCGACGCCTCGACCCACGCGTTGCTGGACCGTTTCAAAGCGTTGTGCGTCGACCTTCCCCTTCTGATCGTGATCACGCATCGCCCCGGCTGGGAAATGCAGAAGACCGAAGGGGACAGCCATGTCCAAACCCTGCATCTGGGGCGACTTGATGCCGAGCAGGTCGCCCATCTGGTGCAACGTGTCTCGGGACGCGATCCGGATCCGGAATTGGTCGACCTGATTGTCGAAAAAACCGACGGCGTGCCGCTTTTTGTCGAGGAACTGACACGCGCCATACACGAAACCGGCGGGGTCGGTGTGAATGTGCCCTCGTCCCTGAGCGGAGCGTTGATGGCCCGGTTGGACGCCGTATCGCCCGACGCCAAACAAACGGCTCTTGCGGCGTCGGTTATCGGGCGCGAGTTCGAACCGGCTCTGCTTGCCGCGTCGATGCCGGAAGCCCCGCCAGAGCTCGACACTTGTTTGGCTGAGCTGTGTCGCGCTGGTCTGGTCTTTGAAAGCGGGCACCACAAAGGGCACTATGTATTCCGCCATGCGTTGATCAGGGACACCGCCTATCAGTCCATGCTCAGCAGCACACGCAAGGCCCAACACGCCAATGTCGCCCACGCGCTGATGCAGTTGCGGTCGGCCGAGATTGAACGACGCCCCGAGTTGGCCGCCCGGCACCTGACCGAGGCCGAAGACTGGGCTGCCGCCTATGACCGGTGGCGCGCGGCGACAGAAATGGCCCTGTCACGGTCGGCCAGCCAGGAAGCCCTGGCCAATGCGACGGAAACCCTGAAGGCCGCGCAAAAACTGGGCGACGAAAAAAGTCCTCAGACGATCGTTGGGAACCTTCTGCTTGGGCGCAGCTACGACAGCGCAGGCAGGTTGCCGGAAGGCATCGCCAAACTGAAGGAGGCTTCGGACGCCGCCCGGCACTCAGGCCGGACGGACCTTGCTGCCGACGCGGCACATCACTTCGCCGATTCATGCATGATGGCCGGCCAAAGGCACGGCCAGGCGATCAGCCTGTGCCTCGAGGCATTGGACAGCCTGCCGCCGACAGATGAGGTTCGGCGGTGTCGTCTGATGGCCCAGATCGCCCGCGCCTACATGTTCATCGGCGACTTTGCCGAGGGCACCAAATATGGCCAGCAATGCATGGAACTGGCCGCCCGGCTGGGGGATCACAAATCCCGGTTCGCCGTCATGATGACCCGCTTCGGCGCTCCTTTCGTGGCGCGCCAGGGCGAAGATCGGCTGAACTGGCGCAAGAACCTCGAATCCATGCACGAAGTTGCGGAAAAGCTTGGAAACATCGATCAGGGTCGCGACCGTACCCTCAGCCTGTTTGTCGGTGCCGAGATGGCGGACCGCCAGTTGGTCGACACCTCGTTGAAACTGCTGACCGAGATTTCGGACAAGGACAACCACCGACAGCTGTACTGGGTCCAGATCCATGCCCGTGCAATGGTGGCCATCCTGGATGGCAATTTCGAACGCGCCGAGACCTATGCGAGCGAAGCCGTCAAAATCGGGCGGCAGACACACGGCGCCCATGTCGAGGGTGTCTACGGCGTTCAGATGTTCACCATCCGGCGCGAGCAGGCCCGGTTGCATGAAGTGGCCCCTGTGATCAAACGGCTCATGTCCGACAGTCCCGGCGAAACCAGCTGGAAACCCGGATTCGGCCTGATAGCCGCCGAACTGGGGTTTCGCGAGCCCGCCGAGCGTATTCTCAATGAGATCGCGGACACCGGTTTTGACCTGCCTCAGGACGCGATGTACTCGACCACCCTGTCCTATCTAGCGGATATCTGCGTCGCGGTCGAGAACACACACCATGCCCAAACGCTGATCGACAAGCTGCTGCCCTACCGGGACCTGACGATCACGGCCGGCGCGACAACCGTCTGCACCGGATCCGCGGCCCGGCGGCTGGGAGCACTGGCCGCCGTGTTGGGTGATTGGGACACCGCCGACGAACTGTTCGAAACCGCGATCCAAGTGGACACAGCGATGGCCGCACCGCCGTGGATCGCCCACAGCAAAGCCGCGCGCGCTTGGGCTCTTCGCCGTCGCGGTCGCGCTCAGGATCTGCGCTCGGCCCTGTCGCTTGAGGCCGAAGCGTTGGCAACTGCCCGGGAATTGGGTATGGTTTCCCTTAGGTCAAAACTTGAAGGATCCGCGTCCTAGACTCCGAGCACATGCGCAGGGGGGTGCATAATGCCAAGGTACATCATCGAACGGAACTTCGCCGAACAGCTTGAGCTTGGCGACGATGACAAGGTAAAGATCAAGGAAATCAACGACGAAGAAGGGATCGAGTGGATTTTCTCGTTCCTGAGCGCGGACAAGCGAAAAACCTACTGCCTGTACGAGGCGCCGGACGCGGAAAGCCTGCGCAAGGCGGCCAAGCGTCTGAACATTCCGGCTGACGTCATCACGCCAGTTGATCGGATCGATCCCGGTATCTTCGCCTGACACGACCAAATTTGCATTGCGCGCCCTTCGCTCGAATGGGGCGCGCAACCCATTGCCCGAGGCAGCACCGCAGGAAACCTGTCCACCTGATCTGGAGGACTGATCATGTTTGACCTGATAACGCTGAACGGCAGCACCAAATCCGTGGACCAAGACGCGCTGGACGCTTTGGACGCGTCGCTGCGTGGATCCGTCTTTCTTCCCGGCAGCCCCGAATACGATAGTGCCCGCACCACCTGGAACAGCATCGTCGACCGCAAACCCGGCTTTGTGATCCGGGCGCTCGGAGCCAGCGATGTGCAAAAGGCCGTGAATTTCGTGCGCGAAGCGGGGCTGATCATGTCCGTCCGCTCGGGCGGGCACCAAATCGCCGGACATGCCGTGGCCGATGATGCGGTGATGCTGGACCTGTCGCAGATGAAATCGGTGCATGTCGACCCGAAGGCGCGCACCGCGCGTGTGGCGCCGGGTGCGGTTCTGGGTGACGTGGACCGAGAGACGCAGGCGCACGGGTTGGTGGTTCCGACGGGCATCAACTCGACCACCGGGATCGCCGGGCTGACACTGGGCGGCGGCTTTGGCTGGACCACGCGCAAGTTCGGTATGACCATCGACAACCTGATCTCGGCCGAGGTGGTGCTGGCCGATGGCTCGATCGTGACCGCATCGGAAAACAGCCACCCGGACCTGTTCTGGGCCATTCGCGGCGGTGGCGGCAATTTCGGCGTGGTCACCTCGTTCGAGTTCCGCCTGCACCCGCTGGGGCCGCAGGTGTTGTCCGGCCTTGTGGTGCATCCGATCGAGCAGGGCCCCGCTCTGCTGCCCGAATACGCGCGGATCGCTGACACTGCGCCTGACGAGTTGACGGTCTGGACGGTGATGCGCAAGGCCCCTCCCCTGCCCTTCCTTCCCGAAGACTGGCACGGGCGCGAGGTGCTGATCTTTGCCGCCTGCTATGCAGGTCCCATCGAAAACGGCGAAGCCGCGATGGAGCCGCTGCGCGCCCTCGGGGACCCGATCGTGGACGTAATCTCGCCGCACGCCTTCGTCGACTGGCAGGCCGCTTTTGACCCCCTGCTGACCCCCGGCGCGCGAAACTATTGGAAAAGTCACGATTTTGATGCCTTGCCCGCGGATGCAATCGCAGGGCTTCTGGACAGTATCTCGACCCTTCCGGATCCGTCCTGCGAGGTATTCATTGCCCATGTCGGCGGTGCGATGGCCCGGGTCGAGGCTGCGGCGACAGCCTATCCGCAACGCTCGGCCCATTTCATCATGAACGTGCACACCCGTTGGGAAGATCCGGCCAAGGATGACACCTGCATCGCCTGGGCACGCGCGCTCTATGACCGCATGACGCCGCATGCAACCGGCAGTGCCTATGTCAATTTCATGCCAGCGGACGAGGCCGATCATCTGTCCGGCGCCTACGGGGCCAATGCCACGCAGCTGTCGCGCATCAAAGGGCGGTACGATCCCGGCAACCTGTTCCGGGTGAACCACAACATTCCACCCGCGTGACGGCTTGAACTTCTTGCGGGGTTTGGCATAGACCGCGACCAACTGGACAGGGTCGGCGGGCAACACTACCGTGGGCCCGACATTCCCAACAGGAGACCCAGACTCATGTCCAAGATGCTTTCGATCGCGGCCGCAACCCTTGCGTTCACCGCAACTTCGGCCCTTGCGGACGGGCAGTGCGCCGCGGGCAAGACCCTGACCGAGGGCAAGTTCACCGTGGCCACCGGAAACCCGGCCTATTACCCATGGGTGATGGATGACGCGCCCGAGTCTGGCCAGGGCTTTGAAGCCGCCGTCGCCTATGCCGTGGCCGAAGAGATGGGCTTTGCCGCAGATGACGTGGTCTGGGTCCGGTCGTCCTTTGACGAGGCGATCCAGCCCGGCGCCAAAAACTTTGACGTGAACATCCAGCAATACTCGATCACGCCCGAACGCGATCAGGTCGTTGATTTCTCGGCCCCTTACTACACCGCGCCGATGGCGGTTCTGGTCAGCGCAAACGCCGTTGACACTCCGCCCACGCTCGAGGCGCTGAAGGGCCTGCAATGGGGCGCGGTCGGGTCGACCACCGCCGTGCCGAAACTGGCCAGCGTGATCCAGCCGGATGCGGACCCGCTGCTCTATGGCGACAATGCCGACGTGAACGCGGCCATGACCGCGAACCAGATCGACGCCGCGCTGTTCGACCTGCCTACCGCCCTGTTCCTGAGCGCGGTGATGATCGAAGGGTCCAAGGTGATTGGCCAGTTCCCTGCCGATCAAGGCGACAACCCCGACCAGTTCGGCATGTTGATGGAGGAAGGCAACCCGCTGAAATCCTGCGTGGATGCGGCCATCGCCGCGCTGACTGAAAGCGGCAAGCTGGCCGAGATCGAGGCCAAATGGCTGCAGGACACGACGGGCGTTCCGCTGATCAAGTGACATGACACAGAACA
Source organism: Ruegeria sp. CG8 (assembly GCF_056537165.1). Classification (NCBI taxonomy): domain Bacteria; kingdom Pseudomonadati; phylum Pseudomonadota; class Alphaproteobacteria; order Rhodobacterales; family Roseobacteraceae; genus Ruegeria; species Ruegeria sp. CG8. Next base: position 346,679 of record NZ_JBQFRA010000004.1, on the reverse strand, counting down.
GAACGGCGGGCCCGACCCGCCGCGAACTTTTTGAGGCGCAGCAGCGGCGGCGGTCGATCCGGATCGCCGCGACCAGCACCATTCTGGTCGTCGTGACGCTGATCGTGCTGGTGCCGCTGGCGCCGGGCTGGGTCAAGGTCCAGCAGAGCTTTTTCAACGGCGAGGTTCTGGTCAAGACCTTCCCGAAGCTGCTCGAGGCCTTCAAGATCAACGTGATGATCTTTGCCTGGTCGGCGCCCGCGATCGCGGTGCTGGGGCTGCTGATCGCGCTGGCCCGCGACACCAAATCGCCCGCGCTGTTCCCGTTGCGCATCTTCGGCGCGGCTTTCACCGACATCTTCCGCGGCGTGCCTGTTATCCTGACCGTCTATCTGATCGGCTTCGGCATTCCCGGGCTGGGCCTGACCCGACCGTGGAACTCACCCTATATCTGGGGGTCGCTGGCGCTGATCCTGACCTATTCGGCCTATGTGGCCGAGATTTTCCGCTCGGGCATCGACAGCGTGCATCACAGCCAGCGCGCCGCCGCCCTGTCGCTGGGCCTGACCGAAGGCCAGGTGATGCGCGATGTGGTGCTGCCGCAGGCCGTCCGCAACGTCGTGCCGTCGCAGATGAACATGCTGATCGCGCTACAAAAGGACGTGTCGCTGCTCAGCTTCATCGGCCCGGTCGAGATTTTCCGCCAGGCGGGCGTGTTCAAATCGCTGCTGGCCAATTTCACGCCTTACGTGGGCGCGGCGATCATCTTCCTGATCGTGACCATCCCGGCGACGCGCTATGCCGACCACCTCATGGCCAAGCAGATGAGGGAGCGGCGCTGATGTCGAAACTGAACCTGCGCAACGTCGTCAAACGCTTTGGCGACCGCACCGTCTGTGACGGCATCGACCTGACCGTGGACGAGGGTCAGATGGTCTGCCTGATTGGTGCCTCGGGGGCGGGCAAATCCACCGTTCTGCGCTGCATCAACCTGCTTGAGCCGATCGAGGATGGTGAGATCCTGCTGGACGGGGTCGACATTTCGGTGCCGGGTCTGGATCCGCAATCTGTGCGCGCGCGCATCGGCATCGTGTTCCAGAGCTTCAACCTGTTCCCGCACATGACGGCGCTGGACAACGTGATGCTGGCGCCGCGCCGCGTGCGCGGTCGCACGCGCGCCGAGCTGCTGCCCCAGATCGAAGAGATGTTCGAACGCTTCGGGCTTGCCGACCGTATGCACAACTATCCCGACCAACTATCTGGCGGACAGCAGCAGCGCGTCGCTATCGTGCGCGCATTGGCCATGCAACCCGAGGTGATGCTGTTCGACGAGATTACCTCGGCCCTGGATCCGCAACTGGTGGGCGAGGTTCTGGACGTTTTGCTGATGCTCAAGCAGCAGGGCATGACGATGGTGATGGCTACGCACGAAATGGGCTTTGCCCGGCAGGCCGCCGACAAGGTGTGTTTCCTGCAGAACGGCCGCATCGTCGAGGAAGGCCCGCCCGAGCAGCTGTTCGATCACCCGCAGCAGGACGACACACGGCAATTCCTGTCGCGCGCGCTCAAGTGAACGCCGACGTCGGATCGACAACTGAACATTGCACGGGCCGGACGCCAACTTCGTGCTAGACTCCAGCGCATTGCCATATGCTGCTGGAGGTTCGGAATGCGTCTTTTGTCCCTGTCTGCCGTGAGCGTTGCTGCGGGTCTGACCCTCGGCAACATCTCTTTGGCCCAACAGCTCGCGGACACGATCTATACCGGCGGTCCGATTTTGACGATCGATGACGCCCGGCCCACGGTACAGGCGGTCGCGGTCAGGGATGGGCGGATCATCGCAGCAGGTGAACTGGCCGAGATACGCAGCCATCAGGGCGACGACACGACGATCTTTGATCTGGACGGGCGCGCGATGCTGCCCGGTTTTGTCGACAGCCACGGCCACGTCGTCATGGGCGGTTTGCAAGCCCTGTCGGCGAACCTGCTGGCCCCACCGGATGGCAAGGTCACCGACATTGCCAGCCTGCAGGCGGCGTTGTCCACGTGGGCCGAGGCCAATAACGACACGGTCGAAGCGATGGGGATGATCATCGGCTTTGGCTATGACAACGCGCAACTGGCCGAACTGCGCCACCCCACGCGTACCGAGCTGGACGCGGTCTCGCGCGATGTTCCGATCATGATCATCCACCAATCGGGCCATCTGGGGGTGGGCAATTCCAAGGCGCTTGAACTGGCCGGGATCACCGCAGAAACCGAGAACCCGCCCGGAGGCGTGATCCGAAGAGACGAAGCTGGCGAGCCGAACGGCGTGCTGGAGGAATACGCATTCTTCGGCGCCTTGGTGCCTCTGCTTGGCAATGTCGGCGAAGACGGGCTGCAGACTTTCGCGCGCGCCGGCAGCCGGATGTGGGCGCGCTTTGGCTACACCACCGCGCAAGAGGGGCGCTCCTCGGGCGCGGTGGTTCAGGCCCTGCGCCGGGTGGCCGCAGACGGCGACCTTCCGATCGACGTCGTGGCCTTTCCCGACATTCTGGAATCGCGCGATTTCATCGCGTCGGACGCCTCGCGCATCTATGCCGACCGGGTGCGAGTCGGCGGGTGCAAGCTGACAATCGACGGCTCGCCGCAAGGATTTACCGCGCTGCGGGATCGGCCCTACTACGATCCGGTCGGGGATTACCCGCCCGGCTATGCCGGATACGCCGCCATCACGCGCGAGCAGTTGCAGGATGCGGTGAACTGGTGTTTCGAGAACGGTCTCCAGATCCTGACTCACTCCAATGGCGAGGGGGCCACGGACATGCTGATCGCCGCCATTGACGAGGCGCGGCTGACCTATGGCGATCCGGGCAACCGGCCGGTTCTGGTGCACGGTCAGTTCCTGCGCGAGGATCAGGTGGCCAGCCTCAAACGATTGGGCGTGTTCCCGTCGCTGTTTCCGATGCATACCTTCTATTGGGGCGACTGGCACCGCGACCACACGGTTGGGCCGGCCAATGCCGACAACATCTCGCCCACCGGCTGGGTGACCGAACGCGACATGATGTTCGGTACGCATCACGACGCGCCTGTAGCGTTTCCCGACAGCATGCGGGTTCTGGCCGCAACGGTCACCCGGCGCACCAGGTCGGGCGACATCCTAGGCCCGCACCAGCGGGTCGATGTGATGACGGCGCTCAAGGCCATGACGATCTGGCCGGCATGGCAGCATTTCGAAGAAGACCAGAAGGGCTCGATCGAAGTGGGCAAACTGGCCGATTTCGTGATCCTTTCGGATGACCCGACCGCGGTCGACCCCGAAACGCTGGCCCAGCTTCGGGTGCTGACCACCATCAAAGAGGATGCGGTGATCTTCGACGCCGATACGGCGGTCAAGGAGGGGCGACTAGACCGACGCCCCCTTGCCCCGGACCCGGTGACGGCACATCTGCTGCTGCATGCGCTGTATCAGGGCATGGATGTCGAACGGCCTTGGCTGGCGAACTTCACGCGACCCTCGACCGAATGAATCGGCTTTCCGAGGTGGGGCAATAGAGATACCGTCGCCACATGGTGCTGTTTCTGAGCCTTTTTGCGGCAATCGCCGGTCTGGTGGTCTGGTATTTCTGGTCGAAGTCCAGGGCCAAGGCCGAGCTGTTGCAAACACCGCTGAGCGATGAGGAGCTGCGGACCATCCACGCGATGGTGCCGATCCTCGAGCGGTTGCCTGCCAAGCTGCGCGCCACTTTGGAAGGCAAGATCAACCTGTTCCTGAATCAGGTCGATTTCATCGGCTGCGACGGGCTGGAGGTCACGGACGAGATGCGTCTGTCGATCGCAGCACAAGCCTGCCTTCTGGTCGTCAACTCGGACCAATGGTACGACAATCTGACGACGGTCCTGATCTATCCCAATGCCTTCAAGTCCCGCCAACAGCGGCACAGCGGCTATGTCGTGACCGAACAAGAGGTCATCCGAACCGGCGAAAGCTGGGATCGGGGGCCGGTGATCCTGTCCTGGGCGCACAGCCGGCAGGGCGCGGCAAACGATCATGACGGACACAACGTCGTGTTTCATGAATTCGCGCATCAGTTGGATGATCTGTCCGGCGGCACCAACGGCGTGCCCGTACTGGCCAAGGGTCAAAGCTATGCCGAGTGGGAACGTGTTTTTCTGGCCGCGTATGACGCGCATCTGCACGCGGTCGAGACAGGCCGGCGCACTGTGATCGACCCCTATGGCGCCACGGGACACGAAGAGTTCTTTGCCGTCACGGTCGAGCTGTTCTTCGAACGCCCCGAGGCCCTCAGGGAAACCGCGCCCGAATTCTACGGACAGCTGTCCCGATACTTCCGGCTGGATCCAATCGAATGGCCGAAACCTTCGTGATCCGTGATCAGAAATCCAGACCCAGATCGGCTGTCCGATAGGAATGGGTCAGCGCCCCGGACGAGATGTAATCGACCCCGGTGGCCGCGATCTCGGCCACCGTGTCCACGGTGACATTGCCCGACGCCTCGGTAACCAGACGCCCATCCACCATCGCCACGGCCTCGGCCAGCATGTCAGGCGTCATGTTGTCCAGCAGCACCACATCGGCGCCGCCGGTTTCCAGAACCTCGGCCAACTGGTCCAGCCGGTCCACTTCGATCTCGACCTTCATCATGTGCGACGCACGCGCCTTGACCGCCTCGAGCACCGCGCGCACCCCGCCGGCGGCGGCGATGTGGTTGTCCTTGATCAGAATCGCATCCGACAGCGAATGGCGGTGATTGAACCCGCCGCCATGCAGCACCGCAAGTTTCTCGACGATCCGCAGGCCCGGGGTGGTCTTGCGGGTACAGGTGATGCGCGCCTTGGTCCCTGCGGTCTGCGCGACCAGCTTGGCGGTCAGGGTCGCCACCCCGGACAGACGACCGGCAAAGTTCAGCGCCACGCGTTCGCCGGACAGGATCGAAGCCGCGCTGCCGGTGATCTCCATCAGGGTCTGGCCCTTGGTGCAACGGTCCCCGTCGACCACAAGCGGCATGATCTTCAACGTCGGGTCCACCAGCCGGAACGCCAGGGCCGCCACCTGCATGCCCGACACCACCGCATCCTCGCGCGCGTTCAGCCGCGCGGCATAGGTCACGCCCGCCGGGATTACGGTGCGGGTGGTGATGTCACCGCAGGTGCCCAGATCCTCGGTCAGCGCGGCGCGGACCATCGGCTCGAGGATCAGGTCGGGGACAGTGGCATAATGCATGTTGCGGTTTCCTTGATGATTTTCGACCGCAGCGCCACGGCCTCTTCCAGTGTCAGATCAGACCGTCGCCCCGGCCCTTCGGCCGCATCCGGACAATCGGATCGGTAGTGCGCGCCGCGGCTTTCGGTGCGCATCAGCGCAGCCGCCGCGATCAGCGTGGCGGTTGCGGTCATGTTACGGAATAGGTGCGACTGGCCGTGCAGCGACTCCAACACGGCGATCCGGCCCAAGGCGCGGCGCAGCCCGTCGGCGTCGCGGACCACCCCCACGCCATCGGTCATGACTTGGCGCAGTTCGGCTACGGCTTGGGGGTCGGGTTCGGTGCCGCCCGATGGCAGGCGCAGCCGCACCTCGGGCGCGTCGGCCACCGTCAGGGTGCCGGCAATGTCACGGGCGCAGGCGCGGGCAAAGACCAGCGCCTCGAGCAGACCGTTCGAGGCCAGCCGGTTCGCCCCGTGCAACCCGGTCGAGGCCGCCTCGCCACAGGCCCACAGCCCGGCCAGCGAACTGCGGCCGTTCAGGTCGGTGGCCACGCCGCCCATGTGGTAATGCGCCGCCGCCGCCACCGGGATCGGTTGGGTTACGGGGTCGACACCGTTGCGCAGGCAGGCCTCGGTCACCGCCGGAAACTGACTGCGGATCGCTGCGCCGATCGCCGCACGGGTATCCAGCGTGGGCCGGTTGCCGGCCTTGGTTTCCAGATAGACGGCGCGCGCCACGACATCGCGCGGGGCCAGCTCGGCATCCGGGTGGATGCCTTGCATGAACCGTTCGCCGTGGCGGTTGATCAGTATTGCGCCCTCGCCACGCAAGGCCTCGGTAGCCAGAGGCATCGGGTCCTCGCCCACGTCGATCGCGGTGGGGTGAAACTGGATGAACTCGGCATCGGCGATCCGGGCCCCGGCCCGTGCGGCCATGCCGATCCCCTGCCCGCGGATCCGCGCCGGGTTGGTGGTGCGAGCATAGAGCCCTGCCGACCCGCCCGTGGCCAGTACATGCGCCGCCCCACGCAGTAGCACCGGTTCGGCCCCCGGCGCATCGGTCGACGCCAGATACACGCCCGAGACCTTGGCCCCGTCGCTTTCCAGCCCCACCGCCAGCGCCCCTTCGATCACCTGGACCGAAGCACGCCGCCTTAGCTCGGCGATCAGGGCGCGCATGATCTCGGCACCGGCTTGGTCGCCCTTGACGCGCACCACACGGGCCACCGAATGGGCCGCTTCCTGCGATTGGATGAACCCGCCATCGGCGTCCCGGTCGAACCCGGTGCCCAGATCGGACAGGTCCAGAATGTGATCCCGCGCCGCGCGGGTGACGAACTCGGCCACCTCCTGCAGGACGGACCCTGCACCGGCGCGCATCGTGTCGCGGGCATGGGCTTCTGGGCTGTCGGACGGGTCCATTGCCGCCGCCACCCCGCCCTGCGCCCAGGCCGAACTGGCACCAGAGCCCAGCGGCTCGGGCGAGATCATCACCACCGGCTGCGGGTCGAGCTTGAGCGCGGTATAGACCGCCGCCAGACCGCCGCCGATGATGACCACCCGAGGGGTCGAGACCGTCTGCATCGCCCCGATCAAATTCCCAGCTTGCGCGACAGGTCGATCATCCGCTGCACCGAAAGGCGCGCTTTTTCCGCCACGTCGGGGTCAACTTCGACCTGTCCGGTCATGGTGTCCAGTGCGTACAGTACCTTTTCCAACGTGATCTTCTTCATGTAGGGGCACATGTTGCAGGGGCCGACGAAATCGACCTGCGGCAGCGCGTCGGCGATGTTCGAGGCCATCGAGCACTCGGTGATCAGCATCGCCTTTTCGGGCTGTTCGTCGGTGACATATTTGATGATGCCGCTGGTCGAACCCGAGAAATCGGCCTCGGCCACAACATCGGGCGGGCATTCGGGATGCGCAATCAGGCGGGTGCCCGGGTTCCATTCGCGGAACTCACGCAGGTCCTGCGCCGTGTATTGTTCATGCACGATGCACGAGCCTTCCCACCAGACCACGTTCTTCTGCGGCACGTCGCGGGCCACGTTCTGCGCCAGGTACTGGTCGGGCGTCATGATGACCGTGTCGCTGTCCATCGCCGCCACGATCTGCGCCGCGTTGGACGACGTGCAGCAGATGTCGGATGCCGCCTTCACCTCGGCCGTAGTGTTCACATAGGACACGACCGGCGCGCCGGGATAGCGGCGGCGCATCTCGGCGATGCCCTCGGCGGTGATCGACTCGGCCAGCGAACAGCCGGCCTCCATGTCTGGCATCAGAACCGTCTTTTCGGGGCTGAGGATCTTCGAGGTCTCGGCCATGAAATGCACACCGCATTGCACGATCACGTCGGCCTCGACCTCGGTCGCCTTGATGGCCAGCTGCAGGCTGTCGCCGACGAAGTCCGAAATGCCGTGATAGATTTCGGGCGTCATGTAGTTGTGGCCCAGGATCACCGCGTTGCGTTCGGCTTTCAGATCGTTGATCGCCTTGACATAGGGCGCGTAGATCGCCCAATCCGCTGGCGTGACGACTCGCGACATGCGGGCGTAGATGTCGCTCATGCTGGCGGCCAGCTCGGGCGACGGGGTCAGATCGAATTTCTCGGCAAGATGCGCGCGCTGCGCGGGGAGGTCAAACACTGGACTGGTTTTCCGCCTGTTGAATAGGTGGCCTCGTTCTTATGGGGTTTCCAAACCGTTTTCCACAGTCGAACCGCGAAAAAACGCCCCGAAATTCATCGGGACGTTGGCCACGTGACCAAATATCGCGGACAGGCCGGAGTCACCCGGCGTCAGGCACTTCAACCGCGCACCAGACACAGTCATGATCCGAGAGCGGCTTGGCGTCAGCGGTCAGCGACGACAGCAGACCCCGGTCGCGGCAGATCAGCCCCTTGCCGGCGAACCAGTCCAGCTTCATCACCCGGTCCGGGTGCGGCGTGATCAGGCTGGGTCGGGTGGTGTGGCCTTCGGTCGTGAACTCCCAGGAAAAGCCGCGCTGCTCCGCCAAAGCAAACAGGGTTTCCCGGCGCCAGTCGAAATCCGGTGGCAGGTGGTTGCCGGTATTCAGATCGCCACCGATCAGCACCGGCATCCCGGGCGCAAACTCATCGAGCGTATCCAGCAGTAGCTGAAACTGCGCATGGCGATGCGCGGCCGCGGCGTTGCTTTCCAGATGGGTGGAGACCACGCATACAGGCCCGTTCTCGGTCGCGACTTCTGCTGCAATCGCCATTCGGCCACCCAGCCGCGGTTGTTGCGGATCCGACGCCCCGGACTCGGCCGCAAACCAGTGGCCATGGTCGTCAAGACGGATCATGGCCACGCGTTTGAACGGAACCGAGGACAGAATCGCGTTCCCATGCCACCCGAGGGTGTTGAAATCATCCTTGCAAAAGGCGCGCTCGGTCGGACCGCCCAGATCCAGTTCGTGGAACTCGACCCCAAAAGCGTAGGCCATACCCAGCTTGTCGGCCATTTCGGCCGTCGTGTGACGTTGACCGGTACGGGACATACCGTGGTCCACCTCGGACAGCAAAACGATGTCCGGAGTCACAGCCGCTAGGTGGGCTGCGCTCTCTTCGGGGAAAAGGCAGCGTTCCACATTCCAAGCCGCAGCCGAGAAACGCGCACCCAGAACGTCCCGGGTTGCGTTTCCGCCCAGTTGCACCGCTTTCATCGCCGGTGTCTGCGCCATTAGGGCGCGGTGCGCCTCGGCCGTTCGCGGCGCCGCCAATATGCGGTCTCGAACATCATCCGAGACCGGCGGCAAAGACGACACGATGTCCGTGATCACAGGGCTTTTCCGGTTTCCGGGTGGAACAGGCTGATCGCATCGGGCTTGAGTGCGATCCGCGTTTCTCCGGGCGCGGCTTCGACATCCTTGCCCACGTGGATCGTGAACTCCTGATCTGCCAGACGCCCGTGCAACAGACGGTGCGCGCCAAGCTCTTCGATGATGTCGACGTGAAAGGCGATCGAGCCCTCCGCCCCGATCAGTACATCTTCGGGCCGCACACCTACAGTCACCGCGCCGGACCCTTCGGCCGTGGCAAGCACCGTGTCGCCGTTGATCATCACGCGGCCTCCCTCCAGACGTGCGCCGATCAGATTCATCGGCGGAGCACCCATAAAGCTGGCCACGAAGGTCGAGGCCGGGCGGTGATAGATCTCGGCCGGGGTGCCGATCTGTTCGATCCGGCCCGCGTTCATCACGATGATGCGGTCAGCCATGGTCATCGCCTCGACCTGATCATGGGTGACGTAGATCGAGGTCACGCCCAGACGCCTCTGCAACGCCTTGATCTCGATGCGCATCTGGTTGCGCAGCTTGGCATCGAGGTTCGACAGCGGCTCGTCGAACAGGAACAGCGCCGGATCGCGCACGATGGCCCGCCCCATGGCGACCCGCTGGCGCTGACCGCCCGACAGCTGCGAGGGCTTGCGATCCAGAAATTCGTTCAGGTTCAGCATCGAAGCGGCTTCGGCCACCTTGCGTTCGATTTCGTCCTTGGGCGTCTTTCGATTTTTCAGACCATAGGCGATATTCTTGCGCACGGTCATATGCGGGTACAGCGCATAGTTCTGGAACACCATGGCGATATCGCGATCGGCCGGGTCAACATCATTCATGACGCGGCCATTGATCGTCAATTCGCCTTCGGTGATTTCTTCCAGCCCGGCCACCATGCGCAGCAGTGTGGACTTGCCGCAGCCCGACGGGCCGACAAGAACCACGAACTCGCCGTCACCGATGTCGAAACTGGACGGGGTCAGCGCCTCGGCGCCGTTGGGATAGATTTTTCGGATGTTCTTCAGGGATACCTGAGCCATTGATTCTGCCTTACTTGTCGGATTCCGTCAGGCCCTTGACGAACCAGCTTTGGAAAAAGATGACGACCATGACCGGGGGGATGATGGCGATGATCGCCAGCAGATTGGCCCGGCCGTATTCGGGAATGCGGTTGCCCTCCAGCACCTGCGTGATCTGCTTGATCCCGCGCACCAGGGTGAACATGTCCTCTTCGGTGGTGATCATGGTGGGCCACAGGTACTGGTTCCACCCGAACACGAACATGATGATGAACATCGCCGCAATCATGGTACGCGACAGCGGCACCAGGATGTCGATGAAGAATTTCACCGGGCCGGCGCCATCGATACGCGCGGCCTCGACCAGTTCTTCGGGGACCGAGCGGAAGAATTGCCGGAAGAAGAACGTGGCCGTGGCCGAGGCGATCAGCGGGATGATGAGGCCCTGATAGGTGTTCAGCATCCCCAGTTTCTGCACCACTTCGTACGAAGGCAGAATGCGCACCTCGAGCGGCAGCAACAACGTGGTGAAGATCACCCAGAAAGCCAGCGTGGCAAAGCGCAGCCGGAAATAGACGATCGCATAGGCCGCCATCATGCCGATGATGATCTTGCCGAGGGCAAAACCGATGCCCAGGATGAACGAGTTTTTGAGCATGTTCATGCCCGTGTTCTGGCCGGAAAAGCCCGAGGCCTCGAACATTGCCTTCTGGAAGTTGGGGCCAAGTTCGTCCCCGATCGTCAGGCTGGGTCCGGTTTTGATCACCTCGACATCCGGAACGGTCGTCATCTGGAAGATCATCAGCAGCGGCAGCATCATGAACAACGATCCGACGATCAGGATCGTGTGATCAAGGATCGTGGACAGTCGGATGCCGCGCTTTCGTGTTTGGGTGGGTGAAGTGGCGGACGCCATCGCAGGGGTATGTGCTTCGGTCATTGTCTGCCCTCCTTACGTGTAGTGGATGCGGCGCTCGACCAGCCGGAACTGGAACACCGTCAGGGCCAGAACCAGAACCATCAGAACGACCGACTGCGCCGAGCTGCCACCCAGGTCGTTGCCGCGGAAGCCGTCCACATAGACCTTGTAGACCAACGTCATCGGGTTGTTGCCCGGCTCACCCTTCACCATCGTGTCGATCACACCGAAAGTATCAAACAATGCGTAGGTGATATTGATGATCAGCAGGAAAAACCCGGTCGGCGCCAGCAGGGGGAAAGTCACGTCCCAGAACCGACCCGTGGATGAGCGGTTGTCGATCAAAGCCGCCTCACGCACCGATCGCGGGATCGATTGCAGGCCAGACAGAAAGAAGATGAAGTTCACCGGAACCTGTTTCCAGACCGAAACGATAACCATCGCGGTGGCGGTGTCATTGAAATTCACGCCCAGTTTGAAATCCCACCCGATCGAGCGCGCCAGTTCGGTCAATGGCCCCCAGCTCTGGTTGAACAGGATCAGGCCGATGAACCCCGCCACCGGCGGCGCCACGGCGTAAACCCACATCAGCAGCGTGCGATAGGTCTTGGCGCCGCGCAGCACATTGTCGGCCTTCACGGCCAGCAACAACGCGATCGACAGCGAAAAGAACGTGACCAAAACGGTGAAGATCACCGTGAACCAGGCAATGCTGAGATACTCGGAATTCCCGGCAAGGTCGCTGTAGTTGTCCAGCCCGACGAAGGTCGACCCAAACCCGAACGGATCCTGCAGGAAGAACGAAGACTGCACCGCGTGAGCGGCAGGCCAGTAGAAAAAGACCGCGATGATCAACAGCTGCGGCAACAGCAGAAGAACCGGCAGCCAGCGAGTGGAAAAACCAGCGCGTTTCATAAAAACTCCGAAAAAGGGAGGACGGTCGCACTTCTGCGACCGCCCGTTTCTTGGCGAGTGGGATCAGCTCTGGGTCTTTGCGAAACGCTCGAGCAGACCGTTGGCTTCGTCCTCGATTGCCTTGAAGGCGTCCTCGACCGAGGTTTCACCCGTCAGGATGCGGCCATATTCGCGGTTCATCACGTCGCGGATCTGGACGTAGAAGCCCATGCGATAGCCCTTGGTGTTTTCACCAGCAGGCAGCGACAGCTGCTTGATGCCGACTTCGGCGGCCGGAGCACGGTCATAGTGACCATCGCCCTTCGCCATTTCATAGGCGGCGGTGGTGATCGGAACATAGCCGGTCTCGCGGTGCCACATGTACTGGGTTTCGGGCTTGGTCAGGAACTCGAAGAACGCCGCGGTGGCCTTGTTTTCCTCGTCGCTCTTGCCGGCCATCGCGAACAGGGCCGCGCCACCGATGAAGGTCTGCTTGGGTTCTTTGGTCACAGCTTCCCAATAGGGCAGGAAGGTGGCCGAAAACTCGAACGGCAGGTCCTTCTTGGACAGGCCGCCGAACGAACCGGACGAGCCCAGCCAGATGGCAACCTTGCCTTCTTCGAACGGAGTCTGGTTGTCGCTCCAGCCGGTGCCGTACCATTCGAAGAACCCGTTGTCCTTCCAGTCTTTGACGGCGGTGAAGTGTGCCTTGATCGCCTCGTTGTTGACAAGAATCTTGGTGCCGTCAGCGCCTTCATAGCCGTTGTCGTTGGTGGCAAACGGCAGGTCGTGGCGCGAATGGAAGTTCTCGGTGAAGATCCAGGGCAGATGCGACTGCGACAGGCCGATATAACCGGCCTCTTTCAGCGCCGGCGCCGTCACGGTCTGGAACTCTTCCCAGGTTTTCGGCGGCGTCACACCCGCTTTTTCCAGCGCATCGACGTTGTAATACATGATGGGCGAGGACGAGTTGAACGGCATCCCGATCATCTTGCCGTCGCTGTCGGCATAGAAGTAGCGAACGCCCGAGATATAGTCCTCGATGTCGAACGCAACGCCGTTCTGCTCCAGCAGGTCCTGAACCGGAACGGTCGCGCCCTTAGCGCCAATCACGGTGGCGGCGCCGGCGTCGAATACCTGCAGAACGTTGGGCTGTTCACCCGCACGGAATGCGGCGATGCCGGCGGTCAGGGTCTCTTCATATGTGCCCTTGAAAACCGGCGTGATCTTGTAGTCGTCCTGGGACGCGTTGAAATCCTCGGCAATCTGGTTGACGGTGTCACCCAGGGCTCCTCCCATGGCGTGCCACCACGTAATCTCGACTTCGGCCGAGACCGTATTCGCTATCATCGCGAACGCGGCAGCAGCAGCACCTGTTTTGACGTTTATCATGTAGTTCCTCCGATTCATGTTGCGCCCCTACGGGCGGGCCAAAGCCCTGGAAACTATGGGGTATTTTCCCCGATGACATATTTCACATCCAGAAAAAGGCTGACACCTTTCGCAAAATGTGCACACGTGTTCACTAGCTTCCAACCGTGACAGTTTGATGAAAGATTCGATTCATTGCAAGAATGTTGAAACCCTCAGAACAGGCGAAACGCAAACCGCATGTGTAGCGAGAGAAACAAGGACGCAAAACGCCCCCGGCGCGCAACGGCCCAGACCGTTGCGGACCTTGCGGGCGTCTCGCGTTCAGCTGTTTCGCGCGCTTTCACGCCCGGTGCCTATGTCGATTCCGAGAAGCGTAGACGGATCCTCAAGATCGCAGCCGATACCGGGTATCAGCCGAATGCCCTGGCCGCTGGCCTCAAGGCCGGGCAATCAAATTTGGTCGCCGTCTTCGTCGGCAACATGCGCAGCCCCTACGACTCGGCCTTTGTAGGTGAACTGGCCCAGGCCCTGAGCGGGTTGAAGAAATGGCCCATTCTGATCGACCGAACCGGCGCCAACACGGATCAGGCGCTGCGAGAGCTGCTGCGCTATCCGTTGGACGCATTGATTCTGCGCGGCGGCAGCATGTCCGAAGAGATCGTGGACAGATGTGCGCGGTTCGGCATCCCGATGATCTCGTCAGGCCGTCCCGTTCAAGGGCCCCGTGTCGACAATGTCTGCTGCCGCAATGCCGATGGCATGACCATGATCACCGACTTGCTGATCAGCCGGGGGCGGCGCCGGTTCGGGTTTCTCAGCGGACCCGAGGAGTTCTATTCGTCTTCACGGCGACGCGCCGGGGTCCTCCAGGCGCTGGATCGGGCGGGGCTTGACCTCGTGGCCGAACACCCGACTGATTACTCGGTCGACAGCGGATACGGCGCCGCGCGCAGTCTGTTGTCCCGCGCCTCTCTGGATGCGCTTGTCTGCGCCAATGACGCCACGGCGATCGGGGCGCTATCGGCTGCGCGCGATCTGTCTCTGAACGTACCGGGCGATTTGGCGATTGTTGGTTTCGACGACATCGCCATGGCGAAATGGCCGACATTCCGCCTGACGACAGTCCGGAACCCCATCGACGCCGCCGTTGACGCGATCATCGCGTTGCTGGAGCGTAGGCTCGTCGATCCCGGACGTCCCGAAGAGAGTATCTTTTTGGACCCCAGCGTCATCGAACGCGAGACGCATTGAACAGCCGCGTCGATCGAGAAGCCTAGGCAGGGCCACCGGCGAACTGCTTGAGCTCCACCCCGCTCTTCTGCAGGGCATGGCGGACACCGGCCGCAATCGACACCGCCGTGGGCGTGTCTCCATGCAGGCAGATCGTGTCGATCCGAGTGGGAATATGCTTGCCGCTTTCGGTGATGATCGCCCCGGCCTTGACCATCTCGACCATGCGGGCGGCGGCGCGGTCGGGGTCATGGATCACCGCGCCGGGCAGACTGCGATCAACCAGCGTGGCGTCGTCGTTGTAGGCGCGATCGGCAAAGATCTCGCAGGCCACCGGACAGCCCAGTTCGCGCGCGGCGCGTTGCTGGGCGGTTCCGGCCAGAACCATGATGATAAGATCCGGAGCCACCGACAGCGCCGCCTCGTAGCAGGCACGTGCCATCGCCTGATCCTCGGACGCCATGTTGGCCAGCGCGCCGTGCAATTTCAGATGGCGCACCTGTCCGCCGGCCGCCCGCGCCATCGCCTGCGCCGCGCCGACCTGATAGCGGATCAGGTTCTGCAGCGACGGCAGGGGATAGTGCATCCGCTGACGCCCAAAGCCGTGCAGATCGGCAAAGCCGGGATGCGCGCCGATGCCCACGCCGTTTTCGACCGCCTGCGCCATCGTCGTGGCCATCACGTCCCAGTCGCCCGCATGAAACCCACAGGCCACGTTGGCCGACGTCACGATCTTCAGCAGCGCCGCGTCATCGCCCATTTTCCAGGGGCCAAAGCTTTCGCCCATATCGGCGTTCAGATCGACTTGATGTGCCATTGCACAAGCTCCTTATCTACAAAACGTCCTCTTCGCGGGCGATGGCGCCGCTGATCAGTTGATAGGATAGCAGGTCGGACATGCTGCGCGGATCGCGGATCAGCAGGCGCAGCGCCCGGGGCAGCGCGGCGCGAGCCTGGGCGGCGGCGCGCTCGGCGGCCACCGCCTCGTCCAGCGGCACGAAGCGGAACCGCAGGTCGGCCCCGGCCGGGGCCTGCGCCACCTTGGGCAGGTCGCAGGGCAGAACGGTGCCGATGCGGGGATAACCGCCGGTAGTCTGGCACTCGGCCAACAGCACGAAGGGCGTGCCGTCGCCGGTGACCTGGATGTCACCCGGCACGATGGTTTCCGACAGCACGCTGCGCCCGCCCGAGACATGAAAGCCTGGTCCGTCGCTTTCCAGCCGCACGCCCATGCGGTTGGCGCGCGCGTCCCGGCGGAACGTAGTGGTTTGCAGCCGCTCCAGAACGTCGCCGGCGAACAGGTCGGTCTGGAAACTGGCCACGATGCGGATTTCCCCGCCCGAGAACCGGTCCTCGGGGTCAAAGGTCATGCCGGTTGCACCGCCCGCGTCCAGGCCGATCGCCAGCCGGTCCCCCGCCTTCAGCACGGCTCCGATCCCAGCCGTCAGATGCGCCGAACGGGCGCCAAGAACCGGGTCGCCCTGCACCCCGCCGCCGATGCTGAGGTATCCATAGCTGCCGGCTACGGCCGGCCCAATGCTGAGCCGGGCGCCCGCAGGCAGGAGGTGCGAGGCGTTCCAGACTGCGGTCGCGCCGTCGATCTGCGCCCGCATCCGCGCGCCAGTCAGGGCGATGCGCAGGTCCTGATCAGCCTGAAATTCGCCGCCCATACCGGCCATTTCCAGGGCGGCAAGACTGTCGGCCTGTCCCAGCAGCGCTGCGCCTTCGGCCAATGCAAGCCGGTCCATCGCACCACCGCGCGACAGGCCCATGTCCAGATACCCGGGTCGCCCCATGTCCTGCACCGTCAGGCCGGGCCCCGCGCGCAATATGGTCAGATGCGCGCTCATGCCAACGGCTCGCAACTGGCGCCGCCGCGCGGATCGCTGCGCATCCGCGCCAGCGTTTCCGGGTCGGTGGGGGTGAACTGCACCTCATCCCCGGGGCGCAGCAGGAAGGGTTGGGGCATATCAGGCTGGAACAAACGGATGGCGGTCTGGCCCACATGTTGCCATCCGGTCGGCGTGGTGACCGAAAACAGCACAAGCTGCCGCAGCGCCACCACCAGCGCGCCTTCGGGTACGCGCGGGGTCAACTCCTTTTGCCGGGGGATGTCCCAGGCGGGCGGCAACTCACCCAGATATGGCTGACCGGGAGCAAAGCCGATGGTCTGCACCCG
Source organism: Ruegeria sp. CG8 (assembly GCF_056537165.1). Taxonomy (NCBI): domain Bacteria; kingdom Pseudomonadati; phylum Pseudomonadota; class Alphaproteobacteria; order Rhodobacterales; family Roseobacteraceae; genus Ruegeria; species Ruegeria sp. CG8. Next base: position 330,076 of record NZ_JBQFRA010000004.1, on the reverse strand, counting down.
TACCCGCGCCTCGGACAGCGACCGGACCGCCTCGGCCTCGGACAGGCCCGCCGCCTGCGCCGCCTGCCCCAGCTGCGGCGCCAGATCCGTGCCAAAGACGGTGGGCACCCACCAGAACCTGCGCCCGCCGGGCAGGTCGGCAGCGTACCAGTCGCGCTGGTCCAACAGCGTCTGCACCTGCCGGTGCAACGTGGCGTGTGTCAGGCGCAGCGGATCGAACCGGACGAAGGCCGAGACCAGCGAGGACGAGGTTTCCTCGACCCCCGCCCAGCCCTCCGCCTCGAGCGCGGCGCGAAAGGCGAGCGCTGCGCGGTTGGCCGGTTCGCTGAGTGCGGCGGCAAAGCTGATCAACAGCCCGTCCACGCCGGCGGTACGTATGATTGGAAAATCCTGCATCGCCCCCGTCACATCTGGTTCGGCAGATAGGTCACGATGCCGGGAAAAACCACGATGATCACCAGCGCCACGATCATTAGGAAGAAGAACGGCAGCGCCGCATGCGCCACCCGCAGGATGTCGCGCCCGGTCAGCGATTGCAGCACGAACAGGTTGAAGCCAACGGGCGGGGTGATCTGCGACATCTCGACCACGATCACCAGGAAGATGCCGAACCACAGCGGGTCGATCCCCGCCTGCATCACCATCGGCATGATGACCGAAGCCGTCAGCACCACGACCGAGATCCCGTCCAGAAAGCATCCCATGATCACGAAGAACACTGTCAGCGCTGCCAGCAGCGTGAAGGTGGACAGGCCCAGCGACCCGATCCATTCCGCAAGAACGCGCGGGATGCCGGTAAAGCCCATCGCCACGGTCAGGAACGAGGCTCCTGCAAGAATGAAGGCGATCATGCACGAGGTCACGGTGGCCCCCATCAACCCGTCGACGAAGCTGGCCCGGGTCAACGTGCCCTCGCGCCAGGACAGAAGCAGCGCCAGCACCACGCCCACGGCGGCCGCATCGGTGGGCGAGGCGATCCCGGCATAGATCGAGCCGATCACACCGACGATCAGCAGGATCACCGGCACCAGTCGGCGCGAGCGACGCAGTTTTTCCGCGAAACTCGCCTGGATGTCCTCGGTGGGCAGGTTGGCGCGGTTGATCAGCGCCCAGATTGCGACATAGCCCACGAACAGCCCCACCAGCAGCAGTCCCGGCAGAACTCCGGCCACGAACAGACGGGCGATGGATTGCTCGGTCGCCACGCCATAGACGATCAGGATGATCGACGGCGGGATCAGCAGGCCCAGCGTGGCCGAGCCGGCCAGCGTACCGATGATCATCTTCTCGGGATAGCCGCGGCGCGAGAGTTCCGGAATCGACAGCTTGCCGATCGTGGCCGCGGTGGCCGCAGACGACCCCGACACAGCCGCAAAGATCCCGCAGGCAAAGACGTTCACATGCAGCAACTGCCCCGGCAGCCGGTTCATCCAGGGCGACAGGCCGGTGAACATGTCTTCGGACAGGCGCGAGCGGAACAGGATCTCGCCCATCCAGATGAACAACGGCAGTGCCGCCAACGCCCAGGAATTGCTGTGCCCCCACAAGGTGGTGGCCATAACCAGCCCCAGCGGCGCATCTGAGAACAGCGCCATCGCCGCGATCCCGACCCCCAGCAGCGAAAACGCCACCCACAGCCCCGACCCCAGAAAGGCGAACAGCAGAACAAGAAGAATGATGGAAAGCGTGGCAATCGACATCTGCTGACCCTATTCGCTCAGAAGGTTTTCGCCCTTGCCGTCCCAGCTGGGCGCGCGGCCCGCCAGCAGGCCGACAAGTTCGTCGAACAGGGCAAGAGTCAGGATGGCCAGCCCCAGCAGGACCGGCATCTGCACGATCCACAACGGCACCGAGACCATGCCCGGGCTGCGGTCGCCATATTCCAGCGACTCCAGAACCAGCAGGCCCAGATACCAGGTGGCATAGGCACTCATGGCCAGGGCAATCGTGACCACGCAGATCTCGGTCAGGCGGCGCGGTCCCTTGGGCATTCGCCCGATCAGAAGCGTCACCCGGATATGCCCGCCGGCGCGCAGCGCATAGGCCAGCGCCAGAAAGCTGGATGCGGCCAGAAAGAATCCGGTGAAATCGGCATAGGACGGGATGGTCAGGCCCACGCCCTGCCCGGTCAACGCGGCCCAGATCTTGTCGGCCAGGTTCAACCCAACCTGCGCAAAGACCAGCACGACGATGGCCAGAATGAACAGCGCCGCCAATCCACCGGCCGCACGATAGATGAAATCAAGACTGCGCCGCAGCATCGCCATCCCCTCCCCTTTTTGTCAAACCCGGCCGGACGTGTCGCACCCGGCCGGATCGGATCGTTTACTGCTGATAGGCCTGCAGCAACGCAGCGCCCGAGTCACCGGCCTCGGCGGTCCAGTTCTCGAGCATCTGCGCACCGATCGCGCGCAGGCCAGCCATCAGTTCTTCGGACGGCTGCACTACGGTGATGCCGTTTTCCTGCAGAACCGCGGTCTGCTTGGCGGTCTCGGCCTGGCTCATTTCCCAGCCGCGGGCTTCGGCGGCGGCGGCGGCCTCCAACACGGCGGCCTGGGTCGCGTCATCCAGACGGCGGAAAGCACGCTTGTTCACCACGACGACGTTTTTGGGAATCCACGCCTGGATGTCGGTGTAGTGGGTCAGGAAGTCCCACGCCTTCGAGTTCACCCCGGTCGAGGGCGAGGTGATCATAGCTTCGACCCGGCCGGTGCTGAAGGCCTGCGGAATGTCCGGAACCTCGACCTGCGTGGGCGCGGCGCCCGCCAGGTTGGCGAATTCTTCCAGCGTGGCGTTGTAGGTGCGGAACTTCAGGCCCGCCAGGTCATCCACGCTGTTGATTTCCTTGGTCGTGTACAGGCCCTGCGGCGGCCACGGCACGGCGTACAGCACCATCATGCCTTGCTCGTCCAGCAAAGCGTTTATCACGTCTTTCTGTGCCGCCCACAGCTTTTGGGCGTCGTCATAGTTGGTGGCCAGGAACGGCAGCGAGTCCGCGCCGAAGGCCGGGTTGTCGTTGGCCAGCAACGACAGGAAAAACTCTCCCACGGGCACCTGGCCGCTGCGGACTGCCTTGCTGATCTCGGGGTGCTTGAACAGCGAACCTGCGGAATGGACCTTGATTTCAAGGGCGCCGTCGGTGGCCGCGGTCACGTCCTTGGCGAAGTCGTGGATGTTCACGGTATGGAAGGTGGCGTCCGGATAGGGCGTCGGCATGTCCCAGGTCTCGGCCTGCACCTGCATGGCCAACCCGGCCAGCGCGGCAACCGCGCCACCGGCAATCTTCATCAGTTTCATTTTGGCTCTCCCTGCTTGAGTACTGGCGCAGAAGCTGACTCAACGTTAGCGATTTGTCAACGTTTTGTTATCGTTTTAACCACAACACTGCAGAGTCCAAAGGTCAGCACGTTGAAAACACACGCGCTTCATGCCAAAACACTGATAATTTCTCAGCGTTTTGCAGATCAAAAGGCCGCAATATGATCGATTCTTCCCCCGACACACGCCGCATCGTTTCCTCTCGCCACCTGGCCGAGGGCGAAGGTTGGGAACTTTCCGAACTCGAATTCGGCCTGATCATTGTCTACAATGCGTTCTCACGCTGGATGACCCGCTGTATGGCCGCAGCCGGGCAGGCCGATCTGGGACCGCTCGACATCCTGATCCTGCACAATGTCAATCACCGCGGACGCGACAAGCGTCTGACCGACATCTGCTTTCTTCTGAACATCGAGGACAGCCACACCGTGAACTACGCCCTGCGGAAACTGCTAAAGGCCGGGCTGCTGACGTCGGAGAAGCGTGGCAAAGAGGTGTTCTACCGCACCTCGCCCGAGGGCGTAGAGCTATGCGACGCCTACCGGAAAGTTCGCCAGCAATGCCTGTTGGAGGGGCTGTCAGCCACAGACCTGTCGGGCCCGGATCTGAGGGACCTGGCCCGCGACCTGCGGGCCCTGTCCGGCCACTATGACCAGGCCAGCCGCGCGGCGGCGTCTTTGTAGCGCCTCAGCATCCGCCCACGCAGCATGATCGGTAAGAAAGAAAATGGTGCGGGTGGAGGGACTTGAACCCCCACGCCTTGCGGCGCCAGAACCTAAATCTGGTGCGTCTACCAATTTCGCCACACCCGCAACACGGCGCCGACGCGCCGAATGGAAGGGCTGATAACAAACCTTTTGGACAAGCGCGAGAGGAAATCTTGCCGTCTGCGGCGGAATATTGACCCCCGTTCGGAAACAATGGAAATGAACTAGGCGAGGGGGAGATCGACCCGCGCAACGGCGCCAGAATGTGCGGCATCCGGCTTCCCGGTTTATTTTTATCGCCAAATGGAATTCTTAACGCAGAAACCCGTCGTTTTCGGAACGAAACAAAACGCCATAATTGTTCTGTTTTTGGACACATTCACAATTATTCGAAAAAAACAAAATTCTCGCTGACGTTGTGGATCACATCGGGGCGCCTAGACCACCGTTATCAACCCCACCCTGCACCCAAAGCAATGCGGTCCCCTCGCCTTCTCCCGAGACACACGCTCAACCTCCAGTCCCGCTTCCTTATTTCCGTTTACTTTACAGACCTCTACCTATCATTCGAGGACATCACAAAAAACCAAATCGCACGCGTTAACTTGTCCCGAATTCAGACCCCGCGGCCTTACCCATTTTGATTATTACATCCTGAAGTTGCGGCATTGTCATGCAACGGTCACCATAATTGCGCCACATTTCAAACGCCAAAATATCTCAATCACGTCAAAATAACACCGCGATGAAGGTAATTCTGTCTACCAAGGAGTTAATGAGTCTTTTTCGCCTTTTCGGCACCGTACGAGTTTTTTGCTCAACTCCAGTACAAGGGTCTCAGTCGTGACCGAACAGATCAACTCCGCTGCCACCGAGCAAGACGTCGTCTTTCTTGCAAGAGAAAGCTTTGTCGGCGAGCTCAAAAACCTCAACCAGCAATTCCCGAACACAGGTTTCGGCATTGCCCTGAAGACGCATGAGGGCAACGAATACCTGTTGGCAAATGCGCGAATGCCCCTTCCATCGGCCAAATCAAATGGATTTCCGACCGGACGTCGGGTCGCGCGCCTGGACAATGGAACCCGGTTCAGCTCGATCGAAGTGCTGGCCGATTCGCGCGCCTTCGATACCATCTCGCCCGGAACCGAGGCCGAGATGCTGGGCAACGCTCTCGAACTGATCGCCCGGATCGACAGCTTTTCAGGCATGGCGCCTGCCAGTTTGACGGAATCCGGGCATACCCAAATCGCTGCAACCGGAACCGGAGGCTGAACATGGCCCGCAACGACCACCTTTTGTCCGTAGGAAACGAGGCATTGGCGCCGATGTCGGAAGCCATGTCCGCACTGACGACACAGATCGACCAACTGACAGAGGTGGCGGATGCGCGCTCGACTGCGCGGCTGGCCACGCTCAAGACCCGTATGGAAAACTTCACCGCCAGCGTCACTTTCGTCGGCCAGGTGAAGGCGGGCAAATCTTCGATCGTCAACATTCTGGCCGGTCGGCCCGGTCTGCTGCCGTCGGATGTGAACCCGTGGACCTCGGTTGTGACCACGCTGAACATCAACACCCGCATGCCCGGTGAATACAGATCCAAGTTCACCTTCTTCGAGCAGGAAGAATGGGACAATCTTATGGTCGGCGGTGGCCGTTTGGGCGAACTGGCCAATCGCGCAGGCGCCGACGACGAGATGGAGGACATCCGCCGTCAGATCGCGCAGATGAAGGCCAAGTCCGAGGAACGCCTTGGCAAGCATTTTGACCTGATCCTGGGCCAAAGCCACCAATACGATTACTTCGACGAAGAGCTGATCCAGCGCTATGTCTGCCTGGGTGACGAAGACGATCCGGACATCAACCCGAAAACGGGCCGGTTCGCCGACGTGACCAAAGCCGCGGAATTGTACATGGACATTCCGCAGTACCCGATCGCGCTGAAATTGTGCGACACGCCGGGCGTCAACGACACGTTCATGGTGCGCGAACAGATCACTCTGCGCAGCCTGCGCGGATCGGAGGTCTGCGTCGTGGTTCTGGCGGCAAGCCAGGCGCTGACCACTATGGACATGGCGCTGATGCGGATCATCGCGCAGTTCGAGAACCGGCAGATCGTCCTGTTCGTCAACCGGATCGACGAGCTGACCGACCCGGTCAAGCAAGTCCCCGAAATTCGCGACCGAATTCAGGATACACTCAAGCAAAACGGAATCGACACAAGCACCAGCGTTGTTTTCGGCAGTGCGTTGTGGGCCGAGGCCGCGCTGACCGGCAACCCGGACATTCTCACCGACGATTCCCGCCAGGCCCTCAACACGTTCTATCTGGCCGCCGGCTTTGGAGATCAGGCCGCATCGCTGGACAAGATCTGGGCCCTTTCTGGTCTGCCTGACCTGCTGTTGGCCATGAACGAACGTATCGCCCAAGGCGCAGGAACGCGTCTTTTGGACCGTGTCCGTCACCGCGCCCGCAACATCGCAAGTCAGATTCGCGCCACCTCGGTCGCCAAGAGCCTGTCGGGCGGAGACGGCGTTGTTCGCGATCTTGACGGCGTGTCACCCGAAGATGCGATCGCCACCGTCGCGGCCGAATATGACAAGAAAGCTGCCGCCCTGACGACTTCCCTGCGCGACAAGGTGTTGGAACGTCTGGCTTCGGCCGAGGCAAACTTCGTCAAACGTGCAACGGACTCGTTGATCGCGCATCTCGAGCAGAACGGCGAACAGGGCACCTGGCAATACGACCCGGCCGGGCTTCGTACCCTTCAGAAGGCCGCCTATTTCAGCTTTGCCCGCGCAATGCGCAAGGATGCCGGCGCGCTGTATTCCGCAGCCGCAGCGGATGTCGAGGCCCTGTATCAGAAGCTTCTGGGTAACCACTTGGGCGAATTCAGCATCGAGGCGCCCATTGTGCCGCGCGTACCGCCGCCATTGGGCATTGGCAGAACGATCGCGCTGGACCTTCAAAGCACATGGTGGCGTCGCTGGTGGCAACGCCGGAAAGGGTTTGAAGCCTATGCGGCGGACTACACCCGCCTGATCGCATCAGAAGCCAATTCGATCACCAAGGATCTCGAAGAAACCCAGATCGCAGCCGTTCTGGAAAATGTTCGGGCCGTCCTGTCGGATTTCATGCGCGAGCAGCAGGAAACCCTTCTGAGCATCTCGCAATCCGCCGAAAAGGCACCGGGGACCGCCCCAGACCTGATGGCCGGGCTCGAGCCGAAGAAGTCACGTGACGAAATCCTCGGCGACATCCTCAAAGACCTCAGCAACGAAGCAGCGTAAGAAAGCCATGGCAAAAGATTCACAAATCCGCTTCGTCTCTCCTCGGGCATGGGAACGCATCGAGCAGTGGTCCCGCCGCAAACCGGTTTTTGCGCTGATGGGAGAGTTCAGCGCCGGAAAGTCCACGCTCATGAACTTCCTGCTGCGCAAGCAGGCCCTACCGACGCAGGTGACGGCCACCCAGCTGCCGCCGGTCTGGTTCAGTTGGGGCAACAAACCGGCTTACGTCCAGCGCCATGACGGGACCACTTCTCCGATTGGTTTGGACGAATTGGACAAGGTGGGCGTCAACGACGCGCAGTTCATCCGCATCTATCTTGAAGCGGACATTCTCGAGGCCGTCGACCTGATCGACACGCCCGGCATTTCGGACCCCAAAATTCAGGCCGATGTCTGGCGCCGTGCGGTAGGTCAAGCCAACGGGGTGCTATGGTGTACGCACTCGACGCAGGCCTGGCGCGAGACCGAACGCGCCACGTGGGTTTCGTTGCCGGAACGGCTTCAGCACAACTCGCTTCTGTTGGTCACGCGCGCGGACGCACTGGATCTGAAAGACCGCCAGAAAGTGCTCCGCCGCATCAACCGCGAAGCGGGGCACCTGTTCAATCGGACAATCCTGTTTTCCGCCCGTGACGCGATCATCGCGCGTGACAAAACGGGCGACGCCGAGCTGTGGTCGCGCAGCGGCGGCGGCAAGATGATCGACAGCTTTCTTGAGATCACCGAGCAGATCATGGACAGCCGTGCGGAAAAACTTGCCCGCTACCAGATCGACAAGAGCCTCGCCGGCACGCCCCCGGTTCAACCGGTGCGTCCCGAACGATCCGATCGCCAGACCGCAGCCGAAGAGCCCGCGCCTTTCAAGTTGACCAACCCGCTGGATCAGGATGATGGATTCGAGGCGGTCCGGAACTCGGACGATGTGATCGCAACCTTCCCGGTTCGACCGGCCCGGGTGGAGCGCCGCGGCGAGTCGACCGAACGCGAGCGGATCAACCCGGATGACGCCGACCGCTTGCGCGCCGAAATGACGCCGGTGCCCGATGACGATTTGCGGGCCTTGTTCCGGGACGAGGATGAGGATCGGCTCAGCGTCGCCGCAACTTCGACTGCGGTGACTCAGCTGGACGACGAAGACTTTGACGAGGTCGATGACGATACGCTCGATTTCGAGGACGACGAAATGCTGGTCGCAGACGCCGATGACCAGACCAACGATCAGGGTGCCCAGGACGAAGACCTGCTGGCCACGCTGTCAGAACGTTTGGTTGGCGAGTCCCCCGCGCCGGCAGCAGACGAACAGGACGAGACCCCGGCACCCAGTGTCGAAGACTCGGTCTCGTCCATTGCTTCGCTGTTGTCCCAGCAACAGGGTGACGATGCCACGACCTATGAACCTGAGCCGGAATCGAACGGCTTGATTTCGGCCCAGACCCCTGAAGACCAGGAACCCGAAGTGCCTTGTGAGCAGGTCGGCGAAGGCGAAACCTCGCTGGAACACCTTTTGAGCGTGCCGGCAGGAGCTCCGCTCAGCGCGGCGGCGATGTGGCGGGAAATCGCGGCCAGTGAAGATATCCCCCAAGACGTGGACGGGCTGCACGCCGTGTTCCAGGCCTTTCTTGAGGAGTTCGACAAGATCGCTCACGAGCACACCGGGCGCGACGAACAGGACAGGATTCAACCGGTGCCAAATCCGAAAGACAGGGCGGAGTGGCATGTGTTGTAACCGGGCCTCATGGGACACGTTGGAAACGGTAAACCGTTTCCCATCCCGAACGGCAATGCTACTCAGCGGCGCGACGGTTTCGAACCGCTGCGCCTTTGGGCTTAATAAGGGATAACAGAGCTTTAGATGACGATTGACGCCGCATTGACCACCGCCATGGAATCCATTCCCGACTGCATCGCAGCGGGATATGTCGACATGGAAACGGGCATGCTTCTGGGCATGTCGGCAACCGGGACCGAGGATGGTGCAGCCTTGGAAACCCTCGCCATTGCGGTGGCAAATCTGTTTCAGGGCCGGGGCGTTCAAGCATTCGAAGCGCTGTTGGCCTCGGCCGGACTACAGGATCCGGAGAACCCGGGATTTGGGGAAATCTCGGTGTTTTCGAACGACCGGCTACACATCTTCATGCGGACCCGGGCCTATCCGGAACACGTGGTCTGCTACATCTGCCGCGACAGCGCGAATATCGGGCTGACGCTTACGAAATCACATCTCAGCCTGGGGCCGGTAGCGGCCGCAGTTTAGACGGGACCAGAGGGGGTCACGGCATGATGGCGACAGACATAATCGACATGCTCGAAAACATCGGGCGGTCTGCGACGCCCCGTTTGTCGCCGGCCGTTCGGTTAACCGGGGACACGGCCGAGGCCCGGCGGGCCAGCATACTGAACCTGATCCGGGGAACGGTTCTTCCAAGACGCTTGGAGTTCAACGCCCAGAACGGAACGATCCTGGCGATCGAGGTGAACAGCTCACGGATCACGGATGTTTATTCGGCAAGCACCGGCGCCCTTCCGGATTTCGAAACCGAACCGCGCGAAGCGCTGATCGAAAAGCTGGCGCGGCTCGTGTCCGACCTGGCAGCGATCGCCCCTCCGATCGAAGTGGTGTCTCTGAAACCGGACGGGCCGCTGGAGGCGGATGACGTCGGCATCACTTTCAGCGAGATGCAGAAAGCCTGTGCCGAGCTCGTTCTGCCGTCAGAGCCGCGGGTTTCGGTTGTCCCGGATCCCGTCGAGGACACGAAAGAGCAGGACAGCGCTGAAAGTGCAGAACTCAGTGTAGCCGCGGCTTTCTTCGACGGCGCCGAGCGGTTCGCCATGGGACGTCTGCTGACAAGTGCCGAGGGGGCGACCCACCAGTTCGATGGCCTGTGCGCCGATGGCCAGCCTCTTCACCCTTCGGATGATCTGTTGACCCGGTTCGCACAGGACCTGGCGGGATGGGATGCGGACAATACCGGGCTGCTCGAACAGCCGCAACTGATCGTCATGCGGCCGTCAGGTGGCAAGGGCGCGGGTGTCGCTCTGGTCCGGGATGGTCGCAATACAGCCGCCGCCGTACATGACGCGCGCAAGCTGGGTGCCGTCGTCAACCTGTGGAAATCTCTGCGGGAGTCGGTCTGATGACACCGCTTTCGCGACAGTTGAAGTTAAGTTTTAAGCAAATCTTGGGTACCAGTTTTTAGGGTAGTGTTATGAGTGAAACCAACCGCCGGGAATTGATCCGGATCGCCAGCGAAATGAAAGAGGTGAGCAATGACGAGACCTGTCAGTTCATCTCTCGCATCGTTGACGATCTCAGCGGCCTGAAACCATCGATTGCATTCGTCGGGCAGATCAAGGCCGGGAAGTCCCGTCTGATCAACGGCTTTACGGGACAGGCAGAATTTCTGCCGTCGGACGTGAACCCGTGGACGACCGTGATCACCGACATGCATTTCGGACATCCCTCCGGGCGCACATCGGGGGCGGAATTCCATTTCTTCGACAACCGCCAATGGCAGGCGCTGATCGCCGAAGGCGAAGAACTGCGCAACATGTTCCCCGACGATGAGGACAGCTATAAGCGCGAGATGATCGAGGAGCAGGTCGAGGCGATGAAAAACCGCGCTCGTCTGCGCCTGGGTGACAGTTTCGAACAGCTGATGGGCCAGCATCACGACCTCGAAGAACTGACGTCGGATGACCTTGCCCGCTATGTCTGTGCCGGGGATGATCCGACCGACGAAGCCGAACATGATCCGGGCTCGGACCGGGGTTTGTACAGCGACATCACCCGCAAGGCCGAGGTGTATTTTGATCTGGGCCATTTCCCGTTCCCGCTGACCGTGACCGACACGCCCGGCGTCAATGATCCGCTGTTGATCCGCGAAGAAATCTCGCGCCAGTACCTCAAGGAATCCGACTTTTTCGTCGTGGTTCTGTCCGCGCACCAGGCCCTGTCGCGCGCCGATTTGAAACTGTTCCGGCTGATGCAGGCGCTTGAGCTGGGTCAGATCGTGGTTTTCATCAACCGGGTCGACGAATTGGGCGGCGGTGCGGAAGACGCGGCGAAAGTACGCGCCGACGTTTTGGACGGGTTGGAAAAGGCGCTGGGGAAGTCCAGCATCGACGTTCTGATGGGCAGCGCTCAGTGGGCGCATTACGCACTGACCGGGGACGAAACCGGCGTCAACCACGATCACATCCTCGCCTGGCTGCGGGCGCATCCCGAACAGATGAAGCAGTACCTTGCCGGCGTCGAAGAGATAAAACGTGGCCCCGGCCCCATCAGTCGCGAGGCGGTTCTGCGGTATGCTGCGATGATCGCCTCGGGCTTGCCCGACCTGCGCCGACATGTCACCACCGCGCTGACCGACGGCCCGCGCAACGAACAACTGCGTATGGCGTGGCAACATCTGAACGGCTTTGCTCAGGGCGAGCTGGAGCGCAGCAAGGCCCGCCTCCGCGCGCTGGAAGAAGATGGCCAACCTTCGGACGATGCGGCTGGCGAGAATGACAAGACCCTCGCCGAGTTGCGCAAGCTGGTATCGGACAAAACCGCGGAAATCACCCGCGACATGGATGATGTTCTGGCCAACTTGCGTGGTGTGATGGACGACACCGTGGCCGAAGCCGTCGTATCGGTTGTGCGCGGACCCGACGGGCAATCCCCGTTGCTTGCCAAAGGTGGCGCAACCGAACTGAACTTTACGCCGTTGCGCGAACGCATGCGCGAACTGGTGCAGGGTGCGACTCAGGTCATTCGCCAGCGGATGCTCAGCGAACTCTATTCCATCGACATGCAGGCCAACGCGTCTCTGCGGTCCCTGCCGGGCTGGCAGGAGCCGACCGACAGCCGTATGAACACCAGTGCCGTGCGCTGGTTCCGTCCGGACACCACCGCATTGACCCGGGGGATTACGGTCGAGTTGCGGGTGAACTGGTTGTCGCGTCTGATTTCGCGGAAATCCGTCGTCTCTCGCGCCGAGCGCATGATCGTGCAGGAATTCGAAATGATCGGAGATGATCTGATCGATACCGCACGCGAGAACCTGCTGGAGCGCTTGAACACCGCTCTGGACCATTTCCTGGCCCTGCTCGCCGGGCATCTTGAAAACCGCACCGCGACGGGCGAGACGTGTGAGCGCACCCAGGCGCAGGTCGATTTCGACCGCGCACGCCGGATCGTGGACGAATTGCAATCGACCTTTGGTGCTGAACACAGCGACGAACGACAAGCGGAGGCCGCCGAGTGATTGAATTTCCCGGAACCGAGACGGAAGTGCGTCAGCTTGACCGTTTTCTGACCGCAACCGAACGCCTTCCGTCCACGCCCGAGCTGGACGACATGCGCGCGCGGGCACAGTCCCACGCCGAGCGTTTGTCAAACGCGGTCTCAATCGGTTTTGCCGGGGAATTCGGCGCCGGGAAGTCCAGTCTTGCCAACATGCTCGCCGGAGCTGACATCCTGCCCACGGGTCCGCAACATCTGAAATTGCCTTTGGTGATTGTCACCTATGCGGACACGCCTGAAACGACCGTTGGGTGGTGGGATCGCGAGCCAAAGGTTTATTCCGGCATCGCGCTGGAAAAGGCTGCGGCCGACAATCCTGATTTCATTTCGGTGGGACTGAACACCCCTGCCCTGCGCGAAATCTCGTTGTTCGACCTGCCTGGCTCGGGCGCGCTGGACGACACTTACAAACAAACGCTTGATTTGTTGAAATTCGTCGATTGCGCCATCTGGTGCACAAACGGAACCAACGCCTGGCGTGAAACCGAGCGCCATTTGTGGGCACAGGTCCCGCAAAACCTGCGCGACAACAGCTTGCTGGCCGTCACTCACACGGACCTGCCCCCTGTCCGAGACGCCCTCGATCGCGTTCTGTCGCGGTTGGAGAAGGAGAAGTCGGGCATGTTCCGCGCGATCGTACCGATCGGGACACCGATTGCCGTTCGCGCCATGGCGCAAGAGCCGGAACCGGACTTCGCCTTGTGGGAAACCTGCGGCGGCCAGAACCTTGCGGAGAAGGTGCTTGAAATTGCGTCGCATCGCCGCCGAACGGATCTGGAGGCCGCGCGGCAGGACCTTGCCGCTGACTTCCTGCCGTTCTTGGAGACATTGACCGGCGCGGGCGAAGCCGCAGCCTCGGACACCAGAACGGTACAGCCCAGTCTGGAATCTGCGCTGCCGCCGCTGGACAACCCGATCCTAGAAGACTGGCTGGCGGCGATCGCCAGCATTTACGAGGACCTGCGCGACAGTTCGGACATCGAACCGGCCGCCTTCCTGCAAAGCTGTCAGGAAATTGTCGAGGATTTTGCTGAACGGCTGGAAAACGGGTCCGAGATCGACCCCGAAGCCGACTGGATTCCGGGCGAGTTCGAAAAGGCAACCGACCTGCTTCTGCTGCTTCAATTCGAGAGCGGCGAAGGGCCGCTCAAGGATGCGATCAGCATACTGGCGCAGCTCAGCGACAACTTGGCGTGGGCCGGCAGCACGGTCGCTTCGGCCCCTCCGAAGACCGGAACCTGAGTCATTCCCGCAAAGATTGAGCCGCGGCGCGGCGAATCGTTAACACTGGAATCATGATTCCATTGTTTCGAATCCGTGGACCATGGGTCGTCTGGCGCCCGGACTGAATCCTTTTTGTTCGCCGGGCGATACTACATATATGTTCATTATCAGCCCTTGCATCAATATATTGATCTGTGTCCGAAACCGTTCTCAGTGAAGCCACGAGGCGGCCCCATTAAAGTCAAATTTGAAACGTCTAACCGTTCTCAAGTGTCCTGCGGTTGTGTTGGTTGTGTGTTCGCGGGCTGATTGCCCGGTTATTTTGGCCGCAAGTTTTTGGAATGATGGGCGGGAAGAAATGAACCACAACCAGGCTGTCGGTGCATCGCACGACGAACCTCAAATTCAAGGTCTGCAACCGGGCGCGAAACTGCTGCGCGGCCAGTACGAAATTCTTCGCTTCCTCAGCAATGGCGGGTTCGGCATCACGTATTTGGCGCGTGACAGCCTGGAACGCGATGTGGTCATCAAGGAATGCTATCCGGGTGCCTTGTGCCGCCGCAACGGTGACCTGGTCGAACCCAATGATCCGGCCTTCAAGGACGACCTGCGCGCGATCATCGACCTGTTCATTCAGGAAGCCCGCAACCATGCCCGCCTGGTCCACCCCAATATCGTCGACGTGCACCAGGTCTTCGAAGACAACGATACTGCGTATATCGCAATGGACCTGATCCGTGGATGCGATCTGCTGGATTACATCGAGGACCCCAAGACCGAAACCGGCCCGGACTTTATCGTCCAAGTCACCGAAAAGATGCTGTCCGCGGTTTCATTCATCCACCAAAGCGGGATGCTGCATCGGGACATTTCGCCCGACAACATCCTGATCGACGAAAACGGCGAACCGATCCTGATCGATTTCGGCGCCGCGCGCGAACAGGCTGCCAACCAATCGGCGGCCCTGTTGACGCTTCGGGTGATCAAAGACGGGTACTCGCCGCACGAGTTCTACGTGCGCGGCTCGGAGCAGGGTCCCAGCAGCGACTTGTATGTGTTGGCGGCAACGCTCTACCACGCGATCAGCGGCGAGCGCCCGATCGACGGCCAATCGCGCCTGAATGCCTTCAACAACGGCCAGAAAGATCCCTATCAGCCGCTGACCAGTCGCTTCCAGGGTTACCCGGATGGCTTCCTTGAGGCGATCGACAAGGCCATGGAGGTCCACGCGACCGACCGCCTTCAATCCGCACTGGACTGGTTGCGGATGTTCCGCGGCCCCGGTGTCGAATTCGACAGCTTTGCCTATCGTCCCGTTTCGGTAATCGTGGCCTTGGACCGCAAGGACGAAGAGGCCGAAAAGGCCCGCATCAAGGCCGAAAGCGAAAACGCCGAAGCGGTGGTAACAGCCCTGCTGGCCGGCAATTCCGATCTGGCTCTTGGGCATGGCGAAAAAAACGACGACGGACCGGCAAGTTTTGCCCAGAAGGACGAGCCCGCAGCGGCAGTGGACACGGTTGTCCAAAAAGGATCGGGCGGCAACGGCAAGTTGATCGCGGGTGTCGCCGCAATCGCGATTTTGGCCGCTGGTGGCTTCTTCGTGATGTCCGGCGGCTCGACCGAGACGGACCCGACACCGATCCAGACCGCGACGCCCACCGAGACGGCCGAACCTGCCGAAACGCAGACGGCCGAACCAGTGATCGCGCCCGAAGCAACCAAGGCAGAAGAAACCGCAGCAGCAACCGAAACAGAACAGCAGGTGGCAGAAGACCAGCCTGTCGAGCAGACCGCAGCGGCTGTTACACCGCTGGCGGTGGAAACACAGGAAGAAGTGGCTCGGCCCGAAGAACCCGCGGAGGTGGCGACGGTCGCACCAAGCGCTCCTGTCAATCTGGCCGAGACCCAAGTCAGCTATGCCCATTGGGATGTCAAAATCCCGTTCTCAACCTCGCAACGGCGCGCCTCGACCGGAAACATCATCGCCATCACCGGTGTGGACGCCGACCAGGACATGTCCACGATCGGTGAATGGGTGCAGCGAGGCGCGGCGATCTATACCCTGAACGGCAACCCTGTGCGCGCCGGAACGACGCTTGCCGCGCAGGTTCTGGACAACCTTCAGGTTGACCCTGACGGCTATATCCGTGTCGCGGCGCGGTATCGCCCCATCGGACAGACCCGCGCGCAGAACGGCCTCCTGGCCCTGCCCGCAATCCGCGAGTTCGGGCTGACCAACGGTTACTCGTTCGAAGCCCGCGGCGCCGATTTGCCCGAATGGCAGACGGTTGTTGCCGGAGCACCGGCCGCAACGGCAGGCGGCCTGCAGACCGGCGACATTCTTGTCCGCGAGACTGTCTCGGGAACTGAGATGATTGCTGCCGACAGTCTGGATACCGCGCTGAACGCGTTGGTTTCCGAAAACAAGCCCGAAGCACGGTTGGTTGTGCTTAGAAACGGGTCGGAAACAACCGCCGTGATGCCTTTGGCGCAGGAGTGATCATACCGGTACGTATTTGATCCGCCAGTTTGTGTTTGCTGAGGAGGATGCCGTGTTTTGGCCCTCCTGGTGGGGGCCGGCCCGCCGCGAAAGGTAAGAGTGTTTCAGGTTTCCAACTTCATAAGTGCCGCTGCGCCATGCGCAGAGGTTCGTAGCAGCCCCACGGGTCACCTAAGCCCGTGCAAGTAGTCAAAAGGTGTCGACACCATGTTCAAATACAAAAGCCCACTCAGCCGGCTTCTCGAGGGTGCCGGCAAAACCAAAGAAGCCGAAGTCGAAACGACAGACAAGGCCGAGCCGATTGCGGACTTCAATGCACTGCGCCAGGCTCTGGCTGGTGGAAACCTGAGCACGGACAGCTACGAGGAAACCGACGAGCTGATCCCTGAAGAGAAGATGCCCGATTTCGCCGAGACCGAACAGACGGTGGAAGAGGCAACAGAGAACGAAGAAACAGCCGAAGCCGCGCCTGAAGCGCCGGAAGAAGCCGAACAGGTCGTGACGCTGCACGTTGCGGCAACCGAAGAAGAAGAGACCATCCAGTCGGTCATGGCCGAAACTGCCGAACCCGATCTGGAGGAAGTCCAAGAGGAAGAGGCCTCGGCGCCGACCCCGTTCGAGTTGCCGGAACCCATTGCAATCGAAACTGCCCCGGACGAAGCAGCGGCAGATGCCGAACCTGTGGCCACCGAGCCCGAAGAACCCGAAGCCGCCCCGGAAGTCGCCGAAGCGCCGGCCTCGGATCGTCGGTCGCGCGTCAAGACCACCTTCCTCGGGTTCGAGCGCCCTGACACACATGTGCAGGAACTGATCGAAACAGCCGAGCCGGTGGCCAAGAGCGAAACCGCAGGCGCGACATTCCCGGTCGGTTGGCTGGCAGTAACCAGTGGCCCCGGGCGGGGGTCCAGCATCACGCTGACCGAAGGGCTGATGCAGATTGGCCGCAACGATGACCAGGCGATCCAATTGGATTTTGGCGACACCGGGATTTCACGGTCGAACCACGCCGTCATTGCTTATGACCCCGAAGACCGCAAATGCTATCTGGGCCATGGCGGCAAGGCAAACCTTGTGCGCCTGAACGGCAAACCCGTCCTCAGCACCGTGCCGCTGTCCAGCGGCGACCTGATCCGCATCAGCGAAACATCGCTGCGGTTCGTGGCCTTCTGTGACGAAAACTTCGACTGGCGGGACGCATAACGGATGCTGGCTACTCCGGCATATGACATTGCACTGATCCTGGATCAGGGTCAGCGCGACACGCAGGAAGACGCGGTTGCCTCGCGGGTCTTTGATGCCGCCAACGCCGGTTATGTCGTGGTGGCAGACGGTATGGGCGGTCACGCCGCGGGCGAAGTGGCTTCGGATCTGGTGGTCAAGTCCTGGTGCGAAGTGCTCGACGCAGTTCTGGAAAATCCGGAATTGACCGAGAATACGCTGCTGGATGCGCTGCCCATGGCCGCAATGCAGGCCAACGCGGCCGTGGCGGGGTATGGCGACGACCAGCACCAAGGCTTCAACATGGGCTCGACCCTGCTGGGAGTTATGCTGCTGGGCAACAAAGTGTTCTGGATCTCGATCGGCGACAGCCCTTTGTACCTGTTCCGCAACGGCGTTCTGTCTCAGATCAACGAAGATCACTCGATGGCACCGGTCATCGACGCACAGGTAACCCGAGGGGAGCTGTCCGAAGCCGAAGCGCAGTCCCATCCCGACCGCAACCAGCTGACCTCGGTCATCATGGGCGCGGCGATCCCCAAGGTCGACTGCCCCGAAGACGCGCTGGAACTGACGACCGATGACATCCTCATCCTCGGCAGTGACGGGCTGCAGTATTTGGGCAACCACGACATCCAGTCCATCCTTCAGGACAACGCTTCGGCCCTCTCTCAGGACATCGCCGACAGCCTCCTCAAGGCACTGATCGCCAAAGGTGATCCGGATCAGGACAACATTTCAATCGCCGTCATCAAAACGGCCCGACAATAACAAAAGCAAAGCAACAGGACCCATGAGAACACACCTGATCATATCCAGCATTGCCCTGGCGGCAGCAACGGGGGCAGCCTCGGCGCAAGAGGCATGCTCGACCTACGAGATCCAGCGCGGCGACAGCCTGCGTGAACTGGCCATCAAGGTCTATGCGACCGAAGATTATCGCATCATCTACGACGCCAACCGCGACACGATCGGGTCCAACCCCAACATCATCCGCGTCGGCGACGTTCTGACCTTCCCCTGCCTCGAGGATGTCGGCCGCGCCGCGCCTGAACCGGAAACCGAGGCCGAGCGCATGGCCGCCGAGATGGCAGCCGAACTGGTCAAGGCCGCGGAAGAACGTGCCGCCAAGGCCATCGCCGAGGCCGAAGCCCGCGTTGCGGAGGCCCAGCAGGCCAGCGACAAGGCTGTCATCGAAGCCAAGGCCGCTGCGAAGAAGGAAATCGAGGCCGCCCGCGCAGAAGGTGCCGCGTTGATCCGCAACGCCGGTGACGGCACCCGCCCCGAGATCCGCGACCGGCAGTTGCTGCTGATCACCGGGGGCAACTACGCGCCGTTTACGGACGAAGCCCTGCCCAATCGCGGTCTGTACACGAACCTAGTCGAAACCGCGATGCTGCGGGCGGCGCCGGAACAGGCCTACAAGATCCAGTTCGTGAACGACTGGTCGTCGCATCTGGACCTGCTGATGCCCACCCTGGCCTTCGATGCCACGTTCCCTTGGTCGCGCCCGAATTGCGAAGAAGCCGAGACACTTTCGGAAAGCGACCGGAACCGGTGCGAGACCTACAACTTCTCGAACCCGTTCTATGAAGTGGTCGATACGTTCTTCGCGAAGGATGGCTCAGGCTACGAAACCTCGCTCAGCTACGCGGAATTCGTCGGCACCACGATCTGCCGCCCCGAGGGCTGGTCAACCTCGCACATGGACGCTGTAGGTCTTTATGAGCCTGCGATCACCATCTTGCGCCCCGTCGATCCGGACGAGTGTTTCCACGCAGTCATGGACGGGCGGGCTGACCTGGTCGCCATCGAAGCGCATCTGGCCGTCGAGGCCATCGGTCGGCTGGGCTATGAACACAAGATCATCGAAAACCCCAACCTGGCGGCGATCAAGTCGCTCAACGTCATGACCCACAAGGACAATCCGGATGGGGAAGCGATCCTCGAGACGCTCAATCAGGGTCTGGCGATCATGCAGCAATCGGGCGAATGGCGCGACATCGTCTCGACCGCCCTGCGGTACCAAATGGAAAACGGATAAGGGCCGGAAAGGTCTGACAAAACAAAAGTCTGGAGGAAGTGGACATGTTTGAAATCAATCTGAAGAAACTGGTGGCGGCAGCCACCGCAGCAACCGCCCTCAGCGCCGGCGCCGCCGCCGCTCAGGAGGCCTGTACCAACTATACGGTTCAGGACGGTGACACGATGGCAACCATCGCCATCGCGGCCTACGGCACATCGAACTACCAGCCGATCTTCAACGCAAACCGCAACGTCATCACCAACCCGAACTCGCTTGAGCCGGGCATCGTTCTGGCCCTGCCCTGTGAAGACGGCAGCCTGCCGAATGGCCGCAGCGCGCAGGAAATCATCGCCGCGGAAGAGCAGCGCGCTGCAAGCGTGAAACGCTCGAGCGTCTATGAGCCGCCGATCAAACTGGTCACGGGTAACGGCTGGGCGCCCTTCGCAGATGAATCGCTGAATGGCGGTGGTATCATCCCGCGTCTGGCAACCACCTCGTTGCAGCGGGGCGGCAACGCCCGCGACTATTCGGTCAGCTTTGTTGACGACTGGAACTCGCACCTGGAAACCCTTCTGCCGCTGGGCGCGTTCGACGTGTCGATGGCATGGAACATGCCGGACTGCACCAACCGCAGCTACGAATGGTCCTGGGAAACCGAGGTGCGCTGCACGCAGTTCGACTCGTCGGTCCCGGTCTATGACATCGTGGTCGGTTTCTACACCCTGCCCGAAAGCCAGTTTGCCAATGCGACCACTTTTGACGAGCTAAAAGGGTCGACCATCTGCCGCATGGACGGCTGGTTCATCCACGATCTGGAACAGCAAGGTCTGATCAATGGCGACACCATCACCTTGATGCAGCCTATCACCGCGCGGGAATGCCTGGATGCCGTTCTGACCGGCACTGCAGATGTTGCAACCTTCGAGGTTCAGCTGTTCTCGGACACCATGGTTGAAATGGGTCTGAACCAGAACGACCTGATCGAGAACCCCTTCGTGACCTCGCTGTCGTCGCTGCGTTTCATTGCGCACCGTTCGAACCCGTTCGGCAAGCAGTACCTGGCCATGCTGAACAAGGGCCTGAACGAAATGCGTGAATCCGGCGAATGGTACGCGATCGTTTCGGACTCGCTGCGCGAGCACAACGACAAACTGATGGCCGCGTCGAACTGATCCCTCGGTTCCGCGAATGACTGGGGCTGGTCGACTGACCGGCCCCTTTTTTATTCTCCGATCAACTGATCCAGCCGACCCGCAAGGCCGCCTGCGGGTATCAAACCCTCGACCTTGCGCAGAAGTCGCGCGCCGCCAAAGTTCAGCCACTGTGACTGCCGCAACGCCCAGTAAGCGGCTTTGGCAGATCCCAAGGCCGCGAGCTCGTCCCTTGAAACCATGAATGACTGAGGTTCCACGATCTCGTAGGGATGCAGATAGACTTGCGGCGGGATGCTGGCCTGTTCGGACCGTTCGATCAGTTTCCTCGCCAGATCCGAAGTCATGAACTTCAGATAGCTGCCTCCCAGACGCACCATCGGCCCCTTGACCGCCAATGGCGTCATGAACAACGGCAAGATCCGGAGCGTGGTCAGCCCCATTTCCCGGGAAAACCGATCACATTCCTGCGCCGAGGCGAAGAATGACGAACAGTCGTAGTCGAAATGACGTTCAATCAGGCGGTACTGTTCAGGCGTTGCGCGGTTCAATCGAAAGCGCGGGGCGCGAAACCCTCGAACAGAGGTGTTCCCGGCCTCTTCCAAAGCATGCCGCGCCTGACCCAGCATACGATCTATGGTTTCCGCAGACTGCAGGTCCATGCTGTCATGAAAATAGTAATGGCAGGCAACCTCGTGGCCCCGTTTTGCGATTTCGGCCACCAGATCAGGCGCGTCGCGTGCCACGACCCCCGTGCAGAAGAACGTTGCGGCGCAACTCGTCGATCCGCCATGTGAGCGAAGGAAGCCATCAATGGTTTCAAAGCTTTGCCACAGCTCTTCAACTCTGAGGGGTCCGGTTTCCCAGACCCCCAGAAGTCGTTTCAGATCATGCGCAAAGTCTTCGAAATCGACGCTGAGAAACAGCCGGGTCACGCGACAGCTTGGGCCCGGGCGCTGTCATCCTTCAGCGCTTCGCGCAGCACGACGTAGTCACCGATCACCAACGCATCCACTCCGGATGCCGCAAATGTCGCGCAAGCATCCAGAGGCGAATAGACGATGGGCTCCTGGATATTGAACGAGGTGTTCAACAACACAGGCACTCCGGTCTTTTCGCCAAACCGGGTCAACAAGGCGTGGTACAGCGGGTTCGCCGACTGCGACACCGTATGTACGCGTGCCGTTTGGTCAGTATGGGTGATCGCCGGAATGTCTGCCGCCCGATCATCACGCACACGAGCAACGATGTTCATGTATGGGCTGGTCTGATCGATCTCGAAAAAGGTCGAGGCCGCCTCCTCTGCAACGCTGGGCGCAAAGGGCCGGAAATGCTCACGTTTCTTGATCTTGACGTTCAGATCGTCGCGAATGCTGTCCTTGCGTGGGTCTGCAAGGAAGGATCGGGCACCCAGGGCACGCGGGCCAAACTCTGCCCGCCCCTGGAACCAGGCGATGATCTTGCCCTCGGCCAGCAGGTCGGACACACGGTCCAGAAACTGATCGACAGGCAGGGCCTGCTGCGGTTCCGCACAAAACTGATCCAAGGCAGCGGTGATGTCGGCATCCGCCCAATCGGCACCCTGATAAGGGCTGCGGACCGAGGGCAAATCGACCTGCTCGCTCGGAATGCAGGCCAGCGCTGCGCCAACTGCACAGCCAGCATCATGTGGAGCCGGTGGAATGATGACCTCGTCAAACGTGCCATCCGCGATCAGCGTTCCATTCGCCGTGACATTCAACGCGCAGCCGCCGGAAATTACCAATTTGCGCAGGTCCGGATTGGCTTTGCGGACCGGTTCCAAAATATGGTGCAGGGCTGCCTCGAACGCTGCTTGCACGGATGCCGCCAGGTCCACGTGGCGTTCGTTCGGCGCAGTGCCAGGCTCGCGCCGGGTGCCGAACAGTTCTTCCATACGTGGATGGAACTCACCGCGCAGGGCTGAGTGATAGTCGCACAGCGCGGTGTTCACGCGGTAACCGCCGTCTTCGTCCAGGATCAGAATTTCGCGCAGGATGGCGTCGCGATAGATGGGTTTGCCATACGGCGCCAAGCCCATCATCTTGTATTCACCTTCCAGCATCTTGAAGCCAAGAAAACCGGTGAAGGTCGAGTAGAAATGACCCAGCGAGTTTGGCCAGCGATGATCCGCCAGACCTTCCCGCTTGCCGTTCCGCACAACTGACACGATGGTCGAGCTTTCCTCGCCTCCACCGTCATAGGACAGGGAAACGAAGCTGTCCCAGTCACGCATCGCCTCGGCGTACAGTTGATGGGTCAGATGGTGGTTGATGTAGTGCAACTTGAAATCAGCCGGACCATGCACAGCCGTCAGGATCTTGCGGATGCGGAACAGGTCCATCCAGCCGCTGTCCTGTGACTCGTCCGACGAGGCATCTGACACGAACAGTGCCCCGATCCGCGCCGTTACGCTTTTGGCGGCTGAGGGTCGCTGCAAAATCTTGCGCATCGTGCCCATACCTCGGCCGACCATACGCCACGGCTGCCAATAGACCGCAACCTCGTCGATGTCCGAGAACTTCAGCCCGGCAATGCGCAGAACTTCGGCGATCGACTGATGGGGAAATGCCCCGTCATTCTTGACCCGCGTCAGCCGCTCTTCTTCGATTGCGGCAACCAGCTTGCCGTCCTTGAACAGCGCAGCGGCGCTGTTGCTCATTGTAGCCAAACCCAAAATTACTGACATAACCTAAAACACCCTTGGCCAAAAAACTTGCCTGATAACGCGGCCACGTTAACGGTCAGAGGCTGGTAGGTGCAACCCGGATGAAGGTGCTGCTCGATCAAATTTCAGCCTTTCACGGCCACCCGGAAGCCATGCAAGTGTGATTCACCGGACTTGTCAGCCTGTTGCAAAGGTCTGGTGCCGGGCACTGCGCAGGGTACGCAACACCCACCCAGTGAACAATCGTGCCAAAAGTGCTCTTTCGTTCACGAATAGCCACTGCGTTAAGCCCGACGGCAGCCGGTTGCGAACTTGGGTTCCCCCAAACACCGAGCTTCTGCTAGGCTTAATCGTGGCATTTGTTTTGGTATTCGTGGAATGGATTTGCGGTTAATTCGATCCGTCAGCGCCCCGGCATTTTTGACCCGACGGACTGTCACATCTGTTTGCGAGGCACCTGGTCTTTGGACCGTGATGTGTCGAAGGAAGGGCTATTCATGAAAATCCTGTCTTTCAAATCTGGACATGACGGCACAGTTGCGGGTGTCGATAGCACCGACGGGCGTCTGCTGTTTTCCTACGAGGCGGAAAAGAACAGCTTCCCCCGGTTTACGCCGGTTACGCCCGACACGTTCATTGACGCGGGTCTATGGTTCAAAGATTTGCCTGATGTTCTGGCCCTCAGCGGGTGGTCAAGCAACGGGGCCGACCACGTTACAACTTCGGGGGCCGGATACTTCGGCATCGGCGCGGGGTCTGAAACAGTTGGCAAACGAACCTTTTTTGGCAAGTCGGTCGATTATTACTCTTCAACTCACGAACGGGCGCATATCTGGTGCAGCTATGCCATCTCCCCCTTTCGTCAGGGCGAGCCCTGTTATGTACTTCTGTGGGAAGGCGCATTGGGAGATTTCTACGAGATCGACAGCGACCTGACCATTCATCACCGAGGGCAGGTGATGACGGCCCCAGGCACACGCTTTGCGTTTCTCAATGCCCTCGCCGACCCCGACTTTCCGGTCACGGGCAACTCACCCCGGCCACAGGATCCCGGCCGCCTGATGGCAGCCTGCGCATTTGGCGAAGACGGTCCACCAGATGCGGATGAGACGGAACTGATCAACCGGGTGCTTTCCTCGGACCTGGGCGGCGACGCACTTCGCAAAAGCGATTATGTGAATTCACCCTTCTTCAACATTGGAACGGACAGCCAAAAGCTGAAGAACATGGCCACCAAGTTGTCCAAAGCGATATTCCAGAAGTTTCGCGACTATGCGGAACAGAACCTGCCTGAAAAGCATCCGCTGCTGATCGCCGGCGGGTGTGGCCTGAATGGACACTGGAATACCGCGTGGAAGCAAAGCGGGCTGTTCCGTGAGGTCTTCGTACCGCCGACGACCGGCGACTCGGGATGTGCTATCGGAACCGCCGTGGACGCGATGCGCCACTATACCGGCCAAGCCAAACTGGAATGGTCGGTCTATTCCGGCCAGTCCTTCTGCGACGACCGCATCGACACGCAGGGCATGACCGCAACCGAACTGAACCTAAACACGATCGCCAAAGACCTGCTGGACGGAAAGATCATTGGCTGGACCCGCGGCAATTGCGAGATTGGGCCGCGCGCTTTGGGAAACCGGTCGATCCTAACCGCGCCGTTTTCCCCGGAGACACGTACGCGACTGAACCGGATCAAGGGACGGGCCAGCAACAGTCCAGTGGCGCCGTCTTGCCTGGAAGAGGATGCTGCACTGCACTTCGACATCAGCGCGCCCTCGCCATACATGATGGACTTTTACCGCGTTACCAATCCGGACCTGGCCGCAGTAACCCATGTCGACGGTTCGGCGCGGGTACAGACAGTCAACCGCAACCAGAACCCCTATTTTTACGACCTTCTGGCCGCGTTCAAGGCGGTGTCGGGGGTGGGCGTGCTCTGCAACACCTCGCTCAATTTCAAGAACTCCGGCTTCATTAATACAACTCGGGATCTGGCACATTATGCCCGCCACGTCGGGTTGGATGGATTCGTCGCGGGCAATACCTATTACACATTCGACAACCCGCGCTGTTGACCGAACAAGCTATCAAGCGAGCAACCGATCATAGATCTCGCAAACCCCGTTCACATGAATATCCAAGCCGAAATTTGCACGGGCATAGTTCTTTGACGCTTGTGAAATCTCCTCGAACAACGCTCTGTCCTGATGCAACTTGCGCACAGGTTCCACGAATGCCTGAGGGTCGTCCGGGTCGACCAGCACACCGGTTTCCCAGTCCGTGATCGCTTCGATGTTGCCGCCGTGACGGGTCGCGATGACTGGAGTTCCCAAATACATCGCTTCGATCAACGTACGGCCAAACGGTTCGTCCAGAGCGGTCACCAGATTGGCATCCATTGCAGCCATGTACCCATCGATCGGCTGTCGGAAACCCATCATATGGATATGCTCGCTGATCCCCGCCTCATTTGCGATGCGAAGGCAGGTCTGGCGCAACGGTTCGTCCCGCTCGGCCGCGCTGCCGAACAGAAGACCATGCACCGGAGTGTCGGGCATCGCATTTTGCACAGCCGCGATGACCCTTACAAAATGGTCGGGACGCTTGCGCGTGACGAAGTTTCCGAAATACCCGAGAAGCAGCGCGTCATCGGGCAATCCCATCTCGGCGATTACGGCTGCTCGGGCTTCGGACCTATCCGGTGGGTCAGGGTTGAAATCAAATGGGCTGCGGATCACGGTGAACTTCTTGTCGACCGACCGCACCGGGTTGCTGGGCTTCGAAAAATGCGAAACGCTGATAATGTGGTCGGAAAATAGCGGCGCCAGTTTGTTGATCCCGAACGCGGTCGGATCCTGCCGGTGGTGCCAGATGTGTTTCCTGCCCGCCAGACGGGCCGGCAGCACCCAGTTGGCATGCATCCGACCTTCGTTTGTGTGAACGATGTCGGCATCGATGCGCTTTAGGACACTTGCCAGCCTCCATGCGCTAGAAGTCAGGTATCGCCCCGGGCCACAATCGCGCGGATAGCTGAGCCCGCCCGGAGACATTAGGCTGGGATCGTGCAGGATTTCGACGTCCAATCCCAGCGATCGGGCATACTCCGCCGCCGGGCCGGCCTCGTAGTGGACCAGGATATGGGGCACATACTTCGACCGGTCCAACGCCGCCGCAAGTTTCAAGGCTGACACGTGACTGCCGCCAATAACGGTGTCACCTTCGAAGGGAAATAGAATACGTCTTGGCATGGATGGTCTCAAAATACTCGTGACTCAAGGAATTTAGGGACAGGGCCGGAAGATCACCAACCCATCATGTTTCGTGTTTTCTGGCCAGATAAGACCGGATGGCGAATATGCAGCCCACCGTCCAGATCACATTGAACAACAAATGGGCCAGGGCAATCCCCTCGATCCCCATCCAATACAGCAACGGCAGAAATGAGGCCGTAAAGATCACCGTCGCAACAATCGTCGTGCGCACAAGCGCGCTGTCCAGCCCCATGCTCAGCAAGGCGGGGTTCAACACCAAGCCCCCCAGATACACGATCGCGGCATACATCAAGATCGTCATGACGGGCGCTGCGCCACGGAACTCTGGCCCGAACAGCAGAACGGCCAACTCTGGCATCTTCAGCGCCAACGGAATGGAGACCAGGATCGACACCCCGCAAACCGAGAGCGACACCAGCCGTACAAGACGCCAGAACCGGCCGAAATCGCCGACGGCCCATAGGCGGGTCATCTCGGGGTACAGGACTTGCCTGACGGGGCCGCCAATCCGAACAACATTGGCCATGATGCGCTTGCCCACCTGATAGAAGCCCACCGATGTCACGTCCAGCAAGGCGCCGACGACAAGAATGTCCAGCCGCTGAGTCGATTGCCGCAGGATCACGTTGAAATTCGAGTTCCAAAGGAACCGCAGATACCCGGGATTATGGGCAAAAGCCTGCCGCAGCGGCTGGGACAAAAACCTGTGCAAGTTGCGTTTCTTTAATTCGGCCAAAGCCAGAAAGAACGCAACCAGCCCGGTCAGGATCTGATGCATCAGCAACAAAGCCACAAATGCCCAGATGCCCAAGTCCAGCAGAAAGGCGATGATGACTCCGACAAGCCGAAGGCCGGCGATTACCATGTCCGAGATCGCCAGCACGTCGAACCGGTCGAAAATTCGAAGAACTCCAATGCCGGTTGGTCGGAGCGATAGAAACAACCCAAAGGCAACAAGCGTGATATAGGACGCGCCTTCAGGTTCAGACAGCCCGATGAACGGAGCAAACTTTGGCGCCAGCATTATCGCCACCAAACCAGCCAGCAACCCGCCAAGGCAATCGGTCACCACAGACATCTTGATCAATTGTCGGAATCTGTTCGGATCCTCTTCGATCAGAGCCTCGCTGCCGTACTTGATGGTTGCCTGCCATGGCTCGAGCCGGAACAACCTGTCCATCACCTGAATGTACGCGTCCACCAGCGCCAGAATCCCAACCGCAGCCGGCCCGATTGCGCGAGCCGTAAAGATGAGGCTGGCCAAACCGAACAGACCAACCAAAATCTGCGACAAAAACATCCATGACATGTTCTTGGCCAGCCGCTTCAACAGCGGCTTCGAGCTTGGCTCACTCATCGGTTCACGCGAAACCACGCGGCGCTATCCACGCAGTGTTCAGGAAGCGGGTCATCAATTCACCCATGCACTCGGTACAATTCAATACGTTTCCAAAATTTGTGGCGGGTTAAGTCATGTTTCCGGTTGTTTCCGTTCCTATCATTTAGTTGTCTTGGATTATATCGTTTTACGAAAGCGCAGTTTGCCGATTGAATCCAGTACTGATTGTTGAAAGGGCTTTTGAAGTTGCGACAGAAACCAATTCTTGTTCGGAACACCTGTCGGTGTGCCAACCGGTCCGGCTCGGATGCCGACCGCGCCCGAAGCCAGACCGAAAATACTCGGTCCGAAGGCTGAATACCCCGTCATGACCCGTGCACCCGTTCTTGTCCATATCGGCTATCACAAAACCGCTACGTCGTCCCTGCAACAGCAGCTGTTCTCGGCGCCGGACGCACCGTTCGCGACTCCGCATGGCGATCGCAAATACATTCTTTCAAACCGGATCGTACTGCCGCAGCCGATGACCTATGATCCCGGAGAAACTCGCGAGATGTACGAGAGTTTCCTGAAAAAATCGCAGGATAACGGGCAGGTTCCGGTGTTCTCTCACGAGAGATTCTCGGGTTACCCCGCCAGCGGCGGGTTCGACAGCACCATCATTGCCGACCGTCTGAAACGCACTTTTCCCGACGCCTACATCCTGGTCGTATTCCGCGAGCAACTGTCGTCGATCCTGTCGATGTACAGCCAGTACATCACCGATGGCGGCCACGGATCGCTGAAGACATATCTGTCCGAACCTGAACCGAACCTGCGACGCGCGCCGATGTTCTCGGAGGAGTTCTACCGGTACCACCGCTTGTTCAAATTCTACCAGGACAAGTTCGGCAAGGATCGTGTGCTTGGATTGGCCTACGAACAGTTCATTTCCGAGCCGGATTCTTTTGTGGAAACCCTGTGCAATTTCGTCGGCGTCGAGCACAAGAAGCGCGAATTTGAAGTCACGAACGAGAAGAGATCGGAGTGTTTTCAGATTCTGCAGCGATTTGTTAATTTCACACTCAGCGACAACCAACTGAGCAAGGGCGCATTGTTGCCATTTCCGAACGCAACGCGCAGATTCGGAAAATTGAACCGACCGATCGGGCGCATCTTTCCCGACAAGCTGGATCAGATGCTCAAAAACCGGCTGATCGGCAAAATTCAGTCCCGATTTGACGGTGCCTTTGCTGACTCCAACGCTGAACTCCAATCCTTGACTGGCCTCGATTTAGGTCAGTTCGGGTATCAGCTGCCTTCGACCATAACCGCAGTCTGAACTGCGCTTTTCTGCCCCCCAAAAAAACAAAATGACCAGCACCCCATATGCTGGTCATTTGTCGAGTGAGTGGTCGGGCCGACGGCCCCACCGGTCGAATTTCGTTGTTGAAATAAGGTTAGCCAGTCTCAGGCGGCCTGGGAATTAGGGGTTTCCCGTAGTTTCTGCGAATTCTCTCAAATATTCCCGTTTATCATTAAATAACAAATGCTTGGCAGAGCCACCCAACCCTCAATTTGCCTTATCCTCTCGGGTATTGGCCGAAAATCCCATCTTGCCGAGAAGGATCGAATTGATCCGACGGACGTCGAACGAATCCTCGGCACGTTTCCGCGATGCCTGACCCATTCGGGCCACCAGATCAGGACTCTCGACAAACGAGGCCATGGCGCGGCTCAGGGCCTCGGGGTTCCGGACCGGCACGACGTAGCCAGTCTCGCCGCTGATGACCGGATCAGCGCAACCCGGCGCATCCGACGTGATGACAGCCCGCCCCGCGGACATCGCCTCGAGAATCGTGCGCGGTACCCCTTCGCGGTAGGCCGACGGCAGCACAAAGACCGAACACGCCGTCAGATAGGGCCGGACGTCCGAAGTTTCTCCCAAGTATTCGATCACGCCTTCGCGCGTCCATTCGTCGATCTCGCTTTGGCCGATGGAATCCGGGTTGGCGTCCATCGGACCAAGCAATTGGCATCTTGCTTGGGGGTGCGTTTCTTTCAGTAAACGGGCAGCCTGAACGAAATCAAACACGCCCTTCTCGCGCAGCAGGCGCGAGATCATCAGAAATACAGGCGGCCCAGCTGGCGGATCGGTAAATCCGTAGCGATCCAGATTTACACCAGACCCGGGCACGATGCTGAGCTTGGCATCTGGTGCAACAAGGCGCCTTTCTCGGAACTCTTCGGCATCTGCGCGGTTGTAGACCAGCACCTCGTCCACACCTTTCAGCGCAATACGATACAGAACCGATGACACAGCGCGAACCGCACGCCTCCGAAAAGTCAGGCCATGGGTGCTGTAGACATAGCCCAACCCGGTGTTCATGGCATAGATCCGGTCCACTCCCGCCCATTTTGCAGCCAGGCAACCATAGATGATTGGCTTCATGGTGTAGGCAAAGACAATGTCGGGTTTGAATTCCTTAAAAACGCGCACAAGAGCACGCAGCGTGCGCATGTCCTCAACCGGGTTCATCCCGGCACGTGACAGCGGAAACTGCACGAACTCCACACCGATTTCTGCGAGCGCAGTTTCCGTCGCTTCATGGCGCTCGGGACCGCAGGCGACGACCTCAGCCCGCTCCGACAACTCCTTCAGCAGGTCATAGCGAAAATTCAGCAAAGACGCAGTCAGATTGGCGACAACCACGATCCGTGGTCGCGCCCGCGTGGGGAGGGAGACCTGCGGTTTCAACTTTTGCAACAATGCCAACTCCTGATGGCAGAGCAGGCGCTGCGGCCCGCCTGGTTTGGTTCAACTTTCCCGGCGGCAGCTGCTATGGCCATGTTCGACCCCCGCTCCAACCCTGCGATGAGCGGCATCGGCAATGATCCGGTCCCATTTCTCAAGAATACTGCCGGGAGCCAGCCAGTCCCTGTTGTGTTGGTATCCTTGACGCATCTTGTCCAGCAATTCCGGATCGTCGCTCAGCTGCAGCACTGCGCGGGCCAGTTCCTCCGTGTCTTCAGGCGCAACAAGCAATCCATTCTCACCGTGTCGGATCAATTCTCGTGGTCCGTAGGGGCAATCAAAAGACACAACCGGCAAGCCTGCGACGGTCGCCTCTGCCACCACATTGGGAAACCCCTCGAAGCGGGAGGAAAACACCAGTATGTCTGCGCCATCCATCCACGCTCCGGGTGTGTCGCTTGCGCCCGGCAGGGAGATGACGTCCTGCAGACCCAACCGGTCCCTCTGCGCCTCGAGCGCGGCACGTTCCGGGCCTTCCCCGAAAATCGTCAGGCGCGCGTCCGGGTTGTTCTGGATGATTTCCGACATTGCGTCGATCAACAGATCGAACCCCTTTTGCGGATCCAATCGCCCCACCGCGACCAGCCGATTGCCACCCGAGCCAAGGAGCGTGGCTGCACCATCGATTGGCGCACAGGGATTTGGAATGACCCGCGCCTTGCTCCGCAATGATGGCGGCAGGTCCTGGCGCACCCGCTCAGTCTGCATGACCACGGTGCTGGCTCGATGTCCAAGGATGTTTTGAGCGTGGCGCCAGACAGGGTTGGCGTTTTGCACGATCGGGTTGTTCCGCTCTGAAACGATCACCGGAACATCCCGCCCCAGGGCTGCAGCGAGCGTCAGGACATTGATTTTAGTCAGAAAGGATACCACCACGTCGGGGTTCTCGTCCCGGATGAAGCGACGAATCCGGCGCAGGCGGGCCAGCTGTTTCAGCCCCCTGAACCCGTCGTTTCCGCCTTCGGCTACCAGCAGGCTGACGCCGTCAGGGAAAGAAAAATACGACCCGTCCTCGGGCATGGTCATGCCCGCAACCGAGACCTGATCGCCAAGGCCGATCCGATGGGCTGCAAGAACCGAGACGATCTTTTCGGCACCGCCAGCTCCGAACCCACCCTGAACGATCAGTATCTTCACTGCGCCCGCTCCACCATTTGCGTGCTGTCGGCACGGTTCTGTTTCCCAGACGTGTTCAATTGTTCCACCGGGCCATTCAACTCGGTTTCGACCACGGGCTGGTTAAGGTTTTTGGCCTGCAGAAAAATCCGGCCGACATATTCCCCAAGGATGCCAAGGAACATCGCATTCAGGGTCATCGACAAGAGCAGCAGGATTGTCGTGGTTGCAAAACCTGCGGGCCAATCCTGGCCAAAGAACAGCTTGCCGACAAGGTAGCCGATCATCAACAGGAACATCGACAGCCCTACTGTAAGGCTGATCAGCGAAGCCAGGCGCAGCGGGAGCAGGGAATGGTTGATCAACCCGTCCACAGCCAGCGCCAACATCGCCCGGACCGGAAACTTGGATTCACCCGCTGTCCGGGCCGCGCGATCATATTCGAATCCGACCTGCGAAAACCCCATGCCGCTGATCAGTCCACGAACATAGGGCGAGCGGTCATCAACCCGGCGCAATTCGTCCAATATCCGCCTGTCAGTCAGACGAAACTCACCCGCGTTTCGCGGCAGATTATCGTTGCTGATCAAGTCGATCAGTGCATAGAACCCCCGCCGTGCAGCGGCAACGACAGGGCCATCGGGCAGGCTGCGGCGAATACCATAGACGACCTGATTCCCCTGCCGCCACAGATCCAACATCTGAGGGATCAACTCGGGCGGGTCCTGCATATCGCAATCGAGCTGCACCGCGCAGGCCCCGGTCGCCGACCTGTATGCTGTCAGAACCGAAGCCTGGTACCCCATGTTCCGCGCAAAGCGGATCACACGGACCCGAGGATCCTCCCCCGCGATTTCGGACAGGATTTCAAACGTCCGATCCTCGGAATGGTTGTCGGTGAAGATGATTTCAGGCTCGTACCCATCCAGTTTGTCGAACACCGCCAGCACGCGCTCATAGGCCATACGGACGTTGTCTTCCTCGTTGTAGGCGGGGATCAGAATGGAAATGACCGTCATGCGTTTTGTCCTGCCATGTTCTTCCGCGCATCCAAAGAGATGGCCCAATCGACTGTATCCCGCAGGCCGTCCTCCAACCCGATCCGCGCGGTCCAGGGATAAAGGGAATGGATAAGTCCGGGATCGTTGACCAGGTGCATCGGCTCACTTGGCGGGTCGGCATAGTCGAGCTGACCGGGTCCGGAACCGGTCAGCTCAGCCAGGATCGCGGCCGCGTCACGGACTCGAGTAGCCACTCCGGTACTGACATTCACCAGCGGAACGTCATCCCGCGGTGCATCGGCCAACATCAGAAGGGCACGCACGGCATCGCCGACATGCAGAAAATCCCGGATATCATCGGGGCGTCCGATGCGCGCGGCATCCCCGTTCAGCAACGTGCGGATCAGATACGGGACCAACTGGGGCCCGGTCTGACCCGGACCATAAGTCAGCGAAAGCCGTGCCGTCATAGCCTTGAATGGCAGGCGCGGCCGAAGCATGGTCAAGTACTTGGTCCCTGCCAGCATAGATGCCCCATAGCTGTCGCGCGGCATTTCGCATTGGGTTTCAGTGTAGGGAGAAGGAACCTCACCGTATTCGGCAATGGTTCCAAGACGGATGAATACATCCGGCGGTGCGTCGCAGGTCGCAGCGGCGCCCAACACAGCCATCAATGGCACAAGATTGTCGCTCACGCTGGCTTCGGCATCTTTGAGGCCGGGGCGCGTTACAACCCGGGTGTTTGCCGCCGCATGAAACACAACCTCTGGCCGGGACATGTCAAACACGCGGCGCAAAGCATCCCTGTCGCTCAGGTCGACACGCTGCAGTTCGACATCGGGCATTCCATCAGAGAGGAATCCGGGTCGGACCAAGGCCACGACCTGATGCCCCCTGTCCAAACAGGCTCGGAGCAGATGCTGTCCGATGAACCCTCCGGCCCCGGTGATCAGAACGCGCCTCGTCATGACAAACCGCCCCCGGCCATGTTCTGGGCCGGATTGGTGAAAACCGCGCTTTGCGGGTCACCCGTATCATGATCAGTTGTCATCAGTTTCATTCCTGCGCCCTGGCCGGTCCCTTCGATACTATGGAATTTGGGACCATTGGGATAGTTGCGCCAACACCGATCACTCCGCACCCACCAACCGCAGACGGAAAGCGGCCACTGGAAGACCTCGGATCAAGACGCCTTGCGCGGCATCCCGGTCATATACGGCTTGAGGAATTCCTGCGTCTTTTCATGCATATAGTCGATATGAGCCTGAGTCAGCCCGTGATGGCATGCCAACAGAATGCCGCCGCGCATCACGGCATCGGACACGGGATAACCTGCGGTATCCGCACGATACTCAACATCTTTCATGGCCGGCTGGCGCAAAATGTTGCCGGTAAAGACCGGCCGGGTCTGGATGTCCGCCTTCTCCAGGAAAATCTGCATCTCGCGACGGGTAAACGGAGCGCCTTCTCGCAGAGTCAGCGGAAACGCCAGCCATCCGGTGCGTGCGCCCGGCAGCTGTTCGGGCAGAATGAACCATTCCTCATATTGCGCAAAGAACGCGCGATGGGCTGCAAAGGCTTCCTCGCGGACCCGAATGTTGTTCTCAAGCTTGCCCAGTTGCACCAGGCCGAAAGCGGCGCTGATCTCGGACGGTTCAAGATTGTAGCCGAGCGCCTCAAACAGGAACTTGGCATCATATTCGATCCCATCCAGCTGAACGTTGAAGCGGTTCTCGATTGCCTCGGATTCGACGAACAGCGACGAGCTGCGGCCCCACGACCGCATCAGCAATGCCTTGCGTGCCAACTCGTCATCATTGACGCACAGCATTCCGCCATTTCCTGCGCCGTTGATGACATGGCTGCCGTAGAAGCTGGTGGTCGAAACATCCGACCAGACGCCCGTGCTGGTACCGTCGATCGTGGCACCCAATGTGTCGGCGCTGTCTTCGATGACCTTCAGGCCATGTGCGTCGGCCAGTTCCCGGATCCGACGCCAGTCCGGGAGGTTGCCAATCAACGAGGGGATCATCATCGCCGAGGTCTTGGGCGAAATCATCCGCTCGATCTGTTCGACATCTATGTTGTAGGTTCCCTCGGCCGCATCAACGAATGCGGGCACAAGCCCTTGCCGCACCAGCGGAGCGACCGTGGTGGCAAACGTCAATGCCGGGGTGATCACCTCGGATCCTTTGGGAAGATCCAGGATTTCGACGGCCAGATAGTTCGCCGAGGACCCGGAATTGACCATGATCCCATGTGCCTTCGAAAACAGCGCGGCAACTTTCTGCTGCATCTCCCGGACTTTGGGTCCCATTTGGGTGGATGTTTTCAGAACCTCGACGACGGCGTCGATCTCGTCCTGGCCGTGGACTGTCTGTCCGTAATTCACTCTCATCAAATAATCTCCTGAAAATCTACTGTGCGGCCAGCCCGGTTTGGTCGCAACCCGTGCCGGACATGAGGTCTTGGTACGCGGCGATCTGCGACTGGGTGACCTTACCCATGTCGTCGCCCGTTGCGTGGGCCTTGTACCAGTCGGTTGTCAGTTCAACGGCTTGAGACAGTTCAAGCCGAGGCCGCCAGCCCAAACGGGTCTGCGCCTTGGTGCTGTCCAACCGAAGTATGCCAGCTTCGTGGGGCGCCGTTGCGGACTCATCCGGGAACCGGAACCCGGGCGCGCCTGCCCCCCAGGCGCGCCACATCATATCCGCCAGATCCCGGACATTGACGGTGCCCGAAACGTTTGGCCCGAAATTCCATGCCCCGGCAAAACGCTGTCCGTCGCTCAGAATCTTCTGGGCCAGCAGCAAATACCCTGCGACCGGCTCCAGCACATGCTGCCATGGCCGAACGCTATCCGGGTTTCTGATGGTCACCGGCTGGCCATCATTCCATGCTCGAATGATGTCCGGTATCAACCGGTCTTCGCCCCAGTCTCCTCCGCCAAAGACATTTCCCGCCCGAACCGTCGAAAGCTGAGGGCCATTCGCGTCAGAAAAGAAAGAATGCGCATAGGACTGAGCCACAAGCTCGGTTGCCGCCTTGGAGGCACTGTACGGATCCTTCCCGCCCAAAGGGTCGTTTTCGCGATAACCCCACAGCCATTCCCGATTGTCATAACACTTGTCGCTGGTGATCACGACCACGGCCTTCAGCGATGGCATTCGACGCACGGCCTCCAGAACGTTGACCGTACCTTGGACATTGGTCGCAAATGTCTCGGCCGGTTCGCGGTAGGATTTGCGCACCAGAGGTTGCGCAGCCATGTGAAACACCACTTCGGGATCCAGACCCTCGGTCGCCCGTGCCAAGGCCGCCGGATCGCGGATATCGGCAAAGCGGCTGTCCACGGTCCGATCAAGTCCGCACGCCTGATAGAAGGAAGGCCCGGGCTCGGGCGGCAAGGCAATGCCTGTGACCTGCGCACCCAGCCGGTTCAGCCAGGTCGAAATCCACCCGCCCTTGAACCCGCTATGCCCTGTCACAAGCACCCGGCGGCCGGTGAATTGACCGCCGAAGATCTGATCGGACTGACCAGTCATTGGTTCCTCAGATCGCTATGGCGGGGTAATCAGAGGAGGGCTTGGCATCAAATTGCAGCCAAGGCGGCGTATCATCCTCGCAGAGGGCCTCCAACGCGTTGCGGTCACGGATCGTATCCATCGGATGCCAGAAACCCTCGTGGCGATAGGCCATCAGTTCACCGTCGCGGGCCATCTGAGACAGCGGCGACTGTTCCAGCGGCTCCATATCGTCGACCATGTAATCCATGACCCCCGGCTCGAATACGAAATACCCACCGTTGATCCAGGTTTCGCGGCGGCGCACCTTTTCGGTGAACGCATCCACGCGGTCGCCCTTTAACTCGATGTTGCCGAAACGCGCTGGCGGCTGAACCGCCGTGACAGTCGCCAGCTTGCCGTGCGACTTGTGAAAATCGATCAGCGCGTTGATGTCGATGCTCCCCAGGCCATCAGAATAAGTGCACATGAAGGTCTCGCCCGGATCCAGCCATTCCTTCAGACGCCGGATGCGCCCGCTTGTCATGGTATGAGCCCCGGTATCGACCACCGATACGTTCCAACCGCCGGGCGCCGAAGGCACCAGCTTGAGCTCGCCCGTATCCAGAGCGACCGAGATATTGTTGGCGATGAGGTGGTAATTCGCGAAGAACTGCTTGAGCAAAAGCGCCTTGTATCCGGCGGCTACGACGAAATCGCGGTGCCCGAAATGGCTGTAGATATCCATGACGCGCGCGATGATCGGCCGGCCGCCGATTTCGACCATCGGCTTGGGGATCGAGACTGTTTCCTCGGCCAGCCGAGACCCCAGACCGCCAGCAAGCAGTATCGTTTTCATTCGTGCCACTCCCTCAAAATACTTGTTACTAAAATCTGCATGTCTGCGTGGGCCTCACACCGGCCGCTTGACGAACCGACCACCAGAGACCGCGGATCGAATTGGGCTCATTCCGTTGCTCCCGATGGCTTCAAGTATACCACACCTTGCCCGTAGCGGTTGCCCAATCCCGAAATTTCCACGGGCTGGTAGCCGTTTGTTTCCGCATAGCGCAACAATGGCTGCTCAAGAGCCGGATCATATCCCAGCAGGAAAGCGGAGGGAGGATTGGAATCAAACACTGCCTGCAACCCGGCCGCATCCGCCATCACGTATTTCGAGGCCAAGTCAGGTTCCGTGTAAGGCGCGATCCGATAGGCAAAGGGGCCAGTAGACAGTTCGGGATAGACCGGCAGTTGCGCTTCAAGCGGATAGATCGGCATGATCGTCGCTACGGGTCCGTCCGGATGGGCACTCTCGGCAAGTGCGGTCTTCAAAGCCTCGGCACCCTGCGCCACTCGGGTGGTCGTGAAGCCGCTGGGATCGCTCACTGCTGCCAGACCAGGAACGAGGCGCGGCGCGCCAAGCACTGCCAGCAGAACGAAACCGGCCGCAAGGACCGGGGTGACCTGCGAGCGCTGCTCTGACCCGACCTTTCGGAAGACCAATGCGCCCAGCAGAGGGATCATGACCAAGGGCTGAATGTAGTACTGCGGAAACCCGGGCGAAGGTACAAAGCTGAACGCGGCTGTCACGGCGATCAGAACCAAAACCAACAGAACCGCGCCGAGCTCGGAGAGCAGCATGCCGCCCGATCTGGCCAAAACTGTCAGATAGGCAACAACGAACAGGCAAACCAGTGCCGCTCCACCCAACCAGACCGAATAGGCCAACTGAACTTTGCCCCCAAGGCCCAGAGCCAGATCGGGTTCAGAGGCGGCGTTGGCCTGCCAGTAGGCCACGTGCGGACCCGTATGGAACTTGAGGACATGCGCGATGAAAACCGCGGGATCAACGGCCATGTACCAGAACAGCGGCAAGGCCCCCAGCAGCCCACCCGCCAGCATCGGCAGGGTCACCCGTCGAACACGTTCTGCAAACGCCATATGCCCCGGCATCAGAAAAGTGGCAATCGCGACGGGCGGAATGAAAACCACCGCGCTGACTTTCATCCCCGCGGCGATCGACAGGCAGACTCCAATCAGTACAAAAACAACTGGCCGCGGATGGTCGCGCTGGGTTTCCAGCAGAAAACCCCCGACACCCCATACGACGAAGGGCAATGGTAGCAGGTTGTTGCTTGCGGCCATTCCGGCCTGGGCCAGAAGTGTTCCGTCAACCATCAAGACCGTGATGAAGAATGCCGCAAGCAGAGCCGATCCGGACAGGCGCCAGGTCACCCAACCGGTACCGCCGATCAACGCAATCCAGCCAAGAAACACACCAAGGCGCGCTGAGCCCAGCAGACCCTCCTGACCCGTGATCAAATAGAGACCGCGGAAATACCACGCCGAATCCGGAACGTGATTGTAGAAGAAGTCCTGGTACAGGCGCCATTGGCCCAACAATTCTGCCGGTGCCACGAACATCAGTTCGTCCCGACGCAAACCAAACGACATGATCCGGCCGAACAGAGCCGCCAACATCACGGCCAGCAGCCCCCCAAACAAGAGCCACAGCACCGCGCGACGACGACCAGACCCGGCCTGAGAAACGGCCCGGTCACGCATATGTTCGGCCTCAGCCGTCATATCCCTCTCGCTTTGCCCGTTGGGACGGGCCCGCCAAGGTCGCAAATAAACATCAACGATATGCTCCGAAGAGCCCTTTTGAAATCGTAACCCGCGGTTGAAAATGCCGCTTACTTAAATGTACTTTTGACAAAATTTTAGCGACCGGCGTTAATCGTCTCCAGGTTTTTCTGCGGTGCGAAGTTTGCAATCCGCTTGGGCGTCGGCACAGGTTTGATTTGCGGCTTGCCGGTACGCGCGGCCAGCTCTTTGCCATCGATCGGGCGCAGACCGTTTGCACCGTAACCCGGCACCAGATCCTTGAGCAGCTTTTTGACCCCAAGATCATTGCCGTCCTGAGCAGCCTGTTCCAGCTTGAGGATCAGCGCCCGCAAACGCGCGGCAGAGACGCCTTCGGGAATTGCAGAGGAAACGCCAGGAATACCGCTTTCGCGACGCTCTTCGGTCACGTCGAACAGCTCTTCGTACAGCTTTTCACCCTGACGGATACCGATGAATTTGATGTCGATGTCCTGATAGGGCTCGAGGCCGGCCAGACGGATCATGCGCTCGGCCAGGTCCACGATCTTGACCGGCCGACCCATATCCAGAACGAAAATCTCGCCGTGGCTGTCTTCAAGGTTCAGACCCCGCGCGGCGGCAACCAGTGTCAGCTGCACGGCTTCACGGATGGTCATGAAGTACCGCTCCATCTTCGAATCAGTCACCGTCAGCGGGCCACCTTCCGAGATCTGGCGCTGGAACAGCGGGATCAGCGAACCGGACGACCCCAGCACGTTACCGAACCGAACCGAGAAGAACCGGGTCTTCTCATCGGTTTCGTTTGTCACACGGTCCTGCGCCTGAACGTAGAACTCGGCCACGCGCTTGGTTGCACCCATGACGCTGGTGCTGTTCACGGCCTTGTCCGTCGAGACTTGCACCATGGCGATTGCACCCACATTGCGGGCCGCGTCCGCAACATTCCGGGTTCCGATCACGTTGGTCAGAACGCCTTCGCAAGGGTTCAGCTCAACCATCGGCACATGCTTCAGCGCAGCAGCATTGAAGACCAACTCGGGGCGATGACGTTCAAAGATCGCGTTCACGCGGGACGCATTGCGAATGTCGGCCACGTAGATCCGGCGTGCGACATCCGGGAAGTTTTGACCCAGATCCATGTCAATGGAATAGGCGTTGTATTCCGTGTTCTCGATCATCACCAGCTCGGCCGGCTCGAACGAGGCGATCTGGCGTGTCAGCTCGCTACCGATCGACCCTCCGGCGCCGGTGATCAGGACGCGGCGGCCCTTGAACATCTCGCGCAGCATCGAACGTTCGACCGCTTTCTGCGGACGGTCCAGGATGTCTTCAGGATTGACGGTCCGGATGCCGTTGCTGTCGGTGCCAAGTTCTTCGAGTCCCGCCAGACGCGATACCGGAATGCTGTTGGCTTCAGCCCAACGAGTCAGCTTGCGAATGCCATCACTTTCAAAATGGGTAACGGGCTCGGTCAATAGAACGCGCTGCGGCAGTTGGTCATAGTACTTCAGACGCTCGATGACGGCGTCTGCATCCAACAGTGATCCGATGATCTTCACATCGTGGAAATACAGGCCTTGCGTGTTCCGCGCATCATCGATGATGCCGACGGGTTCATACTTGGATTCCTGATTGTGCAAAGACCGCACGAACAGGTCGCAGCTGGCGCCGGTACCGACCAGAATAACCGGGATTTTCCCGTTGGACGCATCCGGGCAACGGCGCGCCGGATCGCTCGTCAACTCGGTGCTGCGCGCCAGAACGCGCAGGGTACCAAAGGCGGGCACCAGCAGCAGGAACTGAATGACATAGACCGCCAGCG
This sequence comes from Ruegeria sp. CG8, assembly GCF_056537165.1. Classification (NCBI taxonomy): domain Bacteria; kingdom Pseudomonadati; phylum Pseudomonadota; class Alphaproteobacteria; order Rhodobacterales; family Roseobacteraceae; genus Ruegeria; species Ruegeria sp. CG8. The sequence goes on along the minus strand of NZ_JBQFRA010000004.1, from coordinate 289,215 downwards.
GCACTTGCGCGGTAACCGGCAGGGCAGCGCCCAGCAATGCAAGCAAAACAACCGACAGACCCGCAGCCCGGACGATCAACGTGACATCGCGCAGCGAAGTCGACCGCGTGTGGCGTTTGTAGATGCCGGAAAGCGGCAAAACCGCCAATGCCACTAGGCAGGTCATCACCACCAACGGCAACAGAACGGACCCGAACTGTTCAGGAACGATGCCACCATTGGCCAGAACGACAGCCACGGCCACGGCTCCGGCGGATGCGAATACATCTCCGATCAGCAAGCGCCGGTTGGCGCTCATTTCGGTCAGCTTCTGTCGCAGCTTCGACTGGACGTCTCCAAAGGCGCGATCCTGTTCGATCGTGCTGTCTGCATCCGGTCCACTTTTGAGCTTAACCAACTCTTGCTCGTACATACTCATAAGAACCCCCGGCAAAAATTGCCACTTACCACTCGACTGAAATGAGACGGGCCAAACACACCCGCTCCACCACTAAAAAGCCTCAATTCCCGATCGACACCACATGGCGCCGGCCGGAAAACACATTGCTTCGCTAAAAGTCCCCCACGTGATTCCGGGCGCCTAGAAACCTCCGCCCTGAACTAAACCCCCTGTTAACTCGTCAACTCGTTACACTACGCGTGGTCTGGCCCATCACACGGTCCCGACCAAGAACCTACGTCTTCAACGCTACCACACCAACAAGGGTATCAAAATCCCCTTTCCACCACTTGGACACCATAAAATCACAGAAATGCCTTTTTTTGCAGCAGACGACCGCCGTCGCAGTTTCAATTGTTGTATCCTCAGGGCCCGATAGCCTCGGTTCATCGTGCACGCACAAAGCCCTAAGGTGCTTTTGTTTCCTGAATGGAAACCAAATTTCGCCTGCGATCATGACATAGCCTGCGATTCGCTTCTGTGAACTGCATCCGAAACCGTCCAATTCCGGCAGAGTCCCGGATTGCGGCGGGCAAGCCATTCCACGTCGGCCGCATAGAACTCGGCCATCTTCGCCTCTAACTCGGGCGACAGGGCCGGGTAGGTCACCTTTCGAGCGACAGCGTTTCGGATGGACTGTACCGGCCAGGTGTGACGTACAGGGTCCAGAACAGCTCGAACCGGCTTCAGCATACGACGCAGCGACAGTGGCACCATGGGTGTATTCTTATCTTTGACTTTCTGCTGCACCGGCGGCTCCAGCTGTCCGTCATATCCAATATGGCCGGCCACCTTCTTCAGGTTCCCATGAGGGTTCACGCGGACATCCTCATAGGCCAACAGCAGGATCTGGTCCTCTGGGAACAAGTCGTAGAACCGCTTCAGATGGTGGCCATATCGCCCATCGGACAGAAAACGCTGGTCGGCCGCGACCGCCGGATCCAGATAATCTTCGATCCTTCCCGAGACCTCGCCGCGGCGGAACAACATGCAATAGTCGGAATAGGCGCGCTGAACCGGGTCCCGCATCTGCAGGATCAACCGAGTTTCAGGGAAATGCTCCCGAATGCGTTGCGCAGCCAGGGGTTCAGTCAGGTACGAATTCGATTTTTCACCGATCAGATCTGCGCCATCGCAGTCTCCGAACTGGTCACGATACCAGTCCAATCCGTTTGCATAATTCCGAGAAAAGAAATGCAACTCGGGCCCCGGCATATGGATGGCCGGCGTCTGCATCAGCGACTTTTGCAACCAGGTGGTTGCACATTTCGCGGCACCGAAAATCAGAAAGTCGACCGGACGACCGTCAGGGAGAGACATGGGAATACTCGTGACCTTGCGAACAGACTATTAAAAACAAACCCGGCAAACCCCGCGCCGGAAAACTCAATTCGACGTGACAATGGTTCTTCGTACGACTTCTATGGTGTCCCCGGGCTGAACCGCCTCGGTCCTGTCCATCTTGCGTGGCGCCGTGCCACCTGCCCGTGTGACGATATAGTCAATCACAACTTCACTGGCGATATCATCGTCGCTGAGCAAACCAGCGGCAGCCAGTTCTCCGTGCAGGCTTGCCGCGGTATCAAGACGCGTCCGAAGCGAGGCCAACTCGCGTTCGACCGCGTTCAACTGGACCAGAGCATCCGAGCGCGCCTTGTCATCCAGTTCCAACTCGTCGCGCTCGGCGCGGTTCAGCTCCTGACGAGCCAGCATCAGCGCAACCTCCTGATCCAGACGCTTGGATTCCAGATCGTTCAGAAGATTGGTCATGGTCGTCACCCGGTTCGATACGGTCAGACCCTTTTCCTTGAGCTGGTTCAGGTTCTCCAACTCCCGGCTGACATTCTCGATCTGGGTTTTGCGAAGCTCCAATTGGATGGTCAGGCTCGAGATCTGCTCTTTGAGCATCTCCTGCAGATCCCGAATTCGTTCACCCAAACCCTCGCGGGCGTTCATTGTCGCCTCGAGGATTTCACCCTCGAGCCCTCCGGGAGCGTCAGGCGCCGCGTCGGTGCCGGTCTCAATCCCTTCTTCCTGCAGGCTCGCAAGGTCAGCTTTCAGCCGCTGCCTCTCATCTTCCAACTCATCGATCTGAGTGGAGAGCAGCCGCATTTCGCCGCCCATCCGCATGATCTGAAAATCATTGTTTGCCCCAAACTGGATCGGAGGACGGATCGGACCACCTGCAAGGGCCAGAACCTGCTGGGCAGTCATCCCGGGATGGTAGGCATAAGCGCCCGGCGAATTGACGTCTCCAAGAACAAAGACCGGAAGATGGCTGATCACTTCAAGCGCGACCTTGGGCGGCTCGGCCATGCCGGTCTGGCTGCTCAGCTCAAGCTCCAACATCTGCGACAGTTCCAGCGTGGTCAGCCCGGCCGCCTCAACCTGTCCCACCAGCGGAAACATCAGCGTTCCGTCACCGGCCAGAGCGAACTCGCCGGACACGCCATCCCAAATCATGTAACTTGCGGACAATGGGTCCCAACGCATGGCACGAACCGACAGGCGATCCTGCGGCAGCAGGCGATAGCTTTCGGCCAGGGCCGGCAGAGCGGCCAGCGCAAACAACAGCGTCGCCAGAATTACTCGAAAGAAGCTGCGCAAAACCTTGCCTCCCAACTCTTAAACACCAACAAGCCGGGCGTGGGTGCCGGGCACGATACTCAAATCTCGAAAACACAAACCGCACCCACAGCGCAAGTCGGTCGTCAAAAGCAATTTCGGTCATCGGCGGGACAGAAACGATCCCGCTCGGCAAATCATAGGCGCTTGGCCTCAGGCTGACAAGCAAAGCCAATGGCGCGTCGCCTTTGGCGCTGGCTTTCCTGTCGACACTGACCTGTCAGCGCCTGGGCCACCGCGTCGGCCGCAGTCGCAACCCCCTGTGAATGCAGCCCGAAGGCTGGGTGTTTTGGGCGAAACACCCGATCAGAACACCCCGCCTAGTTTCGCGGCAATCACACCGCGGCTCTGGCTCCTGCTTTTCCTGACTGGCAACAGTTCACAGCTTTGGCTCGAATCGTTGACGCAATACAGAAGCCAAATCAGCGTCAGCGTCTAGTCAGCCCAGCATTCTCAGCCCCCGCATCCCGCGGCGGCATCGACGGCTTGCAAACAGAATCCGTTTCGACCAATCTTGCTGCATCGCCGCTTGTCGACCCGGGTTGTCGGTATTTCAGTCGCGGTTGCTCGGGTGGCGTGTCGCGTCCCTTTGTATTGGTTGATTTTTTGTGTGTCGCGGGACCCCGCGTGTTGCGAGTTGGATTTGATTTGTGAACCGGTTGCTTGAAATCCTGATCTGCCTGCTGCTGGGCCTGCTCGCGCTTCCCTTCTTTGTCATTGCGTGCGTCGTGGTGCTTTTGTCCATCGGCCGTCCCTTGATGTTTTCACAAATCCGAGCCGGACGACAGGGTCGCAATTTCCGGCTCTACAAACTGCGCAGCATGAAAGAGACACGCGCGGCGGATGGATCGTTGCACCCCGATGCGGATCGCCAGACGCGCGCAACGGCAATGATCCGACGCCTGAGGCTCGACGAGATCCCGCAACTCGTTCTGATCCTGCAGAACAAAATGGCCCTGGTTGGGCCTCGCCCCTTGCTGCCTGAAACGATCGAAGACTTCGGACCCGCCGGACAATACCGATGTTCCGTTCGGCCGGGGCTGACTGGGTGGGCGCAGGTCAGCGGCAACACCAACCTCAGCAACAGTGAAAAGCTGAGCCTTGATCTATGGTACGTGGCGCATCGGTCACTGGCGCTGGACCTGCAGATTCTGGGCGAAACGGTCGGAGCGGCCCTGCACAACGAACCCCGCCGCGACGACCGGATCGAGACGGCCCGGAAATGGATGGACTCGAATGGCCCGCTGGCCCAGGACATGCAGGAGATGAACGCGTGAATATCGTACTTGTCGGCGCCGTCGAGACCACGCTTGCAGCCCTGATGTCGATGTGCGGTGCCGGGCATGTTCCGGCCCTTTTGGTAACCCTGTCGCCGCGCCTGTCCGCGCGGCATTCGGATTTCGTCGACCTGTCACCGGCGGCCGAAAAGTATGGTGTCCCGGTTCTGCATATCGAGAAAACCAACGACCCCGCGACTCTCGAACAGATTGCCAAGGTCAAACCCGACCTGATCCTTGTGCTCGGTTGGTCACAGATCTGCGGCCCCGAGTTCCGGGCGTTGGCGCGGATTGGCTGCATCGGATTTCACCCATCGGCCCTGCCCCGCTTGCGGGGGCGCGGTGTCATCCCCTGGACGATCCTGTTGCAGGAACGAAACGTCGGGTCCTCGCTTTTCTGGTTGGGCGAAGGTGCCGATGACGGCCCTATTGCCGCTCAGGCCATCTATGCGGTCGATCCCGAAACCGTCACTGCACGCGAGTTGTACAATCGGGCTTTGCGTGCCGTCTCAGGACTGCTGCCGCCTCTGTTGAACCAGATCTCCAATGGCGACATCCCGGCCGAACCACAACGCACCGACGGAATCAGCCTGTGCGCCCGCCGCCGCCCCGAGGACGGCCTGATTGACTGGACCAATCCTGCTGCGGACATCCACCGCCTGATCCGTGCCTCGGGTCCGCCCTACCCTGGCGCCTACACCTATAGCCCCGATGGCGTGAAACTGGTTCTGACGGGGGTCAGATATACCGAGCCGGAGGGCTACTTCATCGGCCTGCCCGGCCAGATCCAGGCCATCGGCAACGGCGGCTTTACGGTGGCCTGCGGCGACGGGCGCTGTCTGGACATAACTGAATGGTCAGGGGCCGATACCCCCCCTGCCCTTCACGCGAAACTGAGGACACATCCATGATCGCTTCCGACCTGACCACTGGCCACGCCGGCCCCGCGCTGATCGTCGCTCCGCATCCCGATGATGAGGTTCTGGGTGCCGGCGGCACGATGGCCCGCATGGCCGATGCTGGGCGCGAAGTGCATGTGGTTGTCGTCACTCGTGGCAAGCCCCCGAAGTTTACCGATGAACAGGTCGCAACCACACGGCGCGAGGCACGCAATGCGCATGATCTGCTGGGCGTCACCGAAACACATTGGATGGACTTCAATGCGGCGGAGTTGTCAGAACATGCCCATTCGGACCTGAACGGCGCGCTGGGAAAGCTGGTCCGCGACATCGCCCCCAGCCTGATCCTGGCTCCGCATCCAGGCGACATCCATATGGATCACCAGCTGAGTTTTCTGTCCACGCTGGTGGCAAGCCGCCCGCATCAACATGACTATCCGGCCAATATTCTGGCCTACGAAACCCTTTCCGAAACAAATTGGAACGCCCCCTATCTGACCCCGGCCTTCGTGCCAAACGTGTTTGTCGACATCTCGGACACGATCGAGCGGAAGCTGGAGGCGTTCGGCAAGTTCGAAAGCCAGGTCAAACAGGCGCCGCACGAACGATCGATCGACAGTTTGCGCGCACTGGCCACCCTGCGCGGCGCGACGGTGCACCGGTCGGCGGCTGAAGGCTTTGTTCTGGTCCGATCGGTGATTTGACAGGAGGTGCGAAATGCAGATGTGGCCCATCTATGATCAGGAACAGATCGACGCCGTAGCGCAAGTTCTGGCCTCTGGCAAAGTCAACGCCTGGACCGGCCCAGATGTTCGCGCATTCGAGGCCGAATACTGCGCATATACCGGAGCCAAACACGCGATCGCCATGGCCAACGGGACAGTAACGCTGGACGCCGCGATGCTCGGGCTAGGCCTGCAACCAGGTGATGAGGTCATTGTAACGCCGCGCAGCTTCATCGCCTCGGCCAGCTCGGTGATGCTGGCGGGCGGAGTTCCGGTCTTTGTCGATGTCGATCCCGACACCCAGAATATCACGCCCGAAACCATCGCCCCGGCGATCACGCCGCGCACACGGGGGATCATACCGGTGCATCTGGGCGGTTGGCCCTGTGACATGGACGGCATCATGGATCTGGCCCGCGCTCACGACCTTTGGGTCATCGAAGACTGCGCCCAGGCCCACGGTGCGATGATTGGCGACCGCCATGTGGGAACCATCGGGACCTTGGGCTCGTTTTCCTTCTGCCAGGACAAGATCATGACCACAGGCGGCGAAGGCGGTCTGCTGCTGACCGACAATTCTGATCTCTGGAGCCGCATCTGGAGCTACAAGGATCACGGCAAAGGTTATGACACCGTGTTCAACACGGAACACCCACCCGGCTTTCGCTGGCTGCACGACTCGGGACCCGGCACCAATCTGCGGATGAACGGCCCTTCGGCGGCACTTGGTCGAATACAGCTGAAACGCCTGGACGCATGGCGCGCGCACCGGACGGCAAATGCGGATATCCTGCACAAGGCCCTTGCGACCTGCCCGGCCTTTCGCGTGCCAATGCCACCCGACGGCGTTACCCACGCATTTTACCGCTTCTACGCATTTGTGCGGCCGGAAACACTTGCGCCCGGCTGGAGCCGGGACCGCATCATCGCCGAGATCGCCGAGGCCGGCTTTCCCGCCTTTTCCGGCAGCTGCTCTGAGATTTACCTCGAGAAAACCTTCACCAGCCGAGGCCTGGGACCCAAGGAGCCATTGCCCGTGGCGCGCGAGCTAGGCGATACCAGCCTTGCCTTCTTGGTCGACCCGGCCTGGTCCGCCGAGAACGTCGCTCGTCTGGCGCAGGTCATCGTTGATGCGGGCCAAAAGGCGACGGCCCGCCACATGGCGCAGGGCTGAGCGCGAACCGGTGATGTGTGGCCGATCAACATACAGCTTGAGTCGAACACCCACCGGTGAGCTGCGGAGGGTGACCCGATGATCTTGCATGTCACCACTGATTTCTCAGGCCAAGGTGGCGCACAAGCCATGTTGGCCCGACTTTTGGCCCATTCCGGCGAACGGGCCTGCGTCGTCGCCCTGACCGAGGTTTCGGACCGCTGCCGCACAATGGCGGCGAATGACAAGGTCGAATACGTTTCGCTGCGTGCCAGATCGCCGTTGGCCCTGTTTCGCGCGGTTTGGCAGATCCGACGTTTGATCCGGACCCATCAGCCGGATGTGGTTCTGTGCTGGATGTACCATGCGATGGTCCTGGGCCTGATTGCCGGCAAACTTGCCGGGCGGCGCGTTCCCGTCGTTTGGACCGTGCGGCAAGCGCTGGACGACCCGGCTGCCTTCACCCGCAGCACCCGCGCTGCGGTGGCTCTGTCGAAGGTGCTTTCCCGGTTCTGTCAGGGGATCCTCTACAACTCGACCCGCGCTCAAACTCAGCACGAGAAATACGGCTTTGCCGGGGACCATTCCACGGTGATTCCAAACGGGTTTATCCTTCCGCCCGATCCAACGGCGCGGCCGGGACCTGCCCGCGTGCTTGGAGTGGCGGCAAGGTTTCACCCGCAGAAAGACTTCGAAACTTTCTTCCGCGCCTTCTCGATTGCGCGCCAGTCCGTCCCGGACCTGCATGCCCGTCTGGCCGGAGACGGCGTAACGCTGGAGAACCCTGAGATCCGCGCGATGCTGGCCGACAACGATCTGCCCGAAGACAGCGTGACGTTGTGCGGCGACCTGCACGATATGTCCGAGTTCTACGCGAGCATTGACCTGCTGGTTTTGGCCTCGCGCACCGAAGGCTTTCCGAATGTGATCGCCGAAGCCATGAGCCACGGCCGCCCGGTCGTGACGACTCATGTCGGCGACAGCGCCAGAGTGGTGGACTCGTGCGGCTATGTCGTGCCGCCACGTGATCCGCAGGCATTGGCAGAGGCACTGGTCCAAGCTGCCAACTGGCCGCCCGAAACCTACAAGGCCCATAGCAATGCTGCCCGCGACCGCATCGCCACACACTACTCCCTCGACGCGATTGCCCGCGCCTATGATCAGGCCCTGAACCAAGCTGCCAACCCGGCGCCACCCACAGCGCCTCAAGTCGAATAAAGGACCTGACCCATGTGCGGTATCGCCGGATTTCTGACTTTTCAGCCCATGGGCGCCGACTCGGGCCGCACCACGCTGCAGGCCATGTGCGACGCTATTCAGCACCGGGGTCCCGATGCCGACGGATTGTTTGTCGATCCAGACGCCGGTGTAGCTCTGGGCCATCGCCGCCTTTCGATCGTCGACCTGTCGGAGACCGGGGCGCAGCCAATGACCTCGCCCAGCGGCCGGTTCACCATCGTCTACAATGGGGAAATCTACGGCTTTCTGGCCCTGCGGCAAACGTTGCTGGACAAGGGCGTCACGTTTCGCGGCACATCAGATACCGAGGTGCTACTGGCGGCTATGGACCTCTGGGGCATCCGCAAGACATTGGAACAGGCGCACGGCATGTTCGCCTTCGCGGTCTTGGATCGCAAGCTGAACCGGGTGGTTTTTGCACGCGATCGGTTGGGCAAGAAACCCCTGTATCTAGGCCTCAAATCCGGCCAGCTTTTGTTTGGTTCCGAACTCAAGGCGCTGCGCGCGAACCCCGCATTTGGCTCACCGGAAGCCGACCGGCGTGCTCAGGCGCAGTACGCCCGCTATGGATATGTGCCGGCACCACTCTCGATCTATCGCGAAGTTATGAAGTTGCCCGCCGGATCAATGGTCGAAGTCCGCTTGGACCAACCGCCCGGGACGGCTCAGGACCTGGTAGATGCCATCCGGACGTTCTGGGACCTTCGCGACTGCGCGAAACAGGGACTTGCCGCACCAATCCAAGACGAAGACCGGGCGCTGGCTCGTATTGAAGAGGAATTGCAACGCGCCGTGCAGGAGCGCATGGTCGCGGACGTCTCGGTGGGGTCCTTCCTGTCCGGGGGGATAGACTCGACCCTGATCACTGCCATGATGCAGGAACAAACCAACGGCAAGGTCACCAGCTTTACAGTCCGTTTCCAGGAAGAAGGGCTGAACGAAGCAGACCATGCCGCCGCAATCGCTGCACATCTGGGCACGGACCATCACGAGGTCACTGCGACACCCTCCATGGCGTTCGAATTGCTCGATGACCTACCACACGTCTATGACGAACCTTTTGCCGACCCGTCCGGTGTTCCAACCCTGCTGGTGTCCAAACTGGCCCGCGATCAGCTGACCGTCGTCCTGTCGGGTGATGGCGGCGACGAATCCTTTGGCGGGTACGAACGCTACGCCCGAATGATGGCGATGGAACGCCTGGGCCGAAAACTTCCAAGGCCGGCTGCGTCAGTCTTGGCAGCATCCCCTGATGCCCTGCGTGCAGCCGTTGCGCCGATCCTGCGTAAATTCGTTTCAGACACCATGCGCGACCAGATCACAGCCGACAGGATCTCCAAAGTCGCCTCGGTCATCGCGCAGCCTGATTTCAGAAGCCGATACAATACCCTGTTCAGTCTTTGGGACCCGTCCGCAGCGCTGAAGGACGTGAATGACGGCGGGGTTTATCAAACACTCGGATTGCCCAACGGCCTTGATGAAATCGACACGATGCTGCTGCTGGATTCCTGCCTGTATTTGCCCGAAGGCATTCTTGTGAAAGTCGACCGAGCATCGATGGCCGTCGGTCTTGAGGCGCGTGCGCCCTTGTTGGATGACCGCGTCGTCGCCGCCGCTTGGCAGGCGCCCCGATCCCTGCGTTTCGACGGCAAACAGGGCAAGGTGGCCCTAAGGCGCCTCGTGGACAAGCGCGTACCAAAGGCCTTGTATGATCGCCCAAAACAAGGGTTCGGAATTCCCGTCAACGACTGGCTGCGTGGCCCGCTGAAGCCTGTGGCAAACGAGGTTTTTTCAACAGGACAAGGGGTCGAGGACGTATTCGATACAGCCACCTTGGCGCGACGATGGCGCGAGCATCTCAGCGGGCGTCGCAATTGGGGGCCCCATCTGTGGACGGTTCTGATGTATCATTTCTGGCAGAAAAAATGGCTGGTCTGATCCTCGAAGCGCGGACTTCTGTTCACCAAATTCGCACAAAAGGACGCAATTCAGCGGATTGTCATGCGAAACAGAGGTTCAGGCCTGTCTCGTTTGTCACGCGCCGTACCGACGTGCCTAAGTCTGTTCATGACTGAACTGATTGCATCCTGCTCGGGCCTTTGGCGCGATATCCGGTCCGAATTTCGGTCTTTAAACTCTCCTGCAATGAGACGGCAGGTGGGCCTCGCGCTACTGCTTCTGTTTGGCGTGGTCTTTGCTTTTTTCTATTTCCGGCTGGAATTCGCGCGGCAGTTTCTGGACATGCCCGCACCACCGGGCAAACCGTTCTACAACGACGACTGCATCCTCGCCTCGGACCCTGGCCGTTACTCGCATGGCTTGTTTCAGGGGCACTACCTGGCTTTCCACCTTGCGCGCCACCCGCTGGTTGTGATGCTGAATGCCGCCATCGCCGAGCCGTTGACTTGGCTGGGCATCCGGCAGCCTGTCGCGATTTCGATCAGCCTCGCATTCTGGGCTGCCATGTCGTCTGTCACGATTGCACTATTCCTGCTGCGCCAACACCTGTCGCTCTCCGTTTCCATTCTGGCGACGCTTGCTGTTCTCCTGACCTTCGGAACCGTCACCACGCTCAGCGTTGTCGAGACCTACAGCGTCTCACTCTGGGCGATCGCCATGTCATTGTTGATCATGGCCGAGATGGCCAGACACTGCGCCAAATACCCGGCCCTTACCAGCGTGATCGCTGGCCTGGCTTGCGGTGTGCTGGCCGGATGGTCCCATTTGCCGGCGGCTGCATTCTCACTGGTTTATGCTGGATTTGCATGGGCGTCTCTCAACGGAGGTGTCGGGCGGAAACTGACATTCGGAGTGGCGGTTCCGTCGGTGATTGCCGTAACCTGCATGATGGCTCCAGTCGTTTTTCTTGGCATCGTTCTGGACGGTGATCCATTCATGGAACCGACCGAGATGGTTGGCCGGTACGCGGACGCCGCGAACTTCACCAACCCGGAAATCATCAAAGACTATGTTGCCGGCTTCTTCCTGTTTTCCTGGGTCGCGCCGGCCGAAACCGTTCAGTGCCGCTTTTTGCTGGATCGGCTATGGGAGATTCTCCGCGATCCAAGCCGTTTGGCCCTGACAATTCTGGCGACAATCCTGATCGGATGGGCAATTGTTTCCGGCACCAGAACACCTGGCCGCGCCCCGCTTGTGCTGGCAGTGTGGACGTTGGTGGGTACGTTCTTTGTGTTTTACCTGTTTTTCAACCCGCTCGAAGTGTTGCTTTACAGCTCTCACTGGACCACGGCCATAATCCTGGGTTCGGTCATTCTGCTGAGGGAAAAGCCGGGACTTGTCTTGCTGTTGAGTGGAATTGTGGCGCTCAGCCTGTATGTGAATGTATCGCCTCTTGCGGATCCGGCTTCATTCGATCCGGCGCAATGCTGTCCGCACGGAGGTCGAAACTAGGCCGGTCTGGGCGGCGGCTGTGGGTAAACTTGACAACAAAAGTGACCCTACTTAGCGTTCTGGGTCATCGTCTCCGCCGGTGAAAAATTATGGATACGCCGAATTCGCAAACGGTTACTTGCGCCATTCGGCAATGTTTCACGCTGTTGGTTGTAAAAGTGTTTTTGGGTTGAATTCATGCGGCAGTCCACCGAACTGAAGGTATTTTTCTTTTTCCTAGTTGCCTGCGCAGCCGGGCTTTTTGCCGCCGGCACATGGCACGGAATCGGAATGCGTCCGGATTCTATGGCCTATCTGGGGCTGTCCCCCGACCGGTTTCAACAGGCGCCAACCTATACCGCGCTGATTGATCTGCTGGCCGGAATGGATGTCCAGCCCGTGCTTGCGGCCACCGTACTGAATATCCTCAGTTTGATCCTGAACATCGCTTTGATGTTCTTGATCCTGAACGACTGCAAGGTTCGGCCACGGATGATCTTTCTGGCAGCACTGATCATGGTCCTGAGTCCCCAGTTCATGTACGCGCATGTCACGATCCTGTCGGAACCGCTCACGACAAACTGCTTGCTGGGCACCTATTTCTTCATGTCCCGTTACCTGCGCGGCGACAGCCTGTCCGCCTTTGTGTTGGCAAGCTGTCTGGCCGCCCTGTGCGTGCTGACCCGGTTCGCATTGGTCCCACTGATCGCGGCCTGCTCGCTGACAATCCTTGTTTATGGGCACGGTGATCTGCGCCGTCGACTGGTTTCGGCGATTGTGTTTGGCCTGATCGCATCCGCAATCATCATCGGATGGTACTTGTACAATCAAACCTCCGGCGGGACCGGCATCGGGCGTCAAGCTGCGTTCCTTGGGGATCCCGACACCGAGACCTTCCGCGCGGCACTGACCACGCTATCAGCCTACGTGCTGCCAAGCTCTCTGCCGCCGATTATCACGTTGACCGCTTTGGTTGTGGTTTTGGGATTCGTCATTGCTCTGATCGGCACAGCTTTGAAGGTTCAGACCAACCCTGATGACCTTCCCGGTCTGCCCGTTGCGCGTCCGATCTCGTTCTTTTTGTTGGTCTACGTTCCTTTCCTGGTTCTGGCCCTGTTTATCGAGGCCAATCTGACCATCCATGCCAGGTACCTGTTGCCAGTGTTCATTTCGGCTCTGGTACTGGGGTTTGCTCTCGTTGGCGGTCAGCCCGGAACGGATATGATGAACCGACTGCGTCCCGTAGCTCTCATACTTGCGCTGGCGTTGACCGGAACCTATGCCGTACGTACGGCAGCGATGACCCGCACCCACATGACGGATGGGAATTTCTATGCCTCACCGGTCTGGAAGAACTCTCCGACTTTGGCGCATCTGGACAATCTGCGGGACGGTGTCGTGGTCTATTCCAACGGCTATGATGTCATTCGGCTGGTCAAGGGCGTGAATGCGCTCAAGTCCCCTGAGTTGTTCGAGCGCAGAACCGGCAGGCCGGACCCTGGTACATCGCCAGAAAAAGAAATTCAGGAGGTCCGCAAACGCGTGGCAGACCAAAACGCGGTTGTCGCAATCCTGAACGAGGTCAACTGGCGGTTCTATCTGGTCGATGAGGAACGGCTGATCCGCGAAGCTGATCTGACGCTACTCTATGAGGAGGCCGACGGGCGGATCTATGGATCTCCCGCCAGTTTCAAACCGATCGAATGAAGGATCGTATGTCATGAAGCTTGTTCCAACACTCGGGGCCGAACAATGATAGGATCGATGATATTCAATCGGGTGGCACTGCATTCACGCCCTGAAGGATTGCTTGATGAAGTTTGAAGACCTCAAACACGTCTCGGTTCTGGTCGGTCGCTATTTCGTGACCGGGTGCACGGCCGTCATCATCCATTTCTCGGCGATGGCGTTCTCGGTCGAGGTCTTGGGCATCTACGAAACGATCGCTTCGGCAATCGGGTTTCTGATGGGGGCCACATTCAATTACTGCATCCAAAGACTATGGGTGTTTCGGTCCAGCGTTCCACATCGCAGTGCCCTGCAGAGGTTCATTCTGGTCACGGCGACGACCTCGGCGATAAACGTGGCGCTGTTCTCTCTTCTCTTTGCGTTGTTGCCTTTCCACTACTTGATCATTCAGGCGTTCGTGACCGGGTGCATATTCCTCCTGAATTTTACCCTGAACTGGAAAATCACCTTTCGCGAGCCTGCTGCTGAACCACCGGAAGCCCGGGCGCAGGACGCCGGAAGGTAGGTATGCCGGACCAAACCCACTGTATCGACTTTGGAAACAACGCCGGCAACCAAGCGATTTGTTCACGATTTTGAGACCTCGAAAAGGCCGCTCTTCGCCCGACGCCAGAATGGCCAAAAACTCTCTGCTCTCGGATTTGCATCGCTTTTTTTGCCCGCCAAACGCACAGGGACGGCCTTTTGGCCTGATATGGCTAGATAAATCTATCGAGCCGATCAAAGTACAGGTAAAACAATATGATAAAAAACAGTTCGATTCTGACGCCGATTTTAAGCCGTATTCACGGTCCGAAAAAAATGGAGAACACTCGTGCAATCCGGTGACGACGTAATTGCCAACCAGCATGAAACCAACGATTTCATCAACATCTGGTTGCTGCTGCGCCGGAACCTGCTGGTCATCTTTCTGTTGGTCGTCGGTGCGGTCTCGGCAACAGCCTTCTACATGTCGACTATCCCCGACCAGTATCGGTCGGACGCGCAGATGGTTCTGGCTCTCACGGAAACACGCTTCAGCGAGTCGACCGGACAGCTGGAAACCTATGAACTGAACCGGTCGAGCGTGGAAACCGAGTTGGCCCGACTGCGGTCTCGCGACTTTGCCGAGCAGGTGGCAGACCGCCTGGGTCTGTTCGACGACCCCAGCTTTGTGCGCCGCGCGCCCGGCGCGGACAGCGAGGCGGATGAAGAGATTCACCGCGCTGCGGTCACCGACAAGGTTCTGGCCTCTTATTCCGTCTCCCGCGCGGGAGAAAGCCTCGCCATCAGCATCGAAGGCCGATCCACATCGCCGGTGCTGGCTGCAGCCCTGCCAAATACCGTCATTGCCGTCTATATCGCGAACGAACGCGATGCACGCGTCAATCGCTTGATGACATCGATCGACAATCTCAAACGCCGGGTCGGTATCCTCGGCGAAGAATTGACCCAGGCGGAATCGAATTTGGCCGAGTTCATCCGCGAGGACAATCTGGATGACGAACAGGTCGTGACCCGGCTGCGGGCCGAGGTGGAGCGGCGCAAGGCCCAGCTGCGCATCGGCATCGAACGCAACCTGCCAGAAGACGAAATTCTGGCCCTCCAGGAACAGCTGGTCACATCCGAGCAGGAGCTGGAGGCCCGCACCCGTCTGGAGCTGTCGTTGCTGCGCCGGGAACGCGAGGTCGAACTACTGCGAACCCGCTATCAAACCACGATCGACAACCTGACCTTGCTGGAAACTCGCATCGGCCAGCTTGAGGACGGCACGATTCAGGTTTCCAAAGCACGCATCCCGGTTGAACCTTATGCCCCCAGCAGGTCATTGATCACGGTGCTGGCCGGCCTGTTCGCAATGATCGTTGGCTTCATCATCGCGCTGGTGCGCGAGGGCCTGGACAGAACGGTGCGCAGCGAAAACCAGATCTTCCGAATGACCGGCCTCAGCAACCTGGGATATATCGCCCGTCAGCGACGCAGCAAAATGTTCGCCGGTGAGAACAAGGCGATCGAAAACCTGTTGCAGAGCCAGAAATCGCCCCTGGCCGAAGCCGCCCGGGGCATCTTGACCAATTGTATCAAGTTCCAGCATTCCAAGGTGATCCTGATCACCTCAGGCCTGCCGAACGAGGGCAAATCCTTCGTCAGCAGCGTTCTGGCGACCTCGGCGGCGGTCGACGGACTGAACGCTCTGCTGATTGATCTGGACACGCACCGTCGTGGCGCAACGAAGACGTTCATTCCGGACATGGATGAGGTGCAACTTTCGGAAATCTATTCTGACAGTGTCACCCTGCAGCATGCTCTGACCACCGAAACCAAAGGGTCATTGGATCTGATCACCGCAGCCTCCCCTACGCACGAGCTGTCTGATGCCGCGTCAAACAAGCTCAAGCAACTCAAAGAAACGCTGCTGGATCAATACGATATAATTATCGTGGACACACCCCCGGCACTGGTGATGGATGAAGTGTACCGCAACGACATTCTCGCCGACGCCGTTCTGCTGGTCGCGCGCTGGGGAAAAACGCCACAGCATGCGTTGCAAGCCGCGGCAAAACGACTTCAGTCATCCGGCTTCAATGTGCTGGGTACGATTCTGAATGACGTCGACCCCAAGAAGTACCGCTGGACCACGTACGAAGGGTATTACGGCACTTACGACGACTACTAGAAAATCCGGCGACCGCGCCGTTCCGGCCACCGGGGATGTCTGGTGGCCGAGTCTGTGCTACCATGCGGGCACCGAATGCTGCGCGCGGGTACTGACCGACGTGCGGCGCGGTCGGAAATACCGGACTTTGCTTGGAGTGGGTTTTGGGGAAAGCTTCTTCAAGGGCAGATGAAAACGGGGGACTCATAATCATCGCGCTGGCACTGGTCCAGGCGGTGATTCAGACGGCTTTTCCCTTGGTTGACGTAAAATTCTCCAGCGACTCTGCAGACTACGTTCAGGCCGCCGCCTATCGCGGCTTTGCATATCCTTTTTTTCTGGACCTTTTCGACGGGTTCGCGGACCCGCTACGCGCCGCTGTTGTGGGCCAGATCTGGGTATTCTCGGCTGCAGCATGTCTGTTGTCGGTCACGCTGGCCCGGGCCACTGGCCACTCCGGTGCCGGTCTGGTCCTGCTTGGGCTTCTGATCATCAACCCGATGACGTTCTACTTCAACTACAGCATCCTGTCCGAGTCTCTGTTCCAGAGCGCGACATGCGTCTATCTTGCCTGTCTGGTGCAAGCGATCCACGGCCCCAAGCCCTGGCACTTTGCAGCCTTGGGCATGACAGTCGGCGTCATGATCGCGATCCGTCCAGTTGGTTTTGCTCTTCTGCCCATCCTTATCGTGGTGGTGCTTTGCGCGAGCTATTTCAATGGCAGGCGCCCGTGGGCTGGGCTGGCTCTGGCAGTTCTGGGCGTCACCTTCGTGCTGCTTGCAGACCGCGCCGCTTACGATCTTCGCCACGATGAACCTCGCGAAAGCGTGCTGGGGAACGTCTTATTCGCAAAAAGCGCCATGTTCGCTGCAGGCCCAAGCCCCTATGCCCCCGATGACCCACGAACCGAAGTCTGGATTATTCTTGAAGAAGAGGGTCCGGCAGGCGCACGCGAGGCGATTTCCCGGGCGCCATTTGGACCGGTCTCCTTCTTTCTGATGCACAGCTACGAAGCCAGTTTGATGTTTCTGTACGAGAAGGACCGGTTGCAGTCCATTGCCGACCGAATTGGCATTCCAAAGACTGAACTCATGGCCGAAATCGGTTCAAGACGAATTCTGGCGAATCCAACGGGGTTTCTGCGGTTGCCGCTACAACACTATGCCGCCCTCTGGCAGCCCTTCTACCATGCCGTAACCGCGAACGACATCACCGCCTACATCGCGCAGAATGGGCCGTTCCCGATGGACAATGCGCTCGGCTACATCACCCGCGATGTATTTGATCCGCCGCATGCACGTCTTATCCATTCCGCGCTTGCGATAGGTTGGCTGGCTTCGATCTTGATCCTGGCGGCCTCAATCCTTTGGCTGCGCCGAAACTGGCCCGGACGTCAGATGCTGACGCTGGCTGGGTTGGGGGTGCTGAGCCTGCATGCGTTATTGTTTCTGTCTGCAACACTATCCATTGCGTCGGTAAGGTATCTTGCAGCACTTTGGCCTATCGTCGCGGTGGTCATATGTGCTAGTTTCCTTGTGGTTTTGAAGCTTTATGATCGCCGGAAGAAGCACGCAAGGCGCAGTCTGGAAATCTGACATGCCGCCCGTATTGTTCTGTTTCCCGCCTTTTCGGGTCCGGCAAATGTTGTTGTGTCGGTGAAAGTGGTTGCAATGGTAAAAGCCGGATTCAAAGACTATCTGTCCATTGCGCGCATCGACCATTGGTTCAAGAACATCTTCATTCTGCCGGGTGCCGTTCTTGCGGTCATCATGGGTGCCGAGTTCACCGGTCGGTCGGTAATCGACCTCGCCGTCGGGATCTTTTCGATCTGTCTGATCGCATCGGCCAACTATACTATCAACGAGTGGTTGGACCGTGAATTCGACCGACACCACCCGAAGAAAAAAGAGCGTGCCTCGGTCGTGACCGAGATCGACGGCCGGATCGTCTGGTTGCAATGGCTGGGTCTGGCCATCGTCGGTCTGGGACTCGCGCTGCTGATCAATACGCCGTTCTTCCTGACGGCGCTGTCCCTGCTGATCATGGGAATCATCTACAACGTCAAACCAATCCGGTCCAAGGACCGCGCCTATTTGGACGTTCTGAGCGAGGCCATCAACAACCCCATCCGGTTCTTTGCTGGCTGGTTCATTATGGTTCCGCCGATCGTGGCACCATCCAGCGTGTTGATCTCGTACTGGTTCGGAGGCGCATATCTGATGGCGATCAAGCGCTTTGCCGAATATCGTACCATTGACGACCCGGCGCTTGCCGCGCGGTACCGCGCATCTTTCAAAGACTACGACGAGTCGAAGCTATTGGTGTCGGCGCTGGTCTACGCAATCTTGTCCACCGCTTTCCTGGGCGTTTTCCTGACCAAGTACAAAATCGAGCTTCTTCTGTCTCTGCCCTTCGTGGCGATGTTGTTCGGGCGCTATCTTGCCGTCGGGCTGGCGCGGGACTCGATCGCACAGGCCCCCGAAAATCTGTACAAACAACGCGGCCTTGTTTTTCAGGTTATTCTGCTGGTGGTGGTCATGTTCGTTCTGCTCGAGATCAAGCTTCCGTTCTTTGAACAGTTGCTTGAAATCCGGCCAGTCGGGTCATAGGTGCCGGGCAACGGACCGGCTTGCTGCCAGACTGGAGGTGATGCGCGCATGGTGAACCAGCCTTCAGATGATGTTGTTTCCGCACCGATCCGGCGATGCTGGTTGTGCGGCACCGGCGGCCTCAGGAGGATAAAGAAAAGCACCCTGCGCGGGGATCCGACGTCGCGGAACTTTGAAATCTCGAATGCCGACTACGGTACAACCGCCGCGATCGACCAATGCGTCCGCTGCGGTTTTTGCCAATGCACGGATATGGTCGATGTCCTTAAATTCTACGAAGACCTCGAAGACCCGGCCTATGAGATGACGCGCCCCCAAAGGGCGCGGCAGAAGCGGGTGCTGCTGAACAGGTTGCCAAGACCCGCTGCCGGCGCGAACCGGTTGCTGGATGTGGGGGCCGGAACCGGTATTCTGGTCGAGGAGGCCATCGCCTGTGGTTACGACGCGATCGGGGTTGAGCCGTCGCGGCGGTTTTGCGCACGCGCAAAACACCATGGCCTGCCAGTGGTCCAAGGCGTTCTTCCACATCCCGATCTGACCGGCCCCTACGATGTAGTCACTCTGGTAGACGTAGTCGAACATGTTCCGGATCCGCTGGACCTGATCACTCAGGCTGCGCGGTTGCTGGCCGATGATGGAGTACTGGTCGTCGTTACGCCCGACCGCTCGTCCCTGTTGGCGCGTATCATGGGAGACCAATGGTGGCACTATCGTGTTGCGCATATCGGCTATTTCGACCCTGAAACACTGCGCTTTGCCTTGGCCAAAGCTGGCTTGCAACAAACCCAATTTCATCGGCCAACGTGGTATTTTCCGTTAGGATATCTGGTTGAAAGAGTGCATCGTTATCTACCCAGATGGGCGCACTTCAAGGTTCCGGCACGGCTGTCTGACCTGGTGATCCCAGTGCACCTGCGGGATTCAATGATGGTCTGCGCGACCAAAGCCCAAACCCGGAGCACCGCGCTCTAGACCAAAGGCAGAAGAATTTTGACAACAGCCAAGGTTTTCAGAATGCCCATTGCAAAAAGGCCAAGACTGCTCGCCGTATTCCATGGTTCGCTATTTGCGACTGTTCTGGCGATTGGCAGCAGCCCCGGTACGCTGCTGGCCGAGAACGCGAACCGGTCCTTTTCGGCGCAACTGCCGGATGGCTCCCAAAGAGCATTTCCCAGCGCCGAAGGGCATGGCGCCGCGGCCAAAGGTGGGCGCGGCGGGCGCGTGATTTATGTCACCACTACCGAAGAATTCGGGCCCGGCTCTCTACGTGCATGCATTGATGCCAAAGGACCTCGAACCTGCATCTTTCGGGTCAGCGGAACGATTACACTGGAAAAGGCGTCTCTGATCGCAAACAGTCCTTTTCTGACCATCGCCGGAGAAACCGCTCCGGGCGGTGGGATTGCGATCCGAAACGGCCCACGTCAATTGCGCCCATCACTGGAAATCCGGACGCATGATGTCATCGTGCGCCATGTTCGGTTCCGGCCCGGGCCGCACGAAGTAGAATCCTGCTGTTCAGGGGCCATTGGCGTCTACACCAAAGCCGCGCGTGACGTGATCTTCGACCACATTTCCGCCAGTTGGGGCAGCGACGAGACGATTGACTCAGAAAACGCCGAAAGGCTGACCTTTCAGTGGAGCATCATCAGCGAGCCCCTCTTGCATGGCGGACCAGGCAAAAGCAACCGGGCCCGCAACATGCTGCTGACAAAGGGCGGCAACTTCAGCATCCATCACAACCTGTTCTCTCACGGGATGTTCAGAAACCCCCAAATCGCGCCCCAGACTCCGGGGACCACGACCGAGATCGTAAACAACTTGATGTACTCACCGATCTGGCAATATGTCGTTTCGCTGGACAATCGCTGGACCGAGCTGGACGCCAATATCATTGGCAACCTGAAGCTGTCCGGTGAAAGCATCGATTCCAATCTACTGGTGCACCTGTTCGACGGCTTCAAGAACGGCTACCGGTTGTACCTTCGGGACAATCTTGATGAAGACAACCGCAACAGCCTGGACCTTCCCGAGGAACTGGTCCTTGCCCCCGAACATCGTGTCTATGTCGTTGATGAGCCGGTCACCCCACCTTTGGTCCAGGCCGATCCGGTTTCGACAGTGTTTGAAACGGTCCTGCAAAACGCTGGAGCGACGCGCCCGTCTCGCGACGCGGTGGATCAGAGGGTTGTTCAGGAGGTCCGTGACCGTTCCGGCAAAATCCTAAAGAAGAACCCTGAAAAGGTCGGCGGTTGGCCCGAGCTTGAAAGCGCCCTGCCCTATGCAGACAGCGATGTCGACGGGATGTCTGATGAATGGGAAACGCAATGGGGCCTTAATCCCACGGACCCGACGGATGCAATTGCAGATTCGGACGAAGATGGCTGGACCAATCTTGAGGAGTTCCTCCACGAATTGGCTGGCGACGGGAACGGCATGGGACAAAGCAACCCGTGACGTGTATCGCTAGCGGCGCCGGTACCGATCGGACGCAGCCAACAGCCCCAATGCCACGATCCACGGGATCAGCATACCGCGCTGGTAAACATGGGTGTAGTTCATTGACAGCGCCGCAAAGGTCAGCGTGACCGTCACCACGGTCGCGCGCCCGTACACCCTGTTCGGCACATTATGCCGGGCCATTACGGCGTAGACGATGGCGGACCCCAAAACGAAGCACAATCCCAGCAAGGCCAGAATGCCCCCTTCGTTGGCCAGCAACAGGTACAGGTTGTGAACGGGAATGCCTTGACTGCTCAGTTCGCGATACTGTCCCGCGCCCATACCCACCAGAAAGTAATCCGGCAGAAACCGCCAGGCCTCGATCATGAGATCGGCGCGGTCCTCGAATGTACCCGCGTGACTCAGGTCCCCCTCGAGCAGAGGTGACAATACCCGGTTGCGGAACGTCGGCGGAAAGATGAACTCGGCCCATTGGATGCTGATCCAAGCCATCGTCATCACAGCTGTTCCCCAGATCATCAGCACGCGCTGATTTCCGACCAGCAGCAGGAACAAAGCACCGCAGATGACCGCACCGGCAAGGCTGGAATTCGAACTTGCGTAGATCAAAGTGATGGCAAGCAGCCCGAAGAGGGCCAAGAATGGCAGTTTTCTTAGCGCACCCGTCAACCCAAGATACCACAGCACCGGGAACCAAAGCACGATCAGTCCAGCCAACCCGTTTGGATTATCCACCAACCCCGCCACGCGGTAGTTGCCGCTGACCAGCATGAAATACCGGGATTCGCCACCGGAATAGCCCACGCCATAGGCGATCATCCCGACAAGACAGTTCAAGGCAATCGAGATCACGCCGACCTTTGCAAGAGTAACCGCCTCTTCATACGGGCGGCCCAGGATCGCCAGAGGCAAAAGCACGAACGAAAAGAAATACTGCACGATGACCACGAAGGCCGACACCGGATCGCCGTGCGCGATAGAGCCGATCGACAGTCCCGCCACCATCATCAGCATGCCGATGAACCAGACCGAAGACGCGGATTCCAAGGGAAACAGCGGCAGGCTGCGGTTGCACCGCAGGATCACGGCAACCGTCAAAAACATGTCGCTGGCCGTGAACAGAACCGCCGGATGGCGAAAGGCAGTGAACGTGCTGAACAGCAACGCAGTCATCAGACACGCGAATTCGATCTGCTCCAAAATCGGCTTAGGCCGGCTGATACTGTTGACTGGCACCATATTCTACATTCCAAACGGCGGTGGGTTACCTGGCCCGCAGACTGGTACCCGGAATATGACGGTAACACCCAAGATACCTTCAAAAAACATGTTTCCGGCTCCCATCGCCCGGCTGCCGGACCGGGTCATGCCGCTCCCGGCAGCAATTGGCCCCTCAACGTCATTTCCAGACCCGTTGCGATGTCCACAACCGGCGCATAGCCGAATGCTGCCCGGGCTGCGTCCGAGGACAGATCGAAGCGGGTGAATGGCGGACTGTCTCCGGGTCGGGTTTCGATCACACCCCGGCCACCTGCGACGGACATGATCTCCTGCGCCAAATCCGCCAAGGAAACCGGATCTCCGCCGGAGATATTGAATACACCGTAAGCTTTGGCCTGGGCCGATTGCAAAATCGCCCGGCTCAAGTCATGCGCATGCACGAAATCAATGCTATTCTTCGGACCTGTTACTGTGATGTTTTGCCCCGCGGCAGCATCATTCAGCATCCGCACAAGAAACTTGTCATCAGGCAGCCCATGACCATAGAGCGCCGAAGGTCTGAGCACGGTCACTCGCGCTCCAGAAGTCTGGGCAAACTCAGCGAGCCCCGCTTCGGCCAAACGCTTGGTTGTAGCGTAATCACCCCCAAGCGGCCCCGGGGCGGTTTCCGCGCTTTCGTCGATTCCGCGGGCATGAGGATCGCGATAAACTGACCCGCTGGACACAAAGATGAAGTGCACGTCACGATCTGCCGCCCAACGCGCCGCATTCAACGTGGCTCGCACATTGCTGTCAAACAGCACCTGCCAAGCCGAGCCGTCATCCGCAGGCCCGGCAAGGTCAATCCGGGCCGCGCAGTGCACGAATACATCCGCACCTTGAGCCAGTTGATCCAGCCTGTCATGGGTGATCGCGTCCTGCAGATCCCAGTCCGACCGGTCGATCCGCGCAACAGGAATGTCACGTCGGCTTAACCAGGCCACAAGATGGCGACCCAGCAGGCCGGTCGCCCCTGTCAGGGCAACTTTCATGGCGTCCCGCCATAGAGGCTGAACTGGGCCGGGATCTGAGGTTCCAACTGGCCGACCTGATCCAATGTATCTGTCATTGAACGCGGAACGACCAGCTCGCTCCAGTACCGCAAAACCATGCTGTCCCAGGCGATTTCCGGCTCATAGGCAAGGCCGCGATCGGTCTTGAGGTAACATTCGACCGGGTTGAATCCCAGTTGAGCACAAAACGGTGTAGTGCCAGAGAACCGGGCATTGATTTCGAACACCTTGGGTACTCCGTCGTCGCCAAGGCGCAGCTGAAAATTGCTGGCCCCTTCGACGTCCAGCTTGCGCGCGATAGCTGTGACATAGTCTTCGATCACCGGATTCCGCTCGGGAATGGCCCGATATGTATCGCCCGACCGAAGCACTCGGCGCAGTGCCAGAACCGGCGACAGACTCCCCTTCGCCCCGACGATCGTGCACGTGAACTCGCGCGAGTCATCGCCGATCAGCTCCTGTACGATGGTTGCCGCCGGATCACCGGGGTAGTTGGCCAGCTCGTCCCGAGAATTCACCCGCTCGACCCCGATGGACCGAAACCCGACCGCCGGTTTGGCAATAACCGGGTAGACCAGATCATCCATTTCCAAAGCCTCGGCCATAGGCCACGTGCGCGGATAGGGCAGCCCGTTACTCGCCAAAAAAGCCGAGGTCCGTCCCTTGTCATCGGCAATACGCACCGTCTCTGGACTGTTGACCACGACCTTTGTCCCGAAATGTTCCACAATGCGATCCCGGTTTTCGGCACACAATGCCAGTTCGATATCCGTTCCGGGGAAATAGTAGTCCACGGACTCTGACTGAAATATCCGCGCCAGTGAGTCGAGATATCCCGGCGAGCGGCACCCTTCGACCAGAAAGGCTTTGTCGCAGGCATAAAGGCCGGCAGATAGGGCAGACATGTCGGCTCCAAGAATACGCAGCGGCAAATCAGAAATCAGCCTGAGCGACTTGATGATGCCCTGGCCCACACCGCCACCCGCACCTGTAACCAAAACCGTGATCAATTCATTTCTCCATAAATGAAATAAGCCGTTCCTTTGTCCCCTGACTGAGGTCAGTGGCCTGAATATCCGCGCGGATCTGTTCCAGATCAAAGCTGATCGACGGGATGTCGATTCTCACCCGGTCGCCATCCAGCTCGAGGGTCAGATAAGACAGGCCCGTGCCCCGCCCCTGCCCGACCGCTCCGGGGTTCAGTAGCAGCACTGACCCTTTCGGAATCCTTATCCACTTGCGTTGATCCGCTGGTGTCGGTCTTCCGGCTTCGTCGATCATGACGGCAAAGGCCCGGTGCGAATGCCCAAAGACCCCGACCGTTTTTCCCATTTGTCGCAAGGCCGCTGCAGCTGGTGCCCATTGATCCGGTTTCGAGACATAGGACCAGTTCCCATAATCATAAGGGTTGGCATGTGAAAACAGGATCGGCCCCATGCTATGGCGGTCGGCCCAGGGGTATCGATCGGCCAACGGTGGGTCGCCCCGGACCTCACCATGAGTCCACTCGACGGACTCCAACACAAATCCTGCTATGTTGTCGTAGAAGGACGGGTTGCCTTTATCCAGATCGAAATAGAACTGGTCGTGGTTGCCGCGGATGAACACGCAGTTTTGGCGAGCCATCAGTTGATCGGTCAGTTCCAACACCTGCCGAGGGCGCACACCATATGTCAGCAGATCGCCCAACATGACGACGACATCCGGCGCAAAAGCTTCGGCCTTCTGGATCGCGGTCGCATACGCCGTGGCGTTTCCATGTATGTCGGACAGTACCGCGATCTTCAGCGTACTCATGACCACTCTCCGCCGACCGTGTCCGGCAATCCAAATCCAGCGCCGGCCCTGGTTCCAATCACTGGCAACACAGGCGCTCTGAAACACCCTTTAACAAATCAAATGCACAGTCCGGCCGAACCGTTCGACGGTGCAAACTTTCTGGGATGATACCGGCTGAGAACCGTGCCGCAACTCCCTTTGTCCAACCCGGGTCGTGCTGGAACTGTTCAGGTGCGGCCAATCAAGCCAAAGCAAACAATAGCACAGGAAAATAACAACTGTCGCCTGATCCGACAAAATAGAAAGGCCGGGCTCATTCGCCCGGCCTTTTGTGTTCAGCCAATGATCGCGTTCAGTGTCGCGCTGGGGCGCATCACCGCCGCAGTTTTGGTGCGATCGCCGTGGTAATAGCCGCCCAGATCTGCAGGTTCGCCTTGAGCGGCCAGCAGTTCGGACAGGATCTGCCCTTCCTTTTCCGCCAGTTCATTGGCGATCGGAGCAAAATGCGCGGCCAGTTCAGCATCATCCGACTGCGCGGCCAGTGCCTCGGCCCAGTAGCGGGCGAACCAATAGTGGCTGTCGCGGTTGTCCGGCTCGCCAACCTTGCGGCTGGGCGAGCGGTCGTGGTCCAGGATGCCCTGCGTTGCGGCCTCGGCCGCAGCGCCCAGAACCGCGGCCTTGGCGTTGCCGCTGCTGTCGGCCAGGAAGTTCAACGATTCCCCCAGCGCGCAGAATTCGCCCATCGAGTCCCAACGCAGGTGGTTTTCCTCGACCAGCTGCTGAACGTGCTTGGGCGCCGAGCCACCTGCACCGGTCTCGAACAGGCCGCCGCCATTCATCAGCTTGACGATCGACAGCATCTTGGCCGAAGTGCCCAGTTCGAGGATCGGGAACAGGTCGGTCAGATAGTCGCGCAGCACGTTGCCGGTGATGGCGATGCTGTCCTTGCCGGCGGTGATGGTTTCCAGCGACTTGCGGGTCGCCTCACGTGGCGCCATGATCAGGAACTTGTCAGCCACGCCCGCAGCCTCCAGCGCCGGCTTGACGTATTTGATCAGCTCGGCGTCATGGGCGCGGTTTGCATCCAGCCAGAAGATCGCCTCGGAGCCGGTCAGACGCTGACGGTCCATCGCCAGTTGGATCCAGTTTTCAATCGGGGCTTTCTTGGCCGTGCAGGCGCGCCAGATGTCGCCCTTTTCGACCTCATGCGAATGCAGGGTTTCGCCATTGGACAGAACGACGCGGATCGTTCCGTCGGCGGGCGCCTCAAATGTGGTCGGGTGGCTGCCGTATTCCTCGGCCTTCTGGGCCATCAGGCCCACATTGGCCACCGAACCGGCGGTCGCCGGGTTCAGCGCACCGTTGGCTTTGAAGAAATTGATGGTCTCGTCATAGACCGGCGCATAGCAGCGGTCGGGGATCACGCAGTTGGTGTCGCCCTTCTTGCCGCTCTCGTCCCAGCCCTTGCCGCCCGCGCGGATCACGGCCGGCATCGAGGCGTCGATGATCACGTCCGACGGCACATGCAGGTTGGTGATGCCCTTGTCGCTGTCGACCATGTACATCGAGGGACGCTCGGCCTTGACCGCTTCGATTGCGGCCATGATCTCGGCATCGTCCTTGACGCGGTTCAGCAGATCGCCCAGGCCGGAGTTCGGGTTGACGCCCAGCTGAGCCATGCGGTCGCCGAATTTTTCGAACACCGGCGCCAGCCACGACTTTACGGCGTAGCCGAAAATGATCGGGTCACTGACCTTCATCATCGTCGCCTTCATGTGCAGCGAGAACATCGTGCCGTCTTTCTTGGTGTCCTCGATCGCGGCATCCAGGAACTCCGACAGCGCCTTGACCGACATGAAAGTTGCGTCCGCAACGGTGCCCTCTTCCAGCGACCAGCCGTCTTTCAGGACGGTAACACCACCGTCCTTGCCCACGAATTCGATCCGCGCATCACCGGCCTGATCGGCGGTGATGGTGGCCGATTTCTCGTTGGCATAAAAATCATTGCCCGGCATCGACGACACCTTGGTCTTGCTGTCGGCCGACCATTCGCCCATCGAGTGCGGGTGCTGTTGCGCATAACGTTTCACCGCCTTGGCGGCGCGGCGGTCGCTGTTGCCCTCGCGCAGAACCGGGTTCACGGCCGAGCCCTTGATCGCGTCATAGCGGGCGCGGATTTCTTTCTCGCCGTCGGTCTTGGGGTCCTCGGGATAGTTCGGGATGTCATAGCCCTGCCCCTGCAGTTCCTTGATGGCAGCGACCAGCTGCGGCACCGAGGCCGAGATGTTGGGCAGCTTGATCACGTTGGCCTCGGGGGTCTTCACCAGCTCACCCAAGGCGGCCAGATCGTCGGGCTGACGCTGCTCTTCGGTCAGGTTTTCGGGGAAGGCCGCGATGATGCGCCCGGCCAGCGAAATGTCCTTGGTGCCGACGCTGACGCCCGCAGCCGAGGCGAATTTGCGGATGATGGGCAGGAACGAGGCACTGGCCAGCTCCGGCGCTTCGTCTACGATGGTATACAATATGTCGAAGTTCGATTTTTCTGCCATGTTCCCTTACCTTTTTTAAGCCTTTCAGGGGCGTGCGATCCGAGAGTTGTGCCGCGTGCAGCGCGGCGTGCGAGGAGCGTGAATGCTGTTCCGCTCCGGGGTGACTCTGATTTGACAGGGCTTCCCTTAAATCACCCGAGGCCCGGGATCAATCGCATCTGAACGCGCATTTTGACCCAGTTTGCGCAAAACCGCGCAAATGCTCGTATTTTCAGCCCGCCGACGATACGCGACGCCTTTCCCTTGGCGCGGGCGCTGGCTAAGACGGTTCTCCAACCCGAGATCAAGGAGGCCCCGTTGGACCGCATCGCCCGTACCATCGCCACCGAAATCAATGCCCGGCCGCAGCAGGTCGAAGCGGCGGTCAAGCTGCTGGACGAAGGCGCCACCGTGCCCTTCGTGGCGCGCTATCGCAAAGAGGTGACGGGCGGGCTGGACGACAGCCAGCTGCGCACCCTGTCCGACCGGCTGGCCTATCTGCGCGAGCTCGAGGCGCGGCGCGAGACGATCCTGAACTCGATCAAGGATCAAGGGAAGCTGACCGACGATCTGGCCAAATCCATTGCCCGCGCCGAAACCAAGGCACAGCTGGAAGACATCTACCTGCCCTACAAACCCAAGCGTCGCACCAAGGCGATGATCGCGCGGGAAAACGGGCTGGAGCCGCTGGCCGACGCGATCCTGGCCGACCGCAGCGCCGACCCCGAAGTTCTGGCCCAGGCCTATGTGAACGAGGCCGTGCCCACCACCAAGGACGCGCTGAATGGCGCGCGTGACATCATCACCGAGCGTCTGACCGAAGACGCCGCCCTTCTGGGCGAGCTGCGCAGCTTCATGCAGGCCGAGGCACTGCTAACCTCGAAGGTGATCGACGGCAAGGAACAGGAAGGCGCCAAGTTCAGCGACTATTTCGACCATGCCGAGCCCTGGGCCAAGGTGCCCTCGCACCGGGCGCTGGCGATGCTGCGCGCGTCGAAAGAGGGGATCGTGACGCTGGACATTGCCCCCGACCCCGAAACCGGCGCAGCGCGGGCCGAGGCGATCGTGGCGGCGCATCTGCAGACGCGTGGCGACGGCCCAGGAGACGCGTGGCTGCGCGAGGTCGCAGGGTGGACCTGGCGGGTAAAGCTGTCGCTGTCGATGATGGTCGAGCTGATGGCCGATCTCCGCAGCCGCGCGCAGGAGGAGGCCATTCAGGTTTTTGCGCGCAATCTCAAGGACTTGCTGTTTGCCGCTCCAGCGGGCCCCCGCCCCACCCTAGGGCTGGACCCGGGCATCCGCACCGGCGTCAAGGCTGCGGTGGTGGATGCGACGGGCAAGCTGGTGGCGACTGACACGCTGTATCCATTCCAACCCAAGAACGATCTGCGCGGCGCGCAGGCCACCATCCTGAACCTGATCGCAACGCACAAGGTCGAACTGATCGCCATCGGCAACGGCACCGCCAGCCGCGAGACCGAGCGCCTGGTGGCCGACACGCTGAAACTGCTGCCCAAAGGGGTGCAGGCGCCTACCAAGGTCGTGGTGTCCGAGGCTGGGGCCTCGGTCTATTCCGCCTCGGAACTGGCCGCGCGCGAGTTTCCCGATCTCGATGTCTCGCTACGTGGCGCGGTGTCGATCGCCCGCCGCCTGCAGGACCCGCTGGCCGAACTGGTCAAGATCGAACCCAAGAGCATCGGCGTCGGCCAGTATCAACACGACGTTGATCAACACCGGCTGGGCCAGTCTCTGGAAGCCGTGATCGAAGACGTGGTGAACGCCGTGGGCGTCGATCTGAACACCGCTTCGGCGCCGCTGCTGGCCCATGTCTCGGGCCTGGGTCCCGGTCTGGCCGAAGCCATCGTGGCGCATCGCGACCTCAATGGTGCGTTCCGATCGCGGCAGGATCTTCTGAAGGTCGCGCGCCTTGGCCCCCGCGCTTTTGAGCAATGCGCGGGCTTTCTGCGCATCCGCGACGGGGACGAACCGCTGGACGCCTCGGCCGTCCACCCCGAGGCCTATGACGTCGCCCGCCGCATCGTGCAGACCTGCGGCCGAGACATCCGTCAGATCATGGGCAATGACGGCGCACTGCGTGGTCTGCGCACGGAACAGTTCGTCGATGACCGCTTCGGCCTGCCCACGGTGCGCGACATCTTTGCCGAATTGGAAAAGCCCGGCCGCGACCCGCGTCCCAGCTTCGTGACCGCCAGTTTCAAGGAAGGCGTCGAAGAGATCACCGACCTCAAACCCAGCATGGTGCTGGAAGGCACCGTCACCAACGTCGCTGCCTTTGGCGCCTTCGTCGATATCGGCGTGCATCAGGACGGGCTGGTGCATGTCAGCCAGTTGGCCGACCGGTTCGTGAAAGACCCGCATGAGGTGGTCAAGGCCGGGCAGGTCGTGCGCGTCCGCGTGGTTGAAGTGGACGTGCCGCGCAAGCGGATCGGGTTGAGCATGCGCAAGGATGGCGGAGCTTCTGCCCGGCAAGATCGCGACGTCAAGGGCCAGAACGCGCGCGAAAAGAATAAAGGCATCCCGAAATCACAACGCGCAAAATCTGCCCATAATGCACAGTACAGCGCAATTGGGGATGCGCTGCAAAATGCACTGAAAAATCAATAGGCCCCCTGCCCCGCCTGAGCCTCAGGCGGGGGTTTCCGTCTGGAACGCATCGGGCTCCAACTCCTCCCAGAAGGCAAAAATGGCGTTGGCGTTCAAACCTGATCGCCACCCATGTTGCTGGAAGTTCTCTCGGTCTAGCTCGTCCGACAAAGTCGACATGAACAAGCGTTTGTCGGCATCCCGTTGAGTGGGGTTTCGCCGCGAAACCAGGTCTTCGACGATGGCCAGCTTGCGAGCACGCTCGGCGCGCTCCGCCACGCGCGCGGCATAGGCTTGATCTTCGCGTGCCTTCTCTTCCTCCCGCTGCTTGGCTGCGGCCAGCGCCTCGGGACTAGGCGGTTTCACGGTCTCTGCCGCGGGGGCCTTGTAGTCATCGCGCAGGGCGGCCGAAAGATACCCCAGCGTTGATTTAACGTCCCCCTGCCCGGCTACATAGTCCAGCTTCTGCTGCACATAATCCTCACCATGCTCAGAGATCCACTGACGCGCCAGCCGATCGGACACCCCTTGTTTGCGCAAGGTCTTGTAGACCGCCAGGTTGCGCACCCCATCGCTGTCGTCGATCTCGAACATTGCCTTCTGCGGGTTCGCCTTGATCAGGAACCGAATGTCGGTGACGCTGCGGCCCTTCTTGCGGAACTCGGGCTCGATCAGAATATCCGAGCTTTTGTTCACCTCGGCCACTGCAGGTTTGATGATCTTGGCATTCAGGTGTTTGAAGCTCGTGTAATAGTCGCTGCCGTCCACACCCATCAACTTGCGGAACACCTCGAGCGCCCACCATCCGGTCGACCCGGTGCGTACGAAACGATAACAGTTTTCATACAAGGCCAGCCCGTGCCCCGAGCTGAAATTGCGTTGGATGTGCACATTGATCAACGCATAGATTTTCGGATCGTACAGCTTCTGCGCCAGGGCCGGGGAATAGGCGTATTCGCAGATCCCGCCCTTGAGCTTGGCAAAACTCAGCAACGACGACACGCCCCACTCTTGCCGCCCTTTTTCATCGAGCATGTCCCATTCGGCCACTGTCTCGGCAAGCGCTCTCAGGCTGGCGCGCAATGTGTCGAAGTCGTTCGAGTTGTAGCCCACCATCATCGCCAGGGTGCGGGCATCAATCGTATGGGTCTGCGCCGTGGTCAGTGAGTCGTAGGCATTGAGAAGCAACACATTGGAAAGCTTTCGCTGCAACAGCGTCAGCTTGCCGCTGATATGGATCGCGGCCACATTCTTTTTCACCGTTTCCCGACGCAAAGCGCCTGAGAGGTGATCCATGTCCAGTTGTGTATCCGGCATGATTCTGCCCGGCTGCTCTTTTGCCAAGTTTGTGACACAAAAGGTACCCGTGGATCAACCATATTTGGGTCCCCATTTGCAGGATGAAGCGAATCCCGTAGACAGGTACCTATCCGAATCGGCGTCCCAGTTATCCACAGAAGCGGAGGCCAATTGGTTCAAACTTGGAGTCGTGACACGCGTGGGCGGCGATCAGCGCAATCGGATTAGACCCAAAATAGTCCACGATAGAGCCGAACCGCGAATCGGTGCCCCTCTCCCCGGATTCGGGACCCTTTGATCCTGTATACAGGTGCCTTTGATCCCGAAGCCTGGAACCCTTGGTCCTGTATCCGGGTGCCAATGCGAACACAAATATATGATTTATTTTTGTTTTCTGTCCGCAAAGAATCTAAAACCCTTAAAAAGAATAAACTCTTTGGTGTGCCCTTTTCTGGAAATAAATGCAGGTTTCGTCGCGAAACCGAACTCTTCGGCATTCTTCTGTGGAAAACTGCTCTTTCGAGGATAGCGCAGAAGGAAAATGTTCGGTACATTTCCTGATATACGCCGGAAAGGCGAACATTATTCGAGGCATCGACAGTGACAAAATCTAAGCAACCTGCTCTCCCGCCGTACTTCAATCTGGATCCGGCCAAGGCTGCATCAAAGTTACCCGATCCTATCGGGACATCTCGATTCGCAAAAGCTGCAACCTTCTGTGCCAAAGGGCGCGAAGATCTGGCCCGCCGCGGGTATGCGCCCGATGGCGAAAAGCGCCTCCGCCGGTTTTCGATTTGGGAGATTACCAAGTACCTGATCCCGGTGGCTCCGGCCCACCTGCGCCGCGTCCTCAAGGCAAATCCTGACCTCCCGCAAGGCGAAGGCGAAGCAGGATCGAAATGGTTCACCCTCGAAGAAGTTCTGACCTTGAGGCGCCATTTCGCCGCCGAAGGTGTAAGCACCAAGGAATACCTGCCCTACCGGCCGGAAGATCTGCCGGCAAAAGTTGTTGCCGTTGCCAATTTCAAAGGTGGCGTTGGCAAGACGTCGACCGCTGCTCATCTGGCAATGTCGGCCGCGTTGGACGGTTATAAAGTGCTGGTGATTGATCTTGATAGCCAGGGATCCATGACGTCCATCCTAGGTGGTCGCGTCGCGGATGAATGGCAGACGGTTTTCCCCTTGATCGCAAAAGACTATGCGCGCGCGGTTCAGGAGGAGAACAGGGTCCGCGCGGCTGCCGGTCAACCCGAAATCCCATTGGATGAAACTCTGCAAGAGGCACTGAGGACCCAACCTCAGGATGTCATCCAGAAGACCCATTGGCCCAACATTGATCTCATTGGTGCTCAACTGAACCTCTATTGGGCTGAATTTCAGATCCCGGTCTGGCGGATGGGCCTTCGCAGTTGGCCGCTGTGGGACGGGCTCACCAACTTCTTGCAGGACGAGGCCGTATTGAATGATTACGACATCGTGTTCCTCGATACTCCTCCT
The DNA here is from genome assembly GCF_056537165.1 of Ruegeria sp. CG8. Classification (NCBI taxonomy): domain Bacteria; kingdom Pseudomonadati; phylum Pseudomonadota; class Alphaproteobacteria; order Rhodobacterales; family Roseobacteraceae; genus Ruegeria; species Ruegeria sp. CG8. Next base: position 256,032 of record NZ_JBQFRA010000004.1, on the reverse strand, counting down.
GCACTTGGGTACCTAACGATCAATGCGCTGGCCGCAGCGGACATTTTGCTGGTGCCACTCGGAGCTTCATTCCTGGAATTTGATTCCACCGGGCGCTTCTTCGACATGCTCTACACCACATTCGCCAGTATCGAGGATGGCGAGAACGCGGCACAAAGGGCGGCTGGGTTGCCCGAACTCAAGTTTGAGTGGGATGTCGTGCGCGCGATCATCACCCGGTTCGACGCCAGTCAGCAAACGGACATGGCCAACGTGATCCAGGCGTATTTCGGTGATTTCATGAACGCCTATCGGCAGGATTACACCGCTTTGGTGGGACAGGCCGGAGAACAGGTGAACGGAATCTATGAAGCGGACTACCGTGACTTTAACCGCGACACCTATGTTCGGGGGCGAGAGACCTTCGACCGGACCTACGCGGAATTCAAAGAAGTGCTGATCGGGTGTTGGTGGCGCGACGCCCAGATGGGAGGACAGGCCGATGGCTAAACGCAGAAGACTGACGGCGCCGGATGCGGCGGAACTTGAAGAGCTTGAGGCTGGTTTCGCCGCGAAACCCTCGATCAGCCCGTTCGAGGCCAACCCGTCAACTCCGCCAATCGCGCAGGTCGCGGCCGAGGCCGCGACGCTGAATGGCATGGCAGCAGTGACCGACCGCGCAACCCTTGCAAAAGACCAAGGCGACGCTGCGCGTTGGCGGGATGCCCAAGACGCCGGTCTGGTCGCAGAGATGGTGCCCATAGATCAGATCGATGCCGATTTCTTGCGGCGCGACCGCATGGTCGATGACGAAGAGGCAATGTCCGAACTGCTGGAATCTCTGCGCTCCAACGGGCTGCGGACGCCGATCGAGGTGACCAAAACCGAGGATGGCTATGGCCTGATATCGGGCTATCGCCGGTTGGACGCCTTCCGCCGTTTGGCCGGCGGTGACCCGAAATTCGCCCAAATTCCCGCGTTCGTGCGCCAGGCTGGCGCAGGGCAGGGGGCGTATGTTTCGATGGTCGAGGAGAACGAACTTCGATCAAACCTCAGCCCGTATGAACGTGGGCGCATCGCTGTCCTCGCTGTGGGGCAGGGTGTGTTCCCGTCGACCGAAGCCGCCGTGGATGTTCTGTTCGCCGCAGCCTCCAAGGCCAAAAGGTCCAAGGTCCGCAGCTTTGCGGTGGTTCACGAGGCCTTGGGCGACTTACTGCAGTACCCGGTTGCGTTGTCGGAAAAGGCAGGTCTCAGGATTGCCGCGGCTATCCGGGATGGCGCGCAGGCCAAGCTGAGGGAGGCCTTGTCCCGGGGTGAGGCCACGGACCCGAAATCGGAACTGACCGTGATAGAGGCTGCGTTGAAAGACGCGCCTGCACCGACTCAGGAAAAGCCGCGTGGGGGCCGCCCGAAACAGATTCAACGGCTGCCTATTCAGACGCTGCCCAAAGGCGGAGAATTGCGAGCAGAGGTATCAGCGGGCGAATTGCGGATACATCTTCGCGGCCGGACTCTGAGCGTAGACGAAGCCGCGCGGTTGTTGGAACGGCTAGTTGAGCATTTGGGCTGACCATTTTTAACCATTGGTTTGGCCTGTGCTTCCACCGGCCAAACCTTCCTGTAAACAGGTACCTTTCCGCCACTTCCCCTGTAGTATGCAAAAAGGCATAATTATGATCATTATGACGGACGCTCGGTTTGTTTCCAATACGCCGGCGTTTGACCATTTTGACGCCGAACCGCCACCGCTATGAGTAGCGGAGAGACAGACTGAAACTTGGGTAGTGTGAACGTCGGCTGGGCCAATTCTGGCTGGATGCGTTCTTGATTGAATCCCGCTTGGCCCGAAGGTGCATTTTGCCAGCCAGTAGACGCAAATTCCGACTTGGGATAGGTTCGTGTTGGGGCAACAATGCGGGCGTTCCGCCTTGCATTGGCAATTAATACGCAACGCGCTGACTATAAGGGCCGGCATACGGTCGGACATATTTTAGCTTCGTCAGAAACCAGGTCTCTCTGACTGACGCCGATTGGACAAAAGGCAAAGCACATTGAAGTAATTTCGACCGAGGACTGAAGATGGCTGACATCAAGGCGTGGTTGGAGAAGTATTCCCTTGAGAAGTACCATGATGTGTTCGCCTCGAACGCGATCGAATTGGATGTTCTTGCCACCCTCACAGAAAATGACCTGGTCGAGCTTGGACTGAACCTCGGGGATCGCAAACGCATGATGCGGGCGATCGAGGCGCTTCGCTCGGATCAAGGTGGCGTTTCACATTCCGAGAATGCTCTCACGTCATCGCAAACTGGGCCTCACGCGCCTCAACCCACGGCATTGGAGGGTGTCCCCGAGCGCAGGTATCTGACTTTGGTCTTTGTCGATCTCGTTGGATCGACTGAATTGTCCAGTCATCTGGATCTTGAGGAGTACCGCTCCGTTCTGCACGACTATCAAGCCCTTTGTTTTGATGTCGTGACCCGGCACCAGGGGCACATTGCCCAATTCATCGGAGATGGAGTGGTTGCTTATTTCGGTTATCCGACGGTCGAAGAGAACGATGCGGAAAGGGCTGTTGCCGCCGGACTGGAAATCTGCGGCTCCATTGGTCGTATCAAACACGGCAAGGGTGAGGTCATCGGGGTTCGGGTCGGGATTTCTTCCGGGGAAGCCGTGGTTGACAATCACTCGACTTTAGGAGGTCTGGTGGTCGGAGAGGTGCCGAATTTGGCGGCCCGTATCCAGGAACTGGCGGACCCTGGGACGGTCGCCATCAGCGAGCACACCAAGCTGCTGATCGGGAGCAACTTTCGCTGCGAGTGGAAGGGGAAGCAAAGCCTCAAGGGGTTTGAGAACCCGATCGGCATCTGGAAAGTTCTGAGTGCGGAAGAGCCGATGCTGCGGTTTCAGGCGCGTCCCGGGGTTCAAGGCTCCCCCTTCGTCAACCGGGTCGATGAGATCGCGACGATCAAGAAGCATTGGCAGGCCGCACTGAATGGGGAAGGGCAGGCGGTTATGGTTTCCGGTGAGGCCGGCATCGGAAAATCGCGTCTTGTCGAGGAAGCGACCCGCGGATTCGAAGAGAAGCAATATCTGCGGCTTGGGTTCCAATGCTCGCCGAACCACGAGCGAAGTGCCCATTTCCCGGTGCTCAGCTGGATCAGCCACATGGCCGATTTCCGCAGATCCGACTCCGACCAGCGGAAGCTGCGCAAACTCAGGCAACTGTTTCAGGAATGGTCGGAGGTTCCGGAAGACTATCTTCCTCTGTTTGCCTATGCCATGTCGTTGCCGGTGGAAGCCGAGGAAGACCTGCTGAAACTGCCCTTTGACCGGCTCAAGCAGCAGTTTCAGGAGGCCTTGGTGCAGACCGTTGCTGCGCTGGCGCGGCATCGACCGGTTCTGTTGCTGTTTGAAGACCTGCATTGGATCGATCCCTCGACTGAGGAAATCATCGCTTTGTTGATCGAACGCTTCAGGTCCATGCCCGTCATGATCATGTGCACGTTCCGCCCGTCCTACCATCCACCGTGGGAAGGCCGGGAGGGTGTCGTCCCACTAACGATTTCCCGCCTGGACCGGGACCACGTCCACCAAATGCTGGATGCGCTTTTACAGTCCATGCAAGTGACACAGACCATGAAAGACCGGATCGCGAACAGGACGGATGGCGTCCCTCTGTTTGCGGAAGAGATGGCACGAATGATCCAGGACGGGTTCTTCGACCAGACCGACGCCTCCGCAATGCAGATGCAACAGGCACTGCCATCGACGCTCAAGGAACTGTTCTGGGCCATGTTCGACCGGCTGAGCACGGCCCGCGATATCGTGCCGGTCTGCGCCGCCATTGACCGCAACATCCTGCCTGCGATGGTCAGTTCGGTCAGCGGTCAATCGTACGAGGCAACCCTGCGCATGTTGGACGAGTTGGTCGAAGCGCAAATATTGGTGCGGCGCGGGGTCAATATGGGAGGCGCCTATGCGTTCCGCCACGCTTTGATACGGGACGCGGCCTATGACCTGATGTTGCCCAGTCGGGCGCGGGCGGTGCACAGCCGGATCGCCGAGGTCCTCGACACTTCGTTCAGTGACCTTGTGGGTCAGAACCCTGAATTGCTGGCCCAGCACTATGCCCGCGCGGACATGCCCAAACAGGCCCGGGACGCGTGGCGCCGGGCGGCAGTCATCTCGGGCGAGCGATTTGCCAACGAAGAAACCATCCACCATCTCAATGAAGCCTTGACCGAGAACGACAAAATCACCCCAAGCCCCGAACGGGATCGAGAAGAGATTTCGCTGCGCAAGATGCTGAACGTGGCCCTCAGTACCAGGGCGTTCGGGTCGAAAGAGGTTTTGGCCAATCTGGACCGGTTCCGCCACCTGCTTGACCGTTCCTCCGCCAGTGTGACGGATGCGTTTTTGGCCGTGCATGTGCAGTTCGGTGCTCAGTTGACTCTGGGCGATCCGAGGGGCGCGTTGGCTTTGTGTGATTACCTGGAGGAGGTCGCACGGCGCGCGGAAAACCCGACGATGGAGGCGCTCGCGGCGCACAATATCGGCATGAGCAACTTCATGCTTGGCCGTCTGGAGGTCGCCATTTCTGCTTTCGACCGTGCGATTGCGTTGCGCGGGGCAACCGGCCCGGACGATCTGCTGAATTATCACGAGGCAGACATATACTTGGTTGATCAGGCGATGAGGTGCTGGGCCGTGGTGCTGCAAAGCGGAGACGGCGAAACGTTTCGCGCCGAGCTAGCGGAACTGGCTGAGCGGATCAGTCGTGAACCACACGATTTCACCCGGTGCTACGGGCTGAACATCCTGGCGACCATCTATCAGATATTGGGCGACACAGGGTCATTGCTGGATATGGTCAACCGCGCGCTCGAGATCAGTGGGCAGCGGGAGTTCCACTACTGGGATGCCTGGGGCCGCATCCTGCACGGCTGGGCGCGGGCATCAGAAGGTCACCCTGCCGAGGGGATCGCCGAGATCTCGGCCGGTATCGACGCCTATGTTGATACAGGTTCAACTCAGATCGTTCTCTACGCTCAGACCTTGCTCGCAGACGCGCACTTGATGGCTGGAGAGATTGCTGAAGGCTTGAAGGTGATCGAACTTGTGCGAGCGGGTGAGAAATCCTGGAGTGTCCGGTATCAGCTCCCATTCACCGACCGGGTCGAGGCGGCCTTGCGCAATGCGCAGTCCGAAGTCGCAATGAAGTGAGCCACCCGGTCGACGCACTTTTCGTGCCAAGTTTTTGGTCTGGACATAACTTCAACCGAACTGCCGAAAGGTGCGATTATTGAAACATATACGAAAATTTGATAGTGTTTGACGGCATTGTTTCGATTTTTAGATCAAAAAACTGGGGATAATCATGTTCAGACTTAAGGCTTTAGGCGTTTCAATTCTTTGCGCAGCGATGGCGCTTGCAATCCACGGACCAGCAACGGCACAAGAGATTTTGTCCGAAGACGGAACCGTAAAATTTGAAGATGGGATACCGCAGTACTCCGGCGGCACCGAGTTGTTTACTTTTCAATATCATCAAGTCATCGATGAAAATGATCCTGAGAACCTGCTGTTTTCAGCTGACCGTCAATTGGTTTCCTTGGATCCCGTTGAACTCTTCCGTGAATACGGAGACTCCACGCGGGTTTTGGAGGCCCCCGGAATGTCGGCGCTTATGGCGCAGTCCCTGGAAGGCGGTTTTGCGTCGTCCTTTTCGGACATGGTTCTGACGGAACTTGCGGTGCTGCAGAAAAATTGTGTCGTCAACGGCGCTCCGATCCAAAGTGCCACCATCAAGCCGGTTTACAGCGTTCTGAGGCTTCACACGAACCCGATTAGAACAAACGCCGTGCTGAACATTTTTTCGTACAAATTGCTGGAATGCAGTGAAGACGGAGTTGATATTTCCATTCCTCTCAAGCGCCGGTGGGTAATCTCGATTGGTTCCGGGTTGGAACAGGGGCCGATCGACAAGACAATCGGTGGGGTCCAGATGACCTATAAGATGTTCGCGCAGGGTAAATCGATCAAGCTGATGGCTTATTACTCCAATCTGACACTGCATGGCGAAAGATGGGGACCGGATATGCGTCTAATTTCCGGGTTCGACCAACTCGGCAATGTCGACCCCAGAAACAAGTACTACACTCCGAAGGCCGCAAGTTGCCTTGATATCGACTTCAAGAACAAGCCGCCGAATGATGTCGACGTGTGGTCTGTTGCGCCCAGCGACATGAGGTTCTGCGCCCGTGGATGCATTCCCGGAGATGTAAGCGCTACCAAGTAAGGCTACTTCTGTTCCGGTTTGACCATACCGCAGACCCTGCGCCGCGACATTTCTCGTCTGATCAAGGCGCAGGGTTTCCCAAAATTTCCCCGTCCGCGATCAGGCGGCACACCCTGATCGGAGATCGAGACATTTTCAGGCATGGCGCCTGTTTGCCAGGACAGGTCGATCGGGATGCCGCCACGTGGATACCAGTGCCTTCCAATCCGGAACCACCGCTGCGTCGGAAACCTGACCCGGCGCCGGGTAATGGAAACGGTGCAGTTCTCTTGGAAGGAGCCGTGGTTTCGGAACGTTCCCAGAAACAGTTTCAGAGACTTCGAACTGACAAGCCAGCCCCCCGAATTCAATCGATCACCAGATGACCATAGTCAGCCTGTCCATTCATCGGGCAGAGCGAAGTGAATTCGGGCGCGGTGAACCTCACGCACTATTCGAAATCGGCTTGTGGAATCTGAACCCTTGTTTTGCAACTCGTTTACGCTGCAACCGGGATGCGCAGTGTTTAACGGTGGGCAAGCTACTGCCAAGCCGATCTGTTTCGTGGTCTCTGAGTTTCCTGCCGAGTTTTACGCATTTCGGGGTGGCCGGCGGGTCAGCGCATGACAAAAGGATCAGGAATAGGGTCGTCGCTGGTGCGCAACCAAACGGACTTGATTTTGGTGTAGTCCAATGCAGCCTGCAGCCCGCCCTCGCGCCCATGCCCCGACAATCCATGCCCCCCAAACGGAGCGATCGGACTGACTGCGCGGTAGGTGTTGACCCAGACAATGCCGGCTCGGATTGACCGAACCACCCGATGGGCCCGCGTGAGGTTTTGCGTGAACACGCCCGAGGCTAGGCCAAACCGGGTATCGTTTGCGATCGCGATGGCCTCATCCTCTGTTTCGAAGGAAACGACCGACAGGACGGGGCCGAAGAATTCGTGCGTCAGGCAATCAGCATCGCGCGCCCGACTGCAATCCAGAATGGTCGGTGGAAAGTAGAATCCCGCGCGATCAAGTGGCTGGCCCCCGGTGATCAATTGCGCGCCTTGGGCCTGCGACCGGGCGACAAGTTCGGCGGCCCAATTCTGCTGCCGCTGCGTGCACAGGGGCCCGACTTCGGTCGCCATGTCATCCGGTGCGCCGATCACGACCGCTTCGGCCTTTTGCCGCAGACGGTCCAGGACCGCGTCCTTGATCGATGCCTGAACCACAAGCCGCGACCCGGCAACGCAGCTTTGACCCGACGCCGCGAAAATCCCGGAGACCTGAGCGTTGACCGCACTGTCCAGATCAGCATCCTCGAACACGATGAAGGGCGACTTTCCACCCAACTCCAAAGAGGTCGATGCCAGATTCTCGGCAGAGTTTCGCACGATATGCCGAGCCGTTTCCGGCCCGCCGGTAAAGGCGACATGGGCAATTCTTTCGTGCCGGGTCAAGGCAGCGCCGACGTCGGGCCCGCCCGTCAGGACATTCAATACGCCTTCGGGAAATCCGGCCTTGTGAAAGATCCGCGCGAATTCCAGCATTGGGGCAGGGGCCTCTTCCGAGGCCTTCAGCACCACAGTGCAACCGGCCGACAGGGCCGGGCCGATCTTGACCGCCGACAAAAACAATTGCGAGTTCCAGGGCACGATCGCCGCGACAACCCCCACGGGTTCTCGCCGCAGCCAAACTTCCATATCTGGCTTGTCGATGGGCAAATGGGCGCCTTCGATCTTGTCGGCGAGGCCCGCGTAGTAACGATAGTAATCCGCAACATAGGCAATCTGCGCCGAGGTTTCGCGGATGATTTTACCTGTATCGCGGGTTTCCAGCTCGGCCAGTCTGGGCGCGTTTTCAGCGATCAGATCTGCCAATCGGTATAGCAGCTTGCCCCGTGCCGTTGCGGTCAATGACGCCCATTCCGGGGAATTGAAGGCCTTGTCCGCAGCCGTCACTGCCCGGTCCACATCAGCTGGGCTGGCGGCGGGCATCTGCGCCCAAGCCTCACCTGTGGATGGGTCGACACTTTCGAACCAGGTGTCGCCATCGCGGAAAGTGCCGCCGATATAGTTCTGAAACCGTTGCATCCAGAATTCCCCTATTGAAAGGCCGGCATCACATCCTTGATGAAACGCTCCAACGAGGCCTTTTTGCGTTCAAACGGCATGCTGGAGTCGATCCAGAATGAATACTCGTCATACCCCAGTTCCTCGCATCTCCGAAGCCGGTCGATCACGGTATCGGCTGTTCCGATGACAAGGTCCCGCTCCATGTTCTGGGGCGAATAGAACGGATGCTCGGCGATATCGGCATCACTCAGCGGGGCAATCAGCCCCTGGGTAACGTCACGCTTGTTCATGAACCATGCGCCGAAATAGCAGTAGAACCGGTTCAACTCGATGGCGGCCTGTTTTACGTCGTTCTGATCTTCGGCCACGTAAGTGTGGCGCAGCAACATAATCTTGGGGCGCGGCATGTCAGGAAACTTTGCGCAGGCGGCATTGAACTTGGCCATCAGGTCGATGACTTCGTCGTCGCCGTTCCACAATGGCGTGACCTGTACGTTGCACCCTGAGCTTACGGCGAATTCGTGGCTGTTGGGGTCGCGTGCCGCCACCCAGATGGGCGGCCCACCAGGTTGCAGGGGCAGGGGCGACGAGGTGGTCTTGGGAAATTGGTGGAATTCGCCGTCATGGGCGTAATCTCCCTGCCAGAGTTGTTTCACGGCAGGGATGAGTTCGCGCATGCGCTGCCCGGCTTCCCACGCATCCATGCCAGGCATCATGCGCTCGTATTCGTAACTGTAGGCACCGCGGGCAATGCCCAGATCCAGCCGTCCGTCGGTGATGATGTCCGTCATCGCGGCCTCACCGGCCAAACGGATCGGATGCCAGAAGGGCGCGATCACGGTGCCGGTGCCCAGCCGGACATTCCGGGTGTGCCGAGCCACGTCAATCAGGCTGAGAAACGGGTTGGGTGCGATTGTAAAATTCATCCCGTGGTGTTCGCCCGTCCAGACGGCATGCATCCCGCCGTCGTCGGCGATTTTGCACAGTTGGATGAACTCGTCATACAACTGCTTCTGGTCCTGCTCTGGCGAAATCCGCTCCATATGCGCAAACAGCGAGAACTTCATCTCAACTCCCCCGAACCAACGGTTTGACCCGTCCGCTGGTTTCATCTCCGTAGTATATGCCGAAATTGCCCATGCGGCTTTCCCGGGCGAAACGTTCCAGCATCGTACAGATCGCCGGGTCCGCGACATCCATCAGCGTCGACTCGACGATTTGCGTAAAAGCCCCGTTGGCTGGGGTGCCGTCCTCGGCTTGGCAAAGGAACGAGATATGCTGTCGTCGCGACTTGTCCTGATAGACCGAATAGATGAAGCCCGGTTCTGCCTTGATCCCACATTCCGCGATCAACTGGGCCAATGCAGTATCGGCGCCGTTCGCCATGTCCTCGGTCGCCGGAATGGTCAGCCCGCCGTTGCCATCGTCCAGCAGAAGGATCTGGCCGTCCCGCTCGATCAACGCGGAAACCACGACGCCCGCGCGACGGTTGAGCGCCAGGGCTTCGGCGGCAGGCGTCACATAGGCGCCGCGGGCATAGCCCAGGCCAGGTGCGATCGAGTGGTCGAAGGCCTCGACCCTACCGATCAGGATCAGGTGGTCGCCGGCTTCGACTGTCTTGAAAACCGAGCAGTCAAACCAGGCTGAAACCCCGTCAAGGATTGGTGCGCCGTTGGGTCCGGGCTTCCAATCGACATCGGCAAACCGGTCCTGTGAAGGGCGTGCGAAGGTGTTCGAAACACTGATCTGATCCTCCGACAGGATGTTGACGGCGAATCCGGTGGCTTCAGAGAATGTGTTGAAATTGCTGGATGTATTGGCAAGACAGACCGATATCAGCGGAGGGTCCAGCGAAACTGAGGAAAAGGAATTGGCGGTAAAGCCGATCGGTCGGCCGGATTCGTCATGGGTCGTGACCACCGTGACACCGGTGAGAAAGGTTCCGAACGCGCTGCGCAGAACGCGAGGGTCGAAATCGGTCATGCGGGCGACCTTTCGTGCGTTGGGGTCTTCAGCCATTGAACAAGGGCCGCGTTGACAGTCTTTGGATCAGTGAGGTTCACCATGTGCCGATGACCCTCGACGACAACCGCCTGCCCCTTGGCGGCCGCGGCGATGGCGCGGGTCATGTCGGGTGTGGAATTCGGATCCTCAGCACCTGTCAACGCCAGCAAGGGGCAAGAGATCCGAGGGTAGCGATCGGCGTAGACCATGTCGCCCCGGGCAAAGGCATCGTAGGCCGTCGCATAGCCGTTTATGTCGACCGCGGCCAACCATGCGGCGACCCTGTCCCGAGCGGCGCGGTCGGCCGGACCGTTTGCGAACCAGCGTTGCAGTGGAGTTTCCAGATCAAAGGTTCCGGCGCTGATCAAGCCGGCGCGCGCCAGTACAGAGTCCCGGGCCTGGTCGTCCCGCCGGAACACTCCGTTCAGCAGGGCGACGCGCCGGACCCGATCGGGATGGTCGACCGCAAACCCGCCGGCAATCAGTGCGCCCATCGAATGACCGACAAGGTTCACGCGATCCAGGTTCAAAGCGTCCAGCGCCGCCCGCAGCCACTCCACAAATGCTGGTAACTGCGCCCCCACAGCGATCGGGCCGGACTGGCCATGCCCTGGCAGATCCAGTGCGTAGACCGCGTGCAAGTCGGACAAGGCATCGATCTGCGGCGCCCAGGCCTCCGACTGCATACCGACCCCGTGCAACAGGACCAGAGGTTCGCCATCGGGGGGGCCGGCAAAGCGCAAGCCAAGGCGTCCGAATGGTTCAGACAGCTGCCGGATTGTCGACGTCATGTCCCAAATCCTTCAGATCCTGATAACGATCCCCGATGCGGTGATGCGGGCGCCCTCCGATCGAAGCGCCCAAAGCGATCATGATCTCATCCGGGGCCGGAGCGTCGGCGACCTGCAGGTGGATGGTCAGATAGTGGCTGCGCCGCCCACCATCATTCTTGTCCATCAGGGGAATTTGCATGGCCGCATTCGCCGGTCCGCGCGTATTGGTGAAGGCAAGGTAGGATTTTGCACCAACCGCCTCGCGATAGGCATTTCCGAACCTCAGGGTATGGATCAGGGCCGACCCGTGCTCGACCTCGCCATTCACTCCGACAACGGCGGCTTTGCCATAGGCTTCAACCCGGTCACCGCCGCCGGCCGCCTCGAGAATCATCTCGGTCAGCATGTGGCCCAGCCCCGGAGCACAATCGTGTATCTCTGGACGCAGGTCTTCGACAAAGCCGCGGCCGGCCCAGGGGTTGGTGACGACGGCAACCGCCGCGATCAAGGTCAAAGGGCGCTCGGCGGCTTTGCCACCTTCGATCAGCGTGTTTTCGACATGCAGCAGTGTTTTACGAATGGTGGCGGGCATCGCAAAGGTCCTGTGATTCCGTTTTCGGCATGATGGTATACCATAAGACAGGATGTCAATCATACCTTGCTGATGCAACGCGCGACCGGTAGATTCCCGTCCATGACAACGCCAAGACTGACCAAGATCGATCATCCCCCGGCAACCCTGCGCGACATGGTGCAGGAGCGCATGCGTGAGGCCATCATCGAAGGTGTTTTCCAGCCCGGCGAACGGCTGGTAGAACGTCCGCTATGTGATCAGCTAGGTGTCAGCAGGACAGTCATCCGGGAAACGATCCGCTATCTCGAGGCCGAGGGGCTGGTCGAAATTCTGCCCGGGCGCGGGCCGATCGTGGCTTCGATCACACGGGACGAGGCACGGCAGATCTACGATATCCGCCGCATGCTGGAAACCGCGGCCGCCGAGAACTGCGCGCGCAATATCACATCAGACAGGGCCAGCAGCCTGCATGGGGCGCTGGAGCGGCTCAAGCAGGGTTTCGTGGACAAGACACCGGGCTCGATCTTCCGCGCCACTTCCGATTTCTACTCAGAAATATTCGAGGGAGCAGGGCATCATGTGGCCTGGGATGTGGTCCAGCGCCTGAATGGTCGGATCAGCCGGTTGCGGATGATGACCTTGACGGCAACAGAACGCGACCGCCCCGGGATCGAGCATATTGAGGCCATCTGTTCTGCGATTCAGTCCGGCGACCCCTCCGCCGCGCGCCGAGCCGTCGAACGGCATCTGGACGATGCGGCGTCGGTTGCTGAAACCCTGTTCGATGCAGAAGAGGGTCTGGGCAAAGCCGCGCACAGCTAAGTCATGCACCGGTCAGAGTTGGGCGCCCAGATACGTCGTCAGGGCCTGACGCGCTCCCTGATCCCAGGTCACCCTGAGCCAGCGGTCAAACGCATCGCCAAACGCGCCGGATTGTGACAGATCCTGATAGTACTGGGTCTGCTCAAGCCAGGTGGTCGGGTTGTCGCGGGCCGCGTTTGCCGAGGTGACCAAATCGGACCAGTTGGGATCGTTGGGTTCGATAATACTTCCATCCTCGCGGGTGCCGGCGCACATGCGGGCCCACAGCGCCTCGACCAGGGCCAGCCCATTGATCGGCGCGCTGGCGGCCAACGCATCATAGACGGTAGGAAGCACAAATCCCACATGCCGGGATGATCCGTCAAAAGCAACGCGACGCGTGGTGTCGACGATGGCTGGATTGCGGAACCGCTCCTCGATCAAGGTTATGTAGTCCGCAACCGACTGATTGGGCACCGGACGCACAAAAGGCGCGATTTCTTCGATCAAAACCTTTCGGAAGAATGCTGAAACCAGTGGATCGGCCATGCAGTCTGCGATCGTATTCAGGCCCAGGATCTCGCCGACATTGGCCAGAACCTGGTGGCCCGCGTTCAGAATGCGCAGCTTCATGACCTCATAGTCATGAACGCGGTCGGTAAATGTGGCGCCGACCTTGTCCCAATCCGGCCGCCCGGCGCAGAAGGCATCCTCAATCACCCATTGGCGGAAGCTTTCATGGGTGACGGGGGCGGCGTCGTCGATCCCCAGCGCGCGCACCAGCTCCAGCTCGGTCGGGCCGGTGGCGGGCACGATGCAATCGACCATCGAATTGGGGAAAGTACATTGCTTGTCGATCCAGTCGGCCAGATGCGGGTCCGACAGGCGCGCCAGCCCCACCACCGCCTGACGCAGAACCTGCCCGTTGCCGATCAGGTTGTCGCAGCTCAGCCCGGTCAGCGGACCGACGCCCGCATCGCGCCGCCGCCGCAGGCCCGCGACGATGGCACCGAAGGCGGTGCGCGGACGGTCAGGGTTGGCGGCATCGTGGCGGATGTCGGGGTGGTCGATGTCCAGCCCCTTGGTGACGGGATGCACGAAATAGCCGCCCTCGGTCACGGTCAGCGACACGATGCGGATTGCCGGGTCGGCCAACTGTGCGATCAGTGGGCCGTTGTCCTCTTGCGGGGGCAGGTAATCGATCATCGCGCCGGTCACTTCGGCACGGCGCTGGCCCTCGGTCAGCTCGACCAGGGTGGTCAGACAGTCCTGCGCCAGCAGCTTGCACCGCATCTCGGCGTCATAGGCGCGCACACCGGCGCCGATGATGGCCCAATCCTGCGCCGCGCCCTGTTGCATCAGCCGGTGCAGGTACCAGGCCTGATGCGCGCGATGAAAATTGCCCACCCCGATATGCACGATCCCCGGCTTCAGCGCCGCGCGATCGTATTCGGGCCGCAGAACACCTTTGGGCAACGCGCCCAGATTGGTCTGACACAACCGGACCGGTCGGGTATCCGCGGGGCGCTCCACCATCAGCTCATCCAATTTCCACCATCCACGTTGTATGTCTGGGCCACGATGTAGTCGGCCTCGGACGAGGCCAGAAAGACCGCCATTCCGGTCAGGTCCTCGGCCCGGCCCATCCGGCCGAAGGGCACCGCTTCGCCCACTTCCTTCTTTTTCTGTCCCGGCGCCTTGCCCTCGTATTTTGCAAAGAAGGCATCGACGCCGTCCCAGTGCTCGCCATCCACCACGCCGGGGGCGATGGCATTCACGTTGATCCCGTGTTTGATCAGGTTCAGCCCCGCCGATTGGGTCAGGCTGATCACCGCCGCCTTGCTGGCGCAATAGACCGCCACGAGCGGCTCGCCCCGGCGGCCGGCCTGGCTGGCCATGTTGATGATCTTGCCGCCGGTACCCTGCTCGATCATCTGGCGCGCGACTGCCTGCATCGTGAACAGGGTGCCGGCGACGTTGATGTCGAACACGCGCTGGTAATCCGCGCGGATGATTTCCACGATCGGGGCGGCGGTGAAGATCGCGGCGTTGTTGATCAGGATGTCGACCCCGCCCATCCGCGCCGCGGCGTCGGCCACGCCCGCCTCGATGCTGTCCTGCTGCGAGACATCCATTTCGACCGCAATCGCCTGCGGCCCGATCTCGCGCGCGGCCTTGCGCGCCTGCTGCACGTCGATGTCGGCCAGCGCTACCTGCGCGCCCTCGGCGGCATAGGCCTGGGCAAAGGCCAGCCCGATGCCCCGCGCCGCCCCGGTGATCAGGGCCCGTTTTCCAACCAGCCGGTTCATGCGATCCGCAGCCCCGCCGCGTCGAACCGGTGGATCTTGTCCTCCTCCGGCGTCAGATGGATCGTGTCGCCGTGACGCAGGCCGACCTCGCCGCCGGCGCGCACGGTCATCGGCTCGGCGAAGCCGTCCACATGGACGTGAAAGAACGTGTCCGAACCCAGATGTTCGGACACCCCGACCGTACCTTTCCACAGGCCCTCGCTGGGCGAGGCGGCAATGTGCTCGGGGCGGACGCCGATCGTGTGGGCGCCGTGTTTATCGGCCTCGGGGCCTTCGATGAAATTCATCTTGGGCGAGCCGATGAAGCCGGCCACGAACTTGTTGCGCGGCGCGCGGTACAGTTCGAGAGGCGAGCCCACCTGTTCGATCACGCCCGCCTGCAGGACCACGATCTTGTCGGCCATGGTCATGGCCTCGACCTGGTCATGGGTGACGTAGATCATCGTGGTTTCCAGCCGGTTGTGCAGCTCGGATATCTCCAGCCGCATGCCCACGCGCAGCGCGGCGTCCAGGTTCGACAGCGGCTCGTCGAACAGGAAGGCCGCCGGTTCGCGCACGATGGCGCGGCCGATGGCGACCCGCTGGCGCTGGCCGCCGGACAGCTGGCCGGGGCGACGGTCAAGATAGTCGGTCAGGTTCAGAACCTCGGCCGCCTGTTCCACGCGGCGGTCCTGCTCGGCCTTGTCCAGCCCGGCCATGCGCAGCGGAAAGGCGATGTTCTTGCGCACGGTCATGTGCGGATACAGCGCATAGGACTGGAACACCATGGCCAGGCCCCGCTTGGCTGGCGGCACCGCGGTGGCGTCCTGATCGTCGATCAGGATGCGGCCGCCGCTGACGTCCTCAAGCCCCGCGATCAGGCGCAGCAGGGTGGATTTCCCGCAGCCCGAGGGGCCCACGAAAACCACGAATTCGCCGTCGTTGATTTCCAGATCCAGCGGCGGAATGACTTCCACGTCGCCAAAGCTCTTGCTGACTTTCTCAAGTACGATGCGTCCCATGTGTCTTTCCTTACTTCACGGCGCCGAAGGTCAGGCCGCGGACCAGTTGTTTCTGACTGAACCACCCAAGGATCAGGATCGGGGCGATGGCCATGGTCGATGCCGCGCTGAGCTTGGCGAAGAACAGGCCCTCGGGGCTGGAATAGCTGGCGATGAACGCGGTCAGCGGCGCCGCGTCGACGGCGGTCAGGTTCAGGGTCCAGAACGCCTCGTTCCAAGCCAGGATGAAATTCAGCAGCACGGTCGAGGCGATGCCCGGCACCGCCATCGGCGTCAGGATGTAAAGGATTTCCTCTTTCAGCGTGGCGCCGTCCATGCGCGCGGCTTCCAGGATGTCGCCGGGAATTTCGCGGAAATAGGTGTACAGCATCCAGACGATGATCGGCAGGTTGATTAGCATCAGCACCACCACCAGCCCGGCGCGGCTGTCCAGCAGGCCCAGTTGGATGAACAGCAGGTAGATCGGATACAGAACCCCCACCGCCGGCAGCATCTTGGTGGACAGCATCCACAGCAGGATGTCCTTGGTGCGCGCCGAGGGCACGAAGGCCATGGCCCAGGCGGCGGGCACCGCGACGATCACGCCCAGCAGGGTGGACCCGCCCGCGATGATGATCGAGTTCCACAGATACCGCATGTAGTTCGACCGTTCCTGAACCACGGCATAGTTCTCCAGCGTCCAGTCGAAGTTCAGAAAGATCGGCGGGCTGGCGATGGCCTGGGCCTCGGTCTTGAAGCTGGTCAGGATCGTCCAGAGGATCGGGAAGAAGATCAGCAGGCCGACAGCCCAGGCAAAGGCGGTGTTGATCAGCTTGCGTGGTGTGGTGACGGTGCGGGCCATGTTTTCGTCCTCCTCACGCGTCCAGGTTTTTGCCGACGATGCGCATCAGGAAGATGGCGACGATGTTGGCAAGGATGATGGCATAGACTCCGCCGGCCGAGCCCAGCCCGACATTCTGGCTTTCCAGCACGCGCTGGTAGATCAGATAGGTCAGGGTGCGGGTGCCGAAGGCGCCGCCGGTGGTCACGAAGATCTCGGCGAAGATCGACAGCAGGAAGATCGTCTGGATCAGGATGACGATCGTGATCGCACGGCTCAGATGCGGCAGGATGATGAAAAAGAAGCGTTTCAGCGGTGGCGCACCATCCATTTCGGCGGCCTCCAGCTGTTCGCTGTCCAGCGACTGGATCGCGGTCAGCAAGATCAGGGTGGCAAAGGGCAGCCATTGCCAGGACACGATCATCACGATCGACGGCATCGACGCCTCGGACAGCCACGAGATCGGCTCGGCCCCGAAGAACCGCCACAGATGGGCAAACAGGCCGTTGACCGGATCCATGAACATGTTCTTCCAGACCAGCGCCGAAACGGTGGGCATCACGAAGAACGGGGCGATCACCAGAATGCGCACGACGCCCTGGCCCCACATCGGCTGATCCAGCAGCAGCGCCAGCAGAATGCCCAGCACCACGGTGATGGCCAGCACACCGCCCACGATCACCAGCGTCGCCTGAACGGCGGGCCAGAAGGAACTCGAGGTCACGAACCGGACGTAGTTGTCGAACCCGACCCAACCCAGATCACCACCGCGCAGCGGCAGGTATTTCTTGAAGGAAAAATACAGCGTCATCGTCAGCGGAACCAGCATCCAGCCCAGCAGCAGGACCACGGCGGGGGCCATCATAAGGCGTGCGACGGATCGGGAGTGTTGAGTTGCCATGACGCAAGACCTCTCTGTTCAGGCGACTTGTTGCCTGCGAGACTAACACGGGTTGTGGAAGGGGGAGAGCGGGGGACAGAAACCTGCCCACCCGCCGGGAGGAGGCCTCAGTACCCTGCGGCTTCCATTTCTTCGGCCGTGAAGGCCTGTGCCTTGGCCAGAGCTTCGTCAACCGACTGCTGTCCGGCATAGACCGCCGAGAATTCCTGGCTCACCTGGGTGGCGATGCCCGCGAATTCGGGGATGGCGACGAACTGGATCCCGGTATACGGCGTCGGCTTGACGCAGCAGTTTTCCGGATCGGCCGCAAGGATCGACTTCAGCGTCATCTGCGCGAAGGGGATGTCCTTGTAGTCGGGGTTCTCGTACAGCGAGGTGCGCGCACCCGGCGGAACGTTGGCCCAGCCCTCGTTCTCGGCGACCAGTTCGATGTATTCCTTCGAAGTGGCCCATTCGATAAACTGCTTGGCGGCGTCCTCTTTCTGGGTGCCGGCCGGAATGGCCAGCGCCCAGGCCCACAGCCAGTTGGCGCGCTTGTCAACGCCTTCCGAGTTCGGCGCCAGAGCAAATCCAACCTGATCGGCGACAGTCGAGTCGTCGGGGTTGGTCACGAAAGACGCGGCAACGGTGGCGTCGATCCACATGCCGCATTTGCCCTGCTGGAACAGCGACAGGTTCTCGTTGAAGCCGTTGGTGGCATACCCGGCGGGGCCGGATTCGTTCATCATGTCGACGAAGAAGGTCAGCGCCTCTTTCCACTCTGGCTGATCGAACTGGGGTTTCCAGTCTTCGTCGAACCAGCGCGCGCCGAACGAGTTCGCGGTCACGGTGATGAAGGCGCCGCCCTCACCCCAGCCGGCCTTGCCGCGCAGGCAGATGCCGTTGATGTCGTTGTCGCGGTCCGTCATCGCAGCCGCCGCTTCGCGGATAAACTGCCAGGTCGGTGCCTCGGGCATCTCCAAACCGGCCTTCTCCATCAGGTCGGTGCGGTACATGATCATCGAGCTTTCGCCATAGAACGGCGCCGCGTACAGCGTGCCGTCGTGGCTGAGGCCGCCGCGCATCGCGGGCAGGATGTCGTCCACGTCGTATTCCGCGGACATACCGTCCAGCGGCACAAGCCAGCCGTTCGCGCCCCAGATCGGCGTTTCGTACATGCCGATGGTCATGATGTCGAACTGGCCGCCTTTGGTCGAGATGTCGGTGGTCACACGCTGGCGCAATACGTTCTCTTCCAGAGTGACCCATTCCACCTCGTGGCCGGTCGCTTCGGTGAACTTGTCGGTGTATTTCTGCATCCGGATCATGTCGCCGTTGTTTACGGTGGCGATCGTGATCGTCTCTGCAGTTGCGGCGCCGGCGGTCAAAGCCGCTGCGCTTGCCGCCCATAGAACGGATTTCAGGTACATTCTTTCCTCCCTGGTGTCGAATTACCTGGAGGAAAGCATCACGAATTATTTGGCGCGCGTCAACTAAAATTTTACGCGCGTAAAAAAGTTGTCGAAAATTAGGCCGAACTCCGCAGTATCAAGCGGGCCGGAAACAGGGTTTCGGTGCGGGCCTTGAGTTGCCCACCGGATTCGACCAGTTGCGTCAGCGTCTCGACGGAGCGATTCGATACTGCGTTGTAATCATGCGCCGCGGTGGTCAGCGACGGGCAGGTGAACTTGGAAAACGGATGGTCGTCATGCGAGGCGACGCGAAGGTCGCAATCCTCGCCCAACCCGACCCGCAGGCCCTTTTCATAGCAGGCTGACAGAAACCCGATGGCCAGACGGTCGTTGCTGCACAGAATGGTGCGCGAAGGCAACCGAGGCTCCTCCAACAGCTTGAATGCGCCCTGGCGGCCGATTTCCTCGAAGCCCCAGCCGCGACCGTCGACCTTGATCACCTGCGGCTCAAAGCCCAGGCTCTCCATTTTTTTGATGTAGGCGATGCGGCGTTTGTTGGCGTTGGGGTTGGCGGGGTGCCGCATCTCGAAGAACGCGGGCGGTTCGCCGCTGCGGCACAGGTAATCGACGGTCTGTTCGATGAAGCTCGCGTTGTCCGACCCGACAAAGGCCGCGCCCATGCCTTCCAGGTTGCTGTCGAACAGGATGGTGGGGATGTCCTTGCAGAATTTCTCGATGAACGACCGGTCGGAATCGCGCCCCAGCGGTGCCAGCAGCACGCCCGCCGGTTTCAACGCGCGCAGGCTGTCGAGGATCTCGGCCTCTTGCGCGGGGTCGCCATAGGCGCTGTAGAGCGTCGGACGGAACCCGGCCTCGATGCATTTTTCCTCGATGTTGCGGGCGATCTCGGCAAAGAACGGGTCGGCCAGATAGGGCACCACGATGCCGACATTCTTGGTCAGCTTGCGGTTCTGGTTCATGGCAAAGATGTTGGGGCGATAGTCGAACCGCTCCAGCGCCTGCTCGATCCGTTCGCGGGTCGACCGGCGCACGCTGTCGGGATCGTTGAAATATTTCGACACCGTCGGGCGCGAGATCCCGCTGACCGCCGCAAACTCCTCCATGTTCCGGATTTTTCTGGGTGCCATGCCTTGCCTCTGGCGCGGGGCCAGGCCCGCGCCGCTCTGAATTTGTCGGTGTTTTACCTTTTCTTATCGCGCGACAAATTTCAACGGCAGAGTTCCGCGACGGCCATTCGGGTCAGATCAGCATCTCGAGCCGGGCGCCGGGAAACCGTTGCAGCACCGGCGCGATCCGGTCGGCGGGCAGCAGACACAGCGCGGTCGACAACCCGTCGGCCAGCGCCGCGTCAGGGGCCGAGACCGAAACCGCCCGATGCCGGACCGGCTGACCCTGCGGGCCCAGAATGTGGCCATGACGCCCGGCCAGCTGTGTCGCATCAGGGGCCGAGGTTGCCACCGCCCTGTCGCGCAGTTCGATGCGCCGGGTCACGTCCTCGGGGCCGGCCAGGCCGACGCGCCAGCCCGACCCGTCGGCGCGGGTGCCGATGGCGGCGATCTCACCCATGTCGACCAGCACATCGGTCAGCCCCTGCGCCCGCAACAGCGCTGCGATGCGGTCGGTCACGGCGCCCTGCGCGATCCCGTTCAGCGTCAGCGCCGAGCGGCCCGGATGGGGCAGGCGGATCGCCTCGGCCGAGACCGAAACCCCTTGCCAGCCGACCAGCGCCCGGGCCTGCGCCACTTGGGCATCCGGCGCGCCGGTCGCCAGCGCCATCCACAGCGGCTGAACGGTCGGGTCGAACGCACCGCCGGTCGCGTCATGCAGGGCGGCGCTTTGGGTCAGCACCTGCAGCAGCTCCGGCGCCGGGGCGGGCAGGGTGCCGTCCCGGTTCAGGCGGCTCAGCTGCGAATCCGGGCGGTACAGGCTGAAGATATTCTCCAGACGGTCCAGTTCGGCCTCGAGCGCGGAGATGGTCGGCGCGGCCTGCGCGTCACTCAACCCGACCAGCTGAAGGCTGGCGGGTGCCCCCAGCGCGGTGCCGCGCCAGCGGGCCACCGGTGCGGCGTGCGCCACGGTCGGCAAGGCGGCGCAGGCGGCCGAGATGGTCAGAAAACGGCGTCGGGACAGGCGGGTCATGCGGGTGTCTCCAGGGATTGCGTCAGATCGACGGGGCCAAGCGCCGCGTCGTCGGGAATGTCGGTCAGGGGCAGGGCGGTGCCGCCATAGGTTTCGATGAACCCCGCGGCGGCGTCCGGCGTTGCAAAGGGCACGATCTCGGGCGCGCCCATGCCGCCGGCCACGCCGGCGCCCACCACGAAGGTGGCCTGATCGGCGGCGATCCAGTTCGATATGCCCGGCTCGTGCCAGCTGGGGGCCGCGCCCATGTCGCTGACATAGATCGCGGTGATCTCGGCATCCCGCTCGGGGCTTTTGAGATAGGCCACCATGTCGCGCACCTGGGCAAAGAACAGCGGCGCGGGATAGCCCTCCAGATGGATCTGCCCCTTGGGCCCGCCGTGTTCGGCCACGTTCATCTGGCAGAAATAGCTGAGCGCGGTTTCGGTCAGATCGACCGGATCCGGCGGGGCGGCGGCCTGTTCTTCCTTGCAGGCCGCCAGCGCGATCAGCGCCATCAGGGCAAGGCGTGTCATGGCTCGACCCTCCGAAACGCCAACCGGGCCAGGGCAAAGCTCAGAACCGGCCAGATCAGCAGCGAGGCGGGCGCCGCCCAGGCGGGCAGGGCCTGCGCCGCGCCGGTCATGCCGGACGCCATGGCCACGCCCTCGGTCGCGGCGATGTTCCACAGACGGAAAGCGTCGGCCGGGTTGGCCACCATCACCCAGGGAAAGACGGATTGGGTGAAGACGCCGCCCTTGTCCATGACGACGGCTCCCAACAGCCCAAGATCATAGAGGACGACGAAGACCAGCCAGAGCCCGGCCGACAGACCTGCCGCCGCCGTTGCGCCCCTCGCCAGGGCGGACAGCAGGTATCCCAGCGCCAGAAACACGGCGCCCAGCAGGATCGAGGTGACGATCAGCCGGCCAAGCGCGAACAGGCTGTCCGCGCCCGCGCCGCCGAACCACGCGGCGACCGCCCCGGCAGTGCCGAAACCGACCGTCATGGCAAAGGCCAGCGCCGCCAGATGGGCGGTGAATTTGCCCAGCAGAATTTCTCCGCGCCCCGCCGGATAGGACAGCAGCAGCGACAGGCTGCCCCGGTCCACATCGCCGGCGATGGCGTCAAAGGAAATCATCAGCGCCAAGAGCGGCGCCAGATATACCGACAGCGTGGTCATCGAGGCGACCGACACCGTCAGCATGTCGACCCCCAGCGTGCCGGTGGGCGCGCTGCCGGCAAAGGTCAGGGCCAGCGCGAAGAGAACCATGATCAGCGTCGCCACCAGCAGCCAGCGGTTGCGGCGCAGGATCAGCATCTCGGTGCGTGTGATGGCGAGGAAACGGGTCATTGCAGCGCCTCCTGAGCATAGTGGCGATAGAGGTCTTCCAGCTTGGGCGGGGTCATTTCTACGTCGGCCACGGCATCTCCCATGGCGGCGATGCGGCGCAGGGCCTGCATCTTGTCGGCGGGCGAACACAGCAGCTCGACCGAGGCGCCGTTGACCCGGTTGCCGCCCAGTTCGGCGGCCAGCGCGTCGGCATTGGCGCGCGCGCGGACCCGCAGACGGATCGGCAGCCCGGCCAGCGCCGACAGGTTGGCCAGCGTGTCATCGGCCACCATCCGGCCCTTGCGCATGATGGCGATGCGGTCGGTGCGGGCCTCGACCTCGGTCAGGGCATGGCTGGCGATCAGCACCGCGGTGCCCTGCGCGGCCAACTCGTCGATGATGGCGTACAGGTCCTGGCGCGAGATCGGGTCCAACCCCGAGGTGGGTTCGTCCAGCAGCGCCAGTTTCGGCTGACCCAGCAGCACCTGCGCAAGGCCCAGCCGCTGCCGCATCCCTTTGGAATAGGCGCCGATCCGGCGGTCCATCGCATCGCCCAGCCCGACACGGTCCAGCAGGGCGGGCACGTCGGCTTTTGTGCCTGATAGCTTGGCAAACAGGGTCAGCTGCTCGCGCCCGGTCAGGGCCGGGTGGAATGAGACCGCCTCGGGCAGATAGGCCGTGTCGCGGCGCGCCTGCGCGCTGCCGGGGGCAGCGGTGCCGATGCGGATCGTGCCGGCCTGGATGGGCGTCAGGCCCAGGATCGACTTGATCAGGGTGGATTTTCCGGCGCCGTTGTGGCCCAGCAGCGCCACGCGCTGTCCGGGCTCGAGCGTCAGGGAGATATCGCTCAGAACGCGGGTCTTGCCGCGATCCTTGCAGACCGTTTCGATTGTCAGGGCCTTATCCGTCATGAGGCACCTTTTTCATGGCTGGGGGTTGAGGGGCTTGCATCAAGGGGTGGCTGTCGATCACGCCGCCCGGCAGCAGCGCCGGAAAGGCCGATTGCGACCAGCGCACCAGCTGCACGGCGGGCGAGCCGAGCAGCAGCTTGGCTGCGGGTTGGGTCCACAGCACATGGTCCATGCTATCGTTGGGGCGATAGGGGGCGTCGGCGATGCCGTCGCCGTTCACGTCATAGGCGGCAAAATCGGACCAGTAGTTGCCGCGGCCGTCTTCCGACCACTCGACCCATTTGGTCGAGACGTATTTCACCTGTGTCCGGTTGCCGACAAAGGCGTTGCCGACGATCCGGTTGCGTTCGCTGCCGGCGGTGAAATGGATCCCGATACCGCAGCCTTCGAACCAGTTGTCGGTGAATTCGTTCTTGTTGGAATTGTACAGAAAGGTGCACTTCTCCTTGGCGCCTTTCACCACGTTGCCGGAGATCACGCTGTCATTGGCATAGTTCAGCATGACCCCGTGTTCGCGGTCGCCGACCGAGACATTGTTGATCACCTGCACGTTCGAGGTGAACATCACCGCATAGCCCAGATCGTTGCCGATTGAGACATTGTCGCTGACGATGGAATCGTCGGCATACATGTAGTGCACGGCAAAGCGCAGGTCGCGGAAACTGTTGCCGGTAAAGGTGTTCTTCTTCGACGAGTTCACGAAGATCCCGTCGCGGCCAAAGCGGATGTCATTGCCTTCGACCACAGCGCCGGGCGCGTTCCAGACATAGACCCCGTTGCCGCGGTCGTTCATCCGGCGGTCCTGCCGGCCCTCGATCCGGTTGCCGCGCACGATGCTGTCATCGGCGCCGTGGATGTCGATGCCGTAGAGATTGCCCAGCAGCACGTTGTTTTCCACCACGGCCACGCGGGCCGTCTTGGTCAGCTGGATGCCGCTGTCGATCTCACCATGGTCCGATCCCGACCCGATCACGGTCAGGCCGCGCAGAGTGACGCCGGGCCCGGTCACGGTGATGACGCTACCGGTGCCCTGACCGTCGATGGTGGCCTGGCCCTGTCCGTCGATGGTGACGGGCCGGTCCAGAACCAGGCGTTCGGCATAGACGCCGGGGCTCAGGCGGAGGGTGTCTCCATCCGCCGCCTGCGCCAGTGTCTCGGTGATGGCCCCCGCCCGGTTGGGCACGTCCCAGTCCGCCGCCCAAAGCGGCGAGCCGAGCAGAAGCGGGATGAGCAGGGGCCAGCGCATGGGTCAGGCTCCTTGCGGTTCGACCAGCATCCGGCCGCGCATTTCCATGTGCAGCGCGTGGCAGAACCACTGGCAATAGAACCAGTGCACGCCCGGACGGTCGGCGGTGAAGGTGATCGAGGCGGTGGCCTGCGGCGCGACCTCGAAGGCGATGCCGTAGTTGCCCAGGCAGAAGCCGTGGGTCACATCGTCCACGTCATCCAGGTTGGTGACGTAGATCGTGACCTCGTCGCCCTGTTTGACGGTGAACTTCTCGAGGCTGAAGGTCGGGGCCTGCGAGACCATGTAGACCCGCACCTTGTTGCCGTCGCGGATGGGCTCTTCGGCACCTTCCTCCAGATCGACGCCATCGGCCTCGGCCTGTTTGCGCGCATCTTCCCAGGTCGGGTCGTTGCGGTCCCAGACGTTGACCGGGTTGACAATGTCGCGGCGCACGATGATCGAGTCATGCGGCTCGGCGAAGGTCGGGCCGTCATGAACAACCTTCATCTCGTCGGTCGAGATGTCGATCACCTGCTCGTTCTCGGGCTTGAGCGGACCGGTGTTCAGGAACCGGTCTTTCGAGAACTTGTTCATCGAGATCAGCCACTTGCCGTCCGCGTCTTTGGTTTCACCCATCGAGGTCGAGTTGTGGCCTGGCTGATAGTGCACGTCGACCTTCGAGATGATCGGGTCCACGTCTTCGCCATTGTAGGCGCGGATGGCCTTGTCGATGTTCCATTTGACGATCTGGCTGTCCAGGAACAGCGTGGTGAAGGCGTTGCCCTGACCGTCATAGGCGGTGTGAAGCGGGCCAAGGCCCAGCTGCGGCTCGCCCACGATGCACGACCGCGGATCGGCGTCGCTTTCGAACAGCGCGTCCAGCTTGGTCACGTCCATGATCGACACGGTCGGCGACAGCTTGCCGTTGATGCAGACGTGTTTGCCGTCGGGCGCGGTGTTGATGCCGTGCGGCGAGTTCGGGATCGGGATGTAGCGGGTGTATTTCTTGTTCGACCCCTTGCGCCCGTCCAGAACCTTGACGCCCTTGATCTCCTGATAGTCGCCCGCGGCGATGCCGGCCTCGATTTCCTTGAGGTTGAAGACGACCACGTGGTCCATCTCGCTCTCGGTCATCTCGGCCAGGTTCATGCCCATTTCCGAGTTGTACGAGGTCGAGAAGGCGTATTTGCCCTGATAGTCGCAATCGGTGTTGTCGAGGTTGCCCGACACCATCACCTGCCAGGCGATCTCCATCGTGTCACCGTCGATGGCGGTGAAGATGTTGACGTATTGCGACGGATCGTCCAGCACGCTGCCGTCGTTGATCAGCGGGGTTTCGTCCTCGCCATTGGCAAAGACATAGCCGGTGCGCGGGAATTTCTGCGGGCGCAGACCGTGGATCGCCTTGGCGTTGGGGATCTCGATGATCTTGTCGCATTTCATCACGTCGCAGCGCACGCGGGCCACGCGTGTGTTGGCCTTGTCGTTCATGAACAGATAACGGCCGTCATAGGTGCCGTCGGTGAACGACATGTGCGGGTGGTGCAGGTCGCCGTTGTCATAGGTTTTCATGCCGCGCTTGGCCAGGAACTCCTTGGTTTCCGGCAGAAGGCCTTCGGTCATGATCTTCAGCGACTCGTTGGTCTGGCCCCATCCGGTGGCCGAGCAGCGGTTGAACACCGGCACCCGCATCAGTTCGCGCATGGACGGGAAGCCCATGATGCGCAGCTCGCCAGTCTGGCCCGAAGACCAGAAGCCGTAATATTCGTCCAACTCGCCTGGCGCCAGTTCGACCTTGGCGGCGGCGCTGGCCTGCTTGGCGGTCATCAGCGTGCCGCCGACGCCCAGCCCGGTTCCGGCCAGCACGGCCCCGGTGGCCGAGGCCCCCAGCAACCCGCGGCGGGTGATGTTCAGTTTGGTGTCATGATCCGACATGATCGTTCCTCCTTTTAGGAAACGGTTTGCGGTTTGGCGTTCGGATGGTTCGCCGGTGGTTGTCCGAGGGGGGTCTTGAGTTTGACCGACCCGGTCTTGGCCCGCCGTTTCAGCTGGCGGATGACGACGGGACATTTGCTCTCGGACTGGTAGAGCACCTGACAATGCAGGCAGGTGACGCACTCGTTCGGGTTGATCTCACCGGTGGGGTGGATGGCCTGAACGGGGCATTCGTTGGCGCAGGTCTGACAGGGGTTGCCGCAATCCTTGTAGCGGCGCAGCCAGTCGAACATGCGAATTCGGGCGGGGATCGCCAGCGCTCCGCCGAGCGGGCAGAGGTAGCGGCAATAGAACCGTTCGATGAACAGTCCGATCCCCAGCAGGGTCAGCGCAAAGACGACAAAGGGCCAGTCGCGCATGAACTTCAGAATGATCGCGGTCTTGAAGGGCTCGATCTCGGCATAGGTCTCAGCCAGCGGGATCGAGACAAAGCTGAGCCCGAAGAGACCGAGGAAGATCATGTATTTCGCAGGCCACAGGCGTTCGTTCAGTCCCCATGGCAGCGTCCATTGTGGCACTTTCAGCGCGCGTGCGATCTTGTTGGTCAGTTCCTGCAGCGCACCAAACGGGCACAGCCAGCCGCAATAGGCCCCGCGTCCCCAGAACAGCAGGGCGGCAGCCACCGCGAACCACTGGATGAAGACCAGCGGATCCAGCAGGAAGGCATCCCAGCTGAAACCAGTGCGCAGGCTGCCGGCCAGTGCCATCAGGTTCACCACGCTCAGCTGCGCATTTGCGTACCAGCCGATGAAGAACAGTGTCAGGGTCAAGTATCCGATGCGGAACCAGTAAAAGACCCGGGCGTTCATCGTGGCGTGGAATTGGAAGAAGAAAGTAGCGGTCAGCACCAGCAACATGACGCCTAGACCCGCAATCTCGACCGTGCGATCTTTCCAGATGCGTTTCCACAAGGCAGCTTTCGCAGCGGCTTCGCCAGTGGCGTCATCCACAACAGTGGGGGCTGCGACTGGCAACAGATACTGCTCGGGCAGCTTGTAGCCCAGATCGAAGGTCAGGAAGGTTTTTTCAACCGCACCCACGGCCCGTTGCACCAGCAATTGCAGGCGGAACGGCTCGGCCGGGTTGAACTCGGCTTCGGCGGGGATCTTGAAGATATCCAGTTCGGTGAAACTGGGCGCATCCGGGGCTGCAACCCGGCCAAGACGCTCTTGCTGTTTGTCGAAGAACCGTACCGAATTGTCGCCCTGGATAAGCTGAATCCGGTCGAAGATTCCGCCGCGTACGTAGCCTGATCCCTTGAAGCTGTAGGCCCCGCGCCCTAGCACCAGAATAGCCTGTTCGCCCTCATCCAGCCATTCGACAAGGTTCTGATATTCCGCCTCGCCCAACAGTGATTTGCCGATCGATGGAACCGAGACCAGCGCCACGTGCATGTCGATGAACGTATCATCAGGCTCGCCCGGTTCAGGGCGTTTGATGGCGCGCTGATCTCCTGTGGCTTCAAAGGCAGCGTTGACCTGACCGACATCCAGCGTCAGCCGCCGGATCGAGCCGTCACCCGAAAGCGTTGTCCAGTCGTAAACGGCATCCTGCGCCATATCAACTTCGCGTTTCGGCCCGTCTGCCTGTAGCGGAGACAATCCGCCCAGCCCCAGCGCCCGCGCGACCTTGATCCCGCCGCGCACAAGGCTGTCATCGATCACCATGATCGTCACCGTCGCACCCGAGATGATGTCGAGGTCATGCCCCTCGCCGCCGGTTTCGGCCTCTACCTTCAGGTCCAGACCAGCATAGCCTTCGGTCAACTCGACCATGCGTGAATTGGGGATGCCGATCAGAACGATGGGTTCCGAGTGTTTGACCAGCTGCACACCGGTCAGCACCGCGTCGTCATCGATGGCGGCAACCACATGGATCGGTTTGCCGGAATATCCGGTGGTGCCCACGAAGTCAGAAGTCAGGAAGGCCCAGGCTAAGGTCTCGCCGCCCTTCAGGACGGGTGCGACCGGAACGTCATCGCGGACCGGCCCGAAGGCATCGGCACCGGGGGCCAGATCGGCGGGTTCAATCTCGGGCAGGAAGCTGGCAAGGCTGTCGGCATGGGCGCTGATCGCCATCAGGCAGGACAGGGCAAGGGCCAGAAGGATATGGATTGCGCGACTTACGACCACGGCGCACCTCCGATAACTTGGGTGGACGCCATGGACGCGCGCAGGGCGCGTTCAGTTATGTTTTGGGTCGTGCACGGGGGTCCTCGGGTCTCGGGCCACAGCTTATCCGAGTTGTACAACACGGAAGATTTGCTGTTTTGAACCTGTACAACACGGAAGATTCCGATTTGCGGCACTTGCGTCAGCGCGGGCACGGGTGCCGCGCTGGTGACAGCGCACAGCGCGCAATCGGCGCATTTCGGGCAATACGCGGTCGGGTCTTCGGTGCCCTCCTCAAGGTCAACCTTAACCCAGACCGCGCCGCCTTCCGAGCAGATCTCCACCCAGACACTTTCACCGGGACTCGCCAGCGCTGGCCCAAGCACCTGCAACATCAAAAGAAAGATGCCCGCCAGCCCGGCGGCCACGCGTGTCGCGCGGACAGGGAGGCTGTGGTGTTGGCGGGCGGCGGGCATGGAGACTCCGACTCGAATCTGATTTTGCCCGAGTCGTAAGGGATTGGCAGGCGGCGCGACTTGACTTCGATCAGGTGGTCAAAAAAATGGCACTTCGGTTTGGCGGCCGTTCGCCCGGGATCAGCCCTCGGCCTCATCCATCAGCCGCCGCACCCAGCGCCCCGCCAGCCAGCTGGCCGGAACCCCAAGGGGCACACACCAGATCAGCGCGGCCACCGGTGTCACGGCGCCGAACCCCAGCGCATGGACGATCAACCCGGCCAGAAACAGGTTGATGGCGACGGTCAGAGCCGTCGCCGGATACATCAGAAGGGCCAGTTTCCAGACCGGCCAGCGCCCGTCAGTGGCTGGTGCCTTCCGAGAAGGTGATCTTGTTCCAGACATTGTATTTCCCCGAAGGTTTGCGCATCGGCAGGCGTTTGATTTCCTCGAGCGTCTGCGCGTCATAGACGATCACCGCGCCGTCATCCTCCCAGATCGACACCAGCGCATGGGCGCCTTCGCGCGTGAATTCCACATGCGCCACGGTCTTGCCCGGCGCAGGCCGCAGGGTTTTGACGATCTCGAGGCTCTGCTTGTCGATCACATGCATCGCGTCCTTGTTGGGGCCGAAGAACACGTCGGCCCAGACATAGGGCGAGTTCTCGTGGCTTCGCATGAAAAAGCCCGGGCCTTCGGTCTCGATCCGCTTGATCGTTTCCCATGTGCCCATGTCGATGACCGAGATGGTGCCTTCGGTCAGATGCGGCGTGGCCATCACCGTGGTGCCACCCCGCTGCCAGGTGATGCCCGAGCCCAGATGCGGCATGCCGGGCAGGTCCAGATCCGCCACTTTCTGCCCGATCACGAGGTCGATCACCTGACCGCCCTTGCCATCGCGCGACGCGCCCATGACGTATTCATAGCTCTGGTCGAAAAAGAAATCGTCCAGATAGTCGGGCGTGGTGATCTTGCGGACGGGGAAGGGGTCGGGGTTCTTGAACTGCCCCTCGATCCGGAAATCATGGCCCAGCCCGAATTGCGGCGGGTTGTCGCCATAGAACACTTCCCAGATCTCGGGCACGTCCTTGAGCGCCAGCACGAAGCTTTCGCGCGGCGGGGCCTGGTACACGGCCGAGACCCGGCTGGGCTTGCCCTTCTTGCCCTTGACCTCGACCACCCTGGCCACCGACAGATCCTCGGTCGACAGCAGGGTCAGGCTGTTGGGCAGATAGTTCGCAACGGCCAGCCACTTGCCGTCGCCCGACATGGCGATGTTGCGGCTGTTCAGGCCGGCGCGGATGCGGCCCACCTGTTTCAACGCCCAGATGTCGTATTTCTGCACCCAGCCATCGCGCGACATGATGAATACATAGCGCCCGTCGGGGCTGAACTTGGGGCCGCCATGCACGGCAAAGGGGGTCTCGAACCGGTCCAGAACCTCGAACGTGTCGCCGTCCAGAACGCTGACATGGTGATCGCCGGTTTCCACCACCAGCGTGATGTTCATCGGGTCGCTGTCCCAAACCGGCGCATCGACCGGTGCGTAATCGGCATCCAGAGTACGGCTGGCCATGATCTGTTCGGCATCCCATTCGGGGTCCACCTCCAGCGGAGATTTCAGCCAGCCCGCCAGTTCCTCGATCTGC
Source organism: Ruegeria sp. CG8 (assembly GCF_056537165.1). NCBI lineage: Bacteria > Pseudomonadati > Pseudomonadota > Alphaproteobacteria > Rhodobacterales > Roseobacteraceae > Ruegeria > Ruegeria sp. CG8. The sequence goes on along the minus strand of NZ_JBQFRA010000004.1, from coordinate 225,316 downwards.
AGCGCGTCCAGTTCGTGTGCGAAGGCGGGCATCTGGGTGGCCGGGCGCCCCTCGGCGATGACGGCGGCCACGCGCGGGCCGCGCATGCGTTTGAGCGTTTCGGGGATCAGTGCCGGACCGACGCCGCCCAGCCGCGCCTCGCCATGGCAGCTGGCGCAATGCTCGGCGTAATCTGATTGAGCATCCGCCCAAGCCGTTCCAGCCAACAACACCGAGCACAAAGTACCGAATTTGAGTGCCTTAAAAGAACTGATGCGCCGGATCATGGCTTTTCCCCCGGAAAGGCGTGACCTGCAGGCGCTCGCCGGCACCGTCCACGCCGATTTCATCATTGGTCAAGTAGCAGGCCGGGTCTTCGGCCCACGGGTCGCCGGTCAGTTGCAGGGCCCGGATGCGGGTATTGCCGCCGCAGACATCCTGCAACCGGCAGGCGCCACAGCGCCCCTTCAACGGGCGCGGCCGCGTGCGGAGCAGGGCCAGCATCGGGTCATCTCCGGTCCACAACTCGGAAAACGGAGTGAGCTTGACGTTGCCCACCGTGTAGTCCGACCAGTAGGTGTCGGGATGGACGCGGCCCAGATTGTCGATATTGGCCACGCCCAGCCCGCTGGAATTGCCGCCCCAATGGGCCAGGTGTTCGCGCACATGCGCTACGGCGTCGGCGTCGAACCGGGCGGCGGCCCAGTTCAGGAAATACCCGGCATCCGCGTCGTTGTTGCCGGTCACGATGTCCAGTGGGCGTCCGCCCGAAGCGGCCTCCCATGCGCGGTCCAGCAACAGGTCGAGCCCCTGCCGGGTGCGCTGATGTTCCGCGTCCTCGCCCCGGTTCTTGTCGCCGCGCCCGGCATAGACCAGATGCGAGAGATAGAACTTGTCCACCCCCTCGTCGTCGCACAGTTTCAGAAGGTCGGGCAGATGGTGCTGAGTGCCTTCGGTCAGGCAGAACCGCAGGCCCACCTTGATACCGCGTTTCTTGCATTCGCGCACGCCGCGCAGGGCGTCGTCAAAGGCGCCCTCGACCCCGCGGAACCAGTCATTCGTGGCCCCGATCCCGTCGAGCGAGATGCCGACATAGTTGAAGCCCACGTCGGCGATCATGTCGGCGGTTTCGTCGTGGATCCGCGTGCCGTTGGTCGACAGGGCCAGCATCGGCACCAGCTGGCGCGCGCGCCGGGCGATGTCGAAGAAATCAAACCGGTCCAATGGCTCCCCGCCCGAGAGGATCAGGGCCGGGACGCGAAACTGGCCCAAATCCTCAAGGGTGACCATGGCTTGTTCGTGGCTGAGCTCGCCCGGGAAGGCCACATCCGCAGACACGGTGTAGCAATGGCGGCATTTCAGGTTGCAGCGCCGGGTCAGGTTCCAGATCACCACCGGTTTCACCGGTCCGGGGCGGCGTTTGCGCACCGGCGTCGGGTTGACCAGCTGCTGCATGTATTCGGTCAGGCGGAACATCGGTCTCAGCCTTTCGCTTTCAGGCGCAGCCCGGTTTTCTTCAGGATGCGCGTGGAATAGAGGATGTCGCTGCCCCGGCAGGCCGATCCGAGGATCGCGGCGATCTGGCCGCGTTTCTGTTCGACCTCAACCGGCGAGCTGCCATGAACCATGGCGAACAGGTTGTAGGGCCAGTGGGGCAGGGCGCGGGGCCGTTCGTAGCAATGGGTGACAAACGGCAGCGCTCCGATATGCGCGCCGAGTTCGCCGATCAGGTCGTCCTGCACGTCCCATACCGTCATGCCGTTCGACGTCATGCCCAGCTTGTAGTGATTGGGGGCGGCGGCGATCCGCCGGATCACCCCGCGCGCTTTCAGTGTGGCCAGCCGGTCCAGCAGGGTGGCCTCGGGCATACCCAGGTCGTCGGCGACCTGCGCATAGGGCGCGGGCACCAGGGGCAGCCCGCCCTGCAGCGCCTCGATGATCCGTCTGTCGGTTGCGTCGATCATGCTGCCACCCGGAAGCCGATGAAAAATTCCTGCAGTTTCGGGAACCGGTGAACCGTGAGTCCCGTCTCGCGTTCGATCGCGTCGGCCGTGGCGGTGATCGCCTCGGGCGTTTCGGTCGCCAGAACGAACCACATGTTCAGCCGGTGCGTGCGTTCATAATTATGCGCCACCTCGGGATGCGCATTGACTTTGGTCAGGACGGTTTCGAACTCGGCCTCGGGCACCGCCATGGCGCACAGGCAGAAATCCCCGCCCATGGCGGCGGCGTCGAAGAACGGGCCGAACCGGGTGATGACCCGCTCGGCCTTCATCCGCGCCAGCCGGTCCAGCAGGTCGTGCTCGGTGATCCCCAGTTCGGCCGCCACGTCGGCATAGGGGCGGGGGGTCAGCGGCAGGTCCTCCTGCAATCGGTTCAGCAGGCGGCGGTCGGTGTCGTCCAGCGGGGTCATGCGGCGGCCTCTTTCGGTTTGATCAGTGCGCCGGTCTGCTTGAAGCAGCGGGTCGAGAACAGAACCTTGTGCGCGGCGCCCGACAGTTCGGGCAGGGCGGCGGCGCCGGCCAGGATACCCCGCGCCTCGGAGCGTGACCGGGCGTGGATCATGGAATAGAGCCGGTAGGGCCACACGCCCTCGACCGGCTGGCGTTCATAGCACAGGGTCACGCCGGGATGCGCGGCCAGTGCGGGGCCCGCGTGGTCGATCCGGTCGGCGGGCAGGTCCCACACGACCATGGCGTTGGCCGACCACCCCAGCGCCCGATGCCGCACGATGACCCCCAGGCGCGAGATGACTCCGGCCCTGTGCAACACCAGGATACGGTCCATCACGTCCTCGGGGGTGCGGTTCAGGGACAGGGCCAGCGCCGCGTAGGGATCTGCCATCAGCGGCAGCCCCGCGCTGAGCGCCTGCAGGATGTCGCGGTCGCCTTGCTTCAGAACGCGCCGGTCGACCGCACGAGGCCGTGGCACGCGGCGCGAACAATCCGACATGCGAAAACCCAGATCGACGTTGAACGGGCGGACCAGACGCAGGTCCAGCACGCGCAGCCCGGTGCGGTCGCTGATCCGGGCCAGCGTGGCGTCCACATGCGCCCGGTCGGGGCCGGTAGCCACGAACCACAGGTTCCAGTCATCCTCGCGCTGGTAATTGTGGTTCACGCCCGGCTCGGCGTCGATCAGGGCGGCGATCTGTTCCACCTTGTCCTCGGGCGCGGCGACGGCGGCCAGGGTGCTGGCCGAGGCCACGCCGGGTGCGACCGTTGCGCCGACGCGGGTGATGCGCCCGGCAGCGCGCATGCGGGCCAGGCGGTCGATCACCTCGGCCTCATCCAGCCCCAGCGCCGCAGCCAGCACTTGGAACGGCCGGTCGGCAACGGGAAAATCACGCTGCCAGTCATCCAGCAGCCTGCGGTCGATCGGGTCGGTGATATGGCACATCGCTTACAGCCCCGTTCTGTGCGCACGCGCGGTGAAGAAGATGCCCGAGGGGCTGTCAGCCGGGATTTCCCGCAGCTTTTCAAAGCTGTGGGTGTCATAGACCATGACCGTGTTGGCATCGCGCACGCTGATCCAGACCTCGTGCCCACGCGGGGTGAACTCCATGTGCAGCACCGCCGGGCCGGGTTTGAACTCGTGGATGACCTGTTTGCTGACCGTGTCGATCACCTGGATCGTGTCGTTCAGCGGGTGGGCGAAGTTCACCCAGACCTGCCGGCCGTCGGGCCGCGCCATGGCAAAGACGGGCTGGCCATACGTCTGGGTGCGCCCGGTTTCCGTTAGTGTGTCGGCATCGACCCAGAGCACCTGGTGATGGCCGACGGCCGGCAAGACGAATTCGGCGCCCGTATGCGCCCAGCCTTCCAGATGGGGCATCTTGTAGACGGGCATCTCTTGTTGGCCGCGCCCATATCCGGGTAGTACCCGGATCGGTTCGGGGGTATCTGCCCACAGGTCCAGCGCGGTCAGCCCGTCCTGCCCGAACAGGCCGGTGATGTAGGTGCGGCCATTGGCGGTGATCAGCGCGTCATAGGGGTTTTTGCCCATGTCGGTGATCTTGATGATCTGCGGGTCGGTGCCGCGCGCGAAATCGGCGATCCAGGTTTCGCCCGTATCCCACATGGTGAACACGAAACGGCGGCCGGGCGCATCGACCAAGCCGATGGTCTTGCTGCCGGTGGGGATGTCGGCCACCAGATCCAGCGTGTCGGCGTCAAAGACGTGCACCCCGCCGGGTTCATAGTTCGACACTGCCACCAGCGTGCCGTCGTCAGAGATCGCCCCGCCGATGGCGTTCCCGGCCTGCACGACGCGCTTGGCGATCTGACGGGTCACGATATCGACTTTGGTCAGCCCGCCGTCGCGCCCGAAGACATAGGCAAAACGTTCATCCGGCGAATAGACCAGCGAGGCATGGGACAGATCGCCCAGCCCCTCGATCCGGGCCAGCGCGGCGCGGTCGGACTGATCGACCAGCAGGACCGAACCGGCGGCCCGTTCTATCACCAGCCCCAGGTCTCCGGTGGCGGTGGGTTCGGCATGGGCTGCGGTCATCAGCAGCGAGGCCGCGAGGCCAAGGACAAACTGTTTCATTGCGCCTCCGGTTTCAGCAGATAACGGGCGATCCATTCGGCTTCTTCCGCGCTGATGAGGGGCCGCCAGGGCGGCATGGCCGTGTCGGGGATGCCGTCCAGGATTACGCCGGTCAGGATTTCGGGGTCATAGTGCTGCAGGTTTCCCGCGCGCAGATCGGGGCCCAGCCCGCCTTTCAGGGTCAGGCCGTGGCAGGACCCGCAATCCTGATGCACCAGACGTTTCAGCGCGTTAGGGTCCAGCGCATCGGCCGCAAAGGCCGAAGTGGCCACCAGCACGGCGGCGGTCAGCACCGCGCGCCCGGGCCAGTCCCGACGGGCCGGTTCAATGGGAAAAGTCCTAGCCATGAGCGTGCTCCAGCAACTCGGCAACGGGCCGTTCGGCATAGAGCGACACGACCTTGCCGATGATGAACAGGGTAGGGGCGGCCAGACCGGCCGCGCGCACGTCGGCGGCGACACGGTCCAGACGCGAGACAAGGCGGCGCTCGTCCGGGGTGGTCGCCTTGCCGACGGCCAGGACGGGGGTCGATCCCGGCAGATTCTCGGTCATCAGGCCCATGGCGATCTGGCCGATATTGGCGACGCCCATGTAGATGACCAGGGTGGTGTCAGGGTCCGCCAGGCGCTTCCAGTCGAGGTCCAACACCTTGTCGGCCTGACGATGGCCGGTGACATATTGAACCGAGGTGGCCAGCCCGCGATGGGTCAGCGGCACACCGGTCGAACAGCTTGCGCCCTGCGCCGCGGTGATGCCGGGTGCGTATTCCACGGCAATGCCATGGTCCATCAGAAACGCCGCCTCTTCCGAGCCGCGGCCAAAGATCATCGGATCGCCCCCCTTGAGGCGGGCAACCCTGTGGCCCGCGCGGGCCTGTTCCAGCAGGATCTGGTTGATCCGGTCCTGCGGCACGGTATGGCATTTGGGGGCTTTGCCCACGGGGATCAGCCGCGCACCGGGGGCGTGCATGGCCAGGATTTCCTCCGAGACCAGACGGTCGTAGACCACCACATCCGCCTCGCGCAGCATCCGCAGGGCGCGCAGGGTCATCAATTCGGGGTCTCCGGGTCCGGCGCCTATCAGAAAAACCTTACCGCTCATGGTGCAATCTCGCTTGGTCTGAATGTCATCGGGACCCGGGCGTTCCGGTCGGTTCCGAGCGCGGACAGAGCGGCGGATCGGGACGTTGCTGGGGTGGCCGGGCGTGTCATGGCCGCAGACTGGCGCATTCGCAAAGGGGCCTCCTTGACATAAGTTAAGGAGCGCGGGATTTGCGCCCGCGCTCCTTTGGTTTGCCTGTATGTCTGCCTTCGATCAGGGTTCGATAGTGACCATGCCGACCATGTTCTGCGTTTCCCAATGCGGGCCGCACAGATAGTCCTGCGGGCCGGGTTCAAGGAACGTCATCTCGACCGATTCCTCGGGGAAGATGCGGTCGGATTCGGGCTGGCTGCCATCCTTCAACAGCACCGAGTGGCTGGTGCGCTTGTCCACGTTGACCCAGCGCACCGTGGTGCCGGGCTTGACCGTGATCTGGGCCGGGCAGAAGTGGTACTTGTACATCAGCACCACCTCGGCATCCTGCACGGCGTCGGAGGGTTCGCCGAAGAGTTCGACATAGCGCTCCTCGGCCTCGGCGCAGATCTGGTCGGCTTCATCGGCTAGGGCTGGCAGAACCATCGCTAGGGTCAGGACTGTGGTCAGAAGGGGCTTGGTCGTCATGGTCGCGTGTCTCCTCGGCCGTGGAAAAGGGGCCGTATCGCCGGCCCCTTTTCGTTACTGTTTGACCACGTTGATGTCGGCGCTGTCGTCATCCAGCGCGAGGCTGGTGTTCAGCGTGACGTGGTGGAACCGTGCGGCCGAGTGGTCATCGTGGATGGCAAAGCCCACCGTGTAGGTCTTGCCCGGCTCCAGCGGCACGTCGCCCGGTGCGCCCGAGTTCAGCGGCCGCGAGAACACCACCGTCCACATGCCGCCCGACAGGCTGGCCGAGGCCGAGATCTCGCCATCGTTGACCACGCGCTGTTCCAGCAGATAGCCATTGGTGGCGCTGCCGTCGGCATAGACGCGCATCAGGTCAAGGAATGTGCCGTCCTGCAGGTATTGCGCGATCTGCTCTTCGGCCTGCAGCTTGTCCCAGCCGCCTAGCGGCTTGCCGCGCCGGCCTTTGACTTCGACCTCGGTGCGGCTTTCGCTGATGTACTTGGTGACGGTGTCCTTGGCCGTCAGGCGTGCGGCCACGTCCGGGTTGGCGGCGATGGTTTCGGCATCGGGCGCAAAGGGCATATAGGTGTTGTCGGCGTGGCACGAGGCCCAGCACCCCACCTGTTCGCCCAGCTCGATCCCGGTGCCGGTGATCATCATGGCGACCTTGATCGGGTTGTCCGGGTCCATCTTGCCGCCGTCGACGAAGGGCGCGGGATTGTGGCCCGCATCCGCCCATTGCAGCCGGATATACAGGTTTTCGTCGTCATGCGCGGCCTGAACCGTAGCGTCGATCACCCCGCGCTTGCCGGGGATGGGGGTCGGTTCGAGATCACCGCCAGCGACGATCTTGTTGCCGATCGCGTCCAGCTCCTTGGCGTGGCAGGTCGAGCACTGGTCGCCACCCTTGGTCAGAGGGCGTGCGCCACCGTGGGTCTTGCCGTTCTGCACCCATTCGAACGAAGCCTGTCCCGGATAGAACAGTTTCAGATCGGTGCTGGCCACGGCGTTCCAGTCGATGTTGCCACCAACGTCGCTGCCGCCCGAGGCCGCGGCGTCGGTTGCTGTGCCATCGGCCTTGGCGCGTTCCTCGGCCAAGGCGGTGTCGACCGCTGCAGCGATCTGCGCCTGCACCGCCTCCTGCTGGGCTTTGCGGGCGGCTTTCTCGGCTTCGGCCTCGGCGGCCTCCTTGGCTTCGATCCGCTCCAGGCTGGCCAGGTATTCCGGCGGGATCGGACGGGCGAAGGCCGGGTTCGGGGCTTCGAGCTCTTCCAGAAAATCCTCGGGCGCGCGGTCACGGATGTTCGAGTGTGCGATACCCTTGTGGCAGTCGATGCAGGTCTGGCCCACCTCCATCGCGTTCAGGTGCTGCTGCCGCGCGCGTGGCTTCTGGAACTCGGGCATCATCGACTCGAAATCGTGGCAGTTGCGGCACTCGCGCGAGTCGGTCTTTTTCATCCGCTGCCATTCGTTCATGGCCAGATGGATGCGCTTGGCCTCGAATTTCTCGGGCGTGCTGATCGAGCCGACCATCTTGCCGTACAGCTCTCTCGAGGCTTTGATCTTGCGGATGATCTTGTGTGTCCAGTCCTTGGGCACGTGGCAGTCCGAACAGACCGCGCCCACGCCCGAGCGGTTCACGTCATGGATCGTGCCCTTGTACTCGGTGTAGATATAGTCGCGCATCTCATGGCACGAGACACAGAATTTCTCGGTGTTGGTGGCTTCCATGGCGGTGTTGAACCCGCCCCAGAAGATGATGCCGGCGACAAAGGCCGCGGCGATGCCTGCCACGGGCATTCCCCACAGGAAATACCGGCGCCAGATCGGTTTTTTCTTTTCCGGTTCGGACTGGGTCATGTCCAGGCTCCGTTTTGGCTGTCATGTCTGGCCTTGGTGTCAGGCCGGTTGGAATGGCGGTTGGGATGCCGGGCAGGGCGCCGCGGACAAACGTGGAAAGGGCGGGCGAGGGGCCCGCCCTTTCCTGTGCTTGCTGCCAACCCGTCAGGTGACGTGGTTCGAGCGGTTGTAGACGTTGAACTTGCCGGTCGGCGCATAGAGCCCGTCGATGCGGCCGATCTCTTCCAGCGTCTTGGCGTCGAAGATCACGATTTGACCGTTGGGCTCCTTGGAGTCCGACAGGTTCCACTTGGAGACCCAGACCTCGGTGCCGTCGGCATTGAATTCAAAGTGAACGGCGGCACTGCCTTCGTCCTCGGTGATCTGGATCGTTTTCACGATCTCGCCGGTCTCTTTCGAGATGACTTGCACCGACTGCTGGATTTCCGGCTCGGGGTGTTTGGTCTGGTCAGCCCAGATGTAGTCCGAATTCGGGTGGGTGCGGACAAACAGGCCGGGGCCGTCCGTCTCTACTTCGTAGCAGACCTTCCAAGCCTGATCCGGGTGGCCTTCGGGGTCGTTGCCCCAAACGGTCACGGTACCGACACCCAGGTGGGTCGTGCCGGCAACCGGTCCACAGTTCGGATCGACCCAGTTTGCGCCCGGTCCGGGGTGCGGCAGGGCGGCGGTGTCGATCATCGCCTCCAGCTTGTGGGTTTCGGTATCGACGACCACCATTTTGTTCGACGCGTTCGCGGCGATCTGGAAATAGCGGCCTGTCGGGTCAAAGAACCCGTCATGCAGGAACTTGGCGCTGTCGATCTTGTCGATGCGCAGGTTGTCGAGGTCTGTGTAATCGACCTGCCACAACTGGCCCAGTTCTTTCACGGCGACGATCCAGGTCGGTTCGTTCGGTGTCGTGTAGATCGCGGCCACGCGGCTTTCTTCGACATAGTCGCCGTCCACGTTCACGCCGCGGGTCGAAACGACCTTGAGCGGTTCCATGGTTTTGGCGTCAACGATCGCGAAGTGCGGCGGCCAGTAACCACCACCGATGACGTATTTGCCGTCGCCGGAAACTGCGACGTCGCGGGCGTCATAGGCGATCTTGACCTCCGAGACCAACATCTTGTCCGGCGTCTGCCAGAGGTCGATTTTGGTCATCTTGCCGTCGCGACCCATGGTGTACCAGAAACGGCCGGGATGTTCCGGTTCGGTCAGGCTGTGGTGTTCGGACGCTTTCAGAACGTGCACGGCATATCCGGTGGGGATGTGGGTCAGCACCTCTTTGGTGTCGCCGTCGATTACGGCAACCTTGCCCACGTCACGTTCGATGACGACGAAGAAGTTCTCCCAGTTGCGACCGTGCAACGGCTCGGTCGGATAATCTGCCTCTTCGACATAGACCTTGCGGGTCGCCTTCATCTGTTCAAGCGACATTTCCGGCGGCTTGGGCGCGTCCATCATGATGTAGGTCGCCATGTCGCGAATCTGCTCCTCGGTCATGATGTCCGAGAAGTTGTTCATGCCGCCTTCGGTGCCCCACGCGATGATCTTTTCAAGGCGCTCCTGGCCCAGTTGCAGGGTGCCGCCTTCGGTCACGGTGCCGTCGGCTGCGGTTTTCTTCCAGTGCGGCTCGAGGTTCTTGCCGGTGGCGCCTTTGCGCAGCACGCCGTGGCAGCCGGCACATTGTTCGAAATAGAGCTGTTTCGAAGCCTCGAAGGCCTCGTCGCTCAGGGTTGGCTCTTCGGCGAATGTCGGAGCAGCGACGCTGCCCAACAACATGGCCAGACCGGCCCTGAAGGCGCGGCCGGTGGTGTAATGGCTGATTCCAAGTGACATGATCACTCTCCGTTTGCTGGTGAGGCAGGCCGGACACTGCGCCGGGACGGGCGTCTTCTCCTTGACGAAAGTCAACGGAGGGGGCGTTCAGAGGGAAATGGGGTGGAAAAAAGCCATGAAAATAAGTGCTTTTTGGGGTCATGTTTTCGCCGACGCTTGATTTTGGTTAAGGGGCGCGGGCCCAGCGGTTGCTAGTGCTTGGCAAACGAACAGCTTGGCCAAGGAGAGCAGGCATGCCATCGGCAATCACGCGCGTTATGGGTGAGGGGTTCCGGGTCTTTTTTCTGTTTGCAGGTCTTTACGGCGTGTTTGCCGGTCTGGCCTGGGGAGGGTGGTTGGCAACGCTGGCCGGGCTCGAGCTGTGGACCGAGGCGCCCTATGCCATGAGCCCGCCGATGTGGCACGCGCACGAGATGATTTTCGGCTATGCCAGTGCCGCACTGGGCGGGTTCTTTCTGACCGCCGTTCCCAACTGGACCGGCGCCCCCGAGGCGCGGCGCTTGTTTATTGCCGCTGCAGCGGCGCTGTGGTTGGCCGGGCGCGTGGCACTGTGGTTTTCAGGTGTGATCGACCCGGTGATTGTCGCGGTGCTCGACCTCGCCTTCGTGCCGGTTCTTGCGGCCAAGATCGCCACCCAGCTGATCCGGCGACCAAAACCGCAGAACATGATCTTTCTTCTGTTGCTGGCCTACATCTGGGTCTCAAACCTGCTGACCCATCTGGACTGGATCGGTGTGACGGTCGGAACCTTGGATGTCGGCCTCCGCACAGGACTGCTGGCCTTGTGTTCCATGATCGCCATTTTGGGAGGTCGGATCACTCCGGCCTTTACGCGCAATGCAATGAAGCGCGAAGGCGTGCCCGAAGCTGACTGGCCTGTCAGTCGTGATTGGATGGAAAAAAGCAACATGGTGCTGGCCCTGCTGCTGCCCGCTGTGATGCTGATCTTCGGGGCCGGGCACGCGGTCGCGATTTTGGCGCTGGTCCTCGGAGCGATACAGGGCTTGCGCCTGTCAGGTTGGCGGGGGGCTTGGGCGCTCCGGCAGCCGATCCTGTTTGCGCTGCATCTGGCCCTGGGGATGCTGGGCCTTGGCTTGGTTCTGTGGGGAATGAGCCTGTTGGGCTTCGGCAGCGAACTCGGTGCGCTGCATGTGTTGGGCATCGGCTGTGTGGGCGGGATGACCCTGGCGGTCATGAGCCGCGCTGCGCTTGGCCATAGCGGCAGGGCGCTGGTCGCCCCCGCTCCGGTGGTCGTCGCCTACGCAGCGATGGCTTTGGCCGCGATCTTGCGCTGGCTTGGGTCCGGGTTGGACGCGCAATTTCTGACCGCCATGCTGGTCGCTGACGGCCTGTGGATCAGCGCGATGGCGCTGTATGTGGTGGCGATGTGGCCGGCCTTGGTGGGTCCGCGTGCGGTACCGTCCTGAGCGGCTCAGGCCCGGTCGATCAATGGTCGCGCGTTTTTGACATGCCGATGGATCATGTGCCGCGCACGCTTGCCGGTTTCGGGAATGGGCCGAGCGGCGATCGGGACATGATCCGGGTCGTCAAGCTCGGGGAAAATCTCGAATATCTCGTCTCGGGCATCGCGGCCGATGCTTTTGAGTGCTTCGGGCCCGGTGTACAGGCTTTCCGACGGAGCCCCCTCGGCGGTCACGATTTCATGGCGGTCGAACAGAATGTGGTAATACGTCACGCTGCTGGCGGTTTCATCGACATGAACGCGGGGAACGCCGACCAGCTTGTGGGCTGGGATCAGCACCTCTTGGGCGTCGAACATGCGCACGGCGATCGCCGAGCGAACCAGCATCCGGTGCTGCGGAGAGACCCGCAGGTCGCGCCGCGGCAGGCCGGCCCCCAGCGCTCCGGCTAATACACAGATCGGACGCAGGCGTGGGTTGGCCTGCAAATCGACCGACGTCAGGATGCGCGAGCCGATCCAGCGAATCGGTTGCGGGCCGTGATCGAGCGTCAGCACCAGGTCGCCTTCGGCCAGATCCTCTATCGCCTTGGCGCCGGTGGGTGTTTCGATCAGCGTACCGGCGGTAAAACAGGGCACGTCGACAATGGCTGTGGGATCGGTGGTGTCCGGAGCGTTCGACGGGGTCACATTCGAACGAATGAAGGAATAGGCGGTACCGGGTACTAAAGGTTCGGACGTGATGTATCCGACAAGATTTCCTTCAACCTCGACCCGGAAAACATCGATCGTACCGCCGCCCGGTTTGGTCAGGGCGTAGGATTCTTCCAGATAGATAGCGCCGGAATCAAAGGTGGTTGATCCGTCAAGGCTGGTGACGACGCCTGTCTGTGTCAGGTCATCGCCGACTTCGTTGTTGAAACGGTCGCCGTTGAAATCAGTTCCGTTGTCCGGATCTCCGTTCACGAGCGTTCCACCGGCCGCGTCGGTTACGTCAAATACCCGGCGATCGGTGTTCGGATCATAGCCTGAACTCAGAGTGATGGTACCGGAGTTAAACCCGGTAAAACTAAGTGAAATCACCCCTGGCGCGTAGCCGATATAGGAATAGTTCGCCATCTCTTACTCGTTCACTCGCTCAATCAAAGACACCGGAACAGCACATCACGGACCCGGAAACTCCATCTGACTTTGCACCCTGATAACAGCGGTTCAAGGCGATTTCGGGGCATTTCACGCTTATTTTAAGGGAATGTAGCCTATTGGCCGCTTGCCAGGACAGAGTCTTGACTTTCGTTAAGGCGGCAAACCGCCCATCTCGCCATTGTCCACCCACCAGCAAAGCGGCGCAAAGGAGAGCGCAATGCGAGAAGTCATGACCAAGAGCATGGCCCGCAACATATTTTATGGCGGGTCACTGTTCTTCATCTTAATCTTTCTGGCCCTGTCGGCCCACTCACACCTGTACATCGTCAATTCGCCGAACTCGGCGAAGCTGGATGAGAGCGTGATCCGGGGCAAACACGTCTGGGAAAAACACGCCTGCATCAACTGTCACTCGATCATGGGTGAGGGTGCCTATTTCGCCCCCGAGGTCGCCAACGTGATGACCCGCTGGGGCGTTCTGGACGACCCGGAATCGGCCTTTGAATCCCTCAAGGGCTGGATGGAGGCGCAACCCACCGGCATTCCCGGTCGCCGGCAGATGCCAAGGTTCAACCTCAGCGACGAAGAGATCCGTGATCTGGCCAACTTCCTGATCTGGACGGACAACATCGACGCTCAGGACTGGCCCCCGAATGACGCGGGCTGAGAAGGGAACGGAGCAATGAAATACGAATCCCAAAAAGTGGCCTACGCCTATTTCGCATTCGCAATGGGCCTATTCGCGATCCAGGTGATCGGCGGTCTGCTGGCCGGCTGGATCTATGTATCCCCCAACTTTCTGAGCGAGCTTCTGCCGTTCAACATCGTGCGGATGCTGCACACCAACGCGCTGATCGTGTGGCTGATCACCGGCTTTTTCGGCGCGGCCTATTTCCTGATCCCCGAAGAGGCCGAGCGCGAGATCCACTCGACCAAGCTGGCCTATATCCAGTTGGCGATCCTGATCTTGGGTACGCTGGGTGTGGTGGTGACCTATGTCTTCAACCTGTTCGAAGGCAACTGGCTGCTGGGCAAAGAGGGGCGCGAGTTCCTTGAACAACCCAAATGGGTCAAGGCCGGCATCGTCGTGGCGGCGCTGATCTTCCTCTACAACGTGTCGTTGACCGTTTTGAAGGGCAAGAAGACCGCTATCACCAACATTCTGCTGCTGGGCCTGTGGGGGCTGGCGCTGCTGTTCCTGTTCGCCTTCTACAACCCGGGCAACCTGAGCCTCGACAAGCAGTACTGGTGGTACGTCGTTCACCTGTGGGTCGAAGGCGTGTGGGAGCTGATCATGGCCTCGATCCTGGCCTACCTGATGCTCAAGCTGACCGGAGTTGACCGCGAGGTGGTCGAGAAATGGCTGTATGTCATCGTCGCCGCCGCGTTGTTCTCGGGCATTTTGGGCACCGGCCACCACTACTACTGGATCGGTACGCCGGGTTACTGGCAGTGGATCGGGTCGATCTTCTCAAGCCTCGAGGTGATCCCGTTCTTTGCGATGATGGCCTTTGCGTTCGTCATGGTCTGGAAGGGCCGTCGGGACCACCCCAACAAGGCCGCGCTGCTGTGGTCGCTGGGCTGTGCCACGCTGGCCTTCTTCGGTGCCGGTGTCTGGGGCTTCCTGCACACGCTGCACGGGGTGAACTACTATACCCACGGCACGCAGATCACGGCGGCGCACGGGCACTTGGCCTTCTACGGCGCCTATGTCTGCCTCAACCTGGCGATCTTCACCTATGCCATGCCGATCCTGAAGAACCGCGATCCGTACAACCAGGTGCTGAACATGGCCTCGTTCTGGCTGATGACCGGCGGCATGGTCTTCATGACCTTCGTGCTGACCTTTGCCGGCACCGTCCAGACGCACATGCAGCGCGTGGTGGGTGACTACTACATGGATGTGCAGGATCAGGTTGCGATCTTCTACTGGATGCGCTTTGGCTCCGGACTGGTCGTGGTCATCGGTGCGCTGCTGTTCATCTACTCGATCTGGGTTCCGCGCAAAGAGGTCATCGAACCCGGCGTCGCGGAAACTCCTGCGGAGTGATGGATATGGACGGCTCCATGAAACTGGGAACGGGGGCGGCAGACGCCCCCTTCTACCTGCCCCAGGGCGACGAATGCGACGTGTTCGCCGCCGCATATACCAACAAGCTGCCGGTCCTGCTGAAGGGGCCGACTGGTTGCGGCAAGACCCGCTTCGTGGCCCATATGGCTGCCAGCCTGGGTCGGCCGCTCTATACCGTGGCCTGCCACGACGACCTGGCCGCCGCTGACCTGATCGGGCGCTACCTGCTGAAAGGCGGCGAGACCGTCTGGGTCGATGGCCCTCTGACCCGCGCGGTGCGCGAGGGCGCGATCTGCTACCTGGACGAGGTGGTCGAGGCGCGCAAGGACGTGACCGTGGTGCTGCACCCGCTGACCGACGACCGGCGCATCCTGCCGATCGACCGCACCGGCGAAGAGCTTGATGCCGCGCCCGGCTTCATGCTGGTGGCCTCGTACAACCCCGGCTATCAGAACATCCTGAAAACCCTCAAACCCTCGACCCGGCAGCGGTTCATCTCGCTGGAATTCGACTTTCCGTCGCCTCAGTTGGAGGCCGAGGTGGTCGCACAGGAAAGCGGACTGCCGCTGGTCCGCTGCAAGCCGCTGGTGCGGCTGGCGGGCAAGCTGCGCGGGCTCAAGGGTCAGGACCTCGAGGAAGGCGTGTCCACCCGCCTGGTCGTCTATGCCGCGACGCTGATCGCGCAGGGCATGTCCACCGACCGCGCCATCCTTGCCGCCATGATCGAACCTCTCACCGATGACGAGGATATCAAACGCGGGCTCCTCGATCTTGTCACCGCCGTCTTTGGGTGAGGCCGGCGATGGTCAGGATCGACTTTGAGCCATGGGAACCCGAAGAAACCATCGGGAAACTGTGGCACACCCTTGCCAGCCGCCTTGATGCACCAGAGGTGCACGAAGGAGCCGCGGTCGACCTGTCGCAGGTCGCGGGGCGGCTGGCCGTTCTTTTCCGGGGGCTTGGGGGCAGTCCGGGCGTCGAACTGCGCCCGGTGTCGCCCGAGCTCTCGCGCCACCGGCTGGGCTGGCGGCGCAAGCTGGCCACCGAGGCCGAGCTGATCCCGCGCGCCAGTTTCGACGGCGAGGTCCTGCGCCTGCCTGACCGGCTGGCGGTGTTTCCCGCACGCGAAGCCAATGGTGCGCTTTATGTCTGGCTGGCGGCGGTGGCCGCCCATGCCGGAACCCGCATCGACGAGGAAGACCCCCTGCGCGCCGATCTGCGCGCCCTGCAGGCGGCCCGCGCGATGGTCGCCGCAACGCTCGAGGACGCGTCGGGCCTGCGCCCGCTTTACACCGAGCTGTGCAAGGGCGTGCTGTATCAGCGCGACCTGCCCGGCCTGCCCCCGGCCGAGGCCGCCGTCGAGGGCCTGATCCGCCGGATTCTGGGCGACCCCGCCCCGCTGTCCGCCCGCGCCCAGGCATATGACGCCCTAAGCGACGATGTGGCCGCCCCGCGCGGGTACCAGCCGTTTCGCCCGGTGCCCCTGTGGCCCGAACTGCGCGCTGTCGCCTTTTCCGAACACACCGAGGTCGAAAGCCGCGATACCGACGGCCCACCCGAGGAATCGGGCGAAAAGACCCACCGCGCCCGCCGTCGCAAATCCGACCAGGCCGAGCGGCAGGACAGTCTGATCCTGCACAAGTTCGAAGCGATCCTCAGCTGGGCCGAATTCCTGAACCTCAACCGTCGTATCGACGATGACGATCCGGACAACGCGAAAAAGGCCGCCGATGATCAGGACGAGATCGGGCTGGGTCAGATATCGAAGGCGCCGCCGACGCGGCTGAAGCTGCATCTCGATCTCGCGCCCGAGGACGTGAACCGCGAGCGCCTTTCGGGGCGTGTGCTGTACCCGGAATGGGATGTGCGCACGGGGCAGTATCTGCCCGATCACGTCAACGTTCTGACCTCGGATGCCGAGATCCGCGAGGATGCCGCCGAGTTCGGCAAGGACCCGGCCACCGCCCGCCGCATCCGCGCCGTCAAACGCCAGTTCGAGGCGCTGCGCCCGGGCCGGGTGATGACCCGCGGCCATCTGGACGGCGACCAGCTGGACATCGAGGCCGCCGTGCGCAGCGCCGTGGACCGCCACGCCAATGGCGAGGGCAACGAGCGCATCTGGATGCAATCCCGGCCCGAGGCGCGCGACTTGGCGGTGTCGATCCTGCTGGACATAAGCCGCTCGACCGAAAGCGCGGTCGCGGGGCGTGCGGTGATCGACATCGAACGCGAGGCACTGGCGGCGCTGGCCTGGGGTCTGAACGCCTGCGGCGACGATTTTGCCATCCACGCCTTCAGTTCGCTGAAACGCCAGCGGGTCTATGTGCAGCGCTGCAAAATGTTCAATGAGCCCATGACCGCCACCGTCGAGCAGCGCATCGCGTCGCTGCGGCCGGGTCATTACACGCGGCTGGGGGCGGCGATTCGTCATGCCTCGGCCGATCTGTCAGCGCAGGCGCGCAAACGCCGGCTGCTGCTGGTGATCACCGATGGCAAGCCCAATGATCTCGACCACTACGAGGGCCGCCACGGCATCGAAGACACCTGCATGGCCGTGCGCGAGGCGCGACGGGCGGGGCAGTCGGTCTTTGGCGTCACCATCGACAAGACCGGCAAAAGCTGGTTCCCGCGCATGTTCGGGCAGGGCGGGTTTGCGGTGATCCCCGACCCCAACCGCCTGACCATGGCCCTGCCGCAGATCTATCGCCAACTGGTCGGCGCATGAGCGATACGTCCCTGATCGACGAGCTGCCCGGCGAATTGCTGATGTGGGTTCTGATCGTCTCGGAACTGCTGGTGTTCGGGGCTGGGCTGATCGCCTTCATGGGTGTCCGCCTGACCGACCCGACAGGCTTTGCCGAGGCGCAATCACATCTCTACCGCACCGGCGCCGCGCTCAACACCGGGGTTCTGGTCACCTCGGGTTTTCTGGCGGCGCGGGCCCTGCGCTGGCGACAGGCAGCGCGCCGCGGCGCCGCGCGGCTGTCCCTGATCGGCGCGGCCCTGCTGGGCGTGATTTTCCTGATCATCAAGGGCGCGGAATATGCCGGCAAGGCCGCGCAAGGCATCAGCTACGAGACCCACCCGTTTTTCCTGTTCTACTACCTTCTCACCGGGTTCCATGCCGCGCATGTGCTGGCCGGGGTCGCCATTCTGCTGCTGGTCGCCTGGCGCGACGATCCCCGCAACATCGAGGCTGGTGGTCAATTCTGGCACATGGTCGATCTGGTCTGGATCCTGCTGTTTCCGGTGATCTACCTGTTGGGGTGACGCGATGCCGAGGTTTTTCTTTGCCCGATACACCCGCGCGGATCGCCTGACCTGCGCCTGGGCCGGCCTGATCGCGCTCAGCCTGGCCTCGGCCCTGCTGACCCTCGTGCCCATTGAGCCCCGGCTGGTAGGGGGCGGCATCCTGCTGCTGGCCTTGTTCAAGGCCCGCATCATCCTGGCGCGGTATCTCGATCTTGAACGCAGCCCGGCCTGGCTGCGGGGCTTCACGCTGGTGCTGAGCGCCTTTGCGGCATTGATCTTCGCGCTCTACTTGGTCTGAGGCAAAAAGAACCGCCGCGCACAGGGGCACGGCGGCTTGCCAGTTCAGGGACAGAATTCTATTGCGCGGCCATCGGCATCCGGGCGATCTGGCACCGTTGCCACAAAGCCGAGAGCGCGCCGACCAGATGGTCGATATCGGCATCGGTGTGCACGGGTGAGGGCGTGATGCGCAGCCGCTCGGTTCCTTTGGGCACGGTGGGATAGTTGATCGGCTGGATGTAGATGCCGAACTCTTCCAGCAGCGTGTCCGAGATGAACTTGCACTTGACCGGGTCGCCCACCATCACCGGGATGATGTGGCTGGGGTTGGGCAGATGCGGGATGCCCTCGGTGTCGAGCCGGGCGCGCACCTGGGCCACGCGCGCCTTCTGCAGGTCGCGTTCCGCATTCGATTGTTTCAGATGCCGGATCGAGGCCGCCGCCCCGGCGGCGATCGCCGGGGGCAGGGCGGTGGTGAAGATGAAGCCGCTGGCAAAGCTGCGCACGAAGTCGCACAGCGCGGCCGACGCGGCGATATAGCCGCCCACCACGCCGAAGGCCTTGCCCAGCGTGCCCTCGATCACGGTCAGACGGTGCATCAGACCCTCGCGCTCGGCGATGCCGCCGCCGCGGGGACCATAGAGGCCGACGGCATGGACCTCGTCCAGATAGGTCATGGCGCCGAATTCATCGGCCAGGTCGCAGATTTCCTTGATCGGAGCGATGTCGCCGTCCATCGAATAGACCGATTCAAAGGCGATCATCTTGGGCGCCTCGGGGTCGGCGGCGGCCAGCTTGGCGCGCAGGTCGTCCAGATCGTTGTGCTTCCAGATCACCTTCTGCGCCCGCGAATGGCGGATGCCCTCGATCATCGAGGCATGGTTCAGCGCGTCCGAGAACACGATCAGGCCGGGGATCTTTGCCGCCAGCGTCCCCAGCGCCGCCCAGTTCGAGACGTAGCCGGAGGTGAACAGCAGCGCCGCCTCTTTCCCGTGCAGGTCGGCCAGTTCGTGTTCCAACAGGACGTGGTCATGGGTGGTGCCGGAAATGTTGCGGGTGCCGCCCGCACCGGCGCCGCAGCGGTCCAGCGCATCATGCATCGCCGCCAGAACCGACGGGTGCTGGCCCATGCCCAGATAGTCGTTCGAACACCAGATGCGCACGTCCCGTGCCGCCGCGCCATCGGTCTGGCGGGCATTGGGAAAGGCGCCGCATTTGCGCTGCAGGTCGATGAAGACACGATAGTTGCCCTCGGCCTTCAGGTCGCTGAGGCTCTGGCTGAAGAAATGCTCGTAATCCATGTCTCGATCTCCCCGGAAAACTGGCTGTTGGCGGGCAGACTATGGGTGCGCGCACGCCGGGAACATGACAATAGTCAAGCGACGCCAGGAAAAGGGTGGTGCGCGGCGCGCGGGTTTGGCATAGGCTGGCGCAGGGATGGATGGGCCGGGATTTCGGCCGGACGAAAGGGGATGCCTTCGTGGCGCATGAAGCACAAAAAGCCATTGCGCGGCAGTCGCTGCTGCTCAAAAGCCTGCCGGATCAGCATGTCGAAACCCTGCTGAGCCACGCGATCTGGCGCCAGTATGACCGTGGCGAGACGATCTTTGTGCAGGAAGAAAGCGCCCAGGCCGTGCATGTGGTGCTGGCCGGATGGGTCAAGCTGTTCCGCATGTCGCCCACCGGGGCCGAGGCCGTGGTCAGCGTTTTCACCCGCGGCGAAAGTTTCGGCGAGGCGGTGGCGCTGCGCAACGTGCCCTATCCGGTTTCGGCCGAGGCGGTCTCGGCCTGCGAGATCATGCACATTCCCAGCCCGGTGCTGATTTCCTTGATGAAGACCGATCCCGAGATCGGGATCTCGATCCTGGCTTCGACCTTCACACATTTGCATTCGCTGGTGTCGCAGCTGGAACAGCTTAAGGCCCAAACCGGGGCGCAGCGGGTGGCCGAGTTCCTGCTGAACCTGTGTGACTGCGACGAAGGCGCCTGCGAAGTCGAGCTGCCCTATGACAAGATGCTGATCGCCGGGCGTCTGGGCATGAAACCCGAAAGCCTGAGCCGTGCGTTTTCGCGGCTCAAGGCGGTTGGGGTGAAGATCAACCGCAACCATGCCGAAATCTCGGACATTCCGCAGCTGCGCGACTATGCCGACAGCGACCCGGCCGACAACTGGGGGCGCTAAACGCGCCCGGTCAAGCCCGCAACCCGTCCTCTCCGAACGTCAGTGCATTGGCCGGATCATAGTCGATGCCGACCTGCGTCCCCGGGGACACCTGATGCTGACCAAAGGCCCGAACGGTAAAAGGCTTTTCGGTACCGATATCGACCAACACGTTGGTATCTGCGCCAAGGTTTTCCACGTGAACGACTGTGCCTGAAAGCGGACCCGACTGCCCAAGGCGAGCGTATTCAGGGCGAATGCCGATGAGTTGCCGGCCAGATCCACCGACCCGATCGGCGGGCACGAAATTCATCGCGGGAGATCCGATGAACTCGGCCACGAACCGGTTGGCGGGGTTGTTGTACAGCTCCATCGGGCTGCCGATCTGTTCGACTCGGCCGTCCCGCAACACGACGATCTTGTCCGCCAAAGTCATCGCCTCGGTCTGGTCGTGGGTCACGTAGATCATGCTGGCGTCGATCTGGCGGTGCAGGTTTGCGATTTCGACCCGGGTGTTCAGGCGCAACGCGGCATCCAGGTTCGACAGCGGTTCATCGAACAGGAACAGTTTGGGGTTCCGCACGATCGCGCGGCCAATCGCGACGCGCTGGCGCTGACCGCCGGACAACTCGGCCGGGCGACGTTCAAGATAGGGATCCAGTGACAACATGCGGCTGGCTTCGGTGATGCGGCGCGCGATTTCGTCCTTGGGATGCCCGGCCTGCTTCAAGCCCAGTTCCATGTTCCCCCGAACAGTCAGATGCGGATACAGCGCATAGGACTGGAACACCATTGCAATGCCGCGCTTGGCGGGTGGGACCTCGTTGACGGTCTGGCCATCGATTTCGACCGTTCCCGAGGTCGCCTCTTCAAGCCCCGCGATCACGCGCAGCAGGGTGGACTTGCCGCATCCCGAGGGGCCTACAAAGACCACGAATTCGTTTTCCTCGACGGTCAGGTCGATGTTTTTCAGCACGTTCACCTGTCCGAAGGACTTGCACACATTGGTCAGTTTCAGGGCGGTCACGTCACGTCTCCTTCAGGTCGACCGGCTGGCCGGATCGAATGCTTTGGTCGGCGGCAAGGCAGATCCGCAGGGATTGCACCGCGTCATTCATGTGGCGGGTCAGGTCGATGTCCTGCGCGATGGTTTGCAGCATGTAGGCTTGTTCCGCGTCGCACAGTTCCTGGTGGCCGGGTTCGCCATCCATCTCGATCAGGGTGTCGCCGCTGGCTTTGTGCACAAGAATTCCCCCCACCTTCGTGTGGCCGTCAACATCGTCGGATGCGCCCTTGTTGCCTTCGGTAATGGAAGCCGCGCCATTGGGTGAAACGATGTCCTTCACGAAGAACGCCGTTTCGGACATCATCGGACCCCAACCGGCCTCATACCAACCAACCGAGCCATCTTCGAACACCACCTGGAACTGGCCGTAATTGTACATGTCGGGCGCGATCTCGTCCGACAATCGCAGGCCCATGCCGTTGACCCGAACGGGCCGGGAATCGGTAATCTGGCACATGACGTCGACGTAATGCACACCGCAGTCCACGATGGGTGAGGTGGTTTGCATCAGCGCCTTGTGCGTCTCCCATGTCGGGCCGTCGGACTGCTGGTTCAGGTTCAGGCGAAAGACATAGGGGCCGCCCAAGTCGCGCGCCTCGGATATCAGCCGCATCCACGACGGGTGATGCCGAAGAATGTACCCAACCACCAGCTTGCGGTTGGCTTCAGTGGCCTTCTCGACGACACGGCGTGCGTCCGCGACGGTGGTGGCCAAGGGTTTCTCGACGAACACATGCGCACCGGCGTCCATTGCGGCACAGGCATAATCGGCATGGCTGTCGGAATAGGTGGCAATCACGGCCAGATCAGGGTTGGTGTCCGCAAGCGCCGTATGGAAATCAGTGAAGACCGGATACCCCTGCAAATCCGGGTGATCCACTGTCCCGGATCGGTTCACCAGACCCACGATCTGGGCGTCGGGATGGTGATGATGCGCCAGCGCGTGGCTGAGACCCATGTTGCCCAAACCTGCGATCAGAACCCGGATCATTTGACCGCCCCCGAAGTGATCCCGCGGATCAGTTGCCGCGAGAAGATGACATACAGAACCATGACCGGCAGGATCGCCATGCTGAGCGCGGAAAGCACCGCGTTCCAGTCGGTGACGAACTGCCCGATGAAGACCTGGCTACCGAGGGTCAGGGTCTTGGTCTCTTCGGCCGGGGCCAGGATCAGCGGGAACCAAAGATCGTTCCAGATAGGTATCATGTTGAACACGGCCACGGTCGCCATCGCCGGACGTACCAGCGGCAGAACAAGGCGGAAGAAGATGGTATATTCGCTCAGCCCGTCGATGCGGCCTGCATTCTTGAGGTCGTCGCTGACTTGCCGCATGAATTCGGACAGGATGAATACGGCCAGCGGCAGGCCCTGTGCGGTGTAGACGAGGATCAGCGCCATCAGCGTGTTGACCAGACCGGTCGCCACCATCATGTCCAGGATCGCAACCGTGCCGATGCGGATTGGAATCATGATGCCCAACGCAAGGTACAGGCCCATCAGCGTGTTGCCCTTGAACCGGTATTCGCTGAGCGCGAAAGCCGCCATTGCACCGAACAGCAGGATCAGGAACAGCGACACGACGGTGACAATCATCGAATTCTGGAAATACAGGAAGAAGTCGCCCTGTTTCATCACCGTCTGGTATCCGATCATCGAGAACGAGTCGGCATCCGGCAGCGCCAACGGTTCACGGAAGATCGCCTTTCGCGATTTGAAGCTGTTGATCACGATCACGAAGACCGGAAACAGGGCGATCAGCGTATAGAGGATCAGCGCGCCATGCATGGCGGCGATGTTGAAGGGGTTTCTGCGGGCTTTGTTCATGCTCTTCGGGCCCCTCAGAACTGATACCGGCGGATGCGGGTCTGGATCAGGAACAGATAGATGCAGACCCCTGTCAGGATGATGGCGAACATGCCCGTTGCGATGGCCGATCCCATATGCGGGTCACCGAGTTGCAATTGGAACCCGAAGAAGGTCCGGTACATGAACGTGCCAAGGATGTCGGTCGAGAAGTCCGGCCCCGCCAGAGCGCCCTGGGATGCGTAGATCAGATCGAACGCATTGAAATTGCCGACAAATGTCAGGATCGAGATGATGCCGATAGAAGGCAGGATCAGCGGCAGCTTGATCTTCCAGAAGGCGGACATGCCGGTGATGCCTTCGACTTCGGCAGCCTCGAGGATCTCTTCGGGGATCGACAGCAGGGCGGCATAGATCAACATCATCGGAATGCCCACGAACTGCCAGACCGAAATCAGGGCCAGCGTGGTCAGCGCGTATTCTTCTTTGCCCAGCCAAGGCGCGAACAGAGATTTGAGTCCCACCGCGGCCAGCATATCGGGGGCGATGCCCCAGATCGGCGACAGGATCAGCTTCCAGGCGAAGCCAACGATCACGAAGGACAGGATCGTCGGGATGAAGATGGCCGATCGATAAAACGCAGCAAAGCGCAGGCGTGGGTGGCTGAGGATTGCCGCCAGTGCGATCCCGATCGGATTCTGCACCAGCATGTGAATGAAGAAGAACCAGAAATTGTTGCCCAGTGCGTTCCAGAACGCATCCGACCAAATCGGGTCGCCGAACAGGGTGCGGAAGTTGTCCAGGCCTACGAACACACGGGCCTGATCGACCTCAGTGTACAGTGCCAGCCGCAGCGTGTTGAACAGCGGAAAGACCATGACGGCCGAGTAGACCAGCACTGCGGGTGCCAGAAACACCACGATGTGCCATTTGATCCGGCGATTGCCCATGTTGTTCCTCGAAAGCTCAGGGTGGCTCTGGCCGCCTGGCCAGAGCCGTTTGTGTCACGATAGACGGGTTACTGGTGCGGGGCGTACCAGCTGGCCAACCCGTCCTGCAGGCGCTTGCCGGCGTCCTCTGGCGATTCCTCACCCTTGATCACCTGAGCCGATGCGTTCCAGGTCTCGTTCTCAAGGTTGGGCGTTCCACGCGACAGGATCTGATAGGTGGACCGGATGGTCGAGTTGCACTCGTTCCGCCAGCTGACGAATTCCTGTGCCAATGGGTCCTCCATCGCTACATCGAAGCTGGAGAGAGAGAAGAAGCCGGGCAGGGCGTTTGCATAGATCTGCGCGAATTCCTCGGAACCGACCCAGTTCAGGAAGGTGCGTGCTGCATCGGCGTTGGGCGACGCCGCGTTCAGACCAATGGCGATGTCGGTGTGATCCGAGATATAGCACTCGTCCCCGGCATTCTGGACCGGCGGCTTGAAGGCGCCCATTTCGAATTCGGCCAGGTTGTTGAAGCCGCTGATCTCCCAGCTGCCGGCCGGATAGATGGCGGCGCGGCCCAGCGTGAACAGGTTCTGGCTGTCGGGATAGGTCTGCGCTTCGAACCCGTCGCCCAGATAGGCGCCCCATTTGGCCAGCTGGCGGTAGGGGGCGACCCACGGCTCGTCCGTCAGTTTCTGAGAACCTTCGATCAAGGCGAGGCGACCTTCTTCGCCCTTCCAGTAGTTCGGCCCGATGTTGTTGTAACCCATGGTGGCCGCTTCCCATTGGTCATTGGTGCCCATGGCCATGGGGATATAGGTGCCGTCTTCCTTGATCTTGTCCAGAACGGCAAAGAACTCGGCTTCGGTTTCCGGAACCGACAGGCCCAGTTCGTCGAACGCGTCCTTGTTGTAGATGAACCCGTGGATCACCGAGGCCATTGGCACGCAGAAGGTGGCCGAGCCGTCATCGGTCTGCCACGCTGATTTGGCGACGTCCGAGAAATTCGCCATGCCTTCCAGATCAGAAAGATCGGCCAGCTTGCCCGCCTCGTACAGGCCAAGTGAGGTGTCGAAGGGGCGACAGGTAATCAGGTCTCCGGCCGAGCCGGCATCCAGTTTGGCATTCAGGGCGGCGTTGTATTCCGCCGGGGCCGATGGGGTGAACTTGATCTTGATGTCGGGATGCTTGGCCTCAAAGGCCGGGATGATCTTTTCCTGCCACAGGGCCAGGTCGTCGTTGCGCCAGCTTTCGATGGTCAGCGTGGTTTCGGCCATTGCCGCACCGGCCAGGGCCGATGACGCCAGCAGCACGGCGGTCAGTGTGGTTGTTCTCATGATGTATTCTCCCTTTTGGTCTTCTTCTTGGTTCAAATCTGGTCCAACGCAGGGCGCAGATGGCCGCCCGATGCCGTCAGCAGTTCACTGGCCTGCGCCGGTGTTGCGGCACCGGCGGCCAAAAGTACGGCAAGCTTCAGGTTGCCTTCGGCACGATCCAGGGCATCAGCGGCGTGCTGAGGTGTGGCGCCGGTTATGTTCCGGATGATTCCTTCTGCGCGCTGACGCAGCTTGGCATTGTCGGCCACCACGTTGACCATCATGCCGTCATGCACATGGCCCAACCTGACACCCATGAGGGTCGAGAGCATGTTGAGCGCCGCCTTTTGCGCGGTTGCGGCGCCCAGTCGGGTCGATCCGGCAATGACTTCGGGCGGGGTGTTCAGGCAAATTGCGCAATCGGCGTGCTCGAACAGCAAAGCGTCGGCGTTGTTGGCAATGCAGATGGTTTTGGCGCCGCGGGACCTTGCAATTCCGGCAAAGGCCAACGGGTAAGGCGTGGTGCCGCTGGCGGATATCGCGATCACCGTGTCCGTGGGGCGGAGGTCGGCGGCGGCGATTTCGGCCGTCCGAGTGTCATCTTCGGTGTGGCCCGGCATCTCTGCCCCGGTCGGTATGCCGCCGGCCATGCAGATGGCGATCGAATCTGGCGACAGGCCGAATGTTCCCGGTATTTCCGCCCCATCGGCCAAGCCCATCAGCCCGGACGACCCGGCGGCGGCATAATAGAGCCGCCCGCCGGCGCGGATGGTTTCTGCCATCAATGCCGCACCTTTCGAGATATCCGGAAGGCAAGCATCCAGCCCGTTCAGCGCGGCTTTCTGCGCATCCAGCAGCAGGCGCAGAACTTCGGTGTCCGGGCGCAGGTCCAGCCCCTCGGATTCGTCGCGCAGCATTTCGGTTTGCGGCAGCATTTGCGGCGTCATGTGATTCCCCTTTGGCACCAAAGATAATACCTATATAATACCTTTTGTCTACCATTCGTTTCAATTCACCAAATACCCGCCAAAAAGCGCAAAAAATAGCGAGTCTTGGCCACAAGAGGTCTTTTTTTCAGCCAAAAGGTATTGTAAAGGTATCTATATGGATGAGTCCCTCCCATATCTCATTGCAATTGACGGTGGCGGTACACGCTGCCGGTTTGCCATGGCCGGCCCCACCGGGCGGCATGATCTGGTTCTGGGAAGTGCCAATGTCTATTCCGATCGTGCGGCGGCTATCTCAACGCTGAATGCCGGGCTGCGGGCTCTGGCCGAGCGTGCTGCGATGCCCGAAGCGGCTTTGACCGGGATTCCGATCTACGCAGGGCTGGCTGGCGTGACAGACGCGGACACAGGCGCTGAAATCGCACGGCACCTGCCATCGCGCATTGTGCAGGTCGAGGATGACCGCCGCTCGGCCGTGGTTGGAGCTTTGGGGCCGGTCGATGGATGTTTGATCGGGATCGGCACTGGATCGTTCCTGGCGCGGCAAAGCGATGGCGAAATCCGGTTGATTGGCGGATATGGGGCGCTCATCGGTGATGATGCGTCCGGGTATTGGCTAGGACAGCAACTGCTGCGGCGGGTGTTGCTTGCAGCGGACGGAATAATCCCCGACAGCGCGCTGACGCGGTCCATACGCAGACGTTTTGACGAAGACCCGATGCAGATCGTGCGATTTGCGGGGCAGGCACGGCCGGCCAAAATCGCAGACTTCGCACCCGAAATCATTGCGGCGGCTCAAAAAGGCGATGTGGTGGCCGTGGCCCTGATGCGCGAGGGCGCCGACTATGTCGCTGCAGGGCTTCAGGCCCTTGGTCGCGATGATGCCGAGCCGGTCTGTGTAGTAGGCGGGGTGGCATCGCATTACATCGCCTATCTTTCCACCGAGGTGCAGAGCGCGATGATCGAACCTGCGGGCACCGCCCTTGACGGGGCGCTGCAGCTCGCCGCACAGCTGGCCGAGCGCGCCAGATTGGGGGCAGCATGACCGCCGAAACGATCGAAACCTTCCTCAGGACCGGTGACTGGATGCAGCGGGCCGTTGGGCCGCGGTACGTTCGGTTGCGCAAGCGGATCGAAGAGGGCATCGAGAACGGTCTGTTGGCGGAAAGTGCACCGCTGCCGGCCGAACGCGAGATCGCAAACCTGACGGGCCTTTCCCGCGTCACCGTGCGTCGGGCGATGCAGGATCTGGTAGATCGGGGAATCGTCATTCAGCGCCAGGGCTCGGGCAGTTTCGTGGCCGACGGCACGCCTCGGGTCGAGCAATCTCTGTCACGGTTGACCTCGTTCACCGAGGACATGAATCGACGCGGTCTTGAATCCTCAAGCGAGTGGCTTGAGCGCGGCGTGCACACTCCGTCGCCCGAGGAGGTGATGGCGCTGGCCCTGTCCTCGGGCGAAGCGGTTGCGCGCATCTCGCGCCTGCGTATGGCCAATGATCGGCCCATGGCTATCGAACGGGCCTCGCTGCCGATCGACATTCTGCCGCGCCCGCAGGAGGTCGAAGCCTCATTGTACGAAGTCCTGGAACGGGATGGAAACCGGCCGGTACGGGCGCTCCAGCGGATTTCGGCGATCAATCTGGACATCGCCGACGCGGGTTTGCTTGGGGTCGAACCCGGTGCGGCCGGGCTGCGCATCGTTCGAACATCATACCTGTCCAACCGGCGGGTCGTTGAATTCACTCGGTCGATCTATCGCGGCGACGCCTATGATTTTGTCGCCGAGTTGCGGTTGGCCAACAGCTAGGACACATCATGCAACAGCAGATCACCCGGATGCGCCGGGAAATTGATGAAATCCCCGTGGCCGTAGAGCGGCTTCTGAGCCGGGGTCAGGCAGATATTGAGGCGGTCGCCTCGGTTGCCCGCGAACTGGACCCTACATTTGTCGTGACGGTCGCACGCGGGTCTTCCGATCACGTCTGCACCTATCTCAAATACGCCTCGGAAATCCTGTTGGGTGTGCCGGTGGCCTCGGTCGGGCCGTCGATCGGATCGATCTACGACTCGGTTCTGCGCATGCGCCAGGCGATGTGCCTGTCGGTGTCGCAATCCGGCAAAAGCCCCGACATCGTGGCCATGGCCCGCAATGCCCGGCGCGACGGCGCATTGACAGTAGCGTTGACCAACGACGCGGCTTCACCGTTGGCCGAAGTCAGCGATCACGCCATAGAAATACAGGCGGGCCCCGAACTGAGTGTTGCGGCCACCAAGACCTTCGTCACTTCGGCGGTGGCCGGCTTGTGGCTGTTGGCAGAGTGGGGGCAGGATGCGGCGTTGCTGGCCGCGTTGCGCGACCTGCCCGAGCAGTTGGATCAGGCGGCCCGGATCGATTGGCCCGAAGTGCGTGACGCAATCGGTGCTCACCCGTCCTTGTTCACGCTTGGCCGGGGCCAGGCACTGGCCGTATCGAACGAAGCTGCACTGAAGTTCAAGGAGACCTGCCAGTTGCACGCTGAAAGCTATTCCTCGGCCGAGGTTCTGCACGGACCGGTGTCCATCGTCGAGGACGGCTTTCCGGTACTCAGCTTTGCAGCGGCAGATGCGGCGGAGCCTGCGTTGGCGGAGGTGGCCGACGCAATCAGCGCCAAGGGTGCACGGGTCTTTGCAACCACGGACAGGGTTACTTCCGCGACCCGCATTCCGCATGTCCGCACGGGGCATTCCCTGACTGATCCGCTGAGCCTGATCGTCTCCTTCTACGCGATGGTCGAGGCCTTTGCCGCCTCGCGCGGGATCGATCCGGACGCACCGCGGCATCTGAACAAGGTGACGGAAACCGTATGACCAGCGAACTGCAGGCTCTGGCGGGCGCGGACATTCTGACCCCTGCAGGTATCCTGCAGGATCATGCCCTTCTGTTCGCGGAAGGGCGTATCGAGGGCGTGACGCCTGTCTTCGAAACTCCCGGAACAGCGAGGGTGTCGCGGCTGGACGGTGGCCTGCTGGTTCCGGGCTTCATCGATCTGCAGGTGAATGGCGGCGGCGGGGCAATGCTGAACAACGCCCCCGAACTGGAAACGCTCCGCACCATGTCGCGGGCGCATGCTCGTATCGGAGCAACGTCGATCTTGCCAACGCTGATCACGGATACGCCTGGGGTCACGCGGCGGGCCATCGCGGCCACGATTGCCGCCGTGAACGAAGGTATTGCCGGCATTGTCGGGCTTCATCTGGAAGGCCCGCACCTGTCCCAAGCCCGCAAGGGCGCACATGATGCTGCCCTGATCCGACCGATGGCGCAGGCTGATCTGGATTTGTTGCTGGATACAGTCGCGCGGTTGCCGATTCTCAAGGTTACGGTGGCGCCGGAAAGCGTGACGGATGATCAGATACACGCCATGACCCAAGCGGGGATCGTCGTCTCGCTGGGCCATACGGATGCGAGTTTTGAAACCTGTCAGAAAGCGGCTCAGGCCGGGGCGCGTTGCGTCACACATTTGTTCAATGCTCAGAGCCAGATGGGTAACCGAGAGCCCGGCGTCGTAGGCGCTGCGCTGGCGCTTGGCGAGCTGTCTGCGGGCCTGATCGCTGATGGAATTCACGTCCACCCGGTTTCAGTGCGCAATGCCATCCGGGCAAAAAATGGGCCGGGTAGTGTCTTCCTTGTCAGCGACGCGATGGCGACCGCCGGATCGGATATCGACAGCTTCCTGCTGAACGGACGGCAGATCTTGCGCGACGGCAACCGGTTGACCCTCGCCGATGGAACGCTCGCCGGTGCGCATCTCGAGCTGTTGGACGCGGTTCGCAACGTGGTTGCATTTGCGCAACTGCCTTTGCAAGCTGCTTTCGACATGGCGACCCGGTTGCCTGCGGACTTGATCGGTAGATCGGATCTTGGCCGTTTGGCGGCCGGTGCCCGCGCCAATGTGCTGCATGTCTCCGATCATGGGCTTCTCCGGGTCTGGCAGGAAGGTCAGGCACTGGACTGACGGTGTCCACGGCGACCCATGGTCGTCTGATTTTCCTCGACATGTCGGACCCTGGGCCGTTCATGTCGGGAATCTACATTGTGCACATCTTGTATTTTTCTTAGCCTTGGTGTCGGGCGCAAGCTTCACGCGTGCCCGGCAAGAGGATTGAGATGACGCCCGTGTTCAGATTTCAGGGGATCTATACCCCGGTGGTGACGCCCTATGCGGATGATTATAGCGTCGATTGGGATGCCTTGGCCGAGGTGATCGAATACCTGGTCGAGAATGGCGTGCACGGTCTGATCTCGGGCGGATCCACCGGCGAAAACTATGCCCAGACCGTCGATGAAAGGCTGGAACTGGCGCGTTTTACCCACCAACGACTGAAGGGTCGGCTGCCTTTGGTGGTCGGGACCGGCGCGATGTTGACGCCGGATTCGATCGCGTTGGCCCAAGGCGCGCGCCAGATCGGGGCCGATGCCATCCTGCTGGCCAGCCCGCCCTATTCGGTGCCGACCGACCGGGAAAACGCCCTTAATGCGCTGGTCATCGACAAGGCGGCCGATCTGCCGGTGATGCTGTACAATTATCCGCACCGCACCGGCACGATGATGGGGGCTGAGTTCCTCGACCGTGTCGGGCGCAGCCGCAATTTCTGCGGCATCAAGGAAAGCTCGGGCGACATCAACCGTGTACACATGCTGGCGCGGGACTATCCGCATATTCAGCTCGGCTGCGGCATGGACGATCAGGCGCTGGAATTCTTCGCTTGGGGCGCGCCGTTCTGGGTCTGTGGCGGGTCGAATTTTCTGCCGCGCGAGCATGTGGCGCTTTATGAGGCCTGCGTGTTGCAAGGCGATTTCGCCAAGGGCCGCCGGATCATGTCGGCGCTGATGCCGTTGATGCGGGTCCTCGAACAGGGCGGCAAGTTCATCCAGACCATCAAGCATGGGGTCACGATGAACGGCATCCCGGCAGGCGCGGTTCGGCCGCCTCTGAAGGGGCTGAACAAGGATGACAAGCGCGCGCTGGAACAGGTGACCCGCGTGCTGAAACGCAAGATCGCAGACATCATGACGGAGGGCTGAGGCATGGGCTTGTTGACACGGGACGAATACGCATCCATCGCCGCCGGGCTGAACCTGCCCACCGGCGCCTTCATCGACGGCGGCTATCGTCCGGCGATCTCGGGCGCGGTGTTTCCCACGGTGAACCCGGCCACAGGCGCGGTGCTGACCGAGGTCGCGGCCTGCGCCGCCGCCGATGTGAACCTGGCCGTGGAGAAGGCGCGCGAGTCCTTCGACGACCGCCGCTGGTCGCGCCTGCACCCGTCGGCGCGCAAGGATGTGTTGATCCGCCTGGCCAAGCTGATGACCCGCAATGCCCGTGAACTGGCGGTGATGGAAAGCATCGACAGCGGCAAGACCATCTTTGACTGCGAAACCGTGGATGTGCCCGAGGCGGTCCACTGCCTGAAATGGCACGCCGAGGCGATCGACAAGATTTACGATCAAGTCGCGCCTGCAAGCGACGACCACATCGCGATGATCCTACGCGAACCGATCGGGGTGGTGGGGCTGGTGCTGCCGTGGAACTTCCCCTTGCTGATGCTGGCCTGGAAGATCGGCCCGGCGCTGGCGGCCGGGTGCTCGGTGGTGGTGAAGCCGGCGATGGAAACCCCGCTGACCGCCCTGCGTCTGGCCGAGCTGGCGGCCGAGGCCGGGCTGCCGCGCGGGGTTTTGAACGTAGTTCCGGGTGGCGGCGCCGAGGTGGGTGAACCCATCGGGCGGCACATGGATATCGACATGGTGTCCTTCACCGGATCGACCGTGACGGGCAAGAAATTCCTGTCCTATGCGGCCGAAAGCAACGCCAAGGAGGTGGTGCTGGAAATGGGCGGCAAGAACCCGGCCATCGTGATGGAGGATGCCGAGAACCTCGACCGGGTTGCCGCCCATGTGATGAACGGAGCGTTCTGGAACATGGGCGAGAATTGCTCGGCCACGTCGCGCCTGATCGTGCATCGTGCGGTCAAACCCGAGTTGCTGGAGCGCATCGCCCATCACGCCCGTCAGTGGACTGTGGGCGATCCGTTGGACCCTGCAACCCGGCTGGGCGCGCTGGTCAGCAAAGACCATTTCAGCAAGGTCTGCGGCTATCTGGACAAGGCGCCGTCAGTCCTTCTGGGCGGCAAGGCCGAGAACGGGTTCGTCGAGGCAACCGTGGTCGAGCTGCCGGACAATGACACGCCGCTGGCGCGCGAGGAGATCTTTGGCCCCGTTCTGTCGGTGATCGAGGTCGCGGGGTTCGATGAGGCCATCGCGATGGCCAATGACACGCCATATGGGCTGTGCGCGTCGCTGTTCACGGCCAATGCCAAGCGCGCCCTGCGCGGCGCCCGCGCGATCCGGGCCGGGACCGTGACGGTGAACAGCTTTGGCGAGGGCGACATCTCGACCCCGTTCGGCGGCTACAAGCAGTCGGGCTTTGGCGGGCGGGACAACGGGCTGCACGCGCATGACCAGTACACGCAGCTGAAGACGCTGTGGATCGACCTGTCTGATGATGCCGACGAGGCGGTGGATTGACGCGGTTCACCGCTTGCCGCCTACCGCTGCAGCGCGGCCCGGCGGCGTGGAATGCCCTGCTGGGCCCGCAACCTCCCGCGCGGCAGCTTTCGGACAATATCACCGCAGATTTCACCATCGTGGGCGCCGGTTTTGCCGGGCTGTCTGCGGCGCGGCGTCTGAGGCAGCTGGTGCCGGATGCCCGGATCGTAGTGCTTGAAGCCGGACGCGTGGCCGAAGGCGCGGCGGGGCGCAACTCGGGCTTCATGATCGATCTGCCGCATGATCTGGCCTCGGACGACTATGCCGGGGCGGGTGATGACCGGGTGATGATCGGACTGAACCGTCAAGCCATCGCGTTTGCCCGCGCGGCGGTCGAGGACTACGGAATCGACCCCAACTATTTCGATCCGGCGGGCAAAGTGAACGGCGCGGCCAGCCCAGCGGGACATGCGCACAACCAAACCTATGCCCGCCATCTGGACAGCCTCGGTGAGCGGTCCGAGTTGCTGGACCGGCAGCAGATGCAGGAACTCACCGGGTCCGGGCATTATGTGTCGGGGCTGTACACGCCGGGCACGGTCATGCTGCAGCCGGCGGGCTATGTGCGCGGTTTGGCGGCGGGTTTGGCGGCCGATGGGGTGCAGATTTTTGCAAACAGTGCGGTCACTGGGTTCCAGCGCGACGGGGCGGGCTGGCGCGTGCAGACGGCGCTCGGGCAGGTCTCGACCGGCCGGCTGATCCTGTCGGTCAACGGTCACCTGGAAAGTTTCGGGGTGGAACGTGGCCGGCTGATGCAGCTGTTTCTGTTCGCGGCGATGACGCGCGAACTGGAGGCCGATGCGCTGGCCCGGTTGGGCGGCCAGCCGCGCTGGGGCGTGACCCCGTCCGATCCGATGGGCACCACCATGCGCCGGATCGACACCGGGCAGGGCGGCAACCGGATCATCACCCGCACCTGCGCCGTGCTGCGCCCGGGCATGGAGGCGCGGGCAGCGGACCTGCGGCGCGCGGCTGCGGTGATGCGGCGCAAATTCGACCGGCGCTTCCCGCCGTTGCGCGGCATCTCGATGGAGTACGAATGGTCCGGCCATCTGTGCCTGAGCCTGAATGGCGTCTCGGTCACCCGCGAGATCGAGACCGGCGTTTATTCCGCCTGCGTCCAGAACGGGTTGGGCACAGCGCGCGGCACCCTGACCGGGATCGCCGCGGCCGAGTTGGCCTGTGGCGTGCGGTCCGGGATCAGCGATCATTTCGGTGCCGAGGACCGTCCCAAACGCCTGCCGCCCAGGCCGTTGTCTGAGATCGGTGCCAACATGGTGCTGCGCTGGAAGGAATGGCGCGCGCGCGACGAATGAAAAAGGCCCGCCTGACAGGCAGGCGGGCAAGTGGAGTGTTTCCTAATAGTGCTGGTTCAATTCGTCGGCGGCGGGAATTTCCCGCTCGCGCCGGGCGATGTAGTCGCGCAGCGCCTCGTCGGTGGCCGGGTCCAGGCGGGGCTCTTGATACTCGGCCAACAGCTTGCGGGCGTGGTTCAAGGCGCGCTCGGTGATTTCGATCTCGCCCTCGGCCACCCATTGCTCGATCGAGTTGTTGTCGAACAGTTCGGGCATGAAGAACGCCTCCTGAAAGTTCTCATGCGTGTGCGGATGGCCCAGATAGTGCCCGCCGGGGCCGATATCGGATACGGCCGCAACGGCCTCGTCGAAATCGTGCCATTTCGGGCCCTCGGCCATGCGGTAGGCCATGGCGCATTGCTCGGCATCAACAACGAACTTGGCGGTTGAACAATGCATCCCGGCCTCGTTCCAGCCCGCCGAATGCCAGATATAGTTGGCCCCCGCATGGATCACCGCCGACAGCGTGGTGGCGGATTCGTAGCCCGCCTGCGCATCGAATGTCTTGGCCCCGCCCAGCGTGTTCGAGCTGCGCCAGGGCACGCCGTAGTGCCGGGCCATCTGGCCGATCATGAAGTTCATCAGGCTGATCTCGGGCGTGCCGGCCATCGGCGCGCCGGATTTCATGCTGACGGTCGACAGGTAGTGCCCGTAGATCGCCGGACAGCCGCGCCGGATCACCTGCGTATAGGCCAGCGCGCTCAGCGCCTCGGCGTTCAGCTGCGCGACCGTCGCCGGCA
Organism: Ruegeria sp. CG8; assembly: GCF_056537165.1. Taxonomy (NCBI): domain Bacteria; kingdom Pseudomonadati; phylum Pseudomonadota; class Alphaproteobacteria; order Rhodobacterales; family Roseobacteraceae; genus Ruegeria; species Ruegeria sp. CG8. The sequence goes on along the minus strand of NZ_JBQFRA010000004.1, from coordinate 190,322 downwards.
CGCTGGCCGGCGTGTTGGCCCCGCCCAGCACGAAGGGCGAGCACAGCACAGGCTGATTGCGGCGGCAGAAGGCGCGCATCGCCCCCAGCATGGTCTCGTCCCAGACCAGCGGCGAGTTGCCGTTGCAGTTGCCGGTGGTGACGGGGTGATCCTCCATGAACTCTGCGCCGAACAGGATCGCGCACATCTCCATCACGTCTTCGGCGTTTCTGGGCGAGGTGGTCATGCCCATGAAGGTCTTGTCGGAATATTTCATCGACGAATAGGTGATGCGAAGGTGCCGCTGGCTGATCGGGTGGTCATAGGGCTCGACGATGTGGTGGGCGCTGGAATGCAGCGCCGGCAGCATGTGGCTGAGCTTGTGGAACATCGCCAGATCGTCCAGCGTCGGGTTGCGGCGCACGTCGTCCAGATCGCGCAGAAACGGCGCGCCGGTCATCGGCACGAAAATCGCGTGCGGCCCGCCCAGCCGCACATTCTTGCGCGGGTCGCGGGCGTGATAGGTGAAATCCGACGGGATCGTCGCGATCAAGTCGCGGACCAGCCCGCGATCAAGATACACCCGCTCGCCGTCAACCTTGGCTCCAGCCGCCTTCCAGTCGGCCAGCGCGATCGGGTCGCGGAACTGCACGCCCACGTTTTCGAGGATATCCATCGAGGCCTCGTCGATCCGCTCGACCTGCGACCCGTCCATCACCTCGCACAGCGGGATGTTGCGGGTCAGGCCCGGCAACATGTCAAAGCTGGGAGCGGTGCGCAGGGCGCGGCGGGCGGCGCGGCCTCCGGTGCGGGCGCGGGTGGCGGTCTGGGTCATTCTTGGCCTCCTTTGACCCTAGTCTGACCGCCGACCGGGGGCGCGACCTGCAGGATTGCGAAATACTGTTGCGGAATGCGACATCGAGCCCGTGCATTGCCCGCAACAGCTGCTAAGCTGCGCTCCGCAGGATCAGGAACAATGCACAGAGCAGACCGAGAATGACTTCCGCCACATCTGAAACCGCCCGGCTTGAGGGTGAATACGACTATATCATCGTAGGCGCGGGTACCGCGGGCTGCGTGTTGGCCAACCGGCTGACCGAGGATCCAAGGACACGGGTTCTGCTGCTCGAGGCGGGCAAGTCGGACAATTACCATTGGGTCCACATCCCGGTGGGGTATCTTTACTGCATCGGCAATCCGCGCACCGACTGGATGATGAAAACCGCGGCCGAGCCGGGGCTGAACGGGCGGTCGCTGGTCTATCCGCGCGGCAAGGTGCTGGGCGGGTGCAGCTCGGTCAACGGGATGATCTACATGCGCGGGCAGGCGGCCGACTATGACCATTGGCGGCAGCTGGGCAATGCGGGCTGGGGCTGGGACGATGTGCTGCCCTATTTCCTGAAATCCGAGGATCATCACGCTGGCGACAGCGAATTGCACCGGTCCGGCGGCGAATGGAAGGTTCAGAAACAGCGGCTGAGCTGGGAGATCCTGAAGGCCGTGCAGGACGGTGCGCGCGAGATCGGCATCCAGCCGCGTGCCGATTTCAATGACGGCAACAACGAAGGCTCGGGGTTTTTCGAGGTCAACCAGAAGAACGGCGTGCGCTGGAACACGGCCAAGGGATTTCTGCGCTCGGCGATGAAACGGCCCAACCTGCGGGTCCTGACCGAGGCCGAGACTCTGGACCTGATCCTCGAGGGCAAGACCGTGCGTGGCGTGCGCTTTGCCCGTGGCGGCACCGAATACCAGGCCCTGGTCGGGGCCGAGGTTCTGCTGGCGGCGGGGGCGATCAACTCGCCCAAGCTGCTGGAACTTTCGGGGATCGGCGACCCTCACGTGCTGGCGGCGCAGGGAATCGCGGTTCAGCATGAAAGCGCGGGCGTGGGGGCGAACCTGCAGGACCATCTACAGATCCGAACCGTGTTCAAGGTGCAGAACGCGAAAACCCTGAACACCATGGCCAACAGCCTGTGGGGCAAGGCGCGCATCGCGGCGCAATACGCCCTGACCCGGTCGGGTCCGATGGCGATGGCGCCCAGCCAGTTCGGCATGTTTACCAAGTCCGACCCGATGCTGGCCACGCCGGATCTGGAATATCACGTGCAGCCATTGTCGACCGACCGGCTGGGCGATCCGCTGCATCCGTTCCCCGCGATCACCGTCTCGGTCTGCAATCTGAGGCCCGAAAGCCGGGGGCACTGCCACATCACCACGCCCGATCCGAAGGCCCAGCCCGAGATCAGGTTGAACTACCTCTCGGCCGAGCGTGACCGGCAGGTGGCGGTCAAATCCGTGCAGCAGGCCCGGCAGGTGATGGCCGCGCGGGCGTTGGCACCCTATCACCCGCAAGAGGTTCTGCCCGGCCCCGAGATCAACGATCAACAGGGCCTGCTGGATGCGGTGGGCGACATCGCCACCACGATCTTTCACCCGGTCGGCACCTGCCGCATGGGCAGTGACGCCGCCGCGGTGGTCGATCCACGGTTGCGCGTTCGGGGGCTGGAGGGGCTGCGGGTGGTCGATGCCTCGGTCATGCCGAAGATCGTCTCGGGCAATACCGCCTCGCCGGTGATCATGATCGCGGAAAAGGCTGCCGACATGATACGCGGACGGGCATGAAAACGGCACACGGGGCTTGCGGGTTGGCTCGCCGGACATAAATGACCGCCAGCCTCATCAACCGAAAAGCTGAACCGATGCAGGACACATTGATTTTTGAACGCCGGTCGTTGAACGCGGCAAAATGGGCCAGCCTGTTCATGGCATGCGCCGGGGTTGTGGCCGGGTTGCTGGCAAACTCCGATGCGCTGTTGCTGGACGGGCTGTTCTCGGGGCTCAATTTCGCAACGGCTGTGGTGGTGGGATGGGTCGCCGCCTCGATCCGACGGGCCCCGGACCAGAACCGCCCCTTCGGATACGAGATTGACGAATCCGTCTTCGTGATGTTCCGCAGCCTGCTGCTGTTCGGGATCATCGTGATGGCGGCGGGTTCGGCGGTGAACCGTCTGCTGGCCTATGCCAAGATGGGCGAAGCCGCGCCGGTGGTTTTGGAATGGATCCTGATCTATGCCGGGGCGATGGCGGCGATCTGTCTGACGCTGTTCGCCTATCATCGCTGGAACTGGCGCCGCACCGGCAAGACCAGCGATCTGCTGCGGGTCGAGTCCCGGGCCGCGATGGTCGACGGTGTGCTGAGCCTTGGGGCCGGGGCGGCGTTTTTCGCGATCAACCTGCTTGAGGGCGGGCCGCTTGCCGGTCTGGTTCCGGTGTCGGATGCGCTGGTGGTGTTGTTGCTGTGCCTGGCGCTGCTGCCGCAGCCCATCAAGGTGTTTCTGGGCGCGCTGCGCGATATCGTGGGTGTGGCGCTGCCGGCCGATGCCCGGGCCGAGATCATTGAGCAGGCCCGCCGGATCTGTGCAGACAGCCAGTTTCAGGTGCTGGACGTGGCGACGGTGCGCAGCGGGCGGGCGCTGTTCCACCTTGTCTATCTGAAACCCGCCGAACCCGTGACGATCGAAGCCTTCGAGGCCGTCCGCAACCGGCTGGCCCAGGCCGCAAGCCCGGGCCGGGTCGCGTTGACGCTGGCCTCGGATCCGCCCTTTGGTCCGGCCCCGCGCGCTCAGTAATCGGCGACCAGCAGGAATTCGGGCGCGGTGTCTTCCTCGATCGTGGCAAAGCGCGGGATCGGCTGTTCGAACACGTTGTCGGTGCGGTCGTCATTGACGGTCGAGACCTCGCCGATCAGACAATCGCCCTTTTCCGCCCAGAAGGCGTGCCAGATGCCGGGCATGAGCGTGACGCTTTCGCCCGGTTTCAGGCGCAGATGCTCGCCGGGCTGGATGGTCACCGGGCAGGCGTCGCTGGGCACGGTGACGGGGGTGTTGCGGTCGATGCTGCCATCGGGGGCCGAGGCGTAGATCTCCATCACCAGATCGCCGCCGCCGCGGTTGATGATGTCTTCGGCCTTGACGATGTGGCGATGCATCGGCGACAGCTGTTTGTCACGCGAAATCAACAACTTCTCGGCATAGAGCATGCCCCGCCCTGCGCTCAGGTCCTTTTCGTCGCCATTGCGCAGGGTGAACAGGAACAGGCCCAGTTCGTCGAACCTGCCCTGGCCGTAATCGGTGATGTCCCAGCCAAGGCCACGGGCGCGGATGCCGGCGGCCTGCGGGCTGCGCATCTGCTCGGGCGTCCAGTCGGCAAAGGGCGGCAGGGCAAAGCCGAACGAATTGATGAAGGCTTGCGCCTCGGCCTTGATGCGGTTGATCTCGGATCGTTTCATATCGGTGCTTTCGATGACTTACAGCTCGTGCGCCCAGGGCGGGTTGGCCCCGGCGCGGGATACGGTGACGGCGGCGACCTTGCCGCCCAGTTCCAGCGCGGCGCGCAGGTCGTCGGGCGAGATCGCGCGGAGCGCCTGTTTGGTCAGCAGCCCGGCGCGGTGCAGTTGCGCCAGCACTCCGGCGTTGAACGTGTCGCCCGCGCCCACCGTATCGACCACCTGAACCGGCGTGACCGGCACTGAAACCGTGCGGCCATCGGCCAGATACCCGGTCGCGCCCTGGCTGCCGCGCGTGACGATCACCACGGCGGGACCGGCCTGCAGCAGCAGCGGCACCTTTTCCTCCAGCGTTTCGGGGCCGGGGACGATCCAGTCCAGATCTTCGTCCGAGACTTTGACGATGTCGGCCTGCGCGATCATCCGGTTCAGCCGGGTGCGATAGCGGGTCTGGTCCTGGATGAAGCCGGGGCGGATGTTGGGGTCGATCATCACCGCGCGCTCGGCCCCGTGACGGTCCAGCAGGGCGGCATAGGCATCGGCGCAGGGCTCGCAGGCCAGGCTGATGCCGCCGAAATACAGCGCCGAGGTCGCGGTCAGCTGGTCCGGCATGTCCTCGGGGCGCAGCATCCGCCCGGCCGAGTTTTCATCGACGAAGGAATAGGTGGCGTGCCCGTCCTGCAGTTGTACGAAGGCCAACGTGGTCGGACGGTCCGAAAGAACAACCTGCGAGCCATCCACATGACTGTCTTTCAGGGCCTGCGCCAGTTGCTGGCCGAACATGTCGCGCGACAACCCGGTCAGCATTCCGGCAGGCGCACCCAGCCGGCCCAGGGCGATGGCGGTGTTGAACACCGCGCCACCCGAATGCGGCACAAAACCTTGCGCGCCCGAAACCGTCGGTTCCGCGATCATGTCGATCAGGGCCTCGCCACAGCACAGGATCATGTCCCGGCTCCTTCCTTCTGCAAAGATCTGGCGGTGAGTTTACCGCGCGAGCGCATTTTTGCAGAAGTTGTTAGCGCCAACAATGCCAAATTCGGCCTGTTCCGACACATAAACGCCAAAGCCCTGCCGCAGCGCGTCGAACCGGCCTCCGGCGTTGAAGGCCGCCAGGAAGTCGTCGCCGAACAGCCAGCGGTTCTTCTCGGCCACGCCGCCCACCAAGAAGACGCCGCCTGTGGGCATCACGGTGACGGCCATGTCGCCCATCACGGCGCCCAGATGGGTGGTGAAGATCTGCGCGGCGCGTATGGCGAGCGGATCGGACCCGTCGCGCGCGGCCTGCAGGATGTCCTTGGCGGGCAGGACGGGCGTTTCGGGCTGGCCTGCGGCCATGCCCACGGCACGATACAGGATCGGCAGGCCCGTGCCGCTGAGGAACATCTCGGCCTCGAGCGTCAGGCTGTCGCCAAAGAAACACTCGGGCGCGATCCGGCGGGCGGCTTCGAACACGTCCACCTCGTCGCGGGTACGGGGCGACAGACCGACATGGCCGCCCTCGCCCGAGACGGTGTGATAGTGGCCTTCGGAATACAAAAGCGCGCCGACGCCCAGCCCGGTGCCGGGGCCGACCACCAGTCGGGTGCCCTTGGGCGGGGTCGGGTCGCCCTGCAGGGCCTGCACGTCGTCGCCGGTGATCTCGGCCACCGACCAGGCGGCGGCGGTGAAGTCGTTGATGACAAAGGTGTGGTCCGCGCCGGTGGCCGAGGCGATGTCAGCCTCGGACAGGTCCAGATTGGCATTGGTCAGACGGATCGTGCCATTGCGCACCGGGCCCGCGCCCGCGGCGACCACGGCGCGCGGCGGGGTTCCTATCTCGGCGTACAGGTCGTGCAGGGCGGCCAGAAACTCGGGCAGCGTGCCGGTGGGCGATTTGCGCAGATCGGTGAGCGTGCCATTGGTGACGACCCCCAGCCGCGTGTTGGTGCCGCCGATATCGGCCACCAGGTTCCAGTGGTCGTGCATCGCGCCCTTGGGCTGCGCCATCGGCACCGAGACCGGATCGCCCTTAGCCAAAGCGGCCTGCATCGCCCGGAACGAGGCCTTGGGGCGCCGTTCCAGCGTGTCGAAATCGACATCGACCAGGCCGAACCGCTTCTCGTATCCCAGCGCCCATTCGTAATTGTCCAGCAGCGACCAGATGAAATAGCCCGTGACCGGGACGCCCTGATCCAGCGCGTCCTGCACCGCGGCCAGATGCTGATTCAGATAGTCGATGCGGTCGTCATCCTGCTGCCGCTCGGGGCTGGCCATGCCGTTTTCGGTGACATAGATCGGCAGATCGCCCGTGTAGTCCCGGGCCGTACGGGTCAGGAACCGGGTCAGCGCGCCTGGTTCGATCTCCCAGCCCATCTGCGTCTTGGGCAGGGGGCCGGGGATCTCTTGGAGGCTGGGCCAGGGCGTGTCGGCGGGCGCGATCAGCTTGCGGGTATAGTAGTTCAGCCCGCACCAGTCGACCGGCGTGCCGATCGTGTCGAAATCATCCTGCCACCCGTCGGGCAGGTGGGCCTGCAGCCCCTGCAGGACATTCTCGGGGTAGGCCTTGTTGAAAACGCCGCCCAGGAAGAACCGGTTGTAGATGCCGTCGTACAGATCGGCGGCTTCGCGGGCCTCGGGGGTGTCATCGGCAGATTCGGCCCATTCAAGGTTGAACACCGCGCCCAGGTTCGACATGCCAAGGCCCCGCATCGCCTGAATCGCGCGGCCGTGGGCCAGAAGGACGTGATGCATGGCGCGGGCCGTGGCGCGGATGTCGCGCAGGCCGGGGGCGTGGTGGCCCTCGAAATGGCTCAGCCAACTGACGCACCAGGGCTCGTTGATCGGGGCGACGCTGTACATTCGGTCGCCGATGCGACCCATGATGATCTCGGTGAAATCGGCGAACCAGTCGGCGATGTCGCGGTTGCGCCAGCCGCCCAGATCAGCCAGCGGCGAGGGCAGTTCCCAATGATACAGGGTGGCGCAGGGGCGGATGCCGCGTTCCAGCAGGGCGTCGGCCAACCGGTCATAATAGTCCAGCCCGGCCTGATTCACCGGCCCGCGCCCTTCGGGCAGCACGCGCGACCAGCTGGTGGAAAAACGATAGCAGTCGAACCCGGCCTCGCGGATCAGGTCGAAATCCTGTTCGTACCGGTGCAGGTGGTCGCAGGCGAGATCGCCGTTTTCGGCGCGCACCACGTTGCCGGGCGTGGCCGCGAAACTGTCCCAATGGGTCGGGCCGGCGCCGCCCTGTGCGTGGCCTTCGATCTGATAGGCAGAGGTTGCGACACCAAAGAGAAAGTCTTTGGGGAAATCAGCGCGGGTGTATTTCATGTTCAGAACCTGTTGGGGGCGGGACCAGTCGAGCCGCCGACTACCAGTTCGGCTTCGAGCAATCTAGTCTTGGCCGGGTCGTGGGGCGCGCGGATGCGCTCGATCAGCATCTCGGCGGCCAGTTCGCCGGCGTGGCGCACCGAAGACCGGGTGGCGGTAAAGATCGGAACGTCCTGCCCGTTCTTCAGATAGGACAGGTCGTCGTCATGTGCGATCACCGACACGTCGCGGCCCATTTTCAGCCCGGCCTCGTCCAGCGCGCGCCGCACCCCGATCGCCGAGATCATCGACGAGGTCAGGATCGCGGTCGGCGGATCGTCCAGCCGCAGCATGTCGCGGGTTTCGTGATGGCCATAGACTTCGGTCATCTCGGCGCTGCGCATCAGGGCCGGGTCGGGCGACAGACCGGCTTGTTTCAGCGCCTCAAGATACCCGTCGCGGCGCCTTTGGGCAAAATCCATGTCTTCCAGACCGTTGATCAGCGCGATCCGCCGGTGGCCCAGGTCGATCAGAAAGCGGGTCGCACGCAGGAACGAGCTTTTGTTGTTCACGTCGATCCAGTCATAGGGCACGCTGACGCCGGTCGACCGGCCATGCACGATGAACGGCACCTGCATCCGAGTCAGAACCTCGATCCGCGGCTCGTTCACCTTGGGGCCCTGCAGCACCACGCCGTCGACCGCACCGCGTTGGAACAGGCTGCGATAGGCGTCTTCGATCGAGGTGTCGTCGGCATTGGTGAACATCATGTCGTAGCCGTGCTCGGCATATTTCTTGACCGCGCCGGCGACGAAATCGCCGAAGATCGGGTTTACCATCTCGTGGCGCGACGAGCTGGGGATCACGTGGCCGATCACCATCGAACGACCCGTCGCCAGCCCCTTGGCGCGGGCGTTCGGCCGATAGCCATGTTTGGCCGCCGCCGCCTGAACCCGCATGCGAGTCTCTTCGTTCACCTCTGGGTAACCGTTCAGCGCGCGGCTGACCGTTGTCTGTGACAGACCCAGGATCTGAGAGAGCTGCTTGAGGTTCATAGCGGTTTCAAAACGCTTTCAATGCTTGTGTGCGCCCTGTTGTGTGGGGATTTGCCGCTTGCGTCAAGTTGTTTTGCCATTCTCTGCAATATACCATGAAAACATGAGCACAGGCGGCCCAAGCCAAAATCTAGCCATTGACAGGGCCAACATGTTAGCGGATAACGGCCGCATTCAAAGCGCTTTGAAAACTGAGTCTCACACGCGCGGATACAGTTGGGAGGAAAATCAATGAAACACTCGCTTTTGGCAGGTGCGGCCACGTTCGCCCTGATGGCGGGCGCGGCGCAGGCCGAAAAGGTCACCGTGTTCGGCCCGTGGCTTGGCCCGGACCAGGAGAATGTCGAAAAGGTTCTGGACGGCTTTGCCGCGGCCACCGGTCATGAATATGCCTATGTCGGGTCGGACAGCTTCGAGCAGCAGATCCGCATCGACGCCGAGGCCGGGTCGGCCCCGAACATCGCCGTGTTCCCCCAGCCGGGTCTGGCGGCCGACATGGCGAAAGCCGGGTTTCTGACACCGCTTGCTGACGGGACCGCCGACTGGATCCGGGACAACTATGCCGCGGGCCAGTCCTGGGTCGACCTGGGCGCCTATGCCGGACCGGACGGCCAAGATCATCTCTACGGCTTCTTCTACAAGGTCGATGTGAAATCGTTGGTCTGGTACGTGCCCGAGAACTTTGAGGACGCTGGCTATGAAGTTCCGACCACGATGGAAGAACTCAAAGCCCTGACCGACCAGATCGTCGCCGATGGCGGCACCCCCTGGTGCATCGGCCTGGGGTCGGGCGGCGCGACCGGTTGGCCTGCGACCGACTGGGTCGAGGACATGATGCTGCGCACCCAATCCCCCGAGGATTATGACGCGTGGGTTGCCAACGAGCTGAAGTTCAACGACCCCAAGGTCGTGGCCGCGATCGAGGAATTCGGCGCATTCGCCCGCAATGACGACTATGTCGCCGGCGGGGCCGGTGCGGTTGCAACCACGGATTTCCGCGACAGCCCCAAAGGCATGTTCAGCTCGCCGCCGCAGTGCTACATGCACCGTCAGGCCTCGTTCATCCCGGCTTTCTTCCCCGAAGGCACGGTCGTGGGTGAAGATGCCGATTTCTTCTACTTCCCGGCCTATGAAAGCAAGGATCTGGGCAGCCCGGTTCTGGGCGCGGGCACCCTGTGGGCGATCACCAATGACAGCCCCGCAGCGCATGACCTGATCGCCTATCTGCAGACGCCCGAGGCGCACGAGACCTGGATGGCGCTCAGCGGCTTTTTGACCCCGCACAAGGGTGTCGATACCTCGGCCTTCTCGGATCCGACACTGAAGAAGATGAACGACATTCTTCTGGGGGCGACCACTTTCCGCTTTGACGGGTCCGACCTGATGCCGGGTGCGGTTGGGGCAGGCACGTTCTGGACGGGAATGGTCGACTATGCCGGTGGCAAACCCGCGCAAGACGTGGCGGACGAGATCCAGGCGTCTTGGGACGCGATCCAGTAAAGCCGTGAAACCGGGCAACCCGGCCTTCGGGTTGCCCGACCCATTGTCGCCAGGGAGGGTGACATGCATCCCGCATTGCAAGGTCTGCTGACGATCGCCATCGGCGTATCCGGCTGCGTTGGATACTTCTACCTGTCCAACCAGTTTCTGGACAAGATTCTGTTCCCGCCGCGCGGCCCGAACGCCGGACGCAACATCAATCGGGCGAACATGGTCCGGCCATGGTTGTTTCTTTTGCCCGCTCTGGTCGCGCTGGGGCTGTACCTGGCCTATCCCGTGGTGGAAACGCTACGCCTGTCCCTGACCGACCGGGTGCCCGGCGGCGGATACGAGTGGGTGGGTCTGGACAACTACGTCCAGATGATGGGAGAGCCCAAATTCTGGGAAGCGATGCGCAACAACATGCTGTGGCTGATCGTGGTCCCGGCGCTGTCGACAGCATTTGGCCTGTTGGTCGCCCAGCTGACCGACCGCATCCGATGGGGCAATGTCGCCAAATCTCTGATCTTCATGCCGATGGCGATCTCGTTCGTGGGCGCATCGGTGATCTGGAAGCTTGTCTATGACACCCGTCCCGTCGAGCAGGACCAGATCGGCATGCTGAATGCCCTGTACATCTTCTTTGGCGGAACCGACCCGCAGACTTGGCTGACGATTCCGTTCTGGAACAATTTCTTCCTGATGATCGTGCTGGTCTGGATTCAGACGGGCTTTGCCATGGTGATCCTGTCGGCGGCACTGCGCGGCATTCCCGAAGAAACGGTCGAGGCCGCCATTCTGGATGGCGCAAGCCCGTTCCAGATCTTCTTCAAGATCAAGGTGCCGCAGATCAAGACAACGATTCTGGTGGTGTGGACAACGATCACCATCGTCGTGCTGAAGGTGTTCGACATCGTTTTCGCCATGACCAACGGCCAGTGGGAGACACAGGTCTTGGCCAACTACATGTTCGACAAGCTGTTCCGCGCCAATGACTGGGGCGTGGGCTCGGCTTCAGCCATGATCATCATGCTGCTGGTGACGCCGATCCTCGTCTGGAACGTGCGCAACGCGCGCAAGGAAATGGAATAGGAGGGCGCGTCATGAGTGAGATCGCAGGAACCCGCCCGGCGCTCAGATGGGCCGTACATGCCTCGGTTCTGTTTCTGGTGGTGCTGTGGGTGGTGCCCACGCTGGGCCTGTTCATCTCGTCCTTCCGCACGGCGGACCAGATCGCGACCAGCGGCTGGTGGCGGGCGATTTTCCCGTCCGAGCAGAACCTGACGCTGCGCAGCGCCGCGCCCGACACCCAGGTGCAGGAAAACGGCCTGTATGTGATCGAGGGCAACCTGTTTGACGCCGGAACCACGGCGCGCATCTCGAAATGGGGCATCAGCTCCCGCGAGATCGATGCGTTTGAGCCGGGCCAGACGGCCGAGCTGCGCAAGGGCGGCACGGTCACCGTTCAGGCCAATGGCGATTATCGGATGGAGAACACCGAGGAATTCACCGGCAGCCGGGGCACGCGGGTCTTCGTGACCGCCGAACTGCCGCCCGAATTCACGCTGGACAATTACCACAAGGTCCTGCTGGCCGAGGACAGCACCGACAGCATGGCCAAGGCGTTCTTCAACACGTTGACGGTCACGATTCCGGCCACGATCATTCCGATCCTTGTGGCGGCATTTGCGGCCTATGCGCTGGCCTGGATGGATTTCCCGGGCCGTGCGCTGTTGATCGCAGCGGTGGTCGGTCTGCTGGTGGTACCTTTGCAACTGGCGCTGATCCCGCTGCTGAAATTCCACCTGAACATCGGCATCGGCAAAGGGTATCTGGGCGTCTGGCTGGCCCATACCGGCTTTGGCATGCCGCTGGCGATCTATCTTCTGCGCAACTACATGGCCGGGCTGCCCCGCGACCTGATCGAGAATGCGCGGGTCGATGGCGCCACCGAGTTTCAAATCTTTACCAAGCTGATCCTGCCGCTGAGCTTTCCGGCGCTGGCCTCGTTCGCGATCTTCCAGTTCCTGTGGACATGGAACGACCTGCTGGTGGCCAAGGTGTTCCTGATCGACGCATCCGGCGAGACTACCGTGATGACCAACAGTATCGTCGAGCTTCTGGGCACCCGTGGCGGCAACTGGGAAATCCTGGCCACGGCCGCATTCGTGTCGATCGCGGTGCCGCTGGTCGTCTTCTTTGCAATGCAGAAATACCTGGTCCGCGGATTGCTGGCCGGTTCAGTCAAATAAGGGCGTGTGATGAACGTGCAGAACAACGTGGACCTCAAGCACTCAACCAAGACGGCGTCCGACTGGTGGCGCGGCGGCGTGATCTATCAGATCTACCCGCGCAGCTTTCAGGACAGCAACGGCGACGGCATCGGAGACCTGCGGGGCATTACCCAGCGGCTGGATTACATCGCTGGTCTGGGGGTCGATGCGATCTGGATCTCGCCCTTCTTCAAGTCGCCGATGAAGGATTTCGGGTACGATGTCAGCGACTATCGCGCCATCGATCCGATGTTCGGCACGATGGAGGATTTCCAGACGTTGCTGGACCGCGCCCATGGTCTGGGTCTGCGGGTGATGATCGACCTGGTTCTGTCGCATACCTCGGACCAGCATCCGTGGTTCGTCGAAAGCCGCAGCAACCGCGAAAACCCCAAGGCCGACTGGTATGTCTGGGCCGACCCCAAGCCTGACGGGACCCCGCCCAACAACTGGCTGTCGATCTTCGGCGGCTCGGCCTGGCAGTGGGATACGCGCCGGCAGCAGTATTACCTGCACAACTTCCTGACCTCGCAGCCGGACCTGAATTTCCACAACCCCGATGTGCAGGACGCGCTTCTGGACGTCGCGCGGTTCTGGCTGGATATGGGCGTTGACGGGTTCCGGCTGGACACGATCAACTTCTACTTCCACGACGCGCAACTGCGCGACAACCCGGCGCTGCCGCTGGATCAGCGCAACGCCACCATCGCGCCGATGGTCAACCCCTACAACCATCAGGACCACCTGTATTCCAAGAGCCAGCCGGAAAACATCGCCTTCCTGGAACGGCTGCGCGCCCTGACCGATCAATATGACGGTCGCGCCTGTCTGGGCGAGGTGGGCGACGCACAGCGCGGGCTCGAGATCATGGGCGAATACACCCGTGGCGACAAGCGCATGCACATGTGCTATGCCTTTGAATTTCTGGAGAAACGCCGCCTGACGGCAGAATACACCAAGCATGTGTTCGACCAGCTTCTGTCCAAGGCCGGCGACGCTTGGCCATGCTGGGCGTTCTCCAACCACGACGTGCAGCGCCACGCCTCGCGCTGGGATCTGGACGAGGCCGGCATCCGGCAGCACGCGGTTTTGATGATGTGCCTGCGCGGCTCGGCCTGCCTGTATCAGGGCGAAGAGCTAGGCCTGCCCGAGGCCGACGTGCCCTTTGAGCACCTGCAGGACCCCTATGGCATCGAGTTCTGGCCCGAATACAAGGGCCGCGACGGCTGCCGCACGCCCATGGTCTGGGCTGCGCAGGACGAACAGTCGGGCTTTACCACCGGTGCGCCCTGGCTGCCCGTCAGCACCGCGCAGGCCGAGCGCGCCGTGGACCGGATGGACGCCGACCCGCAGTCGGTGCTGAACCACTATCGTCGTGCCATCGCCTTGCGCCATGAATATCCGGCGCTGATGTCGGGCACCCAGTCCGACATGCGCGAAACCGGCCCGATCCTCAGCTTCCTGCGCGAGGATGACACCCAACAGGTGTTCTGTGCCTTCAACCTAGGCGATGGCACCGCGGAAATCGACCTGCCCGAAGGCAACTGGCGCTGCATCGGTCAGGATCTGGGCGCAGTCGAGGCGCAGGGCCGCGCCACGCTGGCGCCGTCGCAATTTTGCCTGATGGTCCGAGAGAAAGGGTAACCCATGTCCGAGCTCAAGTTGACCGATGTCGCCAAGACCTATGGCAATGTTGATGTCCTGAAGGACATCAACCTCGAGATCGAGCGCGGCGAGTTGATCGTGTTCGTCGGCCCTTCGGGCTGCGGCAAGTCCACCCTGCTGCGGATGATCGCGGGGCTGGAACGCATTTCGGGCGGGACGCTGGAGATCGAGGGGCAGGTGATGAACGACGTGCCCCCGGCACAGCGCGGCATCGCCATGGTGTTCCAAAGCTACGCGCTGTATCCGCACATGACCGTGCGCGAGAACATGGCCTTTGCCCTGAAGATCGCCAAGATGCCCACCGATCAGATCGACGCGGCGGTAAACCGCGCGGCGCAGATCCTGCAGCTGGAACCGTTTTTGGACCGGCTGCCCAAGGCCCTGTCGGGCGGTCAGCGACAGCGGGTCGCCATCGGCCGGGCTATCGTGCGCGACCCCAAGGTCTATCTGTTCGACGAGCCGCTGTCGAACTTGGATGCCGCCCTGCGGGTGGCCACGCGGATCGAGATCGCGCGCCTGAAAGAGGCGATGCCTGACAGCACGATGATCTATGTCACCCACGACCAGGTCGAGGCAATGACCCTGGCCAGCCGGATCGTGGTTCTGGCCAACAAGGGTATCGCGCAGGTCGGCACGCCGCTGGAACTGTACGAGACGCCTGACAATGAATTCGTGGCCCAGTTCATCGGCTCGCCCGCCATGAACCTGCTGCCGGGCACGATCACCGGCACCGGTGCCACCACGACCGTCGCGCTGGACTGTGGCGGCACGGCAGTTTCGGCCATCCCGACCCAGGACGCCGACGCCGGCAAGAAGGTCAACGTGGGTGTGCGCCCCGAGGATCTGGTGGTTGCCGACGGTGACCCCATCCTGACCGGGACCGTGGACTTTACCGAAGCATTGGGCGAGGTGACGTTGCTCTATTTCGCGAAAGCCCCCGGCGCCGAGTCGGTGATCGGCAAACTGCCGGGCATCCATCGTGGCTTGCGTGGCCAGACGGTTTCGGTGACTGCCGCGCCGGAGAAGATCCACCTGTTCCATGACGGCCGGTCAATGCGCAAATAGCTCCAACCGTGTCGTGATTCTGGTCTGAATTTGTCGCAATTCGATTTTTGCGGCTGAAATGATGCGCATCGATTAGGCGGATGCGCAAAAAATTCGCGTGATCTCCCTGTGTGACATGAGGCCAGTTCCGATGCGCCGTTAGGTATCGTCGGCCCTTTTGATATATGATCCTCGCGCGAATTCCCGCAGAGTCGCGCCCTGTTTGGGCGGGCTCCGGGCTTGGGCTTCCAAGGGAACTGGACCTAAGAATTTCGCAAACTGTCACTTTTTGGACTGACGGGGCGATCGCAAAACTCTAACGTGACGCACGGATAAAAAACAAAACTCAGTCCAAACACGGGAGAAACACGAATGACCAAATCGTCAAACTTCAGCCGTCGTACGGTGTTGAAAGGGGCCGGCGCCGCAGCGCTGGCGGCACCTCTGTACAGCAAAAGCGCCCTGGCATCTTCGGGCGAAGTCAACATCCTGATGTGGTCGGATTACCTGCCGCCCAGCTTCATCGAAGAGTTCGAGACCCTGACCGGGATCAAGGTGAACTACACCGGTATCGGCTCGAACGAAGAGATCATCAACAAGATGAAGGCCACCAAGGGCCAGGGCTTTGACATCGTTTCGCCGACCAACAACCGGTCGCTGCAGTGGGAGCCGCTGGAGCTTCTGCAGCCGTTCGACATGAACAGGGTTCCGATCGACAAGGTCAACCCGGCGATGGCCAAGATCGGCACCGATGCCTGGAACTTCGGTGACAGCGGCGCGCATTGGCTGCCGCATATCTGGGGTACCGAAGGCATAGCCTATCGCACCGACCTGTGGCTGCCCGAAGGCGACGCTCCGTCCTATGGTGATGTCTGGTCGGAAGAAAACGCCGGCAAGACCATGGGTCGCGCACATTCGATGATGCTGGGCGCGGGTCTGTACATGGAGCGCATCGGCGAGATGGAGCCCGGCTCGGTCTGGGCCGCATATGGCGACGAAGACACCATGCGCAAGGTCTGGGGTCAGATCACCGACTGGTGTATCGCCCGCAAGGACCGGATCAAACTGATCTGGAACGATGCCGACACCCAGAAGAACGGCCTGCTGAACGAAGGGGTTGTCGTCGGACAGACTTGGGATGGTCCGCCGCTGGCACTGAAATCCGCTGGCGAACCGGTGCACTACCAGGCTCCGGTCGAGGGTGCGATGGCTTGGGTCGACGGTATTTCGATGCCGACCGGCGCAACCAATATCGACCAGGTCTACGCCTTCATTGACTTCGCCTATCAGGCCAAGCCGGCCGGTGTCGCGATCGACAGCCACGGCTACAACTCGCCGGTTCTGGGTGCCGACCAGTATTCGGGCGACACCTACAAGAAGAACTTTGCCGAGGCCTATCCGGGCGACTCGCTGGCCAACCTGAACCCGTGGCCTGCCGAAGCACCGTGGTATGCCGAGACCCGGACCGAGTTCGTCAACAAGTTCAAGAGCGCCTGATCGCCTTGAGATCGCGCCCCTCGCGTTGTCGCGCGGGGGGCCTTTGGACCCCGCACGCGTTTGCCCCGCGTGCCGGACAACGATGCGGTGCGACCTGAGGCTGCATCACAGGGAGATACCAAAAATGAGTGCAGGGATCGGAGTTGATCTGGAAAACCTGTGGATCCGCTTCGGCGATTTTGTCGCTGTGCGAGATGCGAACGTGAACATCAACGGGGGCGATTTCTTTTCGTTCCTTGGGCCTTCGGGCTGCGGCAAGACCACGATCCTTCGGGCGGTGTCCGGGTTCCTGGAGCCCAGCGAAGGCAATGTCCTGATCGGCGGCAAGAACATGAAGGGCATCGGGCCGAACAAGCGTCCTACTGCTCTGATCTTTCAGAACCTCGCGCTGTTTCCGCTCATGAAGGTGTGGGAGAACATAACTTTTTCGATGGAGATCAAAGGGGCCAGTGCCGCCGAACGGCGCAAACGCGCGGACGAGCTGCTGGACATGATCGCCCTGCCTGATCAGGGTGACAAGCTGCCCAGCGAGTTGTCGGGCGGTCAGCGCCAACGAGTGGCCATCGCGCGCGCTCTATGCGCCGAGCCAGACGTGCTGCTGCTGGACGAACCGCTGTCGGCGCTGGATCTCAAGCTGCGCCAGCACATGCGCACCGAGCTGCGCGAAATCCAAAAGCGTGTGGGCATCACATTCATCTACATCACCCATGACCAGGGCGAGGCCCTGACCATGTCGGACAACATCGCCGTGATGCGCGCTGGCGTGATCGACCAGATCGCCGATGGCAAGACCATCTACAACGACCCGACAACCGCTTTTGCCGCCTCGTTCGTGGGCGAAAACAACGTCTTCCGCGGCAAGGTCAAAAGAGTGATGGGCGAAGAGGCCCTGATCTCGACCAACCGGTCCGGCGATCTGGTGGCGAGGATATCGACCGCCAATCAGGGCAAGTTGGCCGAAGGTGACGACGCCATGATGTTCATCCGTCCCGAGGCGTTCTCGATTGCACCCGAGGGGACGAGCGGCGATCACTTCGTCACGGCACGGGTGACCCACGAGGAATTCGAAGGCAACGTCTTCAACATCTTCACCGAAGGAGAGGGCGGCAAGGAGATTAAGGTCTCGATCCCGAACCACGGGCAGTCGTTCAAAGATCACACCGGGCAGAACATCACGCTGGAATACGAAACCCGCAACGCGGTCGTCGTTCCGGCGGGTGAGCTGGCTGCGGAATAAGGAGGCCCGACGATGCCTGGCTTCCTCAGGGACTTCTTCAACCGCAACGGTTTCGGCATGGGGCTCGCGATTCTGGGACTTGTCCTGTTCTGGACGATCGGCCTGATCATTCTGCCGCAGCTGTCGATGCTGGACTTTTCCTTCCGTCCCAACCTGCCGCCCCCGGAAATCGGCGGCCCCAAGGACGTGTACACGCTGGAGAACTACAAATACCTGATCTACGGCCCGGAAGGCGGTAGCCAGTCCTACAACGCCGTTGATCTGCGTGTGTTCTTCCGGACGTTGATCGCCGCGGTCTGCGTGACGATCTTCAACCTGATTATTTGCTATCCGATTGCCTATTATCTGGGTCAGTCCAAGGGCAATCACATCCGTATCTTCGCGATCATGCTGATCATCCCCTATTGGATCAACGAGATCCTGCGTGCCTTTGCGCTGCGCATCATCTTCGGAGAGACGGGTGTTTTGAACACGCTGTTCGTCGGATTGGGGATCTGGGACACGCCGTTCGATTTCATTCGCAACGACATCGCGCTCTATGCGGGCCTCGGCTACGCGTACATCCTGCTGATGATCTTCCCGATGTACAACGTCATCGAAAGCCTGGATGGAAACCAGATCGAAGCCGCGCGCGACTTGGGCGCTCCGTGGTGGCGGATCCACTGGAGGGTGGTCATCCCCTATGCCAAGCCCGGCATCAGTTCCGGCTGTACGATGGTGTTCATGCTGTCGGCCGGTGCGCTGGCCGCACCGCAAATCCTGGGTGGGCCGTCCAGTCTTTGGTTTACGCAACTGATCTATCAGCAGTTCAATGACAACAACGACTGGCCACAAGGCGCGGCCTACGCCATCGTTCTGCTGGTCACCTGTATCCTGTTCGTGTTGGCAATGATGCGCCTGTTCAAGGTGAACATGGGGGATATCGGGAAATGAACATGTCCTTCCTCCGTATCAGCATCTGGGTCTATCTGGCGATCTTCTTCGCCTACCTGCTGGGTCCCTTGGTGATCATGTCGATCACCGCCTTCAACTCGTCCGGTTTCCCGCGCATGAGCCCGTGGGAATGCCTGACCTTCCAGTGGTTCGGCGAGTTGTTTCAGGACCAACGCATCCTGAACGGCATCAAGAACTCGTTGATCATCGGCGCGGGAACCGTGGTTCTGTCGGTGGCGATGGGCTTGGCCGGAGCGCTGATGTTGACCCAGATCTGGCCCAAGCTGCGCGCCACCTACTACACGATCATCATCGCTCCGATCCTGATCCCGGGCGTTGTTCTGGGTATCTCGACGCTGGTCTTCTGGGACCGGATCAACCGGATGCTGGGGCTGGGCGCCGACAGCTTTTTGTCGAACGGTATTTTCCTGACCGTGATTGGCCAATCCACCTTCATCGCCAGCTATTGCATGTTGGTTCTAGTGGCCCGGCTGCAGCGATATGACCTGGCGCTGACCGAGGCGGCACTGGACCTTGGCGCAACGCATGCACAGGCGTTTCGCAAGATCCTGCTGCCGTTCATGCGCCCGGCGATTGCCTCGGCGGCGGTGCTGGCGTTTCTGGCCTCGTTCGAGAACTACAACACCACCACCTTCACGTTCGGCGAATACCCGACACTGACAATCGAACTGGCTCAAAAGGTGCGCTACGGCATTACACCCGCGATTTCGGCGCTGGCCTTTATCATCGTGGCGCTGACCGTGTTCTTCGCCCTGTTGAACGAAGCCAAGTTGAAGCGTCAGGAACTGGTCGCCGCCGCGCGCAAGGAAGCCACGGTCGAGGAGCTTGCGGGCAAGATCAAGTTGCCCAGCTTTTTCTCGGGGAACATGGCGGCCGTGCTGCTGGTCATGTTTGCCGTGGCAACGATCACTGTCGTCGGGACGGCCATGGCTTACAACCCGGCCCAGTGCATCGCGGACGTCAAGGAAGAAAAGCGTTTGGAAGCCGAGCAGCGCATTCAGGAATTGCGCAAGCAACGCGAGGAGCAGCGCAAGCAGCGCGAGGCCGAGCAAGGCGACGCGCAGCAATCCACGCCCAAACCGTCGAACAACAGCGGTTTTGGCAATGTGTTCGCTCCGAACACATTGGGTGGTCAGGACGACGAAAGCTCAGCCGAGCCTGACGATCAGCCTTCGGGCAACAGTGGGTTCGGCAATGTCTTCGATCCAAACAGTCTGAAGACCGACGAGTAGGAAGAAGCGCCTACCAGAGCACCACATCCGCCCGGTTCTGGTTCATTCCTGGCCGGGCGGATGGCGTTTCAGGATGGCGACTCCGCAGGCAGCGATGCTGTGGCCGTTCCAATCCACCGGTGTGGCGTTGTAGTTGATCAGGAAGTCATGGGTCGCGGTCTCGCGCCGCCGCAGGCCGGGCGGCATCTGGTGCAATGGCAGCCCGACTTTCTGCGCCGCCATCTCAACTATCCGGTCCCAAAGGCCTTCGTCCGGGAACCCGGCCAGGTACCAAAGCTGGTCACTGCCCTTGAGCGCCGGAGTCCCGTCTTCGAAGGTCAACTGATCGGGCGCGTGGCCGGTCAACCGCTCGACCCAGTGTTGCGCCGCTCCGCCGCCCTGAACCGGGCGGGTGATCTCGGGCGGTAGGGATTCCACCAGCGCCACGTCGCAGTCCAACGCCTGCAGGCCGGGGCGGCCTTGGGCCGGGATCTGGAAATCAGCCGTGATTGCTCCGGCGCGCGGGCCCAGAACCGTCAGTTTCGCGGCCGCCCGCAGGCGGTCGGCCAGCGCGTCGTCCAGCGTGGCCAGTCCGGGAGCGAGGATCAGATCATAGTCGGCGTCGTCCAAGCCCGAGGCCGGAACGACGTCGACCGACAGCCCGGCGCGGCGCAGGGCGCGATAGGCGGAAAACACCAGCCGGAAATAGTTGAAGCCCGCGCCCTGAGGCTGGGTCGCCCAGGCCCAGTCCGACGGGTAGTCGAACAGTATGGCCACCCGCGCCTGCACCGGTTCGACCGGTCCCAGCGTGGCCAGATCTTCGGCCGTCTGCTGCGCCTCGGCCAGACCGGGGGCGGGGTGGTTGTTCGGCGTCAGCAAGCCCGTGTGCATCTGTTCCTGCGCAAAAGGCGCCTGCCGCCAGCGGAAATAGCTGACCACCTCGGCCCCGTGGGCCACGGCCTCGAGCGACCAAAGCCGCACCATGCCCGGCAGGGGGGCCGGGTTGTAGGGCGCCCAGTTCACCGGTCCAGGCTGCTGTTCCATCACCCACCAGCGGCCGCGCCCGACGGCGCGGTACAGATCGTGGTGAAAGGCCTGCATGTCCGGGTCGCCCTGTTGCAGAAAGGCTGCCTTGTGTGCCGCGTCGGCCTCGAGCCGGTCGGACAGGAACCCGATCGGGTAGCTGTCCCAGGCGGCGATATCCAGATCGGCGCCCACCTCGAAATGGTCGAAATCCAGAATCCGGCCCATGTAGTTGTGCAGCAGCGGCGCGTCGGTCAGGGGCCGCAGCGCCTGAACCTGCGCCCGGTTGAAGGCCACCACCTGATCCGAGCTGAACCGGCGGAAGGCCAGCACATGCGCGGGGTTGGGTTCGGTCACGGTCAGGTTGGGCAGGTCGATCTGATCGAAATCACTGTATTCCATAGACCAGAACACATTGCCCCAGGCCGCGTTCAGCGCCTCGACCGAGCCATAGCGTTTGGCCAGCCAGCGGCGGAAGGCCTGCCGCGCAGGCTCGCTGTAGCTGACGGTGGTGTCGTGGCAACCATATTCATTGTCGATTTGCCAGGCGGCCACATGCGGGTTGTGGCCATAGCGTTCGCCCATGATCCGGGCGATGCGGACGCATTCCTCGATATACCCGGGATGGCTGAAACAATAGTGACGGCGCGAGCCGAACTTGCGCGGCTGCCCGTTTTCGTCCACCGCCAGCATGTCCGGGTGCCGGTCCAGCATCCAGCGCGGCGGCGTGGCGGTTGGGGTTCCAAGCACCACTTTCAGCCCGGCTGCACCAAGGGTCTCGATGGCCTGATCCAGCCAGTCGAATGTCAGCCGGCCCGGTTCCGGCTCCATCCGGCTCCATCCGAATTCGCCGATCCGGACCCAGCGCAGGCCGGCCTCGACCATGCGCGCGGCATCTTCGGCCCACATCGACTGGGGCCAATGTTCGGGGTAATAGCAAACGCCAAGTTCGGGGTTCATAGGATGACTCTGTGTTCCGCCTGACCTTGGCCCGCGTTTTCGGCGGCAAAGGTCATTCCGTTGGTGGGGTGCGATGCGATGGTGTCCGCATCCAGCCCTTCACGGGCCGAGGTGCAGAACAGCGTCGTCAGATCCGGCCCGCCGAAAGCGGGGCACGAGGTATGGGCCGCCGGGAAGTTCACCGCGCGCAGAAAGGTTCCGCCGGCGTCATAGACCGCGACCCGCGCCGCGCCCCATTGCGCGAGCCATAGGTTGCCCGCGGCATCGACGACCGCGCCATCGGGGTTCAGCCCCTCGGCGCGCAGGTCCAGAAACACCGCGCTGTCGCCCTCGGGCCAGCCGGTTTCCGGGTTCAGGCCCCAGCGCCGCACCTGCCCGGTGGCCGTGTCGCAAAAATAGGCGCAAGACCGGTCAGGCGCGAAACTGATCGCGTTCGAGATGGTCACGTCCGGCACCAGCTGCCGCAGCTCACCCCGCCAAAAACGATAGATCGCCCCCGCGCCCCGTTCCGCGCGCTTGCCCATTGTGCCGATCCAGAACCCGCCCCACGGATCAGCCCGCCCGTCATTCGAGCGGGTCACCGGGTTGTCGGCCTCGAGCGCGACGATGCGGTCCTTGTGACCGGTCTCAAGCCCGAACCGCCACAGGCCGGTTTCCGACGCGATCAGCAGCGTGTCGCGGTCGATCCAGCCTGCGGCCGAGACGTGCTCGGCAAAATCCCAGCTTTGCGGGCCACCCGCGTCGCGGGTCATCAGGCGCTTGTTGATGATGTCGAACCAGAACAGCTGTTGCCGTTCGGGGTGCCACAGCGGGCCTTCGCCCAACGCGCACGGGCGGTCGTCAAAGACCTGGCTCATCGCGCGGCCTCGTCAAAGGCGGCGACGATCTGGCGGGCGTTTTCGGCGATCTGGTCCACGGACATGCCGGGTTTGAACAGGGCCGAGCCGATGCCGAAACCGTCGGCCCCGGCCTTGAGCCAGTCGCCGAAATTCTCGGGCCCCGCGCCGCCCACGGCATAGACCTGCGTGCCCTTGGGCAGGATCGGGCGCATGGCCGCCAGCCCCACCGGTCCGGCCATCACCCCGGGAAACAGTTTCAACCCGGTGGCTTCGGCGCGCAGGGCGACGAAGGCTTCGGTCGGGGTATAGACCCCGGGCCAGCTTTGAAGGCTCAGATCCACCGTGCGCGCGATAACCTCGGCATCGCAATTTGGCGACACGATCAGCTTGCCGCCAACGGCGGCCACCTGTTCGACTTCGTCCACGGTCAGGACGGTTCCGGCCCCGACCAGCGCGCGGTCGCCGATCGAACGGGCCAGACGGCCGATGCTGTCCAGCGGGTCGGGCGAGTTCAGCGGAACCTCGATCCGGTCGATTCCGGCGTCCAAAATGGCTTGGCCGACGGCCTCGGCCTGTGCCGGTTCAAGCCCTCGCAGAATGGCGATGATGGGGCGGCTCATGCGGTTTGCCTCGTGAGGGTGCGGGCCTGCAGCAGACCGGCCAGCGTGGCTTGGGTCGCGTCGGCGGTTTCGACGAATGCGCCCTGTTGCTGCAGCGCGGTGGCATAGATGTTCGACAGGGCCTCGGTCCCGATGATGGCCAGTTGCTGACCCAGCCAATAGGGGCGGGTGGCGGCCAGTTCGGCACCGATCAGAGCGCCCGACAGGCGGGCGCGGGCGGTGGCCGGATCCTGGCCGTGCAGCAGGTCGGCCGCGCGCAGCCCGAACAGCCGCCCGGCCAGTTGCTCGGGCTTGGACAGCGTGTCCGCCACGGCCGTGGCAAAGGCGTCGTCGTCCCAGCCTTCGCCCACCGAGTGTTTCAGCACCGAGTGCTGGCCCAGCAGATCGAACAGTTCACCCGTCATGAAGGTGCGGAAACTGACGACCTCGCCGGCGCTGACCTGCACCCATTTGGTGTGGGTGCCGGGCAGGCAGATCACGCCATCCCAATGCGGGCGCGTGGACAGGTAGCCGGCGATCTGGGTTTCCTCGCCGCGCATCACGTCGGCGGGATCGCCCTGTTTCAGGCCGGGTACCACGAAGGCGCGGATGCGTGGATCGGTGCCGGGCACGCGCACCGGAACGGTCGAGATCGGCTTGGCCGGCACCGCCACATAGGGCGCCTCGACCCAGCCTTGCCGGGCACCGACCATGCCGCAGGCGATCACGTCGACGGGCGCCACGCCAAGCCAGCCCTGGACCAGCGTGAGCAGCGCGTCCTGGAACTGATCCCGGCCCAGCGTTGCCATGCCCCGGTCGCATTGGGCGTGGTCCAGCACCGTGTCGCCCTGCATCGCCCAGGTGCGCAGATGCGAGGTGCCCCAGTCTACTGCGATCCACTCGGTGTTCATGTCCTCACCCCGTTGTGACCACGCCGCCATCGACGACCATGCATTGCCCGGTCATGGCGCGGCTGGCAGTCGATGCCAGGAACAGCGTCGGCGCGATCATGTCGTCCGGGCTCAGATGTTCCTTCAGGCACTGTCGATCCATATGCGCGGCCAGATCCTCGGGCGTGGCCCACATGTCCAGTTGTTTCTGCGTCAGCACCCAGCCGGGCGCCAGCGCGTTGACGCGGATGTTCTTCGACCCCAGCTCGCGCGCGAGCGAGCGGGTCATGCCGGTGATTCCGGCGTTGGCCGTCGTATAGATCGGATAGCCCGCATTGCCCATCATGTAGCTGATCGAGCTGAAGTTGATGATCGACCCGCCGGTCTCGGCCATCTGGCGCGCGGCCTGCTGGCAGGCAAAGTAATAGGCCTTGAGGTTGACCTCGATCATCCAATCCCAGAACTCGGTCGTGGTTTCCTCGAGGCTGTGGCGCTTGTCGTTTGCGGCATTGTTGACCAGCACGTTCAGCGGACCGTGGGCCTCGGCAGCCTTGGTCATTGTTTCGTGCAGCAGCGCGGTGTCGGTCATGTCGCCCTGCAGGAACAAGGGCGCGCGGCCGTGTTTGGCGCGCATCTCTTCGACGAATGCGCTGGCGTCGGACCGGCCGATGAAGGCGACCTTTGCGCCCTGGGCCAGGAACCCGTCTGTCAGGGCCGCGCCCACGCCCGACCCGCCGCCGGTGATGAAGACGGACGCGCCGTCGAGGTCATGGAAGGTTGCTGGCTGGGTCATCAATGGCTCTCTCTGGTCACAAGGCGGGTGTCCTTGCCCACCAGGAAATCAAGGTCAGCGCCGCGGTCGGCCTGAAGGACATGGTCGATATACAGTTTGGCATAGCCGCGGGTGTAATGCGGGTCGTCGGGCTGCCAATCCGCGCGGCGGGCGGCCAGTTCCTGTTCGTCGACCAGCAGTTCCAGCTCGCCCTTGCTGGCCGAGACGCGGATGCGATCACCGGTTTTCACCAGCGCCAGAGGACCGCCCGCCTGCGCCTCGGGGCTGACATGCAGGATCACGGTGCCGAAGGCGGTGCCCGACATGCGTGCGTCGGAAATGCGGATCATGTCACGTACGCCCTGTTTCACCAGTTTGGCGGGGATCGGCATGTTGCCGACCTCCGGCATGCCCGGATAGCCCTTGGGCCCGCAGCCTTTGAGCACCAGTATGGTCTCGGGCGTCACAGGCAGGTCGTCGCGGTCGATATTGGCCTTCAGGTCCTCGATGCTGTCGAAGACATAGGCCTCACCTTCCGTCTCCAGCAGGCTGTCTGTGGCGGCCGAGGGTTTCACGATGGCCCCGTTCGGCGCCAGGTTGCCGCGCAGAACGCGCAGCCCGGCGGCCGGTTTCACCGGATCGTCAAAGGCGTGGATCACGTCACGGTTGAAGCATTCCGCGCCCTCATAGTGGGCCGAGATGTCCTTGTTCAGAACGGTGCGGGCCGGGCGCAGATGCGATTTCAGCTCGGACAGGACCACCGGCATCCCGCCGGCATAGCAGAAATCTTCCATCAGGTATTTGCCCGAGGGCATGCAGTTGACCAGCAGCGGAATGTCCGAGCCGATCTCGAAATCCTGCAGGGTCAGGTCCACGCCCACCCGGCCGGCCAGCGCCAGCAGGTGCACCACGGCGTTGGTGGACCCCCCCACCGCGGCATTGGCCAGAATGGCGTTCTCAAACGCCGCCTTGGTCAGGATGTCCGAGGGTTTGAGGTCCTCGTCCACCATTTCGACGATGCGTTTGCCGGTCATGTGCGCCAGCGCCATCCGGCGGGCATCGACGGCGGGCAGGGCGGCGTTTGTGGGCAGGCTCATGCCCATCGCCTCGACCAGCGACGCCATGGTCGAGGCCGTACCCATGGTCATGCACACGCCCTTGGACCGGCTCATGCCGGATTCGGCGTTCATGAAATCCTGCAAGGTCATCTCGCCGGCGCGCACGGCTTCCGAGAATTTCCAAACATCGGTGCCCGAGCCGATATCCTGACCGCGATACTTGCCGTTCAGCATCGGCCCCGAGCTGACCACGATGGTGGGCAGATCGACCGAGGCCGCGCCCATCAGCTGGCCGGGCGTGGTCTTGTCGCAGCCGCCCAGCAGCACCACGCCGTCGATGCCATAGGCGCGGATCGATTCCTCGACATCCATGGCCAGCAGGTTGCGGAACAGCATGGCGGTGGGCTTCATCTGGGTTTCGCCCAGCGACATCACCGGGAATTCGACCGGAAAGCCTCCGGCCTCCCACACGCCGCGCTTGACGCCTTCGGCGAGGTCGCGCAGGCCCGAGTTGCACGGCGTCAGTTCCGACCATGTGTTGCAGATGCCGATGATCGGGCGTCCGTCGAACGCATGATCGGGAAAGCCCTGGTTCTTCATCCACGACCGATGGATGAACCCGTCCTTGTCGAGCTTGCCGTACCAGTGCTGTGAGCGGCGTTTCTTCATGTCTTTGTTTCTTTTTCGTATTGGGTCGTGGTTTTCTTGTGTGTTTGCCGGATGATCAGGCCGCGCGGGCCGGACGGCACCAATCCGGCAGCCAGTCGGCATGGGCGGTCAGCAGGTCACTTACCAGGCTGCGGATCTGGCGCAGGTCCAGTTCGGCGGCGGTGTGCGGGTCCATCATGGCGGCGTGGTAGATGTGTTCGGGGTTTTCCTCGACCAGGGCGCGCACGGTCAGTTCCTGCACGTTGATCTGGCTGCGCATCAGGGCGACCAGCTGCGGCGGGATGCCGGCCACGACCGAGGGCTGCACGCCGTTGCTGTCGACCAGACAGGGCGTTTCGACCGCCGCGCCCAGCGGCAGCTGCGGGATCTGCCCGGTATTGGGCAGGTTGCCATAGGCGACATAGGGCGTGTCGGTGACGATCGCGTTCATCAGGTCGGCGGCGAATTCGTGGCTGCGGATCACTTCGATGTCGCGCCCGTCGGTCAGGGTCTTGGCCTGTTCCTTCCAGTTCGCGACCTGCTCTTCGCAGCGGGTGGGGTATTCGTCCAGCGGGATCTGGAACCGGTCGATCAGGTCCTGACGCCCATCCTTGATGAACCACGGGACATACTCGGCCAGGTGTTCCGAGCTTTCGGTGCAGAAATAGCCCAGGTGATCCATCACCTCGTACCGCACCTTGTTGGGGCAGCGCGGCATCAGCAGCGGCGCCTTGGGCAGCTGGCCCGCGTGATAGCCCCGGCGCAGCGCCGGATACAGGTCGCGGCCTTGATGTTCCAGCCGCAGGAAAAACGCCACATGGTTCACGCCGGCAACGCGATAGCGGATTTCATCCTTGGGCAGGTCCAGGTCATGGGCCAGCTCCTCGACCGTGTTCTGGACCGAGTGGCACAGACCCACATGTTTCAGTGCCGGGAACCGTTCTGCCAGCGCCCAAGTGTTGATGGCCATCGGGTTGACGTATTGCAGCAGCGTGGCATTCGGGCACAGCTGCGCCATGTCGCGGGCCACATCCCACAGGACGGGCACGGTGCGCAGGCCGCGCATGATGCCGCCCACGCCCAGCGTGTCGGCGATGGTCTGGCGCAGGCCATATTGCTTGGGGATCTCGAAATCGGTGACGGTGCAGGGTCTGTAGCCGCCGATCTGGAAGGCGGTGATGACGAAATCGGCCCCGTCCAGCGCCGCGCGGCGGTCGGTATGGGTGGACACGGTCGCGCCGGTCCCGACCGAGCGGATCATCGCGCGGGCCACGGTTTCGCTTTCGGCCAGACGCTCGGGGTCAATGTCCATCAGGGCAAAATGGCTGTCGGCCAGTGACGGGGTCAGCAGGGCATCGCCCACGATATTTTGCATGAAAATCGTGGAACCTGCACCGATGAAGGTGATCTTGGTCATGACTGTAAACCTTGACTAGGCGTTATTTTACGGCACCGAGGGTCAGACCCGCGATGAAGTGTTTCTGCATCAGAAAGAACATGGCCACCGGCGGCAGGGCCGCGACGATCGAGCCGGCACTCATCAAGTGATACGCTGCGCGGAACTGCGCGTTGAAGCTGGTGATGCCGGCGGTGACGGGTTGGCTCTCGGCCCCCTGGGTCAACACGACGGCCCAGAAATAGTCATTCCAGATGAAGGTGAAGATCAGCACGCTGAGCGCGGCGATTGCGGGCTTCATCAGCGGCAGGACGACATACCAGAAGATGCGCCATTCGCTGATGCCCTCGACCCGGGCGGCCTCGATCAACTCAAAGGGCAGGGCGCGGATGAAGTTGCGCATGAACAGGGTGCAGAACCCCGTCTGGAACGCAATGTGGAACAGTACCAGCCCGGTTTTCGTATTGTAGAGCCCCAAGTCCAGCGTCAGGTCGCGCACCGGCACCATCAGGATCTGGAAGGGTACGAAGTTGCCGGCCACGAACATGAAGAAAATCCACAGGTTCGACTTGAACTTGTAAATCCCCAGCGCGAACCCGGTCATGCAGCTGAGCGCCACCGCGCCGATCACCGTGGGAACCGTGATCAGGAACGAGTTCAGCAGATAGCGCGGCATGTCCGAGTTGAAGAAGACCTGGCCATAGTTCCTGGCGCCTTCAAAGCTGGAGGGCAGGCCCCAGTAGTTGGCGTTGGTGAAATCCGCCTCGGGCTTGATGGAAAACAGGGCCACCGCCAGCAGAGGGCCGAGCCACAGCAGAAGGGCGACCGGCAGCATTGCCTGATAGGAAATCTGCGCCGCGCGGGGTTGTTTTTCGATCGGTTTGGGAAACATCTCAGTGCCCCTTTTCTTCGCGGTACATCGACCACAGGAAGTAGGCGATGAAGCACAGCATGATCAGGAACAGGATCACGGCGATGGCCGCGCCATAGCCCATGCGGAACCCGTACTCCGACAAGGCGACTTCGAACATGTAATAGGCCAGCACGCGGCTTGACCCGAACGGCCCGCCCTGCGTCATGATCGAGATCAGGTCGAACGAGCGCAGCGCGCCGATAATGGTCACCACGAAGGCGATGAAGGTCGCCGGGCGCAGTTGCGGCAGGATGATATGCCACAGCATCCGCCCGCCCTTGGCGCCGTCCAGCCGGCCGGCCTCGATCTGTTCGGGGTCCACGGCGTTCAGGCCGGTCAGATACAGGATCATGCAATAGGCGGTCTGCGGCCAGAGGCCCGCGAAAATGATGCCGTAGGTTACGAAGCGTTCATCACCCAGTACGTTCAGCGGACCCAACCCGACCAAGCCCAAAAGCTCGTTCAGCAGTCCGAAAGTGGGGTCGTAGAACCAGGTGAAGACCAGCCCGACTACGACCTGGCTGATGACGAAGGGAAAGAAGAACAGGGATTTGTACAACCGGATTCCCCAGACCGTCTGGTTGAGGAACAGCGCGATGAACAGACCAGCCGGGATCGCCAGCAGGTACATGATCAGCCAGATCAGGTTGTTCTTCAGCGAGACATAGAAGGCGTCACGATCGACCCATTCCCAATACAGGTCTTCATAGTTGCGCATTCCGACATATTCGGCCGCGCCCAGCCCGTCCCATTCGTAGAGCGACAGGTTGAAGGACTGGAATACGGGGATGATCACGTAGACCATGAAGAACAGCACGCCCGGAGCCAGAAACAGCCAGGGTGCGATACGTTGCTGATTTCTGTGGAACCAGCTTTCGTGTTCGGTGACGTCGACAGCGGTCATGGTCAATCCCGGTTTGGAATGGGCAGGACGGGATCGTGCCCGTCCTGCGTTTGGCTACGGCGTGGCCGGGGTTGCCCCGGCCACAACCCGATCAGTTGTCATAGATGCGCTGACGTGCGCGTTCCAGCTTGGCCAGGATGCTGTCCAGGTTGTCCGGCTTGACCATGAACTCCTGGAAGCCTTCCATCGACACTTTGGCCATTTCCGCCGGTGCGTCGCGATCCCAGAACTGGGCGACGCCGCCGGGGCTGTTGGTCGACAGCATCTTGAAGCCTTCCTGCAGGAACTTGTCGTCATCCACCGAGGATTTGGCGTTGACGGGCAGTTGTCCGAGGTTCTTGCCGTTGTTGATTTCGGTCTGCTCGTCAGCCGAAACAACAAAACGCAGGAACTCGCGCGCGGCTTCTTTGTTCGACGCGTTCGCCGGGATGTGGAACGTGTCGGTCGGCGCATCTTCGGCCAGCTCGACATCGGGGTTGATCGCGACGAACTGGTAGAAGTCCAACTGGTCGTCGGTCAGACCGGCCTCGCGCAGCGGAGCCACGGCGAAGTTGCCCATCAGATAGGCCGCTGCATCACCCTGAACCATGAAGGGCAGGGCCTCTTGCCAGCTGTAGGTCTGGTGGTTGTCGATGAACGCGCCCATGTCGATCAGCTGCTTCCAGTTGGCGAAGGTCTGCTTGACCCGGTCGTCTTCCCAGCTGACTTCGCCATTGGCCAGTTGCTGGTGGAACTCGAAGCCGTTGGTGCGCATGTTCAGGTAGTCGAACCAGCCGCCAGCCGTCCACAGGAACTTGGTGCCGATGGTATAGCAGGCGCGACCCGAGTCGACGATCTTCTGGCAGTTGGCCAGCTCTTCTTCCCAGGTGGTCGGCTCGGACAGGCCCAGCTCGTCAAAGATGTCTTTGCGGTAGTAGACGCCCCACTGATAGTAGGTGTAGGGCACGCCCCACTGCTTGCCGTCGATGGTCATCGCGCCCTTGGTCGAGGCCAGGTTTTCGGCGATTTCCGGCTCGGCCCACAGGTCCGATACATCTTCGAACAGTCCGGCCTCGACATAAGGCTTCATGCGGTTGGCCGCGTACCAGGTCGCGACGTCGGGCGTGTCCGCCGTCAGGAAGTTGCGGATCTGGGTCTTGTACGCCTCACGGTCGATGACCGTGGTCTCGATCTCCAGACCCGGGTGCTGTGCCGCGA
Source organism: Ruegeria sp. CG8 (assembly GCF_056537165.1). Classification (NCBI taxonomy): domain Bacteria; kingdom Pseudomonadati; phylum Pseudomonadota; class Alphaproteobacteria; order Rhodobacterales; family Roseobacteraceae; genus Ruegeria; species Ruegeria sp. CG8. The sequence continues at coordinate 159,150 of NZ_JBQFRA010000004.1, read as the reverse complement.
AACGCTCAATCATCGCTTCCATCGTCGCGCGCGGCGCCGGATTCGATGTGTCGAGGAAGATTCGCAGCTCGCCGGTCAGTTCTGCCGAAACGGGCGCTGCAAGTGCCACACTGGCCGCCAGTGCCGCCGCAGTGCGCTTGAACATGGAATGCATGGTTTCCTCCCTTAGCTTCCATTTTGAGGTTCCAAATAATGAAACCAAGTTTTATATATTGAAAACTACACATCGAATCGGCTAGGCTTGTCAATACCCTCGCGGCCCGTCCGCAAGGGGAAGTGGAGGAGAAATCAGACCCGTGGCAGGTGACGGAACCATCGGCAAGGCATGTGACGTGCTGGAACAGGTCGCGGCGTTCGGCCGGCCTGTGCGGTTCGCCGAATTGCTGGAAAGCAGCAGCTTTCCCAAGGCGTCCCTGTACCGGTTTCTGCAGTCGCTGACCAATCAGGGCATGTTGTCTTACGACCCAGACCGGCAGACCTATTCGCCGGGGCTGCGGCTGGTGCGGCTGGCGCATTCGGCCTGGACGCAAAGCTCGCTCGCGCCGATCGCGCGGCCGATCCTGGATGGGCTGAGCCTGGAAACCGGCGAGACGGTGCACCTTGCGCAGCTTGATTCCAGTCAGGTTCTGTATGTGGACAAGCGCAATGCCAAAAACCCGGTCGAGATGTATTCCGAGGCCGGAAAGGTTGGTCCGGCCTATTGCACCGGTGTGGGGAAGGCGATGCTCGCCTTTCTGGATGACGACCGGCTGGACAAAGCGATTTCGCAGCAAAGCTTTCACCGCTTTACCGACAAGACGCTGACCTCGGAGGCGGTGCTGCGGGCGGATCTGGCCCGGATCCGCGAACGGGGGTTCGCCATGGATGATGAAGAGCACGAGCCCGGCATCATCTGCGTGGCCTGTCCGATCCTGACATCGGGCGGGCGGGTACTGGGGGCGATCTCGATCACCGGATCGACCCAGCGCATGGATTTTGACCAATTGAAGAAATGGGTCCCTCGGGTGCGGCGTTCGGCCGACCAGATCGGGTCCGAAGCCGAAGCATGGCGGTTCCCCGAGGGCCGCAAGGACAGGATGCAAGCATCATGACAGGCGTTACCCTGAAGGGCGCAATCAAGCGTTATGGCCAGACCCAGGTCATTCACGGCATTGATCTGGAAATCGAGGACGGCGAGTTCTGCGTTTTTGTCGGGCCGTCGGGCTGTGGCAAATCCACCCTGTTGCGGATGATCGCCGGGCTGGAAGAAACCACCGAGGGCGAAATCCGCATCGGTCAGCGTGACGTGACCCACATGGATCCGGCCAAGCGCGGTGTCGCGATGGTGTTCCAGACCTACGCCCTGTATCCGCACATGTCCGTGGCCGAGAACATGGGCTTTGGTCTGCGCATGAACGGTGTGCCCAAGGCCGAGATCGACAAGAAGGTCGCCGAAGCGTCGGAAATCCTGAAACTGGAGCAGTATCTCAAGCGCAAGCCCAAGGCCTTGTCGGGTGGCCAGCGTCAGCGGGTCGCCATCGGTCGGGCCATCGTCCGCGGCCCCGAGGTTTTTCTGTTCGACGAGCCGCTGTCGAACCTCGATGCCGAACTGCGCGTGGAAATGCGAGTCGAGATCGCCCGTCTGCACCAGGAGATCGGCGCGACGATGATCTACGTCACCCACGACCAGGTCGAAGCTATGACCATGGCCGACAAGATCGTGGTGCTGCGCGATGGCCGGATCGAGCAGGTGGGCGCTCCGATGGATCTGTATCGGGACCCCGACAACCGGTTCGTGGCGGGGTTCATCGGCTCGCCCGCAATGAACTTTCTGGAGTGCGATGTCGTCGAAGGAACGGTGCGCCACCCGGCTCTGACGGACTCGATCCCCGTCACCAATGGCGTGCCGACCGATGCCAAGAAGGTGGTCCTGGGAATCCGCCCGGAACATATTGCCGTGGATCGGTCCGGCGACACCTGTACCGTCGATCTGACCGAGGCGCTTGGCGGCGTATCCTACAGCTATTTGCTGACGCCCAACGGCGACAAGCTGATCGTCGAAGAGCGGGACGACCAACGCAGCAAAACGGGAGAACGGATCGGAATCTCGGTTCGGCCCGAACGCGCCATGCTGTTTGACCCGGAAAGCGGGATGCGGTTGCGCTGAACCGCTGTTCAGTTGGAAAGTGTCAACGCGCCGGGCTCTCTGCCTGGCGCGTTTTTCTTTTGTCAGGCGAATTGGATGGATTTTGGATACAGAATCCGATACTGCGGGACTGAGACAGGAAATCTGACCGCCCGGCGATGGACGCGGGCAACTTGGAAAGGATCAGCCACATGTCACCCGACGTCTTTACCGCTACCATGCCGGCGCTCATGACCCCTTGTACGCCCGACCGTCAGCCCGACTTTGACGCCTTGGTGCGAAAGGGTCAGCAGATGATTGAGGCGGGCATGTCCGCGGTCGTCTACTGCGGGTCGATGGGCGACTGGCCACTGCTGACCGACAAACAGCGGATGGAAGGGGTCGAGCGGTTGGTCGGCGCTGGCTTGCCCGTGGTGGTGGGCACCGGGGCGGTCAACACGCAATCCGCCGTGGCGCATGCAGCGCATGCGCAAAAGGTGGGTGCAGCTGGGCTGATGGTTATCCCGCGGGTCTTGTCGCGTGGCAGTTCGGTCATGGCGCAGCGCAACCATTTCAAGGCCATCCTGTCGGCGGCACCGGATATCCCTGCGGTCATCTACAACAGTCCGCATTACGGGTTCGCCACCCGCGCTGACCTGTTCTTCGCCCTGCGGGCCGAGCATCCCAACCTGGTGGGCTTCAAGGAATTCGGTGGCAAGGACGATCTGCGCTATGCGGCTGAGAACATTACCAGCCGTGATGACCAGGTGACGCTGATGGTGGGGGTCGATACGGCGGTCTACCATGGCATCGTCAATTGCGGCGCAACCGGCGCGATCACTGGCATCGGCAACGTACTGCCCAAAGAGGTTCTGCTGCTGACCGCTTTGTCGAAAAAAGCGGCTTCTGGCAGCGCCGAGGCCCGCCAGCGCGCACAGGAGTTGACAGAGGCCATCCACGTGCTGTCCAGTTTCGACGAAGGCCCTGATCTGGTTCTGTACTACAAGCACCTTCTGGTGCTGAACGGCGAGGATGAATACCGCTTGCACTTCAACGAAACTGACGCGCTGACCGATGCGCAGCGCCACTATTGCGAACAGCAGTACGGCTTGTTCCGCGCCTGGTTTGCAGACTGGTCAAGGCAAGGCGGGGTGATTGCCGCGTGCATGTGATCGACAGCCATACCGGCGGAGAGCCCACGCGCGTGATTCTGGACGGCGCGCCCGATCTGGGCAGCGGTCCTCTGTCCGAACGCGCAGGGCTTTTGGCGACCCAGCACCGCCGGTTCTGGCGCTCGGTCATGCTTGAGCCGCGCGGTCAGCCAGCGATGGTGGGGGCGCTGCTGGTGCCTTCGGTCGATCCGTCCTGCGTGACCGGGGTGATCTATTTCGACGTGGATGCGGTGCTTGGCATGTGCGGGCATGGCACGATCGGGTTGACTGTGACGCTGGCCCATCTGGGGCGGATCGGTGTCGGCACCCACCGGATCGAAACGCCGGCCGGGGTGGTCACGGTGAAGCTGCACGATCCCAACACAGTGACAGTAACCAACATCGAAAGCCGGCAGGTGCATCAGGCCGTGACGATCGAGGTTCCGGATTTCGGGCCGGTTACAGGTGATGTGGCCTATGGCGGCAATTGGTTCTTTATCGTCGATCCCAGCCCGGTGCCGGTCGAGCCCGCGAACATCCGGCAACTGACCGATCTGGGCGTCGCCATTCGGCAGGCCTCGGTCGCGCAGGGCGTTGGCGGCGAAGCGGGCGAGCCGATCGATCATGTGATTTTTCAGGAGACTGCGCCGGCCTCCGGCGTCCACAGCCGAAACTTCGTTCTGTGCCCCGATGACGCCTATGACCGCTCGCCCTGCGGCACGGGCAGTTCGGCGCGGTTGGCCTGTCTGGCGGCCGATGGGCGCTTGGCGCCGGGTGAAGAAATCGTGCAGGCTAGCGTCATCGGCAGCCCCTATCGGCTGTCCTATCAGCCGGGTCCGAACGGCGGGGTGATCCCCTCGATCACCGGTCAGGCTTTCGTGATGGCCGAAAGCCGCTTGATTTTTGATCCCGCCGATCCATTCCGTTCGGGTATAGAGATCACATGAAGAAAGATGTCATCGTCATAGGTGCCGGCGTCGTTGGTATCAGCGCAGCGCTGGAATTGCAGCGTCGGGGTTACACGGTTCAGATACTGGACCGCGAAGGCGTGGCCGCGGGCAGTTCGGCGGGAAATGCCGGGGCGTTCGCCTTCCCCGAGGTCGAACCTCTGGCCACGCCGGGGATCATGAAAAAGGCCCCGAAATGGCTGCTCGATCCGTTGGGGCCGCTGTCGATCCCGCCCGCCTATGCCCTGCAGATCGCGCCGTGGATGTGGCGGTTCTGGCGGGCCAGCCGCCCCAGCCGGTACCAGGCGCTGGTCGCCGCGCAGGCCAACCTGATGCGCCTGTGCCAGGCCGCGACCGAACGGCAGATCGCCGATACGGGTGGCGAGGCGATGATGCAGCGCGACGGGCAGTTGCAGTTGTACGAAAGCGCGGCCGAGTTCCGCGCCGCCTTGCCCACGTGGGAGTTGCGTCGCCGGCATGGCATCGCCTTCGATCTGCTGGAAAGCCCCGAAGCGATCGCCGAGATCCAGCCCGGGCTCAGCCCGCGTTTTACCCATGCCGGGTTCACGCCACACTGGTGGAATACCGTCGATCCCAAACGCTGGGTCGAGCATCTGGCACAGGTGTTTCGCGACCGTGGCGGGGTGATCGAAACGCGCCCCGTACGCGCGCTGGAGCTGTCGGACACGGGCGTCTGGGTGCGCTTCGACCAGGGTGCGGCGGATGCCAGCAAGGTGGTCGTGGCCGCGGGCGCGTGGTCGCACAACCTCACCCGAACGGTGGGCGATCTGATCCCGCTCGAAACCGAGCGGGGCTACAACACGACCCTGCCGCCGGGCGCGTTCGACCTGCGGCTGCACCTGGCGTTCTCGCGTCATGCCTTCGTGGCCAGCAAGATCAACGGTGGTGTGCGCATCGGTGGTGCGGTCGAACTGGGCGGGCTTGACCTGCCGCCCAATTTCAAACGCGCCGATACCTTGCTGAACAAGGCGCGCCAGTTCCTGCCGGGGTTGAAGACCGAAGGCGGGACGCAGTGGATGGGGTTCCGCCCCTCGCTGCCCGACAGCATTCCGGTGATCGGGCGGTCTTCGAAATCGCCGAACCTCGTCTATGCTTTCGGGCACGGCCATCTGGGCCTGACCCAGTCGGCCGGCACCGCCGAACTGGTGGGCGCACTGGTCGACGGCACCGATCCGGCCATCCCGGTCGACCCCTTCGCCGCCACCCGGTTCTGAGCGGGGGATGCGCAGCAGCAAGACCATCCACGTGATCTCGGCCCATGCCGAGGGTGAGGTGGGGGATGTGATCGTCGGCGGTGTCGCCCCGCCGCCGGGCGACACGATCTGGGAGCAACGCAGCTTCATCGCCCGCGACCAGACCCTGCGCAACTTCGTGCTGAACGAGCCGCGCGGCGGGGTGTTCCGCCATGTCAATCTGCTGGTGCCGCCCAAACACCCCGATGCCGACGCCGCCTTCATCATCATGGAGCCCGAGGACACCCCGCCCATGTCCGGTTCGAACGCGATCTGCGTGGCGACGGTGCTGCTGGACGGGGGCATCCTGCCGATGACCGAGCCGGAAACCCACCTGACGCTCGAAGCGCCGGGCGGGCTGGTGCGGGTGCGGGCCGAGTGCCGCAACGGCAAGGCCGAACGGATCTTCGTGCAGAACCTGCCCAGCTTTGCCGACCGACTCGCCGCGCCGCTCGAGGTCGAGGGGCTGGGGACCCTGACGGTGGACACCGCCTATGGCGGGGACAGTTTCGTGGTGGTCGACGCCGCGGCGCTGGGGCTGCGCATCATCGAGGACGATGCCGCCGACATCGCCCGCCTGGGGGTGGCGATCACCGACGCCGCCAATGCGCAGCTGGGCTTCGCGCACCCCGAAAACCCGGACTGGGACCACATCTCGTTCTGCGCCTTCTGCGGACCGTTGACTGAAACCGAAACCGGCCTGACCGGCCGATCCGCGGTGGCGATCCAGCCCGGCAAGGTCGACCGCTCGCCCACCGGTACTGCCGTTTCGGCCCGCATGGCGCTGATGGCCGCGCGGGGGCAGTTGCTGCCGGGCCAGAGCTTTGAGGCGGTGTCGATCATCGGCTCGCGCTTCACCGGCCGGATACTGGGCACGACCCAGGTCGGAGACCGCGCCGCCATACTGCCCGAGATCTCGGGCCGTGGCTGGATCACCGGCATCCACCAGCACATGCTGGACCCCGACGACCCCTGGCCGCAAGGTTACCGCCTGCGCGACACCTGGGGAGCCTAGTCCAGAAGGGCCAGCAGGTCGCGATGCAGTTGCGCGGAAACCTCGGCATATCCCCGGGCGGTGTTGCGCGCGCGGGCGGCAAAGCGGCGCTGTGACGGCAGGCGCGCGCCCTGATCGAGGATATCGGCGAACAGGCGCTCGGCCCGCGCGTCGTTGGCCTGTCGCCGCCCGCCGCTGAACTGGTCGGGGTCGAAGGCGATGATGATGTCGCCGTGATAAGGCGCGCCGCCCGTGCCTTGGGCGAATTCCATGCTCTCCAGGCTGGTCAGGTCGTCGATCAGCGGGCCGGCCAGAAGCTCGATCATGATCGACAGGGCCGAGCCCTTGTAGCCGCCGAAGGTCAGCATCGCGCCGTCCAGCGCCGCTTGCGGGTCGGTCGTGGGGTTGCCGGCCTTGTCAATCGCCACGCCTTCGGGCAGGGGTTTGTTCGCGCGCTTGTACAGCTCGATCTCGCCGCGGGCGAAGGCGCTGGTGGCGAAATCGAAGGTGAACGGGTCTTGGCCCAGGCGGGGCCAACTGAAGGCCAGCGGGTTGGTGCCCAGGCTGCCGCGCGTGCCCCCCGCAGGCGCCACCCAGGAATGGCTGGGCACCATCGCCATGGCTGCAAGCCCCTTGGCCGACAGGGCCTCCACCTCGGGCCACAGGGCCGAGAAATGAAAACAGCGTTTGATCGCCATGGCCGCGATCCCGTGGGTGCGGGTCTTCTCGACCAGCCGCGGCAAGCCTTTCTGGAACGCCAGCAACGACATGCCGCCCTGTGCGTCGACGCGCACGATGGCATTGTCCGAGGCGGCGACCTGGGGCTGCGCATGGCCGTCGATCTTGCCCGCCTGCATGGTCTGGGCGCACATGAACAGACGAAACAGACCGTGCGACTGGCAATCGTCCATTTGGCAGGTGGTCAGCAGTTCCGCGATCGCCCGCGCGTGGTCGGGGCCATAACCCACATGGGACAGAACCTTCAGGCTCAGATCGGTCATTTCTTTAGGCGTCAGCCGTACCGTTTCGCTCATGTTCCGTTCCTGGGTTTGATCTCGGTTGCCAAAGGGGTAGCGGGGAACCCTAGCCCTGTTCAACCCGATAGGCGGTTGGAAAAGCGCCTCGGGGCGGATATTTGTATCCAAAATGCAAATGCGGACAGATCCTTGGCAGCAAAACGCGCAATCACCCGTCAAAGCCTTCCCGATGCAATTGCGTCCGACTTGCGTGAACGCATTCTCAGCGGTGATCTGGCGGAAGGCGAGACCATCCGTCAAGAGGCATTGGCCGAAGACTATGACGTGTCGCGCATGCCGGTGCGCGAGGCGCTGAAACAGCTTGATGCCGAAGGTCTGGTTCAGCTGACGAACAACCGCGGGGCGCGGGTCACGCGCCATTCTCTGTCCGAGATCGGCGAGATCTTCGACCTGCGGTCGCTGTTGGAGACCGACCTGTTCCGCTGGGCAATTCCGCAGATGACCGGGTCTGACTTTGCGCGCTGCGAACACCTGCTGGAGCAGATGGAGGCCTCGTACGACGCCAATGACGTCAGCCGGTGGGGCGCGCTGAACTATCAGTACCACTCGGCCCTCTACGCGGCCGCGAACCGAAGCCTGACCAACGAGCTGCTGCACCGCGTGAGCCTTCAGTCGGATCGTTATGTCCGAATGCATCTCAGTGTGATGCAACAACGCGAACCGGCCCGTAAAGAGCATCGCGAATTGCTGCGCCTTGCCCGGGATGGGCAGGTCGAGCAGGCCTGTGCGCTTCTGTCCGCGCATATCGGACGAACCAAGGACCAATTGTTGGCACTGGTGGCTGCCAAGCGAGCGTCCGAGGAGGCGGTCGGACGCTGACGCCAAGCGACCGGAAAGAAAGCGTTTTCAATTCTTCTCTGTCTGTGCCAGTTCTGGCGTCGCGGGATGCGTGCCGAAACATGGATCGACCAAGTGCCCAGTGATGACCTCAACAGTTCGGAACAGGCCGTGCGTCAGGCGATTGGGGCGTATTCCAGACGCGTCTGGCGGTTTGCGCTGGCTCTGTCGGGGGCGCAGGATGTTGCCGACGACTTGACCCAGGCCACTTGCCTGCGCGCGTTGGAGCGCAGCCATCAGGTTACGCATACTGATCGGTTGGATTCGTGGCTGATGACGATCTGCCGGTCGATCTGGTTGAACGAGCTGCGGGCGCGGACCGTGCGCAAGTCCCAGGGGTTGGCCGCAACGCCGGACGCCGAATTGATCGCGCCGGGTACCGACGCCGAAATGAATATTTTTGCGCGGGAAGTGTTTACACAGGTGATGCAACTGCCCGAGGCGCAACGCGAAACGGTCATGCTGGTCTTTGTCGAGGGCTACAGCTATCGCGAGGCCGCCGCGTTGCTGGAGGTTCCGATTGGTACGATCATGAGCCGGCTTTCCAATGCCCGCAAGAAACTGCAAGCTGCGATGCCGCAGGATGCCGCTGCGTCCGACCGACGGAGGGACTCATGACCTTTTCCGACGATACGCTAAAGGCCTATCTGCAAGGCTCATTGGGGTCTGAGGAAAGCGATGCCATCGAGGCCGCTGTTGAGAACGATCCGGAACTGGAGCAGCGCCTGATGGATCTGGATCCGATCGCGCCGGTGGTTCGTGAGGTGTTCCGAGACATTCCCGCCGCCGCGCCACAAGTTGAACTGCCGCCTAGGATTCCGGCTTCGGCGGGGCCCTGGCGCCTGTTGGGCGTCGCGGCTGCCGCGGCCGTGTTGGCCGTATCTCTGACCTTTTGGCTGACCCGCCCTCAGCCGATGGGATGGGCAGAACAGGCGGCCTTGTACCAGTCGCTTTACACGCCGGATTCGATTGCAACGCTGGAATACCCGCCGGCGCTCGTCGACGCCCAGATCTCATTGGCCGAAGAGAAACTGGGCCGCCCGCTGAACCGGGATTCGCTTGAAGGTTTGCCGGGGCTGGAACTGAAGGCCGCGCAGGTTTTGTCCTTCAAGGGCAAACCATTGGTTCAGATCGTTTTTGCCGACGCTGATGGCAATCCCTTTGCGCTGTGCGTGATCCGCCAGGGCGATGGCGCGCCGAATTCAGAGTTGAAGCAGGAAGTCCTGAGCGGGCTTGCAACGGCCCGGTGGGCGCGCGACGGATACGGATACATGCTGTTGGGGAACCGGCCGGACAACGATTTGACTTTGCAGCTGGATTACCTGGCCCAGACATTCGCCGGCTGAGCCGCCTTGCGCGAAACCTCTTGTGAACCGGTGCGATTGGCCGAACAATGCATGGCATGACGACCAAGGCCACGAACCCGGACCCGGACGAGGACGATGTCCTGGACGGGCCGCGCAGTATCTATGACGTCGATCCGCCGGACGACGAAGACCTTTGGTTTCTGCCGCCCGAAGATGCAGCGGCGCCCGAGGACATGTTGCCGCCGGGTCCGCGTGCCGATCGGGGCGCTTTGTTCGACCCGCGGGACTGGCGCGCCGCGCAGGCCGAAGTGGCGCAGGGCTTGGCGGATCTGACCTTGACCTTCGGGTCCTTGGACGAGCGGTTGCGCAGTGGTCCAAAGGGGTGGACTCACCGGCTGGCCCTGATGGACGTATCCGACCTGGGGTGGTGGACCGGTGACCGGATCAGTGTTGATCGGCTTGCCCTGTGGACCGGATTGCGTATCGGAGCCACCGGGGACGATGTGCAAGCATTGTTTCGGGCGGGTTGGGCGGTTCGGCGACTGACTTCGGGCGCAGGGCCGTCGGACGGCGGCTGGCAATCGGGACTGGCCGCCTTTCTGGACCGGATGGCTCAGGGGATAGACGAAGTCCCAGAGGCGGTCGCAGATTTGGCCGAAGTGATGGATAGCGCACAAGCTCTGCACCCTGTTACGCAGTCGGCCATTGCCTTTCACGCGTGGCGCGCGCTGTCGCAAGGAATGGGACAGGATACCGAAGCAGCGGTGATCGCTGCGCGGCATGCGGCCACGATGGGTCGGGGCGGGGCACTGTTCATGCCGCTGGCACTGTCGGGCCCCGGGGCGCTGCGCGGCATCGGCACACCAGAGGAAAAACTCAACGCTTGGGTTCGTGGGGCAGGGCAGGCGGCCTTGGCCGCGCTGCTGCATCTGGATCGCGTCAGCGCGTGGGAGGCCCGGGCACGCGAGGCCACCAAGGGTCTCAGCGGGCGGACGCCGCCGGTCCTGATCGATGTGCTGACCGCATGGCCCATGGTATCTGCGCCATTGGCCGAGGAGTTGACGCAGGCATCGCGTGCAGCCGTGCAGCGCAATCTCGACAAGTTCACCGAACGTGGGTTGATCCGCGAAGTGACCGGGCAGGGCCGTTATCGGGTTTGGGCTGCCGCGCTGTAGTCCAACAACCATTCACGGAACGCGCGCGCGGGTGGCCGCAATGTGGCCCGTGAAGGGTAGATCAGGTGGTAGGCATCCCGGCCCGGCACGGCCACCTCGGGCAGACATGGCACCAGGCCAGACATCCGCATGATCCGGTCAGACGCGGGCGCGCGGGCCAGGGCGATCCCGACCCCTTGCGCGGATAGCTCGGCCGCCATCACTGAGTTGTCCGCGAAGAAATACTGAGCCTGCCCGGTCGGCAGCCGCAGGGCTTCGAACACGTGCGGCCAACTGGCCCTGTGGGTCGAAACCTCGATCAGCGGAAACCGGGCCAGATCCAGCGGAGTGCTGATCTGGTCGGCAATGTCCGGTGGCGCCACGGGAAAAAGGGTCTCGGTCAACAGCATGTCACCTTCGGCGCCGAACAGCGTCGGGTTGCCGAACACGATCTGCAGGTCGGTAAAGCGATTGGCGAAGTCGGCGATCCGGTTCCCGGTCGTCAGGGACAGGTTGATCTGAGGTTGGGATTTTTGGAACTGGGTCAGGCCCGCCGCAAGCACCCCTTGCGCGAACAACAACACGGATTGGACATACAGCCGTTGGTCCCGGGTCTGGCCGAACAGGCCAGTAGTGGCTGATTCCAGCATCACCAGAGATTGCTGCACGACCGGCAGGTACGCCCGCCCGGCCTCGGTCAAAGTGACGGCATGGGCATGGCGATGAAACAACGGTGTCCCCAGACGAGTTTCCAGCGCCTTGACCTGTTGGCTGACGGCGGCGGCCGACATGTTCAGCTGGGCGGCGGCACGGGCAAAGCTTTCGGTGCGGGCCGCGGCCTCGAAAACGCGCAGCCAGTTGAGAGAGGGGATGCGGGTCGACATGGCAATCAGGCTAAGCTGAACTTATCCTGACAGGCAAGGCTTTGCGTTCTCGTCGCAAGACCGGTTCGGCTAGGCTGTGCGTGAACCGATCCGAAAAGGTGCATCCATGCCCGACATCCAAGACTTGGCCCGGCACAAACTGACGCCATCGCAAGCAGCGCAATACTGGGAAGACGGCTTCCTGTTTCCGCTGGATATTCTGTCTGCTGACGAGGCCGCGCAGGTGCGCTCGGAACTCGAACAGATTGAACGCGACTGGATGGCCGCCGATCTGCCTCTGCCGCTGAATACCTACAAGCGCGTGAATTCACACCTGGTCATGCCGCTGGCGGCGCGGTTGGCCATGGATCCGCGTATTCTGGATGCCGTCGAAGGCGTCTTGGGTTCGGACATCATGATCTGGTCGGCCGAGTTTTTCATCAAAGAACCGCGCACCGTCCAGACAGTTGGCATGCATCAGGACCTGACCTATTGGGGGATGGGCGAAACCCCGGATCAGGTTACGGCCTGGCTGGCACTGTCGCCGGCAACCGTGGAAAGCGGCTGCATGGATTTTGTCCGGGGCAGCCACAAGAACCCAATACTTCCGCACAATGATACCTATTCCGAGACCAACCTGCTGTCGCGCGGGCAGGAGATTGCGGTCGAAGTGGCCGAGGAAGACAAAACCCATATCGAACTGGCGCCCGGGCAGATGTCACTGCACCACGGGCTGACCATTCATGGCTCGGGTCCGAACCGGTCGGACGATCGGCGTATCGGGATGGCCATCCGCTATATCAGCCCGAATGCGAAGCAGTTGGTGGCGGACCGCGACTACGCGATGGTCGCGCGCGGAGAGGACCGGCAGGGAAACTTCATCCATGTCGATCCGCCCGCCACCCTGTTTTCCGACGAGTCGCTTGCCCTGTACGAACAGGTGCGCCGCGATCTGGGCAAGGCGCTGGCAGCTGGGGCCAAGGCCACCGTTCCGCTCTATGATTGAGCCGGGTTCGAAACCCAAAGGCCAGGGGATTGGACGCCTAGCGCCCAACCCCGACATAGGTTTCGAAACCAGATTTCTTGACCTTGTCGCGTGAATAGATGTTCCGCAGGTCGACCATGCGTGGAGATTTCATCTCAGCGGCCATCTGCGTCAGGTTCAGCGCGCGGAACTCGTTCCATTCGGTCAACAGCACCACTGCGTCCGCGTCCTTGGCAGCGGCATACGGGTCTTCGACCCACTCTACACCCGGCAGCAGAGCCTCACCCTCGGATCGGCCCTGAGGGTCGACCACGCGAACTTTGGCGCCGCCACCGATCAGGGCGGGCACGATGGTCAGTGATGGAGCGTCGCGCATGTCGTCGGTGTTGGGTTTGAACGTCACCCCCAAAACCGCCACGGTCTTGCCGTTGAAACTGTCGTCGCAAGCTTCGCGGATCTTTTCGATCATGCGTTTTTTGACTTCGTCATTAACTCGCATGACGGTTTCGGTGATCTGCATGGGGAAGGCATGTTCCTGTCCGATCCGCGCAAGCGCCGCGGTGTCCTTGGGAAAGCATGATCCGCCGTAGCCGGGGCCGGCATGCAGGAACTTGTTTCCGATGCGCCCATCCAGACCGATGCCGCGCGCCACTTCTTTGACGTCGCCACCGACCCGCTCGCACAGGCCAGCGATTTCGTTGATGAACGTGATCTTGGTGGCGAGAAAGGCGTTTGCCGCGTATTTGATCATTTCGGCGCTTTCCAGATCCGTCGTCAGGATCGGAAAATCGCGCAGGTAAAGTGGGCGGTAGATTTCGGCCATCACCTCGGCGGCGCGGTCGTTCTCGACCCCTACAACGACGCGGTCCGGACGCATGAAATCGTCGATTGCAGCGCCTTCGCGCAGGAATTCCGGGTTCGAGGCGACATCAAAGTCTGCCTTGGGGTTGGCTGCCGCGACAACTTCCTGAACCTTGCGGTTGGTCCCGACCGGAACCGTGGATTTGGTCACCACCACGGTGTAGCCATCCATCGCATGGGCGATTTCCTCGGCCGCTGCCATCACATAGGTCAGATCCGCATGGCCGTCGCCGCGGCGGGTTGGTGTCCCGACAGCGATAAAGACGGCATCCGCGCCTTTCACTGCATTCGCCAGATCGGTGGTAAAGCTCAGCCGGCCGGCGGCCACGTTCTTGGCCATCAGAACATCCAGTCCCGGTTCGTAGATTGGAACTTTTCCGTCCTGCAGCATCTGGATCTTAGCTTCGGCCTTGTCGACGCAAATGACGTCATGACCGAAATCCGAGAAGCACACACCCGACACCAGACCCACATATCCGGTGCCGATCATCGCAATACGCATTATTCAAATTCCCTTGTTACCAATGCCACCTCGGGCGGCCACACATTCGGAGAAACTTCCGCCGGTTTCAATGCCTGACGGTGGCCTCGGGTTGCATTCCATGACATCTTGCTGTTTTTGGGGCGACAAATGGGCGTCCATGAAACTGGTGGAACAAACTGATGACCAAAAAAGCGCTGATCACTGGAGTTACAGGACAGGACGGGTCTTACCTGGCCGAATTTCTGTTGGCAAAGGGCTATGAGGTTCACGGGATCAAGCGTCGGGCATCCTCGTTCAACACCCAGCGGATCGACCACATCTACCAGGACCCCCACGAGCCTGATCCGAAGCTGCGGCTGCATTACGGCGATCTGAGCGATACCTCGAACCTGACCCGCATCATCCAAGAGGTTCAGCCCGACGAAGTCTACAACCTGGGCGCCCAATCTCACGTGGCCGTCAGCTTCGAGTCTCCGGAATATACCGCGGATGTCGATGCCATCGGCACCTTGCGCCTGCTTGAGGCGATCCGGTTCCTGGGACTTGAGAACAAGACGCGGTTCTATCAGGCGTCCACGTCGGAACTCTACGGGCTGGTCCAGGAAACTCCGCAGCGCGAAACGACCCCGTTCTATCCCCGCTCGCCCTACGCGGTGGCCAAGCTGTATTCGTATTGGATCACGGTCAATTACCGCGAGGCGTACGGGATTTATGCCTGCAACGGAATCCTGTTCAATCACGAAAGCCCGCGCCGCGGCGAAACCTTTGTCACCCGCAAGATCACGCGTGGTCTGGCCAACATCGCCCAGGGCTTGGAGAAGTGCCTTTACATGGGGAATATCGACAGTCTGCGCGATTGGGGTCATGCCAAGGACTACGTGCGGATGCAATGGATGATGCTGCAGCAGGACAAGCCCGAGGATTTCGTTATTGCCACCGGCAAGCAGTATTCCGTGCGGCAATTCATCGAATGGTCGGCGGCCGAGCTTGGGCTCACCCTGGAGTTTTCGGGCAGCGGTGTGGACGAGGTTGCAACGGTGACGGCGATTGAAGGCGACAACGCCCCAGCGCTGAAACCCGGCGACGTGATCATGCGGATCGACCCGCAGTATTTCCGCCCGGCCGAGGTGGAGACGCTGCTGGGTGACCCGTCGAACGCCAAGGCCAAATTGGGATGGGAGCCGGAGCTGACCGTGCAGGAAATGTGCGCAGAGATGGTGCGGGAAGACCTCAAAACCGCCAAGCGCCACGCCTTGTTGAAAGAGCATGGGTTCGAATTGCCGGTCAGCCTGGAAAACGGCTGAGGAGGCAGAAATGCGCAAGATCTACATCGCCGGACATCGTGGCATGGTGGGCGGAGCAATCCTGCGTCAGCTCAAGGCGCGCCAGGCCGATGGCGAGGCGCTTGAACTGGTGACCCGAACCCATTCCGAATTGGATCTGACGGATCAGTCGGCCGTCCGCGCCTTCATGCAGGCCGAGCGCCCAGACGTCGTGATCCTGGCCGCTGCCAAGGTGGGGGGGATCCACGCAAACAACACGTATCCTGCAGATTTCATTTACGAAAACCTGATGATCGAGTGCAACGTGATCCATCAGGCTTTTGCGGCCGGCGTACGGCGTCTTCTGCAGCTGGGCAGTTCCTGCATCTACCCGCGTGAGGCAGCGCAGCCGATGCGCGAAGACGCGTTGCTGACAGGTGTTTTGGAGCCGACGAACGAACCCTATGCGGTCGCCAAGATCGCCGGGATTAAGCTGTGCGAAAGCTACAACCGCCAGCACGGGGTCGACTACCGGTCGGTCATGCCGACCAACCTGTATGGGCCGGGAGACAATTTCCACCCTGAGAACAGCCATGTTCTGCCAGCACTGATCCGCCGCTTCCACGAAGCCAAACGCGACGGGCTGGACGAGGTGGTGATCTGGGGAACCGGCAAGCCGCGGCGTGAGTTCCTGCATGTCGATGACATGGCCGAGGCATCGCTGTTCGTAATGGATTTGCCGCAGGACGTGTATCAGGCGAATACGCAACCCATGCTGAGCCACATAAATGTGGGCTGCGGGCAGGACGTTTCAATTGCCAAGCTGGCCGCACTGATCGCCAAGATCACCGGATATACCGGCCGGATCACGCAGGACACCACCAAGCCAGATGGTACGATGCGCAAGCTGATGGACGTTTCCCGGTTAGCCAAGATGGGCTGGAAGGCACGCATAGGCCTCGAAGATGGTATCCGCGAGACCTATGACTGGTTCCTTGATCAATCGGCCGACGACCTTCGGGCCAAATAGGCACCCGGCCCAAAGACCGGGTGCGTTCGCTGATCAGAACCAGCGACCGATGGCCGAGACCGCCGGGGGTATTGCCGCCGGATCGGACACCGCCGAGAGAACTTGCCACGCTACCTGCGTTTCGTTTGGCAAATCGAAGCTGATGAACCGTCCCAGAGCATTACCGCTGCCGCTCAAGACCGGAGTGCTGCCCGCAGCAAAAGGCGCGGGGAAAGTCCAAGTATTCTGGGCGCTTGCAAACAGTGGCCCCATGCCGGCGGTACAAGTCACCGCGCTCGCCGCGAGGGTGCAGATCTGAGTTCCGTCCGCGAAACGAACGAATTCGCCGTTTGCATTTGCGCCGCGTTGGATCACTGCGCCGGTCGGGGTCCCGCCAGACTGCGTTACCTGACCCAAGAGGTTACCAGGGCCGTATCCGTAGTCGGCTCGCATCAGCCGTCCGGGTGTTACATCTTCAGGGTTGGCTTGAACGGCCGCGCCACTGATCGCTCCCGATGTGGCATCCACGCGCACCGCCTCGGTCCAAGAGCCGCCGTCCGGTGAAACCTTGATGGAAAAATCGGTACTGCCCGCAAGGCCCATCTCAGCGTGGCCGGTCCAGTTGGACTGAAACAGGAGTGAGGCCGTGTCAGTCGCGCTCGCCTTGTTGATCTTCAACTGGTGGCCGCTTCCGTCATGGCTCAGCAATGTGGCGGGACTCCGAACCGAAAGGCGGTTGGTCGGATCGTATCCAGTTGCGACCCCGACCCCGGCAAGGTTCGCAGTATTGACCGGAGGTTCAATCCATCCGCCGTTGTCCCAGACCTTGAGCGCGGCGCCTGCTTGGTCCCAAACACGCCATCCGTTTGCCGGCGTGACAAAGACCCAAACATTGTCCAGCCAAGCCGCGAGCTGCCCAGGCTTCCCCGCCCAGGCGCCTGTCGGGCTGGCCCCCAAGCCGTAGATGGCACCTTGATCTGGTGCCGCAGGTGGAATGGTTTCATCCAGAGCCACAACACTCAGCTGCACGATCAGGTCCAGCTGCCGCAGCGCTTCGTTGTGGGTGACGTGTTTTTGCGCCTGTGAGGGTTGCAGAAACGGCAGATTCAAACGGGGGGTGATTTGGGACACGGGCGGGAACCTCCTTGGGCCATCGATTCATGGAATTCGCTGCGCGCCACCCTGCCGCGGGTGGGATGAATCCCCGCTTTCACGTGCGAACGGTACAAAAAGGATTTGGTTACTTGTGGATTTCCAAATACGAAACAAAGCCGCCCTTTTGGGGCGGCTGTGGATATTTTTAGTATGGAGGTCGGCCAGCTGATTCTGTCCTGTACGCCCAAAGAGTGAACCGTTGGCGACCGGAGCCGCGGTGGTCAGCCAGGATCAGCTACGGGCGTAGACATCCTCGTACCGGATAATATCGTCTTCTCCGAGGTAGGCGCCGGTCTGGACCTCGATCAGGACCATAGGCACCTTGCCTGGGTTTTCCATGCGGTGAACCGCGCCAAGGGGGATGTAGACAGACTGGTTTTCGCTGACCAGACGAACCTCGTCATCGATCGTGACCTTGGCGGTACCTTCTACGACGATCCAATGCTCGGACCTGTGGTGGTGGGACTGCAGGCTCAGGGACGCACCGGGGTTTACGTGAATCCGTTTGACCTGGAATCGTTCGCCCACGACCAGGCTCTCGAACCAGCCCCAGGGGCGATGGTCGACCGGCAGAGCTTCGGCTTGCGGTGCCCCTTTCGCCTTCAGGGCGGCCACGGCCTGTTTGACATCCTGTGCCTTGTCCATGCTGGCCACCAGAACGGCATCTGGCATGGCCACAGCGATCATGTTCTCGAGCCCCATGGCCACGACTTCTTGGGAGGCTGACTCGGACCGGATCAACACGTTGTTACAGTCGATCGTCGTCACCTCACCGGTGGTCGCAACGCCGTTTTCGTCGGGGCTGCTCAGCTCCTGGACGGCCGACCAGCTGCCGACATCCGACCAGCCGGCGGCATAGGGAACAACGCTCAGGTTTTTGGCCCGTTCCATGACCGCGTAGTCGATCGAAATGTCTTCGACTTTCCCCCAGGCCAATGCATCCAGTCGCAGAAAGCCAAGATCGGCCTTCGCGTCCTCGACGGCAGTCTGTACCGGCGGCAACAAGTTGGGTGCATGATCCTGGAACGCAGCGATGATGTCGCGCACCGCAAACAGGAAAATGCCGGAATTCCACAGGTAACTGCCATCGGAAATCATGGCCTTGGCCCGATCCAGATCGGGCTTTTCAACGAAATGGTCCAATGCGACCGCATCACCTGTCGCGTCGGGCGCAGCGCTTAGCTTCAGATATCCATATCCGGTTTCCGGCCGGTCCGGAGTGATCCCGAACGTCACCAGATGGCGGTCCCTCGCGATGGCGGTCACACCCTGCGAAACCGCCGCCTGGAACGCGGATTTGTCGGGAACGACGTGATCGGACGGCGCCACCAGCATCAAAGCATCCGGGTCTACCTTCGACAGGTAAAGCGCGGCCGCCAAGACCGCTGGAGCCGTGTTGCGGCCCTCAGGCTCAATAAGGATCGGACCGGGGTCGACACCAATGGCGGCAAGCTGTTCGGTGACGATGAAGCGGAACGATTCATTGGTGAGTATCAGGGGCTTGGCGTATGGCGCGTCCTTGGGGCCTCGCATCCTGTCCGCACAGTCCTGCAACAGGCTGCTGTTTCCAACCAGCGGCACGAACTGTTTGGGATAGCTTTTTCGGGACAGCGGCCAAAGCCGGGTTCCGGAGCCGCCGCACAGAATGACAGGATAGATGGTGGTCATGACGAATGGGCTTTTCGGCTGGTTTTCTGACGTTTATCGCAGTCATCACAGGGTGGGTGAAGGACCGCCGCTTATTGGGCAGCCCGACCTGTGGCAACTATATCATTCAGATAGGCGCTCAGGTCGTCGCGCAGGTCATTTCGGGCCAGCGCAAAGGCCACCGTGGCCTGCAGGAAGCCTGCCTTGGATCCACAGTCGAAGCGTTGACCATCAAAGCGGTATCCGAAAACCGGGACACCGTTGCCGATGTCTTCGGCGATGGCATCGGTCAGCTGGATTTCCCCGCCGCTGCCTTTCTTCATCTGATTGAGGTTGTACAGCACCGACGGCCCCAAAATGTATCGACCGATCACCGCCATGTTCGACGGAGCTTCGTCGGCCTTGGGCTTTTCGACCATGCCGCGGGCGCGGATCACCTTGCCGGAACTGTCGGCGGCGTCCAGAATCCCGTACGAGCTGGTTTTTTCGGGTGCGACCTCCATCGCGGCGACCATGTTGCCGCCGGTTTCCTCATAAGCCTCCACCATCTGCTGCAGGCAGGGTTTGTCGGCCGCAATAACGTCGTCCGGCAGCATGACCGCAAAGGGTTCATCGCCGATCAGGCGGCGGGCGCACCAGACGGCGTGTCCCAGCCCTAGAGCCTTGTGTTGGCGGATATAGGCGATAGCACCACTTTCCATGTTGGTATTCTCGAGAACCTCCAGCAAATCATCCTTGCCCTTGGCTTTCAGTTCCTGCTCCAGCACGAGATTGTGGTCGAAATAGTCTTCGAGCGCCGATTTCCCGCGTGATGTGACGAAGATGAACTCGGTAATACCCGCAGCGCGGGCTTCGTCGATGGCATATTGAACGAGAGGCCGGTCAACCAGCGTCATGATTTCCTTCGGAACGGATTTCGTTGCCGGAAGAAACCGGGTGCCCAATCCTGCGACAGGGAAAATCGCCTTGGTGACCTTGCGTGACATGTGACCTCTCAAATTCAAAAACTTAGCCGGCGGACGTGGTGCATCCGGGGCTTCCTCTTAGGCTGCGAAACCGGATCAATCAATGATGCCCGAAAAAACAGGCCGAAAACGACCGAAGGGTGCCATTTGGTCATGGCAAAGTCAAAACACCCAGTTCCAATAACTCTGCCTTAACGGGCAAGGACCCCGAAGCCGGTTGTCCGGCTTCGGGGACAGGATCAAGCGTTTGCCATGATCGCTTCCAGCGGATCATGCTCGGCCACGAAGTGCCCAGGCGCAATCTCGCTGAGCGCGGGAACATAGTCGGTCTGACCCGCCGCCAGACGGCTGGGCAGGAACCGCAGCGCCGCCTTGGGATCCATGGGTGAGGGAAGTTCGCCCGGCAGTTTCAGCCGTTGGCGGCTGCGCTCGACATCCGGGTCCGGGATCGGAACCGCCGAGATCAGCGATTGCGTGTAAGGATGAACCGGGTTCGCGCAGATCACCTCGCCATCGCCCAGTTCGACGATGCGACCCAGATACAGAACCATGATCCGGTTCGACACCGCGCGCACCACCGACAGGTCGTGGCTGATGAAGATCATCGACAGGCCGAACTCCTGCTGCAGTTCCTTCAGAAGCTGCACGATCTGCGCTTGGATCGATACGTCCAGCGCCGAGACCGCCTCGTCGCAGATGATCAGCTTGGGCTTGTTGATCATCGCCCGGGCGATGCCCACCCGCTGGTTCTGACCGCCCGACAGCTCGTGCGGGTAACGGTTGATCATGTTGGCGTTCAGGCCGACCCGTTCCATCATCTCGGCGACCATCTGCTTGCGCTCGCGCTCGGTCAGGTCGGGGCGATAGGTTTTCAGCGGTTCCGCGATCGAGGCGGAGATCGTCATTCGCGGGTCCAGGCTGGCCAGCGGGTCCTGGAACACGATCTGCAGATCCTTGCGGTACTTGTTCAGCTCGGCCCGTTTCAGCCCGACGATCGGATGGCCCAGCCAGCTGACATTCCCGTCGCTCGGCTCGATCAGCTGCAGCACGGCACGGGCGAGGGTGGACTTGCCGCAGCCAGATTCACCGACCACGCCCAGGGTTTCACCCTTGCGGATGTCAAAGCTGACCCCGTTCACCGCCTTCAACGGCACCTTGCGGCCAAAGATGCCGCCCGGAACGTGGATCGGGAAATGCACCTTGACGTCATCGACCTTCAGCAGCGGCGCCTCGTCGGTCTCCACCGCTTTGGGCGCGTCGCCCGCGTCGATGCGGGGCATGGCCTCGATCAGGGTGCGGGTATAGTCGTGCTTGGGCGCGTGGAAGATCTCGCGCGTGTCACCGGCCTCGACGAACTCACCCAGGCGCATGACCTGCACCCGGTCGCACATGCGGGCCACGACGCCCATGTCATGCGTGATCAGGGCGATGGCCGTGCCTTCGTCCTTTTGCAGACGCACCATCAGGTCCAGGATGTCGGCCTGAACGGTCACGTCCAGCGCGGTGGTCGGTTCGTCGGCGATCAGCAGCTTGGGATTGCACAGCATCGACATGGCGATCATCACCCGCTGGCGCATCCCGCCCGACAGCTCGTGCGGGAACTGGTCCAGACGGCGCGCGGCCTCAGGGATGCGCACGCGGTCCAGCCATTCCAGGCACCGTTGCCGCGCGGCCGAACCCTGCAGGCCTTCGTGCACCTGCAAGACTTCGCGCATCTGCTGGCCAACCCGCAGATGCGGAGTCAGGGCTGTCAGCGGGTCCTGAAAAATCATGCCCACATCGGCACCGCGGATCTGGTTCAGCTTGTTCACGGGCAGGTTCAGAATTTCCTGCCCGTTCAGCAGCACCGACCCGGTGGCCCGGCCCGCCGGCGGTAGCAGCCCCATCGCGGCCATGAAGGTCTGGCTTTTGCCCGACCCGCTTTCGCCGACGATGCCCAGGCATTCGCCCGGCGCGATTTCAAAGCTGATGTTCTTGACGGCCTCGACCACCCCGTCGGGCGTGTCGAACTGAACGCTCAGGTTCTTTACGGAAAGCAGGCTCATGTCAGCGGTCCTTCGGATCCAGTGCGTCACGCAGGCCATCGCCGATGAAGAACATCGTGATGATGATGGTGACGTAAAATGCCAGGGGGTACATCAGTTGCCACAACGTGCCGTAACCCATGGTTCCGGCGCCCTCGGCGATCAGACGACCCAACGAGGTATAGGGCTCGGAGATCCCCAGCCCCAAGAACGAGATGAAGCTTTCCGTCAGGATCATCTCGGGCACCAGCAGCGAGGCATAGACGATCACCACGCCCAGCAGGTTGGGCAGGATGTGGCGGTACATGATGGTGAACTCGCTGACACCGGCGGCGCGGGCGGCCTCGATGAATTCGCGGTTCTTCAGGGTCAGGGTCTGGCCGCGCACGATCCGCGCCATGGTCAGCCATCCCACCGCACCCAGTGCGATGAACAGCATGAAGAACGACCGCCCCGCCACGACCAGCAGCAGGATGATGACCAGCGTGGCCGGAATAGCCAGGAGGATGTCGACGAAGCGCATCATCACGCCGTCGACGCGCCCGCCGATATAGCCGGCGGCGATGCCATAGCACGTGCCCACGATCAGCGCGGTGGCCGCCCCGATCAGACCCACCAGCAATGAGGTTGTGGTGGCCTGGATGACCCGGCTGTACAGGTCTCGCCCGAGATCGTCGACGCCGAAATAGTGGCCGGTCTCGATGGACGGCATACCCATGCCGGCCACGTCGCCCATGACGTTCCAGTCGATTTCCTCATTGCTCCAGACGGCAAAGTAGGGCCCGATGATCGTGAACAGTACGATCAGGGCCAGGATGAACACGCTGGCCATGGCGGCCTTGTTGCGGACAAAACGCATCCGCGCGTCCTGCCAAAGCGAACGTCCCTGAATGACCGTGTAATCGGTGATGTCTTCGGCCAGATGGGCGGCTTTCTGAGATTTTCCAAGCATTTGCCAGCCCCCTCAGTAACGGATTTTCGGATCGAACCAGGCATAAGCCAGGTCGGTCAGCAGGTTCACCAGAACGGTCAGAACGCCATAGAGGATCGTGACCCCCAGCAGCACGGCATAGTCGCGCGACAGGGCCGAACCCACATAGGCCTGCCCCAGCCCACCGGTCGAGAAATAGATGTCAACGAAGACCGAACCGGTCAGCACATAGACGAAGACCGGCCCCAGATAGGACACCACCGGCAGCAGCGTGGGTTTCAGCGCATGGCGCCAGATCACGGTGCGGGTGGGCAGGCCCTTGGCCCGCGCGGTGCGGATGAAGTTCGAATTCAGAACCTCAAGCATCGACGAACGCGTGATCCGCGCGATCGAACCCATGTATGAGGTCGCAAGCGCGATGACGGGCATGATCAAATATTGCCACTGGCCCCCGTTCCAGCCGCCGCCCGGCAGCCAGCCCAGCCACAGGGTGAAGGTCAGGATCAGGATCGGGCCCATGATGAAGTTCGGCAGCGCCTGGGCGGCGATGCCCAGACCCACGGCGAAATAGTCGATCCAGCTGTTGTGGCGGATCGCGGCGGCGATGCCTAAACTGACGCCCACCAGCGTGGCCACGAGGAAGGACAGCATCCCGTAGGTCAGCGAAATCGGAAAGCCCTGCGCGATGATGTCGTTCACGTCGCGGTCCTTGAACTTGAAGGACGGGCCGAAATCGAAATGCACCACGATGTTGTACAGGTAATCCCACAGCTGTTTCCACAGCGGCTGATCCAGCCCGTAGCGCGCCTCGATATTGGCCAGAACCTGCGGCGGCAACGGCCGCTCCGAGGTGAAGGGCCCGCCGGGCGCGAAGTGCATCAGAAAGAAACTGGCGACGATCAGCAACAGGATCGTCGGAACGGCGATCAGCAGTCGCCGGATGACATAGGCAAGCATTTCATGCCCCCAATTATTGGCCCTGCCCCAGAGCATGTCCGGGGCAGGGCGCGATCAAAGGATGATGATTACTCGGCGATCTTGTAGAGGTTCTTCGAGTACCAGTTCTGCTCGACGTTGTTCACCGGCCAATTCCCCACGTCGCTGTCCATCATGTAGACACCGGCATAGTGGTAGATCGGGATCACAGGGGTTTCCTGTGCGATGATCCGCTCGACCTCGGTGTACAGCGGGGCCGGATCGTCCGAGGTTTTGGCCTGGGCCAGCAGCTCGTCGACCTTGGCATTGTTGTACTTGCCGTCATTGTAGCCGGAATCCGACTGCAGCAGGTCCAGGAAGGTTGAGGCTTCGTTGTAGTCGCCGCACCATGCGCCACGGGCCAGTTCAAAGTTCTGGTTGCCGCGCTCTTCGAGGAAGATCTTCCATTCCATGTTGGCCAACTCGACCTGGGCACCCAGCTTCTGCTTCCACATCTGGCTGAGGGCCACGGCGACTTTCTTGTGCGCCTCGGAGGTGTTGTAGACCATCGCGAAGCTCAGCGGGTTGTCGGGACCGTATCCGGCCTCGGCCAGCAGTTCCTTCGCCAGCTCGTCGCGCTCGGCCTGGGTCATCGACGCCATTTCCACGACCGGCGGGGTGAACCCTGCGGTGGCTTCGGGCACGAAGGTGTAGGCTTCGGGCTGACCGCCGGCCAGGATGTTCTCGGTGATGATCTTGCGGTCAACCGCCAGCGACAGGGCCTGACGCACGTTCGGGTCCTTGAAGGCCTCGGGGCCGCCGTCGGACAGGTTGAACGTGTAGTAGTAGTTGCACAGGCGCGGGAAGCTGATCGCCTCGTTCGGGTATTCCTTCTTCAGGCGTGGGAACTGGCCTGCGGGCACCTCGGTGCGGTCCAGCTCGCCGGCCAGATAGCGGGTCAGGGCCACGTTTTCATCGTTGATGACCAGAGCCACGACCTTGTCGATGATGGTGTTGTCGTTGTCCCAGTACATCGGGTTGCGCTCGCGCACCGAGCGTTCGTTGGGCAGGTGCTCGGTCAGGACATAGGCGCCGTTCGACACGATGTTGCCGGGCTTGGTCCATTCATCGCCGAACTGCTCGATGACCTTCTGCGGGGCCGGGAAGGTAGTCGAGTGCGTGGTCATCTGCGGGAAATAGGGCAGCGGCGCGCTCAGTTTCACTTCCAGCGTGTGGTCGTCGATCGCCTTGACGCCCAGATCGTCGACCGGCTTGTCGCCCGCGATGATCTCGGCGGCGTTCTCGATCGACATCAGTTCCATGAACCAGGAATAGGGCGAGGACAGGGCCGGATCGACGGCGCGCTTCCAGGCAAAAACGAAATCATGTGCGGTGACCGGATCGCCGTTCGACCACTTGGCGTTGTCGCGCAGGGTGAAGGTGTAAACGTCCTTGGTCTCGTTGGTGGTATAGCCGGTGGCCACGCCCGGAACCAGTTTGCCGTCTTCGTCCTGGTTCATCAGACCTTCGAACAGGTCGCGGACAATCTCGGCGCCCGACACGTCCTCGACCACCTGCGGGTCGACCGAGCTGTGCTCGTCCAGCACGCGGTAGACGAAGGTCTGGTCATCGGCCAGCGGCTCGCCGGTGACTGGATGGGTGCCCGCGGCCAGCGCCGCACCGGTGATGAAGGTCGAGCACAGCAGGCCCGCCACCGAGTTTCGAAGGATGGTGTTCATGATCTTCTCCCAATTATTGTGGCGGCGGTCTGCGCATCCATATGGGATGGCGTCCGGCGGCCCTGGTTGCCCGACATCCGCTGGGACCCGGTTCTTTTGGATTTTGGGTTGTGCCAATTCGCAAGGATCACTGCGTCGCAGCTTTCTGGATTGCAGTCGGTGAAGTGGATGCAAGAGCTTCCTCTCGCTGGCCGAGACCGTGCCACTATTTTGGGCAGGGTTAAAGCCTTCCCATGAGTCCGGATCGCCTAAAGGTAGAAAGAAACTTCGTGACGCTTGGTCGCTGAAATTTTGTAACGATGGCGTGTATCGTTGCGATATTTTCGTGCCCGAGCCGCTCGGATTGCAGCCCGAGGCGCGATCTGTTTCGGCAGAATTTCGCCGCTCGCTTTCGCCCGATCAGGCGAATCGCCAACGGTCAGGGACGCAACCGCGACTTCATCCCGGCCTCGGGGAAACAGGTGGGGCGCTTGCTGGTTTCTTCCTGCCAGCGGCCGATCGACCGGCGGGTTTTGTATCCCGGGAGCCCGTCGGCACCGCCCACGTCGTGCCCCATCGCGATCAACGCCTGCTGCATGGTCGCGATATCCGACCGGTAGAGACCGCCCACCTTGCCCCAGCGGCCTTTGAAATCGCCCACGCCATACTGAATGCGATCGCCCACATGGCCCACGAACAAGGCGTAGAGGTCGCTCATGTTGTAGTCTTTGAGAACGTAGAAATTGGGCGTTACGACAAAGGCCGGACCGTTCCGGCCAGCCGGCATCATCAGGTAGCCCTCGCCGCGCAGCTCGTGTTCGGGGAAGGGGCGGCCCGAGACGCGTGTGATGCCCATGGCGACCCAGTCGCGGATCGGGCGACCCTGATCGGGACCCTCAAGCGCGCAGGACACAGATGCCGGTACGGTCACCTCGAACCCCCAATCGCGGCCGCTGACCCAACCGTGCCGCGCGAGGTAGTTTCCGATCGATGCAATCGTGTCGTCAGCCGACCCCCATATGTCGGCCCGCCCGTCCGCATTGCCGTCGGCCGCGTGGTTCAAAAAGCTGGTCGGCATGAATTGGGGCTGGCCCAACGCGCCGGCCCAGCTGCTTTTCATCGCGCGGCCGTTCACGTGACCAGCCTCGACGATCTGCAGCGCGGCGATCAGTTCGCCGGTGAAATACTCCGCGCGCGTGCTCATGAATCCCTTGGTGGCCAGCACCTGGATTGCGTCATGCCGGATCGGAACCTGCCCATAGCCGCTTTCTCGGCCCCAGACCGCAAGGATGATCCGGGCGGGAACGCCGGTCTGTTCCTCGACCCGGCGCAGCGTTTCCTCATGACGCTTGGCCATACGCCGACCGCCGGCGGCGGCACCCTGAACCGAATTTGCGTTGAAATACCGGCCGGGGGACCCGAACTCGGCTTGCCTTTGCTTTTTGGGCGTCCGCGCCGGAGAGCCCGGCGGAACAAGATCGGGCAGTTCCCAATTCAGGCGAACCCCGTCGGTTGCGCTGTAAAACGTGCGGCGCGATACACCCTGCGCCCGAGCCAACGGCCAGACCTGTTGCTGCAACCAGTCCTGAAACTGCCGCTCGACCGCGGCTCGGTCCTGCGCGATCGCTGCGCCGGAAAACGCGATCAGTCCAATCAGAAAAAGCATTAAACGCATGACCCAATGACTGACGCGACCCACTGGCCAAGTCAACTCGATGGTGACGTGGGTTACGGCCGCCCGGGAAAAACCTTGTGAAATCTGCTGACTCTGCCGATAGTTGCACCAACCTGAGGTTTGATGAGGGCGATCCGGCGTGAGCGGAAACAGGACGATACCTGCGGTACTGACAGCGCTGATCGTGGTCGTATTGTGGTTGGGCGCGGCGCAATCGGCTCTGGCCAGCGACAGTTTCATGGATCCTCAAGGCCCTATTGCGGCGGTCCAAAAAACACACCTGGTGCGCGCGACCGCGTTGATCCTGATTGCGGTCATTCCGGTTCTGGTTCTGGTTCCCTTGATCGCTCTTCGCTTTCGGCGCCGCGCGCAAAGCCCGGCTGCCTATCGGCCCAAATGGGATTTCTCGCCCCTGCTGGAAACCGCGATGTGGGGTGTGCCGGTGGTGATCGTGGCGCTGCTGTCCTTTTATCTTTGGAAAGCAACCCACCGGCTGGACCCTTACGCGGCGCCGTTCGGAGATGAACCGGCCCTGCGTGTGCAGGTGGTGGGGCTGGATTGGAAATGGCTGTTCATCTACCCCGACCTGGGCATCGCGACGGTGGGTGAGTTCGGGGTGCCAACAAAACAACAAGTCGCCCTGACACTGACGACGGACACGGTGATGCAGTCATTCATGGTTCCCGCCCTTGCGGGGCAGATCTACGCGATGCCGGGAATGACGACCCAATTGCATCTCGTGGCTGATGCCCCCGGACAAATGCAGGGCGAAAACACCCAGTACAACGGGCGCGGCTTCACCAAGCAGAAGTTCCAGACGGTCGCGATGCCGCCGCCGGATTTCGACTCATGGGTCGACCGTGTTCGGCAGAACGGTATCGTTCTGGACCCGGCAACCTACCGAACGTTGGCCATGCGGACAGACCGGGACGAGGTTCAGGCCGCGCTTGGCACCGCGCAGATGCCGGACAATGCGCTGTATTTCCGCCTGGATGATGGCGATCTGTTCCACAGCATCCTGGGCCGGTATCACAACGGGCAACCTCTGCCGCAGGATCAGCAACCGGGAACCGCCCAATTCGGCCAGGAGGACAAGCAATGACATCTGCCGAGTCCGGTTTCTTCGGCCGTCTGAACTGGGATGCCTTCCCCATCGCCGGGCTGATCCAAGACCCCAATACGAATGAAATCGTGGCCAATGCCGCGGCGGGCGTGGTGATCGTGGGGGTGGCCGCGGTTCTGGGACTGCTCACCTGGTTTCGCCTGTGGGGGCCGCTGTGGCGCGACTGGTTGACCAGCGCGGATCACAAGAAGATCGGCATCATGTATATCGTCTTTGCCATCGTCATGCTGGCGCGCGGCGTTCTGGAAGGCGTCGTGATGCGCGCCCAACAGGCGGCCGGGCCGGGCGAGGGGTTCCTCGAGGCCGAACACTTTGCCGAACTGTTCAGCACCCACGGCACGATCATGATCTTCTTCGTTGCGGTGCCCTTCGTGTTCGGACTGGCGAATTTCCTCGTCCCGCTGATGATCGGCGCACGCGACGTGGCCTTTCCGGTGATGAATCAGATCAGCCTCGGCCTGACGGTTTCGGCGGGGATGATGCTGATGGTCTCACTGGTGGTGGGCGAGTTTTCCACCGGCGGCTGGACGGCCTATCCGCCCTATACCGGCGCGGCCTTCAATCCGGGTGTGGGGCCGGATTACTGGATCTGGGCGATCGTGGTGTCGGGCATCGGCACCACCCTGACGGGGATCAACTTTGCCGTCACGATCTACAAACTGCGCGCGCCTGGGATGAAATTCATGCGGTTGCCGATGTATTGCTGGACGATCATCTGCAGCTCGATCCTGATCGTGTTCGCCATGCCGCCCCTGGGGGTGGCGGCACTATTGCTGGCCGCCGACCGGTATCTTGATTTCCATTTCTTCACCAATGACCTGGGCGGCAACATGATGAACTATGCCAACCTGTTCTGGCTGTTCGGCCACCCCGAGGTCTATCTGCTGGTTCTGCCGGCCTATGGCATCTATTCCGAAGTCTTCGCGACCTTCTCGGCCAAGCGGCTCTATGGCTACAACTCGCTGGTGATCGCGACCATGTCGATTGCGGTGCTGTCGTTTACCGTCTGGCTGCACCATTTCTTCACCATGGGCCAAAGCGCCCTGATCAATGCGGTGTTCGGCATCGCCACGATGCTGATCGCTATACCCACCGGCGTCAAGGTCTATGACTGGATGGCCACCCTGTATCGCGGCCGCATCCGGTTCTCGGTGCCGATGCTGTACGGGCTGGCCTTTCTGATGTTGTTCGTGATCGGTGGGCTCAGCGGGGTGATCCTGGCCAACCCGACCGTCGATTACCAGGTGCACAATACGCTGTTCCTGGTCGCGCATTTCCACAACGTGTTGCTGCCGGGTGTCCTGTTCGGATTGCTTGCGGGCTACAATTACTGGTTTCCCAAGGCGTTCGGCTTCCGCCTGGATGAGGCCTGGGGGCGGATATCGGTCGTGCTGTGGACGGTGGGCTTCATGCTGACCTTCCTGCCGCTGTATTTCGTCGGTCTGATGGGTATGCCGCGCCGCTCCTACAGCTGGGAGGATCCGAGCTTTCATCCCTACATGATCACGGCCGTCATCGGCGCGCTGGTCATTCTGGCGGCCTTGCTTTCGGTCGTCGTGCAGCTGTGGGTCAGCATCCGCAACCGGGAACAGAGCCGCGTTCCGATTGGCGACCCTTGGGACGCCCGCACGCTGGAATGGTCGATCCCGGCGCCGCCGCCGCCCTACAATTTCGCGATCATCCCGCATGTCACGGACCGCGACGATTTCGCCACCGCGAAAGAGCGTGGCGAGGCCTACCCGCACCCCGACCGGTACGAGGACATCACCATGCCGCGCAACACCAGCATCGGTTTCGTGCTCTGCGTGCTCAGCGGTGTGTGGATGTTTGCGCTGGTCTGGTGGATCTGGTGGCTGGCGGCGTTGGTGACCGTGATGATGATACTGTCGTTCGTCCTGTGGACCTTTCAGACCGATACCGAAGAAGTGGTGTCTGCTGACGAGGTGCGCAGGCAGCACGAGGCCTGGTTGGACCTGGTCCGCAACGCGACCCCTGTGAACCGGGATCACGAAGGTGCGCCAGAAAACACCGGGCTTGCCCGACCGGATCTGGAGGCGGCGACATGAAGCCTGCACCAACCCACAGTTACCCCGGTCTGAACCTTGGGCGGCGTCATGCCAGCGCGCACAAGGCGACCGAAGTGGTGACCTTCGGTTTCTGGGTCTTTCTGATGAGCGACCTAGTCTATTTCGGGCTGATGTTCGGCGTCTACATCACCATGATCGACGCGCAGGCCGGTGGTCCGGGTCCGCACGAGTTGTTCGATCTCTACAGCATCTTTGCCCAGACGCTGATCTTGTTGACCAGCAGCCTGACTGTTGGACTTGCCATGCTGGCGCTGAAATACAACCTGCCGCGCGGTCGGATCGTCCTGTGGTTCGGGGTTACGCTGCTGCTTGGGCTGAGTTTTCTGGTCCTCGAGATCCGCGATTTCATGTCGATGGCGGACAAGGGCGGCATCCCGCAGCGCAGCGGTTTCCTGTCCGCCTTCTACGGGCTGGTGCCTCTGCACGGGCTGCATGTGGCCGCGGGCTGTGTGTGGCTGGTCGTTCTGGGCATTCAACTGCGGGTCATGGGGATGACCGACCTCGTGATTTCGCGCGTGGTGCGGCTGGCGCTGTTCTGGCACTTCCTTGACCTGATCTGGATCGGCATCATCACCATCGTGTATTTCGGAGGGCTGACCTATGGATAAACGGTCCGAGATGCACAGGCGCGAGCGGCGCCGGTATGTGATCGGCTATGGCGGCTCGCTGTTGCTGACACTCACCGTATTTGCGATCGCCTACTGGTTCGGCATCGAGACCAAGGGTGTCTATCTTGCAATTGGGCTGTTGGGTCTGGCGCAGTTGATCGTTCAACTGGTCTATTTCCTGCATATCGACCGTCGCCGCAGCAGCCGTGAAGATCTGGATTTGGTCCTGTTCTCGACGCTGGTTCTGCTGATCATCATTCTTGGAACGGTTTGGATCCTGGGTAATCTTGCAATGCGGATGCATATGCCGGGCATGTAGCGACCGGCTAGCCCATCACCCACAGTCCCAGCCACAAGGCTAGCCAGCACAGTCCGAGGCTGAGCAGGATGTTTCCACCCGCAAAGACAATCGTCCGCTCACGCTGCAGTTCAAGAGACTGGTAGGCAAAGCTGGAGAATGTCGTGAACCCTCCGCAAAAACCGAAAACCAGGCGCTTTTCTTCTTCGGCCATCTCCACGGGCCCGCCGAGGTAGCCGATCCAAAGCCCCAACAACAGGCTGCCCAATACGTTCACGACCAGCGTCGAGACCGGCAGGTCGTGGGTGATGGCCCGCGCGACCCAGTGGCGAAGGACTGCTCCCAGTCCGCCGCCCAGCCCAAACACCGCATGCAGATACAGGTCGGTCATTCGGCCGATCCTCCTGAGCGGCGGCGGCGTCCGATTGCCTCGCCCAGAATGGCCGCGCCCAAACCGCAGATGACTTCGGCCGCCAACGGGAAGATGACCGACCAGCCGTCGGTTTCAGCGATCCGTTCCAGTTCGGCGGCAAAGGACGAAAACGTCGACAATCCGCCGCAGAAACCAACGGCCCCGAGGTGCAGAACATGGGCATGCACCCGGCCCCGTATGGCGTAGAGCCATCCCAGAATGAAACAGGCCACAACATTGATGCCGAAGGTCGATGTCAGCAACGGCATCCCCGGGATTTCCAGCGCAAACAGTTCGCGCAGGATCGACCCAGCCGCCCCGCCGACAAAGACGGCGGCGTACATCATGGGCTTCCCCGAAACTGCCGCCTGAGTTTTGGCCAAGGACGCTTCTCCGCCTGTGGGGTTTGGATTTGGATAGCGGCTGTGCCGCCCGGGTTCAACCGCCGCAACCAAGCCACCGCAAATCCGCCCGATGCTAGGGGTGGCCGTACAAAGGCTTGCAATCAAAGGGCAACCTGCCCACGATCTATCGGGACAGGCCCGATGGGGTCGGAACCAGAGGGCAGGTCATGACGTCGAATTCCGTATGCAAGGTATTGCTGGATATTCTCGCGGATGCCGGAGGGCGCCAGATCTTCGGCGTGACGGGCGATGCGCTCAACCCCCTGCTTGAAGCCATGCGCGGGGATAGCCGGTTCGAATGGATCGGGGTCAGGCACGAGGAAAACGCAGCCTACGCAGCCTATGCCCAGGCGCATCTGACCGGCGGGATCGGGATTTGTGCCGGAACCGTCGGTCCCGGAGCGCTTCACCTGATCAATGGACTGTACAACGCCCGGCGTGAGGGTGCAGGGGTCGTGGCGATCACAGGTCAGGTTGCTCATCGGGAGCGCGGGACCGGATACCACCAGGAAGTCAATCTTGAGAAAGTGTTCGAGGATGTCTGCGGCTATCAGGCCGTGATCAATTCGCCGGACCAGATGCCGCGACTGGCTCAGATTGCCGTGCAACGCGCCTTGATCAACCGCGAGGTCGTGCGGATAGAACTGCCCATCGACGTATCCGAACAGCAGGTGCCCAGCTTGCACCAACTGCACCCGATCCTGAAAACGCCATCAACGCTGATCCCGCCCAAATCCGAAATCGACCGTGCGGCCGAGATCATCAACGCGGGCAGGAAAGTCGCCCTTTTCGCCGGCGTGGGATGCAGAGAAGCCAAGGACAAGGTTCTGGCTCTGTCGCAGCGGCTGAACGCGCCGATCACGCATTCCCTCAAGGGCAAGGACATTTTTGACTATGATGATCCCAACGTGGTCGGGATGACCGGGTTGATCGGCAATCCCGGCGGGTATCACGCAGTGCGCGACTGCGATGTGCTGGTGATGCTGGGGACGGACTTCCCATACGAGTGGTTCCTGCCGGAAAAAGCGAAAATCATCCAGATCGATCGCAACGTCGAACATCTGGGACGCCGCGCGCCCATCGCATCGGGATTGCTGGGGGATGTGGGCGCGACGCTGGATCTGCTCTTGCCAAAGCTGGCAGCAAAGGACGACAGGGCGTTTGCCGATCGTCAGGTCAAGCTGTGTACGAAATGGCTGGCGCAGCAAGACCGCGACTCCAGTCTCGAGCGCGACACCGAGCCACTCCACCCGCAGCTATTCGCGCGGCAGGTCTCCAACCAGGCTGCCGATGACGCGATATTTGCAATGGATATCGGCGAATGCACGGTCTGGGTGGCGCGTCAGACCCGGATGAAAGGCGGACGGCGCATGGTGGGGTCGTTCAACCATTCGTCACTGGGGTCCGGGTTGCCGTCGGCGTTGGGAGCCGCCGCGCTGGATCCGAAGCGCGAGGTTTGGGCGTTCTGCGGTGATGGCGGTTTCGGCATGTCCATGCAGGATTTCGTGACTGCCGTGCGCTACGAGTGGCCCATTAAGGTGCTGGTCTTTAACAACCAGACGCTGGGCTTCGTGAAGATGGAGATGGAGGTGGCGGGTTATCCGCTGAACCCCGCTGCTACCGATCTGGTGAACCCGGACTTTGCGGAATACGCGAGGGTTTGCGGTGGGGATGGGGTCCGTGTGGAACATGCGGCTGACATCCCCGAGGCCGTCGCGCGGGCCAAAGAGAGCCGAAAGCCATTCATCATCGACGCCATGGTCACGCCCGGCGAGTTGGTCATGCCTCCGCATATCGATACCAAGATGGCCTGGGGTTTCGGCATGTCGAAACTGAAAGAAGGCATCCTGCTGGCCAAGGGTGAACATGCGCAGTGGGACAACTGGGTCAAGGAACTCAAGGCCAACCTCTGACCGATTGGCCCAAGGGAGAGCAAGATGATCGTACGTCGAATATATTATGTTGTGACCTATGTGGTTCTGCCTTTGACCGTGGTCTGGGGTTTGTACTGGCCTCCGGCATTCTGGCTGCTGATTTTGCTGGTCCCTTACGCGTTGGTCGGGCTGTACGACATGCTGACCACCAAACACAACGTACTGAACAACTATCCGGTTCTGGGCCATTTCCGGTATATGCTGGAGTTCGTCAGCCCGGAAATCCGCCAGTATTTCGTGGAAACCAACGAAAGCGGGCGGCCCTTCAATAGGATCATTCGCGCGCTGGTGTATTCACGAGCAAAGGGACAGGTCGACACTCAGGCCTTCGGCACCCAGTACGATATCACCGAAGTCGGATATCACCGGGCCAATCACTCGCTTGCGCCCAAGGACGTTCCGGAAAGCGAAGAGCGTGTGATGCTTGGCGGTCCTCAGTGTGAAAAGCCCTATCTTGCATCGCGGCTGAACGTTTCAGCGATGAGCTTCGGGGCACTCAGCGCCAACGCAATCCGCGCCCTGAACGGCGGGGCCAAGGATGGCGGTTTCGCACACAACACGGGCGAGGGCGGGCTGTCGCCGCACCATCTTGCCGAAGGCGGTGATATCATCTGGCAGATTGGCACCGGATACTTCGGTTGTCGGACGGCAGAGGGCGGCTTTGACAAGGACAAGTTCGCCCAGAATGCCCAGAAGGATGTCGTGAAGGCGATTGAGATCAAACTGTCCCAAGGCGCGAAACCGTCCCATGGCGGTGTTCTGCCGGCGGCCAAGGTCGATGAAGAGATCGCTCTTATTCGTGGCGTACCCGTGCATCAGGATGTGATTTCGCCACCCATTCACTCGGCCTTTGACGGGCCAACGGGCCTTATGCATTTTGTGCAGCACCTGCGCGAAATGTCCGGGGGCAAACCGGTCGGGTTCAAGCTGTGCATCGGCAACCGGTCCGAGTTCATGGGGATCTGCAAGGCCATGCTGGAAACGGGCATTCTGCCCGATTTCATCACCGTGGACGGGGCCGAGGGCGGGACCGGCGCGGCGCCTGTGGAATTCACCAACCGTCTGGGCGTACCGTTGAACGAAGGGCTGATCTTCGTGAACAACTGTCTGCGCGGAGTAGGTCTGCGGGACAAGATCCGGGTGATCTGTTCAGGCAAAGTGGCAACCGGCTATGACATGATCGAGAAATTCGCGCTGGGGGCTGACATGTGCAATGCGGCGCGGGCGATGATGTTCGCCGTGGGCTGCATTCAGGCCCTGCATTGCAATACGAACCGCTGCCCGTCGGGCGTCGCAACACAGGATCCCATTCGCGGCCGCGCGGTCAACGTGCCGCAGAAACGCAAGCGGGTTCACCGCTTTCATGACGCCACCCTGGAAAGCTTTCGCGAAATACTGGGTGCAATGGGGAAAGAGCGCGTATCTGACCTCGGCCCATCCGATATCTACCGCCGAATTGCCAACGAGCGCGAGTGCTCATACGCGGAACTTTACACCTTTATCGAGCCAGGTGCCTTGTTGAAAGATTCAGTGCCGCAGGAATTTGCAGCGGATTGGCAGAAGGCGTCGGCGAGCCATTTCTGATTTTTTCTCGAATGTTCCAAGGATCCGTTCCTGTCTTGCGTCTGAATAGTCAGAATGAGCAAACTGACCTCGGATGAAGAATTGGCCCATGCGGCCACCAACGGGGACGCGGAAGCGTTCGCGACGCTGCTTGGGCGGCACTATGACCGCGTGTTCCGGCTGGCCTTTCGGCTGACCGGCAGCGCCGAGGTCGCCGAAGATCTGACGCAGGACATATGTGCCGCCTTGCCCGCCAAAATTGTCGGCTTTCGAGCGAGTTCAAAGTTCACGACCTGGCTGTATCGGGTCGTCTGCAACGCGGCACACGATGCGCGGCGTCGAACGGCCAGCCGAAACCGTGCAGCAATCGGCTGGGGCGATGTGGAAAAGATGCGGCGCGCCGAAGCCGTCGAGACGGCCGAGGCCCTGTCATGGCTGCAACGGGCCATGCAGAGCTTGCCCGAAGATCTGCGTCAGACACTGGCGCTGACGCTGGATGATGAAATGACCCATGCACAGGCCGCCGACGTGCTGGGCGTGTCCGAGGGCACGGTCTCATGGCGCCTGTCCGAAGCCCGAAAGCGCCTGCGCGCGATCAAACAAGAGGAGCTTGCCCAATGAGTGATGAGCTCGATGATCTGAAAACACTGATGGATGCCGCAACGCCTGCAGCAGATGAAAAGCGGCGGGCCGTCAATTTGGAGCTGGCCAGAAAAAACTTTGCTGATCTCCAAGGATCCCGACCCGGTACGCGTCCCAATGTCAAGCGAGGCCCGTTGGCCCGCGTGACAGAAGGAACCAAAGCCATGTTGAATGCAATTTCGACCCGCGGCACGCTGGCCGCTACAACAGCCATCGCTGCCGTTGCGCTGATCATGATCGTGCCGCAGACACGGGACGGTGTGCTGTCCCCCAGGTTCGGTACCGAGACCCGGGTGATCGGCCAGCCGCAGGCGGTTCGGCCAACCGGTCGATCAGACGCTGAAACGGCCGAGATGGATCTCGAGGAACCCGTTGTCGAAGCGCCGATGGTTGTGGATGAAGCCCGGGAACCTCTGGCAAAACGCAGCCTTCTTTCGCAAGGCCGCCTCGCCGACAGCACAGTGGCCCCTTCGGTTTCGAGCGACGCTTTTCGTCCGCCAGCGCGACCCGAGCAGTCGTCCGAAGAATTTGCAAACGCCGAAACCAACTCACTCAAGGTCACCGCGGAAGAACCGGTTTCCACGTTTTCGATTGACGTCGATACCGCATCTTACGCCATCGTCAGGTCCTCGCTTCTGGCTGGTCACTTGCCCCCGCGTGACGCGGTGCGGATTGAAGAAATGGTAAACTATTTTCCCTATTCCTATCCGGCGCCGGACGGCGCGGTGCCGTTTCAGCCAAGCATCACGGTCATGCCCAGCCCCTGGAATACCGGTACTCGACTGGTCCATATTGGCATTCAGGGAACGCTTCCGGTGATCGAGGAGCGTCCGGCGCTCAATCTTGTCTTTCTCATCGACACCTCGGGCTCGATGCAGGACGCCAGCAAGTTGCCCTTGTTGAAACGGTCCTTGCGCCTGATGTTGCCCAAGTTGCGACCCGAGGATCAGGTGTCGATCGTGACCTATGCTGGCAGTGCGGGCCAGGTTCTGGAGCCGACATCTGCAGCCGATCAGGCCAAGATCCTGCGGGCGCTCGAACAATTGGACGCGGGCGGGTCCACAGCGGGACAAGCCGGGCTTCAGCAAGCCTATCAGGTTGCTGAAGACATGGCCGCCGAGGGCGAGGTGACGCGGGTCATTCTGGCCACGGACGGGGATTTCAACGTTGGCCTGTCCGATCCCGAAGCTCTCAAGGAGTTTATCTCTGACAAGCGCGACAGCGGAACATACCTGAGCGTTCTGGGTTTCGGGCGCGGTAACCTTGATGACGCGACGATGCAGGCCCTGGCCCAGAACGGAAACGGTCAGGCGGCTTACATCGACACGCTGGGCGAGGCCCGCAAAGTGCTGGTTGACCAACTGACCGGTGCGCTGTTTCCAATTGCCAACGACGTCAAGATTCAGGTCGAATTCAACCCTGCCCAAATCGCCGAATACCGCCTGATCGGGTACGAAACCCGCGCTTTGCGCCGCGAGGACTTTTTGAATGACACTGTTGATGCGGGCGACATAGGTGCTGGCCACAGCGTGACCGCGATTTACGAAGTCACGCCGGTCGGCTCCAACGCAATTCGCAATGCACCGCTACGGTATGGAAACACCGCCCCCGCTTCGGGCAGTGATGAAATCGGCTATTTCAAGCTGCGGTACAAAACACCCGGCGACACGCGCGGCCAGTTGATCGAGCAACCGATCTTGGACGGGCAGGGCCGCCAGACGGACGACGTGAGGTTTTCCGTCGCGATTGCAGGTTTCGGCCAGTTGTTGCGCGGCGGCACTTACCTGTCCGACTGGAGCTATGATGATGCAATCGCGATGGGCAACACAGCCCGTGGGGCCGATCCTTTCGGGTACCGGACCGAAGCCGTGACCCTGATGCGTCTGGCGCAATCCCTGTCAAAATAAAGGGTGGGCAATCCGTGTCAGTTCAACGACGGGCGCGGATTGTTGGCAGCGTGCGAATGAATCTTCCGCACGCTCCACTCAACTGCGTCTCGCATGGTTTTGCCCAAGGCGGTGTCAAAAGCGGTAACAAGATCCGGCGTCTCGTCGCTGGTCGAGACAACGGCTTCCTGGAACGAGCTTGAAGCGATGATCTTGTCTTCGAACTCGTCGATGATCTTGATGTTCATTCGCACTTCGATTTTTACGGTTTTCGAGTTTTCGGTTTCTCCGACGACAATCCCTTGAAACTCGCGCAGGTCCGGAACGATGATGTAGTCGGCGCGCAAGCCGACCGTCGAACGGCCCACGGCGGCGACGCGACCGCTGTTTTCAAAGCTTTCGACCATCAAAGCCTGAACGATCAAAGGTGCTCGGTCCACCCACCGGGCACGCGGCAGATACTGAACCTGAAGGGGCGTCGGCTGCACGGCAATCTGGTCGGTGTTCACCGCAGCGGTCGCAGTGGGTTCCTGGATGACGATCTGTTTCTGCACCCGGGGCAAAGACTGCGAGAACGTGCTCTTGGGGGTCAGCAGATACAGGTCGTTCGGTTTCGAGGCCTGTTTCAACGTGCCCAGACCGGCACATCCGCCCAGCGTCGTGATTGCAAGGGTCAGAAAAAGGGGCCTGATCATTGACGGAACTCCGATGCTTGGGTGCCCAGAAGGAAACGCGCGGGGTCGCGCTCGACCTTGTCGACAAGACGGTCCAGACTGATGACAAGGCGTTGGGATTCTTCCACGAAACGAACGAATTGAGGCAGTCCGACCCGCAGGAAGTCTGAAACCTGCCGGCGGTTTTGTTGAACGATGCCGTCGATCGTTCCCAACAGGTCCGATGCCGATTGCGACGCGCTCAGAACGTCCGCTGAAATCTGGTCGATCTTGTCGGTAACGTTCGTTACCGTTTCGGCCACTTTGGTGGCGGCGTTTCGGATGTCGTCAACAACCTGTGCGACATCTACGTCCATCACGCGATTGGCCGAGTCGAACGCGCGTTCTGCGGATGCCAGAGTTCCTTTCGCCGTATCCATGGCCGAGGTCACCGAGTCGAGCGTTTGGTTGGCGTTTGCAAACGTGTTGTTCACTGTTGCCATGGTGACCGCGGCTTCATCCGACAGCCCGATCAGGCGGTCCGCGAGTTGTGACCCGCGCTCGATGAAGGGGCGGACGTCGTCTTCGATGACCTTGTTGGCCGTGGCCAGCGTCTGGTTCGCGCTGTCCAGTGCGGTTTTTGCCGATTCCGAGGCCGTTTTGATGCTGTTCAGCGTATCAGTTCCGGTGGTCAGCGTGGTTTCTGCGGTATCGGCCAACTGGTCCAGGCGTTTGGTGAAGGCCCCGATGTCCTTTGCCGCGCCGCCCAGATCGCTGGACAGGGATTCAAAATCGTTCAGGGTCTTGTCCAGCCGGCCCGAGGCCGAAGCCAGGTTGTCGAGGATATCCGACACGGCTTTGCGATTGTTGTCATCCACCACTGCGTTCAGGTTCTCCAGCAAGGTCACCGCCTCGTCCAGGACCTTGGGTGCGCCTTCGAACAGGGATTGGATGGCGCTGCGCTTGCTTTTGATGACACTGTTCTGCGGCAACCTCTCGGCATCGGGCGACCCGCCCGACAGCTCGACATAGCTGACGCCGGTCACCCCAAGCGACTGCAACTGCGCGATCGTGTCCGTGGTCACCGGAATGTCAGCATCAACCTCAAGCCGGACCCTTACTTTGGATGGATCATCGTCATCCAGGTCCAGCGAAATGACCTGCCCCACGGGCAGGCCGTTATAGCTGACGCCACCGGCGGCTGACAGGCCCGACACGTTGTCGAACAGCACGTCATAGTAAGCGTATTGGCGCGTGACTTCGAACTTGGCCAGCCACAGGAAGAAGCCGAACGCGCTCAGGATGCCCGCCAGTGTAAACGCGCCGATCAGGATATAGTTCGCCCGGGTTTCCATCGCCTCTACCTGTCCTGCCCCTTCTGTTGCGCCGCGCGGGCCCGGGGGCCTGTGAAGTACTCCTGCACCCAAGGGTGGTCGACCTTGGTCATGTCTTCAATCGGACCTTCCACCAGCACGCGCTTTTCTGCAAGAACCGCAACGCGGTCGCAGATCGCGTACAGGCTGTCCAGGTCATGTGTTACCATGAATACGGTCAATCCCAAGGCCTGTTGCAATTCTCCGATCAATTCGTCGTAGGCCGCGGCGCCGATGGGATCCAGCCCGGCGGTGGGCTCGTCCAGAAACACGATCTCGGGGTCCAATGCCAATGCTCGGGCCAGCGCGGCCCGCTTGCGCATTCCGCCTGACAGCTCTGACGGGAACTTGCCGCAACTCAGCTGTGGCAGCCCCACAAGGCTGATCTTGAGGCTGCCGAGCGCCCGCATCAAGCTCTCGCTCAGGCCGGTGTGTTCGCGCAATGGGGCCATGACGTTCTGAAGCACGGTCAGCGAGGAAAACAGTGCCCCGTCCTGAAAGGCCACGCCCCAGCGTTTCTCGATGCGGCGTCGGTCGGCCTCGGGACCGTTCAGCACGTCGACACCCAAAACTTCGATACTGCCTGCCGCGGGTTTGTTCAGCCCGACTATGGTGCGCAGAAGGACGGACTTGCCGGTCCCGGACCCGCCGACAATGCCCAGCACTTCGCCGCGCCAGACATCCAGGTTCAGATCGTCATGCACCACCTGCGGACCGAACTGGTTGCGCAGATTGCGCACACGGATCACCGCTTCGCGCTGCGCGTCCAGCTTGGCGGTCGATGTCTGAGCAGATCCATCCATGTCAGACACCGATCTCGGAGAAGAAAATGGAAAACAGCGCGTCAATGGCAATGACCATGAAAATCGACTGAACAACTGACGCGGTGGTGCGTTGGCCGACGCTTTGGGCGGAACCCTTGACCTGCATTGCCTGCCAACAGGCGATTACCCCGATGACCATGGCAAAGAACGGCGCCTTGATCAGCCCAACCGCCAGGTGCCAGACGCTGGTGTTTTCCTTCAGGCGAGTAATGAACATTCCGGGGCTGACGCCCAGATCGATCCAGCTCATTAGGGCGCCGCCAAAAAGGCCTGCGATGTCGGCCACGAAGCCCAGGATCGGCAGCATGATAAGCAGTGCAAGAACCCGTGGTATGACGAGCACCTCGATCGGGTCCAGACCCAATGTGCGCATGGCGTCGATTTCTTCCTGCACTTTCATCGAGCCGATCGAGGCCGTGAAGGCCGAGCCGGATCGACCAGCCACGATGATGGCGGTCAGCAGGATACCCAGCTCGCGCAATACCGAGATCGAGATCAGCTCGACCACGAAAATTTCCGCGCCGAACTGTTTCAACTGGGTGGCCCCCTGAAAAGCCAGCACCACGCCGATCAGAAACCCCATCAGCGCCACGATGGGCAGGGCCTTGAACCCGGTTTCCTCCATCTGCGACACGACCGCCGCGCGGCGCAGGCGCCACGGCATGATCATCGTGCGGCCCAGCCGGTGCAGGGTCAGGCCCAGAAAGCCGAGAATCGACATGGTGTCGCGCCCGGCGCCCACCGTTGATTGGCCCAGGCTCTCAAGCCATGGCATGAATCCTTTTGGTGGGGCCTCGGCGGGAATGTCCTTGGGAATGTTCTCCGAGACGGTTTCCAGCAGCGCGGAATGTGCCGGTTTCAACCCGTCGAAAGCCACGGTCGCCCCTATGGCTGCGCAGCGGTTTTTCAGGTCCGCGATCAGCCACGCGCCGCCGGTGTCCAGCGCATCGATGTCGGACATGTCGACCGTCACATGCGCCGCATCCGGACGGGTGGCGCGAAAGGCGTCTTCGACGGCGCTCAACGACTGTGTCAGCATTTCGCCAGACACAATCACGCGCGCTGTGCCGCCTTCCTGTTCGACTGCAATCGAGGGTTTCGTCATGCCGGTATCAGACGGGAAACCGTTCCGGGCCGCAATGGCTTTGTTCAACCGGGCGGCGATTTGGATGCGGGGGTTACCGGTTTGCACGGCCCGGGTCGCCCTAGAGTCGAGAATTGGCGCAAAACCGGTTGCCTGCCCGAGGGAACCCCGACACAGTCCGCACCGTCGAACACCAGTTTTCCAATGGGAATCACGGCATGAGCCAAGCAGGAAACGTTCTTTTCATCATCATCGACCAATTGCGGGCCGATTGTCTGCGCGGTGCTCTGGCTGATCATGTCAACCTGCCCAATCTGCGCGCCTTCATGGACGAGGCCGTTTCGTTCGACCGGCATTTTTCCGTAACCAATCCCTGCGGACCGTCCCGCGCCTCTATCCTGACCGGGCAATACGCGATGAACCATCGTTCGGTCCGCAATGGCACGCCGCTGCGCCATGACACGCCGAACATCGCGACCGAGATGCGAAAAGCCGGCTATCTGCCGATGCTGTTCGGCTATACGGACACCTCGGCCGATCCACGGGTTCATCATCCGAATGATCCGTCGGTGAAGACCTACGAAAATCCGATGCACGGGTTTCACGAAGTACTCGAAATGCGCCTTGAGGAGTCCTATCCTTGGCGTTCCTACTTAATGCGCCGGGGATACGAGTTTGAAGACTACTGGGATCTCTACAAGCCGGTTTCGCCGGATGGGTCGGCCCCAAAATTGAACGACCCGGCCCTCTACACGGCCGAGGACAGCGACACCGCATTTCTAACCAACGGTTTTCTGGACGGAATTGCCGCCTATCGGAACTCGGGATGGTTCGCGCATTTGACGTATATCCGACCGCATCCGCCACTGGTGGCGCCCGCGCCCTACAACCGGATGTACGATCCCAACGCGTTGCCTTTGCCAAACCGTCTGCCCAGCCCGGAGGACGAAAAGGTCGGGCACCCGTTCTTTGGACCCGCTCTGGCCTCGAATACACCAAAAGACTGCGTGCAAGGTTTTGCCGAGGTGGAGCCGACGGATGAGAACACTCAGACCCTGCGGGCCGTCTATCTTGGATTGGCAACCGAGGTCGACCATCATATCGGCCGGGTCATCCGGTTTCTCAAGGACAGCGGCCAGTACGATGACACGCTGGTGGTGATCACCGCGGATCATGGCGAGATGCTGGGCGATCATTATTCCTGGGGCAAAATGTCGGTGTATGACGCGGCTTACCACACGCCGCTGATCATTCGTATGCCTGGCAATGCTCAGATGGCCGGCCAGCGTGTCGAAGTGCCGACCGAGTCAATTGATGTCGCACCCACGATCCTGGACTGGGTAGGGCAAGAGATCCCGAACTCGATGGATGGTCGATCCTTGTTGCCGCTGCTGCGTGGTGCCGTGCCTCGGGACTGGCGCCGGTATTCCTTTAGTGAGCTGGACTTTGCCGATCCGCTGACGCCCACTCAGTTTCAGGGTGACCTTGGGACGGGTCACAGCGACTCGTGTCTGGGCATCCTGCGTGACGAACGCTTTACCCTGGTCGAGTTTGCAGCCGACCTGCCGCCGTTGTTGTTCGACCACCACGGTCGGGGCGAGGCCAAGAATGTTGCCGCAAACCCTGACTACGCAGCTGATTTGGCGCGGCTTGGACGTGAAATGCTGCGCCACCGTATGCGGAACATGGATCATTCGCTGTCCCTGCATTCCGTGACATCGCAGGGGCCGAAATCAGTGCGCAGGTTCGATTGATCCAGGCGGTTGCCGACGATTTTCCAAACCTGTGCCGCCGCTGGCGGACACAACTCCGCGCGGCTCGGACGCCAAACAAATTCAGATAATTCAATGGACAAACGGTACCCGTGGGGTATCGTGACCTTGGAAATTCCTGCGCTGATCGCAATCGTCCGGGCCTCCGGACAGCTGACGTTCAGGGTGGACTGAGCGACGTAACAAACCCGAAAGGCGCAGTATGGTCGATTGGCTGGTGAATATCCTGCAAACCTATCCGGAACTGGCTGTCTTTCTCGCCATCGGCATCGGGTTTTTGGTCGGACCAATCAAGGTCATGGGGTTCAGTCTGGGTTCGGTCACGGGCACCCTGTTGGCGGCCGTCGTGATCGGGCAGGCACAGATCAGTATCGATTCAGCGGTGAAGTCCACCTTCTTCATCCTGTTCATCTTCGCAGTTGGCTACGGCGTTGGGCCGCAGTTCATTCGCGGCCTCAAGGTTGACGGCGCGCGCGAGGTGCTTTTTGCGCTAAGTGTTTTAGCCCTGTGTCTGATCGTTCCGGTCGTGTCGGCCAAGATCGCCGGGCTCGAGCTTGGCTACGCCGCGGGCCTGTATGCCGGCTCGCAAACGATTTCTGCGGCGATCGGAGTGGCGACGGACCAGATCAACCAGTTGGGTTTGTCGGCCGAGCAGGCCAAAACCTATTCCAACCAGATCCCGGTCGCCTATGCGGTGACATATATCTACGGCACGATCGGGTCGGCTATCATTCTGGCCAAGATCGGCCCGCGCCTGATCGGTGTTGACCTGGTGGCCGCCTGCAAGGAATACGAGGCCAAGCTGAGTGGCGGCGAAGATGTCGAGACCGGAGGCGGCATCGTTTCGGCCTATCGCGCGATCGAGGCGCGCGCTTTTGAGATTCCCGAAGGCAGCGAATTGCTCGGCCAGCCC
Organism: Ruegeria sp. CG8; assembly: GCF_056537165.1. Classification (NCBI taxonomy): domain Bacteria; kingdom Pseudomonadati; phylum Pseudomonadota; class Alphaproteobacteria; order Rhodobacterales; family Roseobacteraceae; genus Ruegeria; species Ruegeria sp. CG8. Next base: position 114,296 of record NZ_JBQFRA010000004.1, on the reverse strand, counting down.
GTCAACGACCTGTTGCCCGGTGTCCGCGTCTATGCCGAACGCCTCAGCCGAGGTGGCAAGATCGTTGAGGTTGACGCGGACACGGTGCTGCAAGCGGGTGATGTCGTGATGTTCTCAGGCCGACGCGGTGATCTTGTCGGAGCGCTGGAGCCCAGCCTCAAAGAAACCGATGCGCCCGAGCTGCTGAGTATCCCATCGGAAAAACTGGACGTTTTGATCACAAGCAAGGACGTGCACGGCAAGACATTGGATGAGCTCAGCAAGATGCCTCAGGCCCGTGGCGTGTATGTGTCGAAGCTGACGCGCAATATGATTGATCTGCCGCTGCTGCCGGGCACGGTTCTGCATCGCGGTGACATTCTGACCATTCTGGGCAGCAAGCGCCATGTCGAGGCGGCCATCGCCGAAATCGGGTACGCCGACCGGCCCGTTGACACGACCGATCTGGCCTTTGTGGGCTGGGGCATTTTCATCGGGGGTGTCATCGGCACGCTTGCAATTACAATGGGCGGTTTTCCGATCAGCCTGTCTACCACTGGTGGCGCGTTGCTGGCCGGGCTGCTGCTGGGGTGGCTGCGCACCGTTCACCCGACCTTCGGTCGCATTCCCGCACCGTCGCTGTGGTTGATGAATACGCTGGGCCTGAATGTCTTCATTGCGGTCATCGGGATATCGGCCGGGCCCGGTTTCGTGGCCGGTTTGCAGCAGGCGGGTATCGCGCTGTTGTTATGGGGTATTGTGGCCACGTCTTTGCCGATGATTTTCTCGGTTTATGTCGGGCATTACATATTCAAGTTTCATCCCGCCATCCTGTTTGGCGCCTGCGCGGGCGCCCGGACCACGACGGCTGCGCTCGGCATGATCCAGGAGGCCGCGCAAAGCCGGATTCCAGCCCTGGGCTACGGCATGCCCTACGCGATCGGAAACACACTGCTGACGATATTTGGGATGGTCGTCGTTTTGATCCTGAGTTGATTTGGAAAGGTCTTGAGACATGGACAGATTGAAGCTGCACGATTACGAAGCCCTCAGCCCCTTTCAGATCAAGGACGAGTTGATCAAGCTGGCCTCGGTCGAGGCGCGTAAATCCAACAGCGCCTTTTTGAATGCCGGCCGGGGCAATCCCAATTGGGTCGCCACCCGCCCGCGTGAAGCGTTCTTTGCGCTTGGCCAGTTTGCGGTGACCGAGTCGCGCCGCGTCATGAATCATCCGGCGGGTCTGGGGGGGATGCCGGCAATGGCAGGTTGCCATGACCGTCTGTTGGAGTGGGGCCGGGCCAATTCCGAGATGCCGGGCGCCGACACGCTTTTGGATGTGGTCGACCACGCCATCCGGGCCTTTGGTTTCGACGCTGACGAATTCGTGCACGAACTGACGGACTCGATCATCGGCGACAACTACCCTGTTCCCGACCGTATTCTTAAGCACAACGCCGCCATCGCCCACGAATACCTGATGTGGGCCATGTGTGCCGGGCACCGTCCCGATGCGCAGTTCGACCTGTTTGCGGTGGAAGGCGGCACGGCGGCCATGTGCTATATCTTCAAATCGCTCAAGGCCAACCGGCTGTTGAACCCGGGCGACACGATCGCCCTGTGCACGCCGATCTTCACGCCCTACCTCGAAATGCCCGAACTTGAGGATTACAGCCTCGAGTCCGTTCACGTGGAAACAGACGAGGAAGATGGGTTCCAACTGACCGATGCTGCAGTCGAAAAGCTGAAGGACCCCAAGGTCAAGGCCTTCTTTCTGGTCAATCCGGGCAATCCGTCGTCGGTGGCCCTTAACGATGCTTCTCTGCGCAAACTCGCGGATTTGGTCGAGAACCACAGGCCGGACCTGATTATCCTGACCGATGATGTGTACGGCACTTTCGTACATGATTTCACCTCGGTCATGGGCTACATGCCCCGCAACACGATCGGTGTTTATTCCTATTCGAAATATTTCGGCTGCACCGGTTGGCGGCTCGGCGTGATCGCCGTCGCGCAGGATAATATCTTCGACGAAAAGCTCGCCGCGCACCCGGCCGAGATCAAGCAGAAGCTCGAGAAGCGTTACGGCACGCTCAGCCTGCACCCCAGCGAGATCAAATTCGTCGACAGGCTGGTGGCCGACAGCCGGGATGTGGCTCTGAACCACACTGCCGGATTGTCCCTGCCGCAGCAGGTCATGATGACGTTGTTCTCGCTCTGCGAGCTGGTCGACACAAAGAAAGCCTATCAGACCGCCTGTATCGAACTGGTGCATCGACGGTTCCACCTGCTGACCGAAGCATTGGGGATCGAGGTCCAGCCGGGCGATCACTACGATGCCTACTACGGCATCATCGACTTCGAATTCTGGCTGCGAAAATACGTCGGCGAAGAGGTCGTGGACTGGATCAAGAAGAACGTCCACCCGTTGGACATCGCGTTCAAACTGGCCGAGGACTATGGGATCGTGCTGCTGAACGGCAGCGGTTTCGATGCGCCGAACTGGTCCGCGCGAGTATCTTTCGCCAATTTGCCGGATGAGGCATACACCCAGATCGGTCGCGCTGTCCGTTCGGTCGCGCGCGGTTATGTGCAGGCCTATCGGGCGGCGAACAAGAAGCCACTTCACGGTTGAATCGCCGTTAGCGGTCACGGTCATTTTCTGCGCCTGTGACATCGCGGATGTTGCGTTTTTTGGCTTTATTGATAAACCCGGGTAAATCTGAATCATCGGGAAAAATTATCTATAAAATGTCGGCTACATCGAACACCTGGACCCGCGAAACCGCTCAGGCCATCTATGACCTGCCGCTGATGGATCTTCTGTATCGGGCGCAGACCGTACATCGCGAGAATTTTGACCCCAACAAGGTGCAGATGTCGCGGCTTCTGTCTATCAAGACCGGCGGCTGCGCCGAGGATTGCGCCTATTGCTCGCAATCCGCGCGCAACGGCTCCAAGCTGAGCGCCTCGAAACTGATCGAGGTCGAGCGCGTTCTGGCCGAGGCCCGCAAGGCGCGCGAGTCCGGCTCGACCCGGTTCTGCATGGGCGCCGCCTGGCGAGAGCCGAAGGCGCGCGACATGGATGCACTGGTGGCGATGATTCAGGGCGTCAAGGAAATGGGCATGGAAACCTGTATGACGCTGGGCATGCTGGACGACACCCAGGTGGTGCAGCTGCGCGATGCCGGGCTGGATTATTACAACCACAACATCGACACGTCCGAGCGTTATTACCCCGAGGTCATCACCACCCGCACCTTCGCCGACCGGATCGACACGCTGAACCGCGTGCGCGAGGCGGGGATGAAGGTCTGCTCGGGTGGCATTCTGGGCATGGGCGAAAACGGCGAGGACCGGATCGACATGCTGGTGACGCTGGCCAACCTGCCCGAGGCGCCGGACTCGGTTCCGATCAACATGCTGATGCCGCAGGCCGACACCCCGCTGGCTGACGCCAAGCCGATCGACCCGATCGATTTCGTGCGCATCATCGCGCTGGCTCGGATCATGATGCCGAAATCCCATGTCCGCCTGTCCGCTGGCCGCAGCGACATGAGCGACGAGATGCAGGCCATGTGCTTCTTTGCCGGTGCCAACTCGATCTTTGCCGGCGACACGCTGCTGACCGCCGAAAACCCCGAGGAAAGCAAGGACGCGATCCTGTTCGCCAAGCTGGGCATCCAGCCGATGGAGGCGGAGTCCCAGGCCCGCGTGGACGCGGCCGAATGACAGCGACCGCAAGGCTGGGCAATGCGCTGAAGGTGCTGGAAACGCGCCATCGGCTGCGCAGGCTTGCGCCCCGCACGGGGCTGGATTTCGCATCCAACGACTATCTGGGTCTGGCCGGGTCCGACGTTCTGAAGCGCGCGGCGCAGGACGCGCTGGACCGGGGCGTTCCGCTGGGCTCGGGCGGGTCGCGCCTGCTGCGTGGCAACCACCCCGAGCACGAGGCGCTGGAAGCCGAAGCCGCCGCCTTTTTCGGCGCCGAGGCGGCGCTGTACATGGGCGGCGGGTTTCAGGCCAATCAAGCCATTTTCTCGACCCTGCCCGGCGCTGGGGATCTGATCCTGCATGACGAGTTGGTCCATGCCAGCGCGCATGAAGGCATGCGCCTGGGTCGGGCCGAGACCCGTGGCTTTGCGCATAACGACATTTCGGCGGCTCGCGCGGTGTTGGCCGACTGGCGTGCGCAAGGCGGCACGGGCCAGGTCTGGATCGCGGTCGAAAGCGTCTATTCGATGGAGGGCGATTTGGCCCCGTTGACCGCCTTGGCCAAGCTGGCCCGAGCCGAGCAGGCGGTTCTGGTGGTGGACGAGGCCCACGCCACGGGCGTCTTCGGCCCGAACGGGCAAGGGCTGGCCCATGGGTTGGACGCCGAGGTGTTGACCCTGCACACCTGCGGCAAGGGGCTGGGCGCCAGCGGCGGGCTGATCTGCGGACCGCGTGAAATGATCGACACCCTGATCAACCGGGCACGGCCGTTCATCTTTGCGACGGCTCCGTCGCCGTTGGACGCCGCAATCGTGCGGGGCGCGCTGCGGGCCGTGGGGCAGAACCCGGGCCTGACTTTGGCCGCGCGCGACCGGATGGCTCATACCCACGCCGAGGCCGCGCGTTTGTGCGGTCTGACCGGATTTCACAGCCAGATCATGCCCGTCATCGTGGGCGAGGACGCGGCCACGATGGATCGCGCGGCGAAACTCCAGCAGCTGGGGTTTGACGTGCGCGGCATCCGCCCGCCCACCGTGCCGCGCGGCAGCTCGCGGCTGCGGGTCTCGATCACCGGCAACGTGGACGCACAGGACATCACGGCGGTGTTTCAGGCCATCGCCGAACAACAGGCAGGACCCGCATGACCACAGTGATCGTGACCGGAACCGACACCGGCGTCGGCAAAACCGTGTTTTCCGCCGGGCTGACCGCGGCCCTTGGGGCGCAGTACTGGAAACCCGTGCAATCGGGGCTTGAGGAGGAGACCGACAGCCAGATCGTGGCGCGCCTGTCCGGCCAACCGGTCTTGCCCGAGGCCTATCTGCTGAACCTACCCGCCTCGCCGCACCTGTCGGCCGAGGCCGAGGGGGTCGAGATCGACCTCGACCGGCTGACCCTGCCGCAGACCGATCGCCCGCTGGTGGTCGAAGGGGCAGGGGGCGTCATGGTGCCGCTGACCTGGCAGGCCTATTACCTTGACCTGTTCGCCCGCTGGCAGGCGCCGGTGATCCTGGTGGCCCGGACGGCCCTGGGCACGATCAACCACACGACCCTGTCTCTGATGGCGCTGCGTGGCGCCGGTTGCCCGGTGGTCGGCGTGGCCTTTATCGGCGACCCCGAGCCCGCGGTCGAACAAACCATCATCCAGATGTCGCAGGTGCCCCACCTGGGACGCCTCGGCCGGATCGAGACTCTGACACCCGACACCCTGCTTCACGCCTTCGAGGCGATCGACATGGACACGATCCGAGGTGCCCTGTGACCCCGCTGGAATTTGACGCCCGCCACCTGTGGCACCCCTACACGAACGTGGCCGACCCGGGCCCGATGCATCTGATCGACCGGGCCGAGGGCGTGTATCTGTACCGCGAGGATGGGGTGAAGATGATCGACGCCATGTCCTCGTGGTGGTGCGCCATCCATGGGCACCGTCACCCTGCGATCACCGCCGCCATGCAGCAGCAGCTGGACCGGATGCCCCATGTCATGTTCGGCGGTCTGACCCACCGGCCCGCCATTGATTTGGGCCGCAAGATGGTGGCCCTGCTGCCCGACGGGCTGGACCGGATCTTCTATTGCGACAGCGGCTCGGTCTCGATCGAGGTGGCGATGAAGATGGCGGTGCAGTTCCAGATGGCCCATGGCCGCACCGACAAGGTCGAGTTCGCCACGATCCGCGGTGGCTATCACGGCGACACCTGGAAGGCGATGAGCGTCTGCGACCCCGTCAACGGCATGCACGGGCTGTTCCGCGGCGCGCTGTCGATCCAGCACTTTCTGCCGCGCCCGTCCGTTCGCCTGAGCTGCGATTGGCCCGAAAACCCGGCGCAGAACGGGCTCGACGCTCTGGGACAGTTGCTGCGGGACAAAGCGCACCGGCTGGCTGCGCTGGTGCTTGAACCGGTCGTGCAGGGCGCGGGCGGCATGTATTTCTATCACCCCGAGTGGCTGCGCCGGGCCAAAGCTCTGTGTCAGGCCCATGACGTTCTGGTGATCTTCGATGAAATCGCCACCGGATTCGGCCGTACCGGAGAGCTGTTTGCCACCACCCATGCGGGCGTGACGCCGGACATCATCTGCCTGGGCAAGGCGTTGACGGGGGGGCACATCTCGTTCGCCGCAACGGTAACCACCGAACAGGTCGCCCATGGCATCGGCAACAGCGAGGCTGGCGTGTTCATGCATGGGCCCACCTACATGGCCAATCCGCTGGCCTGCGCTGCCGGCATCGCCAGCCTGGGGCTGCTGGAAGACGGCGGCTGGCAGGCTCGAGTGCGGGCCATCGAGGCGCAGATGAAGGCCGAGCTGGCATCGGCGCGCGGCCTGCCCGGCGTCGCCGATGTGCGGGTGCTGGGCGCCATAGGCGTGATCGAGATGGAGCACACGGTCGATCCGCGCATCGCGCATCGGCGGGCGCCGGAAACCGGTGTCTGGCTGCGTCCCTTCGCGCGCAACATCTACTGTATGCCGCCCTATGTGATCTCGGGCGACGAGCTGAGCCGGGTGACGGCGGCCATGGTCGAACTGGCGCGGGGCGACGCATGAGGCGGCACTGGTTAACCCGTGACGGTGGAGCGCAGTTGACGCTGGTGTTCGGCGGGTGGGCGCTGGGGCCTGCGCCGTTTGCGCGCCTGACCGGGGCGGCGGACGTTCTTGTGGTTGACGACTATCGCAGCCTCGACGACGCGTTGCCCGAAACCGGCGACTATGACACGGTCCGCCTGCTGGCCTATTCCTTCGGCGTCGCGTCGGCCGCGCATTGGCTGGCGGGTCACGGGCTGACCTGTGTCCGCAAGGTTGCGGTCAACGGTACGCTGTTTCCGGCGGATGCGGACCGGGGCATCGCGCCCGAGACGGTAGCAGCCACGGCCGATGGTCTGAGCGCGGCCAGCTTTGCCCGGTTCTGCCGCCGGGCCGGGCTGGATGGCCCCGCGCCCGGGATCGGTTTCGCCGCGGCGGCCGAGGAACTGCGGGCCATCGCGGCGCGCGGACCTGCGCCCGATCCCGGGTTCGACCGGGTCTGGATTTCCGCCTCGGACCGCATCGTGCCGACGGCCGCGCAGGAAATGGCCTGGGGCCAATCGGACACCGTGCGCCGCATCCCCGGCCCGCACCAGCCTTTCGCGGCGGGGCAGACCTGGGCGGAGTGGTTCGCATGAACGCCATGCCGACGGACCGCATCCGGCGCAGTTTCAGCCGCAGCTTCGGCAGCTATCACTGCGCCGCTGGCCCGCAGGCCCGGATCGCCCGCGCGTTGGCGCAGCGGCTGGTCGATCTCGGGGCACCCCGCCAGTTTGGCACCCTGTTCGAAATCGGCTGCGGCACCGGCCATCTGACCGAGGCGCTGCACCAGCAGTTTTCGTTCACCCGGTCCACGCTCAACGACCTGATGGCCGAGGCCCGGGACACCGCGCGGCGATGGGGCGCGGATTTCCTGCAAGGCGATATCCGAAATGTGACATGGCCTGCGCTGCCCGACCTGATCGCCTCGGCCTCGACGGTCCAATGGCTGGACGATCCGGCGGCGGTGGTTCGCCGCGCGATGCACGAGGTCGCACCCGAAGGCTGGGTGGCCATTTCGGGATTCGGCCCGGACCAGTACGCCGAGCTTTCCGCGCTGGGGTCGGCCGCCCGCGCGCCCGGCTTGTGCGCCCCTGATGATCTGGCCGCAGGCATCGGCCCCGAGGTTGAAATCCTTGACCTGTGGCAGGATCGGCAACCGCTGTGGTTCGACACGCCGTTGGACGTGCTGCGCCACCTGCGTGAGACCGGGGTGAACGGCCGTGCGGCGCAGGTCTGGACCCGCGCCGACCTGACCGATTTCAGCACACGCTATCGCGCCGCGTTTTCCGGCCCCGAAGGCGTGCGCCTGACCTATCACCCCGTCTGGATTATCGCCCGCAAACCCGGTTAGGGGCCAACCGGTCGCATCCGGCCCCCCTACACCTGCCCGAAAACTGGTGATAGGCCTGTGCCCAGGGGAGGATCGGCTTGGACATTTCCGAACAGCGCATCAAAGAGATGACCACCGCAGGGCTGAACCTGATCGGTCAGGCCCTGTCGATCTATGACGACAAGCTGCGCCTTGTGGTCAGCAACAAGCGCTTTCAGGAAATGTTCGACCTGCCCGAAGCCCTGGTGCAGCCCGGTGCGCTGTTCAGCGACACGATCCATTTTCTGGCCAGCCGGGGCGAATATGGCCACGATCAATCGGTCGAGGATCTGGTCAGCGTCCGGGTCGAACAGGCCTTGGCGTTCGAGCCGCACTACATGGAGCGCGTGCGCCCCAACGGACAGGTGATCTCGATTGAGGGCGCGCCGCTGCCCACCGGTGGCTGGGTTGCCGTCTATACCGACATCACCAGCACCAAGCGGGTCGAAGAGCTGCTGCGCAGCCGGTCTGAGGAGCTGTCGGACCAGTTGCTGAGCCATGCCGAAGAGCTTTCGGCGACCAACCGGCAACTGGCGGCCACGATCAGCGCGCTGGAAGAGGCCAAGCGCCAGCTGACCGAGATCGAAGCGCGCACCCGCATGACCACCGAGATGATGCCGGCCCATATCGCGCATCTGGATGCTGAGGGGCGGTACGACTATTCCAACCGGCGGCTCAGTTCGGTCCTGCCGGGGCGGCCGTCGGACATCCTGGGGCTGCACATCTCGCAGGCGCTCGGCGCGCATGCCTACGAGCGGGTCCGGCCGCATCTGCAACAGGCCTATGGCGGGCAGGCCTCGGTGTTCGAATTCACCGAGGATCAAGATTCGCGCCGTATCCGTGTTTCGTTCACGCCCGATGGCACGGGCGGCGTCTATATCATGTCGGTGGACATCACCGAGGAAACACAGGCCCGCGTGGCCCTGCAGCAGACCCGGCGCCGGGCGATGGCCGCGCAAATGACCAGCGGGCTGGCGCATGATTTCTCGAACCTGCTGACCATCATCCTGGGCATGCAGGCCAAACTGGAGAAGATGGACCTACCCGAAGACGCCGCCGAGCTTGTCGCAGCAACCCAGCAGACCGCGCGGCGCGGCGGGCAATTGCTGAACCGCATCGCCGACATGACCGGCAATCGCACTCCGCAGCCACAGGCCACCGACATGCGCGGCTTGCTTGAGGATCTGCGGGTGCTGGCCTCGCCTTCGCTTCCGCGTGGGGTGGGGCTGTCGGTGGTCAACACCCTGCCGGACGAGGCGCTGATGCTGGACCCGGGCATGGTTCAGGACGCGTTGTTGAACCTGGTGCTGAACGCCCGCGACGCCTGCGGCAGCAGCGGGCAGATTACCATCAGTGCCCATGCGATCGGCCGGATCTGGGTGGAAATCACCGTATCCGATACCGGTCCGGGGTTTTCGCCGGATGCGCTGGACAAGGCGCTGAACCCGTTCTTCACCACCAAGGGCAGCAAGGGGTCGGGGCTGGGCCTGCCGATGGTCTATGACACTGTGAAACTGGCGGGTGGAGACCTGCAGCTGCGCAACACGCCCTCGGGCGCGTCGGTCGTCCTGCGGTTGCCCTACCGGCCCGCGCCGCCCGTCCAGTCGGGCCTGGCTTTGCTGGTCGAAGACAGCGACGATCTGCGCCACCAGTTCCGCGACATGCTGGTCGATCTCGGGCTGTCGGTGATCGAGGCGACTTCGGCGGACGAGGCGCTGGCCCTGGCCACCAGCCTGGATGACATCTCGCTGATCCTGTCCGATATTCGACTGGAGGGCGCAGCCACCGGCATCGATCTGATCGAACGACTCGCTCTGCCAATTCCGGTGATCTTGATGACCTCGTTGCCCTATGATGACCCGCTGCACCGTCAGGCTCTTGCCAAGGCGCCGGTTCTGCGCAAACCCTTCACCCGCGCGCAATTGTCCGCGCTGATCCAAACCGAGGCCGCCTGATGACTCAACCCCTGGTGACCATTCTGGACGACGAACCCGAAATCCGCCGGATTCTGACTGAGGCGCTTGAGGATGCCGGGTTTAGAACGCAGAGCTTTGCCCGCGCCCGTGAATTCGAAGCTTCTCTGAAACGGGTAACGCCGGATGTCTGCCTGGTCGACCTGTCTCTGCCCGACACCGACGGGCTGGCGCTGGTGCACCGGCTGGCGCTGGAACAGGGGGCGGCGGTCATCATCATTTCGGGTCGGGCACAGGTGCAAGACCGGGTGACGGGGCTGGAGTTGGGGGCCGATGACTACATCACCAAACCCTTCGACCCGGCTGAAGTGGTGGCCCGCATCCGCGCCCGTCTGCGTGCGCCCAAGGCACAGCAACACCATTCGGATGTGGCCCGGTTCAACGGCTGGACCGCCTATTTCGATCGCTATGTGTTGGAGTCCGATACCGGCGCTGAAACGCCGTTCAGCCATGCCGAAGGCGAAGTGTTGCGGTTGTTTCTGGAAAGTCCCAAACGCTTGATCAGCCGCGCGCAGATGCAGGAAACACTGGGTGGCGCAGCCGGTGAAAGCTTTGACAGGGCGATGGACGTGCGGATTTCCCGCCTGCGCACGAAGCTTGGTGAAGACCCGAAAAACCCGCGCCTTATCAAGACGATATACGGCGCGGGGTATATCTTTCTGGGGGATGTCGCATGGGATTGACCAATTCCGCGGGCTGGATTTGACCTGCACGACGACGAACCAGACCACTGGTGACGCGGTCTTGTTTCTTGGGCTGCCTCTGGAAATCTGGCTGAAGTGACCTTAACTTCTGCCGGCTACACTTTGCGGTGCGGTATTGAAGCGCGTAACTATGGCAGCTTGCAAACTCTGCGCTGACGCGCAAGAAAGCGTCAGCTTGATTTGGAGACCCTTATGATCAGGAAAACCTGGGCCAAGTGGCGATCCGGCCATATCGGTCGGCTGGTGGGTGACAGCCTACGGGCGCAAGGCAAGAAATATGCGGTTGCCATGTTTGCCATGATGATCGTTGCCGCGACCACCGCAGGGACGGCCTGGATGATGGAAAACATCGTCGATGCCATGACGTCGCCTGACATGCGGTCTCAGGTTCATATCATCGCGTCGGCAGTAATCGTGCTGTTCCTGGTCAAGGCGCTGGCATCTTACGTCCAGTCCGTGTTTCTGGCGCGCGCCGGCAACCGCATCATCGCCGAGCAGCAGGAGAAGTTGTACAAAAAACTGCTTCGGCGTGGGGTGGATTTCTTTTCCAAAAGCGAGTCTTCAGACCTTCTGATGCGTGTGACCCGGGGCGCGGGGGCAGCGCGGACGCTGGTCGACGTGATCGTGACCACGTTCGTTCGGGATGCGCTGACGCTCGTGGGTCTCATTTTTGTGATGGTTTACCAGCAGCCTGTGCTTTCGGGGCTGTTTTTCATTGTTGGGCCGGTCGCGCTGCTGAGCGTGCGCTATCTTTTGAAAAGCGTCCGCTCGATCATGCAATCCGAGCTCAAATCACTGGCCGAAATCATCCGGGTTCTGCAGGAAACATCGGCCGGGATCAAAATCATCAAGGTCTTCGCACTCGAAGATCGAATGACCGAGCGGATGAACTCGGCCATAAGAAGCGTTGAAAAACGCTCGAACGAAATTGCCAAGCTGCAGTCCATCGCCAGCCCAATGATGGAATTTCTGGCCGGTGTAGCCGTTGCCGGCGTGTTGGTCGTCAGCACAATGGGAATTGCCGGAACTGAACCGCCGACCGCGGGTCAGCTGATGTCCTTCATCACGGCGCTTCTGATGGCCTATGAACCGGCCAAGCGGCTGTCCCGGATGCGGGTGACCATCGAATCCACGTTGGTTCCGATCGAGATGATGTTCGAACTGCTGGATCAGGAAGACCCAATGCGCGAAAGCCCGCAACCGCAAGAGCTGCGGTCCGGTCCGGGCGAGGTACGCTTGCGGAACGTCACCTTTGGCTACAGCGGCGGCATGCCGGTGATCAATGGAATGAACCTGACCTTCGAGGCTGGAAAGACAACCGCTCTGGTGGGGCAGTCGGGTGGAGGCAAGTCCACGATCTTTGGCCTCATCATGCGGTTCTACGATCCTGACCAAGGCTATGTCGAGATCGACGGACAGAATTTGCAGGATGTCAGCTTTGCCTCGTTGCGGCGCAAGATTTCTTATGTTGGCCAGGATACGTTTTTGTTCTCCGCGACGGTCATGGAAAACCTCCGATACGCCCGTCCCGATGCGACCGAGGACGAGATTCGCGATGCGGCCAAAGCCGCGCATGCGCATGACTTCATCATGTCGCTGCCCAAGGGATACGACACCGAAGTCGGAGAGAACGGTGCGTTTCTGTCGGGAGGGCAGAAACAGCGTCTGGCCATTGCCCGCGCCATTCTTCGGAAGGCTGAAATTCTGCTGCTCGACGAAGCCACCAGCGCGCTGGATGCCGAGTCCGAGGCTCTGGTGAAGCAGGCGTTGGATAAGCTGACGGAGAACGTGACCACGATCGTCATCGCTCACCGGCTGTCGACCGTGCTTGAGGCAGACAAGATCATGGTTGTTCAGGACGGTCAGGTGATCGAACAGGGCAAGTTGGATGAGTTGATGGAACAGAATGGCAGCTTCCGCCGCCTGTTTGATCAGCAATTCAAGACACCGGCCGCATAATCAATCCCGCAAAGCCTGGTTCTTTACCTTGAGAACAGGCTGGATGAGGTAGTCGAGAACGGTCTTCCGGCCGGCCAGAATGTCAACTTGTGCGATCATCCCCGGTATGATTTCTACCGCCAAGCCATCGGCGTCCAACAAGGTTCCGCTGGTTCGGATTTCGACCACGAAGACTTCCTCGTCCTGCCGCTCTGACCGTGTAATCGTATCCGCACCGATGCGAACAATTTCGCCATCCAGCGCGCCGTATCTGGCAAAATCATATGCGGTGATCTTGACCTTGACCTGCTGACCCGCGCGCAGGAATGCGATGTCGTCAGGACGGACGTAGGCTTCGACCAGCAGGTTGTCGTCCAGCGGAACGATTTCGACCAGATCCTCGCCGCTGCGAGCCAAACCGCCCAAAGTCGTGCGGTGGATTCGGTTTACGATGCCCCGGACTGGCGCACGAACCTGCGCGCGCGCCGCGCGGTTCTCCAACGCGGGCAGGGCGGGCTCAAGCGCAGCAAGCTGTGCAGTGGCAATGGCAAGATCGGTCAGTGCCGCGCTGCGAAACCGGCTTTTGGTAGCCGTGATGCGGTCATCGATTTCACTCAGCCCGGTTTCCAGACGGTTTGCAGCGGCCTCGGCCCTTACCTTGCGCCCCTTCCATTCCGCCTCGCTGCGTCGCAGGGCCAGCAGAGTTGTCGCAGGTTCCATCTTGCGGCGGACCAGAGGCTCCATCAAAGCGCGCTCTTCGGACAGGACCTTGAGTGTTTCTTCTGCAGTGACCTGGTCCACCAACCCCTCTTCCAATTCGCGCTGCCTCTGCTCACGTTGGCGTTCCAGAATGGCGATCTCGTCGGCCAACTCCGATTTTCGGCCGAGATAAAGAGCCGTTTCCGAGCGAACGACGTCCGGTGCTTGTTGCACAAGCTCGGGCTCAAACCGCAAATCGGATCCGTCAATTTCGGCCTGCAATCGCTTAATACGCGACCTTAGTCCCAATGCCCGTTGCCGCTCTGTGTCCAACTCGCTGCCGACTTGTGTCGCGTCCAATTCCATCAGCAAAGCGTTCTTGTCGACGATTTGACCCTCTTGAACATGAACAGCTTGAAGAACCCCAGGTTCGGTTGCTTCGATCACCTGAACGTCGCCTGACGGTACGACGCGACCGTCCGCGCGGACCACGTCGTCCAGTTCGGTGACGAAAGCCCAGACGCCGGCCGTCAGCATGCAGCCCATTATGGCCAGCAGCAATACCGAACCGCGAAACCCCGAGCCGCCGTTCATCTCGCGGGCCAATGTTGCAAGGTCAGGATGCCGCGACATTCATGTGCCCCCGCGCGTCTTTGGCTCGTTTGGTGAGAACTGACTTGACGGCGTCAACGCCCACTTTGCCGTTTTCGATCACGATGACCCGGTCGACCAGTTCCAGCAGACTGGCCCGATGGGTAACGATGACCATAGTCGTGTCCGCAGCCGCTGCCTTCAGCTGCTGAATGATGTTTGCCTCGTTCTTGAGATCCATCGCGCTGGTGGGTTCGTCCAGCAACAGGACGGGCGGCTGCCCGATCAGTGCCCGGGCTAGGGCGATGGTCTGACGTTGCCCGCCCGAGAGCCCCTCGCCACGTTCGGCCAGCATAAGATCGTACCCGCTGGGATGCCGCGATACAAAGTGTTCGACGCCGGAAATGCGCCCGGCCCGGATTAGATCTTCGTCGCGCGGGCGGACCGCGCCGGCCATAATGTTTTCGCGGACCGAGCCCGAAAACAGCCAAATATCCTGCAGGACCGACCCAATGTTGCGCCGAAGGTCCCCTGGATCAATCTGGCGGATGTCAATCCCATCCAAAAGAACCGAACCGACACGGGGCTGGTACAATCCCAGAAGCAGTCGTGCGATGGTGCTTTTTCCTGATCCGATCCGCCCAAGAATCGCAACTTTTTCCCCCGGTTTGATGTCGAAGGACACGCCTTTCAGTGTGTCCTCATCGTGGTCTGGGTAGGCGAAATACACGTTGTTGAACGTGATACGCCCTTTGAAGTTGGAGCGGCTGATCCAGGTGCGCCCCGATGGCCGCTCACTGTCAGCTTGCATCATTGCGTCAAGATTCCTGTAAGCACTGCGCGCTTGGTTGAACCGAGTCAGGGTTTGTGACAGCTGGCCAAGGGGTGCCAAAGCCCGTCCGGTCAGCATCACTGAGGCGACCAAAGCGCCCATGCTGGTCAGGCCGTCCGCTATCAGAAAAACACCATAAAACACGATCAAGACCTGGGCCGCCTGCTGAGTGAAACCGGTCAGGTTCAAGGCGAATTGAGTGATGGCACGCGACCGAACACTGTTGCCGGATTGTCGTTCGATCGCCTCTTCCCAGCGTCGCCGCATAGTACCGGCCGCAGTGGTCGTCTTGATCGTTTCCAGACCGGCCAGAGTTTCGATCAGCACGGATTGCTTTGACTGGCCATCAAAAAAACTGCGTTCCGCCAAGCGGGACAAGAGCGGCTGAATGGCGAGCCCGGCGACCAGCACGACTGGTACGGCGAGAGCTGGGATCAGAACCAGCGGTCCGCCGACCATGTAGATCGTAAGCAAAAACAGACCGATGAACGGCAAATCAACCACCATGACCAGCGTAGCCGACGTGAAGAACTCGCGGAGTGTTTCGAACTCACGCACCGTGTTCGCCATGGCGCCGGTTGATCCGGTTCGGGACTTCATCTGGATATTCAGAAGTTGATCGAAAACACGCCGACCCATCAACATGTCCGCATTCTGTCCTGCCCGGTCGATGAAACTGGCGCGCAGGATCTTCAGCACAAAATCAAAAAACAGCGCGATGCCGACACCGATGGTCAATGCGACCAGAGATTCCACGGCTTCATTTGGCAGAACCCGGTCATAAACGGTCATGATGAAAACCGAGGTTGAAAGCCCCAGAATATTCGTCAGAGCCGCGGCCAGAGCAACCTGCAAGTACGACCACCGATTGGCCACAAGCGCTGATCGGAACCAGTGACGGCTTGGTTGGCTTGGGTTGTTTTTGATTTCCGCGGAGTATGCTCGACGAAACAACATCGCATAGCCGGAATAGACGGCGTCGAGCTGGCATTCATCCATCTCACCAATGCTGTCTCCAAGCTCTGGGTCGTGGATCAACAGACGGCCAGACTTCGAACGGCCATGGTAGACCACGGCCCGCTGGTCCTCGAGCAACAGTATCGCCGGTGCGAGGCTGGGATCAAACTCCGACAGCCGGCGCGGCCCGAAGCCCGCCTGCAATCCGTGGTCATGGGCCAGTGCGATCGCGTCCTGCACCTTCAACCCACCAGAGACCGAGGATTGGGCCGCCAAAAGGCTGGCTTTGGTCAATGGCCGGCCAAGCTCTGCCGCCACATGCAGCAGACATTCCTCAAAGTTGGTGAGGGGCAGGGATGTAGGAGGCTGGCTGCGTTGGGTCATGGTCAGTTGCCCCATGTTCTGAGCTGGATGCCGAGCAGATCAATGATGTCGCCCGTAAGGCTGAGCGCGGCATAGTTCGTTAGGAAGAAATTCTGCTCCGCCAGGATCAGTCGCTCTTGGGCGTTCACAAAATCGCGCTGCGCGTCCAGTATTTCGATTAGGCTGCTGCGCCCGATCTGGAATTGCTCTTGAGTGGCGGCAACGCTGTCGGCATTTGCGGCAACTGCGATGCGGGCCTCGCGCAGACGCTGGGCGCCGGCCTTTTGGGCGGATCGAATGAAACCTAGCTCGCGCTGGATTTCCCGAACAAGAACCTCACGGGCATATTCCGCTTGTTTGACCCGCGCTTCGGCGGCGGCAATTGCAGCCCGCCGTTGACCGGTGCTGTCCAGCTCGTAGTTTACCGAGAGGTCTACGCCGAAATTAGCGTCCCTGCTGTCGTCCTGGTTGGCAAATGCCGAAACCCGCACGTCCGGCTGACGCCTCGCAGTTGCGGCAGAGCGGTCTGCCTGTGCCGCCAGAACCGCAGCGTCTGCGCGTCGAACCTGCGGGCTGTCCATCACGATGACGGCGTCGCTTCTCGACAGGTTGGGCGCTGGGACAGGGGGATCCAGTTTGCCTGGTGGGGTACCGAACACCTCTTGGAATCGCGCATTGGCACGATCAGCCTGAGCCCGGGCATCCGCCAACTTGGTCCTGGCATCCGCGACCCGAGAACGCGCCGTCAGAACGTCGGCAGCGGAACCGGCCCCTTGCGCGGCGCGGTCGGAGATCTGCTTCTCGATCTCCTCATGGAGGCGGACGTTTTTCCAAGCGATTTCAACGATTTTCCGCCGGTCGATGACCAACACATAGGTTTCAATTGCGGCAAGGGCCGTCGCGGCTGCGGTTTGAAGCTGATCGCCGCGGCTTTCGAGGACACGGGCCCGCGCCGCTGCCAAGTCTCCGGCGGCAGCTCCCCCGTCGTATACAAGCTGTGATACCCGCAGATATGGCGATACATCCGCAATATCCGAGTCCACCCGTTCCGATCGGGCATTCACGCCAAGTGACACCTGCGGAAGAAAGGCTCCTTTTGCCGCGTCCATATCGGCAAAGGCGGCGTCAACGCCGGTCTCGCTCTGCGCCAGGTTCGGGCTGGTTTCTACCGCGCGCCGTATTCTCTGGCCGAATGAACTGCGAGTCAGATGACCCGACGGCTTTGTCGCGCCAGCGCCCGTTGATCCTTCTGAAAAAGCCATCTCAATCGGGGCAAGATCCGGAACCGGCTCACAAGCCGCAGTGAGCACGGCCACCGAACCGACCAGTAGAGGTAAGATGAGTCGATCAAAGGTAGGCATATTTGGCCTCCGCGTCCGACAAGTCTCGTTCCGCGGCAATGGCATCCAAGAACCTCATAAGGTCGGGGTCCCTGCCGTTTGCAGGAGTGCTGATCACCTTGGGAGAATGCGTCTGGCAGTGGTGCATCCACAGAAGATGGTTGAGCGAGACTTGATGAGCGTAAATCAACTGCATCGCTCCGCTAGATTGCAGAACCGCTGTCTGCGCCGGTCCAAGTTGGTTGAAGCGTCGAAAGTCCACGCTCATCCAACCGTCGAGCAACTCCGCATCCCGAAAACGGGTCAATTCGACGAATAGGCCCAATTCCTTTATCAGCGCGCAGGCACGTCGGGTTGCGTTGCGATCGGCCAGAAAGCTCTTGAAGAAGCCCTTCAGCGTTTCCAGTTCAGAGGAGATCGAGCCGTCCTTTGCAAAGAACGGGCTGCCGGATTGGTCACAGGACACGAGTCCGGTGGTTTCATCTACAACAAGCTTGCCTGAGTTGGTGCGCGATCCATCTTCGCCACCGACCATTTCGATTGAGAACGGATGGCATCTCAGCAAGGAAGGAACATAGGTGGCCCGCCAGCGTCCTTGGTACGAAACAAATGGTGTTTCCGGAGAAGCTGCGGTCGCCAGAATTGCATGTGGCGATACCCCGCCCCCAGAGGATCGAAACGCAATTGGAAATGAGGCGGCTGCTTCTGAGACTTCCGCACTTACGATCTCGCACTCCAATCTGCAGCGCGCGAAATCGTAGGATGTAAATCTGTGCCACGAGCGATCGGAATGTCTGTCGAGAGTGACGGGTACTGGGCCGTTCTTTGCCATTGAGGTCTCCGCTGGTCCGTTAAGAAAGGGCCGGGGCGGCCCCACCTTTTCATGTTTGTCAGGATCAACTTGACGCGCCTGTCGGATCGGTATGCAGTATGTTGTCGCTGCTCAGACCGCTCAGATCACCCAGGCCGTCAAACTGCGCGACCGTGCTGACCGTGGCAGAGGTTGGGGCGGAATAGTCCACCTTGACCAGCACACTGTCAGTTCCATCGCTGGCCAGCAGATAGATCTCATCTCCGGCTTGAGCCCCAGTAAGCGTTTCGGCAGCGGCTTCCAGAGTATCGGTTGTCAGATCGGTGAGTGTGGTTGTCAGCCCTACAAAACCTGTGTCGGTCGCGATCATGTCGCCAATCGCCAGTGTTTCGACACCTGTTCCATCACCGCGAAGCGATGAGACATCCAACTCGCTGAACATAATGGCGTCGGCCATGTCGGCTGCAGGCCCCAGGGTGAAACCCGTTACGATGTCGGTGCCGTTGGCCGTCGGGTCCGCTTCGAAAACGATAAGATCTCGGCCAGCGCCGGCCAGATCGATCACATCGTCGCCGTCCCCACCGCGGATGACATCGTCGATACCCGTGGCCGCCAATGTGTCTGCGCCGTCTGTTCCCAATACCCAATGGGTCGGGCCACCGTCGGGCGTGTTGATCGTCAGCTCGATCAGCTTCGTCGGGTCCAGCACCGTCATCGTGAAAGTCACGACAGGCTGGGTCAGGTCGCTGAAGCTTGTCGCAGCTCCGCCAAAACTGATTTCCGCCGCCCCGTTCGGGTTTGCCAGAAACAGATCAAAATCGGTGTTTTCGACCTCGGATCCCGTGTCATAGGTCACGACCGCGGGGTCAAAACCCAAGTTGGCCGTGAAAGCCAACCCACTGGATATGTCTCGGTCCGCATCGGCATGTATTTCGAAAGTTATCGTCGACCCGCTGCGACCTGCCTCGGAGATGAAATAGGCCGCTGGAACGTGAGCCGTCGCCACGTCTGTCGCGGGTAGGGGGTTCGGTCCTCCGGCAACCGTCGCTGAAACCGAAAAATCCAAAAGGTCACCCGCCGTTGTGCCCGAAAACGCCGTGGCAGGTACGTTCAGGCTCCACGTGCCGTTGGCCGCGACCGTGGCTGTGCCGACAGCGACCGAGTTCAGCATCACCTCAACGGTTTGTCCCGCGCCGAGACCTATGGATGAACCGCTGACCGTCAGGCCGCTGGATTGCGCGTCACTCAGCGAAACCGCGTCGTTGGTTCCGACCTCATTCAAGGTCAGGATGGGTCGGTAGTCGGTGGTCACCGAGGCCGCCGCCTGAGAAGCGGGGTTGCCAGCCATGTCCGAAACCGATCCGGTGATAGAATAGGTTGTTCCGTCGGAAAGCGCGTTCAGATCAGCTCTAGGAATGGTGGTCGACCAGACCCCACCCGAAGCGGTGGCTGTATAGGTCTGCCCGTTCAGCCCGACAGTAATGGTTTGCCCATCTTCGGCTGTCGTTGTCCCCGATACTGTCAGGTCGCTGTCCTTCTCGGTGACGTCTAGAACCGATCCAGTTCCCAGGGGGTTCAGTGAGATGGTCGGGGCGCTGAAATCGGTGTTGAACCCAGTCGAAGTCGTCTGTGCATTTCCGGCTGCGTCGCTGACTGACGCGGAAATCGTGTAGGATTCGGCATCTTGCAGGCCGCTCAGGTCGAGGGGTGAAGCGGTGTAGATCCACGCGCCACTCGTCACTGTAGCGGTGCCTGAGACATCCACAGTCCCGTCCGCTCGTTGAACCTGGATCGAAACGATCGTGCCATCAGGCGCGTCGGAAATGCCATAGACCGTCATTCCGCCGGATTGCTCTGCCAGGTTCATGGTGCCCCCGGCCGATACCGTCGAGATTGACAGAGTGGGGGCCGTAAAGTCCGTGTCGAAGCTGCCAGTGGCTTGTGCGGCCGGGTTCCCAGCAAGGTCCGAAACATCGGCGGTCACGGTGACGGTGGCACCGTCGGAGAGGCCGGCCAGATCGGCTGCGGGAACGCTGACACTCCAGTTTCCACCTGAAACGGTGGCGCTGTAGGTTTGGCCGTTCATTCCTATGGTCACGGCCTGGCCGTCTTCGGCGGTCGTCGTTCCGGATATACTGAGGTTGGTTCCCTGTTCGACCGCGTTCATGACCACGCCGTGCGAAAACGTGTCGATGCTGATCGTTGGGGCGGTCGCGTCTTTGGAAACTCCTGCACTCGCCTGCGGGGCCACGAGGCCATCAGCATCCGTCACGTCGGCGGTGATGGTGAAAGTTGCGCCGTCGGTCAGGGCAATCAAATCCGCACTCGGCACGGTCACGCTCCACGTCCCTCCGGACACAAGACCCGTGTATGTCTGACCGTCCAAAGTTACGGTGACTGTCTGGCCATCGGTGACATTTCCGGTCGTGCCGCTGATCGTCAGATCCGCCCCGACTTCGGCTGCGTTCAACACCGCACCGACGGATAGATGCGAAATCGAGATGGACGGTCCGCTCAGATCCACGGGTACCGAAACCGCAGCAGGCGTGGCCGGGTTTCCGGCGGCATCGCTGATCGCGGCACTGATGCTGATCGGGCTACCACTGACCAGAACGCCGAGGTCGGCTGCGGGAACTGTCACATTCCAAACACCGCCTGAATCGATGCCGCTGTAAGTCTGGCCATTGAAGGTCAGCACAATCGGTTGGCCATCTTCGCCGGTCGTCGTGCCGGTAATCGTCAGGTCCGATCCGACGTCTACAAGATCAATCTGGCCGCCTGCGACAGGGTCTATTGTTATGGCTGGGGCGGAAAAGTCAGTATCAAAGCTGTTGGTGGCTTGCGCCGCTGGATTGCCTGCCCGATCCACCACATCAGCGGTCACATTGACGGTCGCGCCATCGGGAAGAGACGCCAGATCGGCGGCCGGAACCGTGACGCTCCAAGTGCCGCCGGACACTGTTGCGGTATAGATCTGACCGTTCAACCCCACAGTCACCATCTGACCGTTTTCCGCATCGGTCATACCACTGATTTCCAGATCTGACGCGCTCTCGGCCGCATTCATGACCGCCCCGTGGGAAAATCCTGTTACCGCGATGTTCGGAGCGATGGTGTCGATGTTGTACGTGGCTGTTTCGACAGCGATCTCACTTCCGGCTCCATCCAGGTGTCGGATCGTCACGGATGTGACCCCCTGAGGCAAACCTGCCGCCTCGACTTGGCTCAGCGAAACGCTCCAACTGCCGTCAGGCCCCGCTGATACGGTTTTGGTGACCGACCCGATGGTTACCTCGACCGAAACGGTGCCATCAGGTGCTGTGGCCTTGGCGGTGGTGCTATTGAGCGAATTTCCCTGCAACTGTGACAGGTTCAGACTGGGCGGGCGTGGCGATTCCGCGGGCGTCGCGGCATCTTCGCCGCCACCGCCGCCAGCGGCGGCCGCACCGGCCAGACCCAAACCACCCAGCACCGCGCCTGCGGCTCCCATGCCGCCACCACCAGCTGCCGCTGCCCCGGCGGCTTCAGCGGCCACTGCAAGCTGCGCGACTTCAACGGCCACGTCTTCGGCAATCATGATCGAACCGTTGTCCAGAACGTGCACGTTTTCCGCGGAAACTAGGACTGTGCGACCGTCCAAAAGCTTCAGTTGGACGTCACCGTTGGGCAGCAGTTTGACCGACTGGACACCGGGCAGGACATCGGCAAACTGAAATGTGCTCAACTCCTCCTCAGTGGCTTGGGCCAGCGCCGGCAAGGCCAGAAGGGCAGAGGCCAAACCACCGCCGACGCCCGATCCGGCCCATCGGCGCAGACGCGCTTTGACCCATTTGCGGACATGCTTCTCATGCCCTGCATCTGGTGAGTCCTTCTGGATGGAGACTTCGTGCGAAACAGGTTTCATCGTCATCATGTCCTCACAATTGGTGGCCGCGGATACCCGCGCGGCAAGACCGAAGAAGCCAAGTTCTGTTCTTCTTTCCTGCTGCCGAGGTTTTCATGCGGTCGGACCTTGAAAAATTGAGTTAATCTGGAGCCAAATTCCTCGTTTTCACCACAATTTCGTTCTCGTCTCTGCCTTGGCACCGCGTCACCCTTGAAAGGACTGCCAGCGATGGCATTGGGGGTGATCTGAGTTGATGCTTCAGTTCGAAAGAGTGGTTGCAACGGGGAGTCCGGCGCTCGATTCAGGTATCGGCGATACGGCTTTAAAAACGTTTAACGGTGTTACGTATCTGTACAGCACGACCCGGGCTGGCGGCGGCATCGTGGTCTGGCAGCTTGTGGATGGTGGGGCTCCGCAATTCCACGACGATCAGTATTTCAGCGGCACTATATCGTTGCAGGTCGGCAGCCTTGGTGCTCTGGTCGTATTGGGCGCAAGCGACCTGTTGGCACTGGACGTCGACAACGCCTCAGGCCTTGTCGGGTACGAGTTGAATACGGATGGCACGATCGGGGCGCTGCAGGAAACGGCGGCGATTCCCGGAGGCGGTGATGTCACCGCATTGGTCCAGTACTCTGTGGGGGCGGTCGACTACCTGGCGGTGGCCCATCAGGACAGTGAGCTCATCGGCACCTACGTGGTGAACTCGAATGGTTCGCTCAGTCATGTGGGCTCGGTCGCGGGTAATGCCGGGGCGATGCAGACCGCGGCGGTGGGCGGCAACCAGTATGTCGTCACCGCCAATGCCACCGACAATGCGATCCGGGTGTTCAGCGCCGATCAAGGAAGCGGGACGCTGATCGAAGTGGACAACACGACGACCCAAACGCTTGGGATCAGTTCTCCGACAACGCTGGAGACGGTTGATGCGTATGGACACAGCTGGGTTCTAGTGGCCGGGTCCAGCAGCAACTCCATCAGTGTGATAGAGCTGCGCGCAGACGGAACACTGGTTCCAAAGGATCATGCGTTGGACACGTTGGGTACCCGTTTTGGCGCAGTTCAGGACATGAAGGTCGTCGAAGTCGATGGACGTGTCTTTGTCGTTGCCGGCGGCGGAGACAACGGAGTGACCCTGCTGACAATGACCCCTGATGGCAAGCTGATCTACCTGGACAGCTTTGCTGATACCGTGGATAGCGGTATTCAGAATGTTGAGACCATCGAGGTGGCCCATGTTGGCGGCGACCTTCAGATCTTTGTGGCATCGCAGCAGGATGCAGGGCTAACCCAGCTGACAGTGTCTTTGGACTCCTTGGGCAATGTCATCGAGGGGAATGGAATCGTAACCGGAACCGCTCAGGACGACATGCTGAGCGCAGGCGTCCTGGACACTGATTTGCAGGGCGGTGCCGGTGACGACATTCTGATTGCCGGTCGCAGTGAAACCACCATGCAGGGCGGTTCCGGCGCGGACATCTTCGTTATGCGGTTCGGCAGTGGATTGACGACGATCACGGATTTCGAGGCCGGAACTGATCGGTTGGATCTGTTCGACTACCCGATGTTGCGCAACCCCGGCCAGCTGACCGTGACGTCAACGGCACAAGGGGCTCGGATTGAGTTCATGGATGAAACCGTTGAGTTATTTTCGACCGACGGTGGCACACTCACCAGCGCCGAAATTTTCGGGTCCGGTTTTGAGGGGCCGGATCATATCCCCGTTGACTTTGGCGTGCTCACGGGGCCCGAGGCCTCGGCCGGTGTGACGGGTCCAATCACGGTAGAGTCTTCCGGTTCAAACCCCGCGCTGAGCGATGCTGAGATCGTGTTCACGCCAGTTGGAAACAGCCCGATATCGGTACAGGCCGACGATCAGGGCCAATTCGATCTTGATTTGCCATCAGGTTCGTTGCCGGGTCATGTGGACATCATCAAGTCCTATTCAAATGCCAGCGGAGAGATCACGGCCCTCGATGCGCTGCAGGTTTTGCGGATAGCGGTCGGTTTGGGACCAACCTGGGGACCTGCAGCCCCCGAAAACCTCATCGCGGCCGATATCACCCAGGATGGCACCGTCAATGCACTGGATGCCCTGGCGATCCTGCAGATTGCCGTTGGGTTGCCCACCGCACATGAGCCGGAATGGGTCTACCTGGACCAGACCGCCGATCTTTCCTCAATCACACCCACGAATGTCGACTATCAAACCGGCGCTGCGGTTACCGCCATGGATGGGGTGTTCAGTGTGGACATGACGTCAATCCTGCTTGGGAATCTCGAGGCGGTGTAAGCTGGCTATTCGCGGAACGACCGGTTGAAATAGTCCGCCATCGGTTTGATCAGGTATGAAAGCGGCGTACGCTCGTCGGTCTTAATCAGGGCCTCAACTGGCATGCCGGGCAGGAGTACCTGTCCGTTCAGACGCTCTAACTCGCCCTCAACGGGAACAACATCGGCGCGATAATAGGTGAATCCGGTTTGTTCATCCTTGAGCGTGTCTGCCGAAACATTGATGACCCGACCTTCGATTTCCGGTGTCTCACGCTGATTGAAGGCCGGAAAGCGCAGGGCGACAGGTTGGCCGACGTGCAACTGGTCCACGTGTATTGCTCCGACGCGGGCGGCCACCACAAGCGGCGTGTTTTGGGGGACGACATACATCATAGGTTCCGCTGGCTGGACGACCGACTGCACCGCAAAGACCTGGCTGCCGAAAACGGTTCCTGAGACCGGGGCCCGGATGTCGAGACGCGCCAACCTCTCATTCAAGGATAACCTGCGTTGGGCCAGTTCGACGACCTCGGACTGCACCTGCCGCAACTCGGCAATGGCCTCTTCCCGACGAGCGGCGGCCAATTCGACGACTTGCAATTCCGTAGTGGCAATCTGTCCATTCAAGCGAGCAACTGCAGCTTCCAGGCGCCCAATTTCGCCGGTCAGGCTGGCTTCTTCACGTTGAAGGGCTGACACTCGGCTGGCTTGGGTCAACCCGCGTGTCAAAAGGTTCTGCTGATCCTCCAACTCGTTTCCAATCAGCTCAAGCTGCCTGCGCAGGGCCACCAGCTGCGCTTTCGTCCCGTCGATTTCGCTTTCGATCTGAACCCTTTGTTTGCCCAGTTGATCGATCTTCTTGGACAGGGTTTCCAACCGAGCGGAATACAACCGGGTCTGTCCATCAATCAATTCACGATCGATGGGTTCCGCGGCGGCCAGCTTTTGCATCCTGTCGGCAAGCGCGTTCGCGTCTGCCCCGTCTCTTTCGGCCTCCAGCCGAACCTTCCGCGCCAAGAGTTCGAACAACTGCGATTCCACGATGACTTTTTCCGACTTGAGAAACGTGTCATCGAACCTGAGCAGCAAATCACCCTGCTCGACCCGGTCGCCATCACGAACCAGAATATCGCCTACGACACCGCCATCCGGATGTTCCACAACTTGCCGATTGCTTTGCACCTCGACAACGGCTTGGGTCACGATTGCACCTGCCAGATGGGTCCTGACGCTCCAAACCCCAAGCCCGCCGACCAGAATGGCCAACGCGGCGAATCCAACAAGAGCGGGGAAAGTGATCCGCCATGGCGGAGGGCTTGAAACCTCGGTCATGCTTCACCCGCTTTGCGAAACTGTTTCTGGATTGCACCCGCATTTTGGACCATGGCGTTCAACACTTCGTCACGGCTGCCGAAATTGGCGATCCGACCCACTTCGACTACGGCCAGGTGGTCGCACTCTGAAATCGCCATCGGTCTGTGCGTCATGATGATCACGGCGCGCTCGGCCGCTTTGAACTCCCGGACTGCCGCGTTCAGGGCATCGGTGCCCTCGGTGTCCAACGCCGAGTTCGGTTCATCCAGTACCAGCAGGACAGGATCGCCGTACAATGCCCGGGCCAGCCCGATCCTTTGCTGCTGACCTCCGGATAGCTGACTGTTGGTCCCTTCCAAAACGGTGTCATAGCCTTTTTCAAGTGAGAGGATCAGGTCATGTGCATTGGCCTTTTTCGCTGCCGCAACAACGGCCAGTTCATCAGGGTTCAGCGACATGCGAGCGATATTCTCGGCCACCGTTCCGTTGAAAAGTGTGACATGCTGCGGAAGATAGCCGATGTGGCGCCCCAACTCATCAGGGTCGTATTGATCCAGAGTTGCGCCGCCCAATCTGATCTCTCCGGCAGCAGGTGTCCAAAGGCCCAACAGCGCTTTGGCGAGCGTGGTTTTTCCCGAACCGCTTTTGCCGATCACTCCAAGGGCACGGCCGGGCTCCAACACGAACGAGGCGTTTTGGATAGTGGGGGTTTCGGATCCAGGGGGTATGATCGTCAGGTTCCGGACCGACAAACGGGCTTCCGGTGTGGGCAGGCGGGTTCTGGAGGGTTCGACAGGGACATGGGCCAAATAGTGGCTAAGCGATGACCAGGCGCTACGGGCCCGCTCGATCGCGCCCCATTGTCCAACGACCTGCTCAATCGGCGCGAGTGCGCGGCCCAAAAGGATAGAGCCTGCGATCATCGCACCGGCGGTCATTTCGTTTTGCAGTACAAGCCAGGCTCCCAAGGCGAGCATAGCCGATTGCAGAAACAGCCTGAGCGATTTGGTCAGTGAGGTGAAGCTGCCAGTCCAGTCGCTGGCGGCAATACTCTGGGACAGCGCGGCCGATCTTTGTGTCAACCAACGCCGCGTTATGTCCTTTCGCATGCCTTGGGCGCGAATGACCTCGGCTGCCTGGCGTGCATTTTCGGACATTGAATTCGCCAACGCGGACGCAGCCTGGGCCTGAGCCACTTTGCGATGGGTCATCATCTGGTTCAGGATTGCGATCACGATCAGCACCGCTCCGCCTGTTACGGCCAACCATCCGAGCAGTGGATGAAAAAGAAAGATCGCCGCGAGGAAAACGGGTGTCCACGGGATATCCATGGCCGCTAGCAAAACGGGCGAGGAGCACAGCGTTTGAATGGCTTCCAAATCGCGCAGCGCTCTTGCCGGAGCTGCACGGATTTGCGGCACCAGTGCATCGCGCAAGGTTGCATCGAACACACGTTGGTCCAGAGTCGACTGAAACCGGGCACCAAATCGCGCGACAATGCGACCGCGCGCAAAATCCAGCATGGCCATCAGAGCGTACAGCAGCGCAACCAGCAAAAATAGTGCGGTCAACGTTTCAACGGCGCGAGACCCCAAAACGCGGTCATAGACCTGGAGCATGAACAACGGCCCCGTCAGCATCAGCAGGTTGACGAAGATGCTGAACAGGAACGCAATCCCGAGAAACGTAACCCCTCGGTTCCGTGCATCCCTGACTTCGTCGGTGCGCAATGCATCCATTGAATTGCGGCGTTCCACTGGCTCGGCCTCTTGGTTTTTCGACCACTTGCCCGGGTCGTTTCGCCGCGATGTCCGTCACTGTCGGACCCAACCCACCAGACAAAGAGTCATCAAGGGTTGAAAGCAGGTTTCAGACTCGCGTTGGCCGACACCCTACAGGTCGCGGTCCAATGGAACAATGGGATTGAAGGCAGCCAAGGCTCACGCCTCGTGGCTGCGGAAAATCCGTGTGGTCGAGAAATAGCGTTCCAACTCCTCGATACGCTCTTTGCTTTCTTCCCAGCGGGCTTCCTGAACCTCGGCGATCAGGGTTTCCGAAATGAGTTGAAGTGCGATCGTTGAATCCCAGCTTGATGGAGCTTCGACCAGAGCGTGAAAGGTATAGTTGGCCGATTTGCCGATGGGCGACCCCCATTGGTCGGTGAACAGCACGACGGTCACCCCGCGATCGGACGCAACTTGTGCCAGCTTTTCCAGATGCGCCTCGTAGCGGCGGATGTCGAAGATGACCAGAACCGAGCTTTCGTCCATGTCCAGCAGGTATTGCGGCCATACGTTGGCCGAGTTGCCCAGCATGGTCACGTTGGGCCGGATGATCTGCATGTGGTTGAAAAGATAGTCGGCGTTCGAGCGGGTGATGCGGCCGCCCACGACATACAAATGGCGCTCGGTATCGGCCAGCAACTGGGCAACCGCGTCGAACATCGACTTGTCCAGCCGCTCCAGCGTGTGGCGCATATTGGTCCATACGGCTTGGGCAAAACGCGTGATCGGATGTTCGGTTTCATCATCCACGATCCAGGCGTCGCGTTTCGAGATCGGCTTTTGGATCTGTGCCGCGACTTCTTCGCGCAAGGCCTCCTGCAACGCCGGAAACCCATCGAAACCCAGTTTTCGCGCCATGCGAATGACCGTCGGGGTGGACACTTGTGCCGCCGCTGCCAGCTTGGTGATCGATTGTAGCCCACCCATCGGATAATCCTGCAACAGGACCGATCCCAGCTGCCGTTCCGAGCGGGTCAGGCCTTCAAGTTCGTCCTGAATGCGTTGTTTGACCGTTTTGGCGACAGAGGCCATCGGTGCCCTCATATTATTCAATTTGCTACAGGATATGAGCGATTGTAATTTTGTCTACAGAAATTTTCTTGACAGGCTCAAGGCCGCTGTAACAAATGCTACGCATGCAGTCCAAGACCGAGTCATCTCTGTTGTCCCCGCTGGAAGCGCCCGCCGCACGTGTGTTGAACGCGCGTGGCGTGGCGCGCGCGGTTCTGGTGTGCGAACACGCAAGCCGGTTCATTCCTGCGGCTTTGGATGGGCTGGGGTTGGACGACGTGGCGGCCCGTTCACACGCGGCCTGGGATATCGGGGCACTGGAGGTTGCAGTTGAACTGGCCGGCGCCCTGGATGCGCCTCTCGTACACTCGCGGGTCAGTCGGCTGGTCTATGACTGCAATCGTCCGCCCGAACGGGAAGACTCGATGCCGCCGCGCAGCGAGGTGTTCGCGGTGCCAGGCAATCATGGTCTGACCGCGGAACAGCGCGCCCAGCGAGTTCGCGACATTTATAAACCGTTCCGGGGTCTCTTGTCGCAAACGCTGGACCGCCGCCCAGAACCGCCTGTTCTGATTACGATCCACAGTTTTACACCAATCTACAACGGCAAGACCCGGGCGGTCGAACTGGGGATTTTGCATGACTCTGATGACCGTGCGGCTCAGGTCATGCTGAACCATGCAGCGCATTGCGGGCTGAGAGTGGCGTTGAACGAACCCTATTCGCCAGAGGATGGTGTCACGCACACCCTGCGCGAGCACGGTATCGTGCGGGGCTTGCCCAACGTGATGATCGAGATCCGCAATGATCTGATCGACACGCCGACCGGGGTCAATCGGATCGTGGGGCTATTGACGCCAATACTGGCCGCCACGGTCGAAACCTTTTCCGACGCAGGGCAGAACACATGAGGACAGGGGTGCAGGTATGAGCTTCATGCGGGGATATATTGCGGTCATTGACCGCATGAACCGCTGGATCGGGCGGGTCGTCATGTACGGCATCTTCGTGATGATGGGCATCCTGCTGTGGTCGTCGATCTCGAAGACCTTTTTCCTTCCGTCGCTCTGGACGCTCGAAGTCGCGCAGTTTGCGATGGTCGCCTATTACATCCTGGGCGGGCCGTATTCGATCCAGATGGGTTCGAACGTGCGGATGGACCTGCTGTACAGCGAATGGTCGCACCGGCGGCGGGCCTGGACCGATGCGATCACCGTTCTGTTTCTGATCTTCTACCTCGGCGTGATGATCTATGGCGGCTTCGACTCGCTCAGCTATTCCCTGCAATATGGCGAGCGCAGCCCGACCGCGTGGCGCCCCTATCTGTGGCCGATCAAGGTGATCATGGTCGTGGGGCTGATCCTGATGCTGCTGCAGGCCATTTCCGAACTGTTCAAAGATATTCTGCGCCTCAAGGGCGATGACATCCCGCGCGAGGTGATCTGATGTCGTATGAGTTGATCGCCATCCTGATGTTCTCGACCATGATGCTGATGCTGCTGACCGGTCAGCGCGTGTTCGGTGCCATCGGTTTCGTGGCCGTGGTGGCGGCGCTGCTGCTATGGGGCGACCGCGGCGGCTATGACATCGGGTTTTCGGCCGCGATGAAGCTGATGAAATGGTACCCGCTGCTGACGCTGCCGATGTTCATCTTCATGGGATATGTTCTGGCCGAGTCCAAAATCGCTGACGACCTGTACAAGATGTTTCATGTCTGGATGGGTGGACTGAATGGCGGGCTGGCCATCGGAACGATCGGGCTGATGGTGTTGATTTCGGCGATGAACGGGCTGAGCGTGGCAGGCATGGCGATCGGGGCCACCATCGCGCTGCCCGAGCTTCTTAAACGCGGCTATGATAAGAAGATGGTGACCGGAGTGATCCAGGCCGGGTCATCGCTGGGCATTCTCGTGCCGCCGTCGGTGGTGCTGGTTCTTTATGCGATGATCGCGCGTCAGCCGGTGGGGCAGCTGTGGTTGGCGGGCATCCTGCCGGGCCTGATGATGGCGGGGATGTTCATCCTGTACATCGTGATCCGCTGCCGGATAAACCCGGAACTCGGCCCGGCCCTGTCGAAGGAAGAGCGCGACGTGCCGATGGCGGAAAAGTTGCGGCTGCTGCGCGCGGGACTGCTGCCGCTGGCGATTTTCGCGGCGATGATGGTGCCCTTCGTCAATGGCTGGACCTCGCTGGTCGAAAGCTCTGCCATCGGCGCGCTGACGGCTTTTGCCGCCGCCGTGCTGAAAGGGCGGATGACGCGCAAGGTGTTCGAGGTCTCGGTGCGCTCGACCCTGGGCATCACCTGCATGTTCATGTGGATCATCCTGGCTGCGCTGGCCTTTGGCGCGGTGTTCGACGGGCTGGGCGCCGTGCGCGCGATCGAGACCCTGTTCACCGAGCGCCTTGGCCTGAACCCCTGGCTGATCCTGATCCTGATGCAGCTGAGCTTCATCGTCATGGGCACCTTCCTCGACGACACCGCGATGCTGGTGATCGTGGCGCCGCTATACGTGCCGCTGGTGGGGGAACTGGGCTTTGACCTGATCTGGTACGGGGTGCTGTACACGATCACCACGCAGATCGCTTATATGACACCGCCCTTCGGCTATAACCTGTTCCTGATGCGGGCCATGGCCCCGCCCGAGATTTCGCTGCGAGACATCTACGGCTCGATCCTGCCCTTCGTGATGGTGATGACGCTGGCGCTGGCCATCATCATGACCTTCCCGCAGATCGCGCTGTGGCTGCCCGACTACATCTACAACAAATGACCCCGGACATACCGGGGCACATGCGAGAGGTTGGTCTCTCGCCCATCGAAACCGACAACGGAGAGAGAAGATGACGAACAGACGCACATTCCTGAAAGGGGCCGCCGCGGCCCCGGCAGCCGCGCTGGCCACCCCGGCGCTTGCGCAATCCACGATCCGCTGGCGCATGCAGACCTATGCCGGCCCGGCATTGGCTGAGCATGTGATCGACCCGGCCATCAAGATGTTTAACCAGATCGCCGGCGACCGGATGCAGATCGAGCTGTTCTATGCCGACCAGCTGGTGCCCACGGGCGAGTTGTTCCGCGCCATGCAGCGCGGCACGATCGACGCGGTGCAGTCGGATGACGACTCGATGGCCTCGCCCACCGAGGTGACCGTGTTCGGCGGCTATTTCCCGTTTGCCTCGCGCTATTCGCTGGACGTGCCGGTCCTGTTCAACCAATACGGTCTGAACGAGATCTGGGACGAAGAATATTCCAAGGTGGGCGTCAAGCACATCTCGGCCGGCGCCTGGGACCCGTGCCATTTCGCCACCAAGGACCCGATCAACAGCCTGGCGGACCTTCAGGGCAAGCGGGTGTTCACCTTCCCGACGGCGGGCCGGTTCCTGTCTCAGTTTGGTGTGGTCCCCGTGACCCTGCCTTGGGAAGACATCGAGGTCGCCGTGCAGACCGGCGAGTTGGACGGCATCGCCTGGTCGGGCATCACCGAGGACTACACCGTCGGCTGGGCGGATGTGACCAACTACTTCCTGACCAACAACATCTCGGGCGCTTGGGCCGGGTCGTTCTTCGCCAACATGGACCGTTGGAACGAACTGCCCGAAGATCTGCAGACCCTGTTCCGCGTCTGCACCGACCAGTCGCATTACTACCGTCAGTGGTGGTATTGGGGCGGCGAGGCATCGCTGCGCGTGAATGGCGACAAGATGAAGCTGACTTCGATCCCCGATGAAGAATGGGCGCAGGTCGAAGCCGCCGCAGTGGCCTTCTGGGATGAGATTGCAGCCGAGTCCGAGACCAAGGCCAAGGTTGTCGAGATCATCAAGAAGTACAATGCCGACATGCAAAAGGCTGGCCGTCCCTACCGGTACGGCTAAGGTGAAACCGGCCTGCCCTCATACCGGGGGCAGGCCGTTGAAAACGTCAGTCCGGCAGGTGGCGCCGGCGCAGAAATAGGTGCTTCATGCTCAACTTCGACACGCTCAAGACCCAGGTTGCCGAAGGCTCGGTCGATACGGTTCTGGTCTGCATGGTGGACATGCAGGGCCGCTTGATGGGCAAACGATTCCACGCGGGTCATTTCGTGGCCGGGGCCTGGGAAGAAACCCATTGCTGCAACTACCTGCTGGCCACCGATCTCGAGATGGCGACGCCGGACGGCTATGCCTCGACCAGCTGGGAGCGCGGCTATGGCGACTATGTCATGAAGCCCGACCTCAGCACCCTGCGCCCGGTGCCGTGGCTGGAGGGCACGGTGATGGTGATGTGCGACGTGCTGGATCACCACACGCACGAGGAGGTGCCGCACGCGCCTCGGTCAATTTTAAAGGAGCAGGTCAACCGGCTGAAGGCCATGGGCTATGACGCGATGTGCGCCACCGAGCTGGAGTTTTTCCTCTTTGAGAAGAGCTTTGACCAGATACGCAAGGAAGGTTTCCGCGGTCTGGAACCGATCTCGGGCTATAACGAGGATTACCACATCCTGCAGACCACCAAAGAAGAGCATGTGATGCGGCCGATCCGCAATCACCTGTGGGATGCGGGCATTCCGGTCGAAAATTCCAAGGGCGAGGCCGAGGCCGGGCAGGAAGAACTGAACATCAAATATGCCCCGGCCATGCAAACGGCCGAGTATCACTCGATCGCCAAGAACGCGGTCAAGGAGATCGCGTGGCAGTACGGCCATGCAGCGACCTTCCTGCCGAAATGGCATCATGACCGGGTCGGGAGTTCGTCACATGTGCATCAGTCGCTGTGGACGGACGGGCAACCGGCCTTCTATGACCCGGCCGATCCGCTGGGCATGTCGGACCTGATGAAAAACTACATGGCGGGCCTGTTGAAATACGCGCCCGACTATACCTGTTTCATGGCACCCTACATCAACAGCTACAAGCGGTTCATGAAGGGCACCTTTGCGCCGACGCGGATCATCTGGTCGGTGGACAACCGCACCGCGGGGTTCCGGCTGTGCGGGGATGGCACCAAGGCGGTGCGGGTGGAGTGCCGGATTCCGGGTTCGGACATGAACCCCTATCTGGCCATCGCGGGCATGCTGGCCGCAGGGATCGCGGGCATCGAGGAGGGGCTCGAGCTGCAGCCGCCGACCAAGGGCGATGTCTATCAGGGGGATACGGGCATGATTCCGGGCAACCTGCGCGCGGCGCGGGATGCGTTGCATGGGTCGTCCATGCTGAGGGCGGCCATGGGCGATGACGTGGTGGATCACTATGTCCGCGCCGCCGAGGTCGAGATCGAGGAATTCGAGCGCGTGGTGACCGATTGGGAGATTGCCCGCGGGTTCGAGCGGGCGTAGAGGGCGGATGTGAGGGGCCAGCCCCTCACGCTCCCCGGAATATTTTTGGCCAGATGAAGCAGCGGGTCTGCTTTGCTTGAGGATGGAGTGACCAATGGGTCAGGTGTTGAAATGTATCTCGCCGATCGACGGATCGGTGTTTGCCGAGCGGAACACGCTGGATCGTGACGCGGCATTTGCCGCAGCGGGCCAGGCGCGGGCGGCGCAGGCGGATTGGGCAGCGCGGCCCTTGCAGGAGCGCATCGATCTGGTGATGGCCGGCGTTGCCGCCGTGGGCGCGATGAATGACGAGATCGTGCCGGAACTGGCCCGGATGATGGGGCGGCCGGTGCGTTATGGCGGCGAGTTCGGCGGTTTCAGCGAACGCGCGACCTATATGGCGGGCATCGCGCTCGATGCGCTGGCTGATATTGCCGTGGGCGAGGACGAGACGTTCAAGCGATACATCAAGCGCGTGCCGCATGGCGTGGTGTTCGTCGTGGCGCCCTGGAACTATCCGTACATGACGGCGATCAACACTGTGGCGCCGGCCTTGATCGCGGGCAATACGGTTGTGCTGAAACATGCCACGCAGACCTTGTTGGTGGGCGAGCGGATGGCGCGGGCCTTCCACTCGGCTGGCGTGCCCGAGGACGTGTTCCAGAACCTGTTCCTGAGCCATGACGTGACCAACGATCTTATTGCCGGCAAGGCGTTCGATTTCGTGAATTTCACCGGCTCGGTCGCCGGAGGGCAGGCGATGGAGCGGGCGGCGGCCGGTACCTTTACCCCCGTCAGCACCGAGTTGGGGGGCAAGGACCCGGGCTATGTCATGGAGGACGCCGATCTGGACGCGGCGGTCGACACGCTGATCGACGGGGCCATGTTCAACTCGGGCCAGTGCTGCTGCGGGATCGAGCGGATCTATGTGCATGAAAGCCTGTATGACGATTTCGTCGCCAAGGCGGTCGAGATCGTCAGGGGCTACAAGCTGGGCAACCCGCTGGATCCGGAGACGACGCTGGGGCCGATGGCCAACGTGCGTTTTGCCGACGAGGTGCGCGCCCAGATCGCCGAGGCCGTGGCCGCCGGTGCAGTGGCGCATATCGAGACCTTTGCCGAGGATGACGGCGGCGCCTATCTCACGCCGCAGATCCTGACCAACGTCACACACGACATGCGCGTGATGCGCGACGAAAGCTTTGGCCCAGTCGTGGGGATCATGAAGGTGTCCTCGGATGAAGAGGCCATTGCCTTGATGAACGACAGCGAGTTTGGCCTGACCGCCTCGCTGTGGACGCGCGATGTGGCGCGGGCCGAACGCATCGGAGACCGGATCGAGACCGGAACCGTATTCATGAACCGGGCCGACTATCTTGACCCGGGCCTGTGCTGGACCGGGTGCAAGAATACCGGCCGTGGTGGCGGCCTGTCGATCATCGGATATCACAACCTGACACGTCCCAAATCCTATCACCTGAAGAAGGTGACGGGCTGAGGACGATTTGCCTGCCCCGGACCGACCCCCTCGCCGGGGCAGACCTTAGACACAAGGAAAGCTGACATGAATCTTGTTGGAAACTGGTCCTATCCGACCACGATCAAATTCGGCGCGGGCCGCATCAAGGAACTGCCCGCGGCCTGCGCGGCGGCGGGGATCAAACGCCCGCTGCTGGTGACCGACCGCGGCCTTGCCGATCTGCCGATCACCGCCGCGACGCTGGACATTCTCGAGGCTGCCGGGCTGGGCCGGGGCCTGTTCAGCGAGGTCGATCCCAACCCGAATGAAAAGAACCTCGAGGCCGGTGTGGCCGCCTACAAGGCGGGTGAACATGACGGTGTGATCGCATTTGGCGGCGGCTCGGGGCTGGATCTGGGCAAGATGGTTGCTTTCATGGCGGGTCAGACGCGGCCGGTCTGGGATTTCGAGGACATTGGCGATTGGTGGACCCGTGCGGATGCCGAAGCGATCGCGCCGATCATCGCGGTGCCGACGACGGCCGGCACCGGCTCCGAAGTGGGCCGCGCCAGTGTCATCACCAATTCGGAAACCCATGCCAAGAAGATCATCTTCCACCCCAAGGTGCTGCCGACCGTGGTGATCTGCGACCCTGAATTGACCGTGGGCATGCCGAAATTCATCACCGCAGGGACCGGGCTGGATGCCTTTGCGCATTGCGTTGAGGCCTATTCCAGCCCGCATTACCACCCGATGAGCCAGGGCATCGCGCTGGAGGGGATGCGGCTGGTCAAGGAGTACCTTCCGCGCGCCTATGCCGATGGCACCGACATCGAGGCCCGCGCCCAGATGATGAGCGCGGCCGCCATGGGTGCGACGGCTTTCCAAAAGGGGCTGGGTGCGATTCACGCCATGAGCCACCCGATCGGCGCGGTGTTCAACACCCATCACGGCACCACCAACGCGGTCTGCATGCCCGCGGTTCTGGAGTTCAACGCGCCTGTGATCGCCGACCGGTTCGAAGCAGCCGCAGCCTATCTGGGCATTTCGGGCGGGTTCGACGGGTTCAGGGCCTTCGTGCAGGAATTCAACGACTCGCTGGGTATCCCGCGCAAGCTGTCCGATCTGGGCGTGACCGAGGATGCGATCCTGGAGTTGGTCAAGGGTGCAATCATCGACCCCTCGTGCGGTGGCAACCCAATCGAGTTGACCGAGGAAAACCTGACCGGATTGTTCAGGGTCGCTCTTTAAGTATTAGTAGGATCCGGGGAATTCATAGGCTCCGGGTCCGGTCTCATTCCGCGGGTTGTGGTCCCGCTACCTGTGTACTTGTGAATGTTGCTGAAAATTTAGCGGCGAAAGCACGTTCTGGCTCATTGCGGATCTCGGACCAGGTCGGCGCCCGCTGGAAGCCTGGCGATCTGAGGGCCAGGGACAGCACGGATTTGTCCTCGACATAAATCAGCCCAAGCTTCTCAAGGCGGTCCATCGCGGCTTCAAAAGCGTCCACCCCGCACAAGTTGGATACCTGATCGCCAAGAAGCGCCCTGCCGATGATCACTGGACTCAGGTCAAGGATGGCCCGAGCCGCCTCGTCCAATTGGTGAACAACGCGTTGTCCTGACGCTCGCCGGTCGATCACCGCGTCGCCCTCGACGTAGAGGGCTGACGTACCGGCCTCGACTTGCCATGCAGAAAGAGCATCCAGCGTCGACGCCGCGCGCTGCGCTGGCGGGCTGGGACCGTTGTCGACGATGTCGAAATGGTAGGCGAAATTCCAGACTTCTTCGGGCGGCAGGTCGAATATGAAGGAATACGGCTTCGCTGGTTCGACCTCGACCCCAAATGCCTCGGGGTGTTCAAAATACGGGCTGAACCGATCCGCTCGCACCGGTCCAATCGAGCCGGGTGGTTGCAGGTGATGCAGCAGCGGAATGAGCTTTGCCATCCGTTCGAAGGCTTCGGGGCTTTCTCCGGGAAACCCGTAGAGGAAACACCACTCGACAAAAACTCCGGCCTCGGCACACAGCTTCAGCGTCTGGATGTTCTGAATTCCGCTGACCCCTTTCCTCATATGCGCAAGGGTCGGAGTATCGAAGGTCTCGATCCCCGGCTGGATCTTTCGAACGCCGGCGTCGGCCAGACGGGCGATCACGGTCGGCGAAAGGTTTGATTTGACCTCGTAATGCATCAGGAATGGTCTCGTGTCCTGCGCAAGTTTCGGGATCAGGGTCTTGAGGTAGCGGTGATCCAGAATGTTGTCGACCACGACAAGATCCGGGCCATAGAGATCGGCAAGCGTGCAGAATTCGGCATAAGCCCGCTCGGCTGACTTGCTCCGATAGGTCATCGATTGGCCGTTCAGCCCGCAGAAAGTGCAATGGTGTTTCGCTCCCCACCAGCAGCCACGCGATGTTTCGATCGTAGCAGATGGCACAAGGCGCTCTGATAGTCCCGCAGTGTTTTGAAATTGATCAAAGAAGGCGTTGAAGTCCGGTATGGGCAGCTTGTCCAGATCCGTGGTCAGGCGCGGTCGAGCCTCCTCCAGCGGGTTATCCAATTGGCTCCGGTTCAGAAACCCCTCGACCACGGGCAAGGGTCTGCTTGGCCCCAGGGCTTTCAGAAACTCGGGAAAGGCATGGTCGCCTTCGCCTATGCAAACCGCGTCCAGTTCAGGATGTGCCTGTATAAGCGCGCGCCCCAGCGACCCCTCGCAATTAGCGCCGCCCATCACTATGATCACGTCGGTTGACCGTTTCCGCACAGCCCGGGCCAGTGCGATCGAGGCCATGACCTGTTGGAACGACGACGTAATCCCGATCACGGTCGGGTTCTGTTCCATCACCGCATCGGCGCAACGTTCGACAAACGCTCCGGCTTGCTTTCGGGCTGCGATGGCGTTTTGCATGAACGCCAGCCACTCGACTCCGGATACATAGTCACCAAGCACCGTGGTCAGGTAGTCCATCGCGTCCAGATCGCTGCGCGGGTAGATCAGATCGCTGAATATCCATTCACCCAGCAGCGCCTGATAGCAGCGGCCATCAGACAGCATGAAATACTCATCGAGGCCGATCGCCTCGGCATAGTCGAAGCTGAAGTACTTCTCGGTCGTCGCAAAGCCGTTGTCCCGCGCCAGCTGCGCAAGAAGAGACATCCCAAGCCCGGGATGTTGCAGCGAAGAAAACGGCATGGACACCAGACACAGCTTGTGCAGAGCTGCGCCTTGGTCCTGACTGGAGACGACCGCGCTTTCGCTCATGCGAAGTTACGCGCAGCGGGGCCGGATCACACCGTCGGAAGTATCTTCGTAGGCATTCTTGATGTCTTGCATCGCCGACTTCAGGTCGGATTCACCGGAAAAGACGTTCCCAATCGCGGCCAACAGCTTGCGCGCCTCGCCATCCTGATCGAGCGAGATTCCCAAGCGGTTTACTACGCCTTCGGGGTTGTCGATGAATTCTTTTCGAAAGGCCTCGTCAAGGATGCCGCGGCCAATGATCTGCTGAACATCTTCCAGGGTCAAACCCCGAGTATGGTGGTCACTCATAATTGTTCCTTTCGCAATACAAGGCCAATTGTTAATAGTTTTTTTACTCAATATCAATGCCGTGGATGGTCCGCGCCACCCTTGCGTAGTGTCTGGAAAAAGGCCTTGATCAGCGACATACTGAACTCGGGCAGTCGGGGGGCGCTTGAACATGAGGAAACAGGTCCAGATCGAACCGACCGAGCGCAGAATGTGCACGGTTCTGTTCGCCGACATTGTTCGTTCGACCATGATGATCGGCAGTTTGGATCCCGAAGACGCCGTCAGCCATCTGGGCCCTGCCATCGAACTGATCATGTCGATCTGCGAAAAGTTTGGCGCAACCACGTTGTTCACAGGCGATGGCGCGCTCGCGGTTTTTGGATCACCGAACGCGGATGAGGATCACGCGGTCAAGGCAATAGCCAGTGCCCAGCGGATCATCGACCGCATCGGCAAGCTGGACGATCGGCAGTTGGATGTGCGGGTTGGCGTTCATTCCGGCGAACTACTGGTGGGCCAGTTGCAACACACCCTCGGGGAAGAGCAGGCCTTTCTAGGACCGGTCATGAACATCGCCAGCAAGATTGAGGCCGCCGCCAGAAAGAACGTGGTCACGGTTTCCGGTCAGGTTTTGGAGAATGCCGGTGATCTTTTCGACCATACCCATGTGGGCGATCTCGAGCTGGATGGGGGTGCGGGTCCGATCAAGCTGTTCGAAATAACCGGCCGCAAAGAACAGGTGTCGCGCTGGATGGCGCGGGCGCGCCGCGAACGTTCGCCATTTGTCGGGCGCGAAAGGGAACTGGCCGAGCTTGTTGCGGCGTGGAACCAGGCGCGTGACGGCAAAGGAAACTCGGTTCTGTTGTTGGGGGCGGCTGGCGTCGGCAAATCCAGGCTGCTGCATGAACTGGTCGAGAACTGGTCCCTGGGCGCGCACCAGGTTCTGGAGTTCAACTGCTTTTCGCTGGATCAGGAAGCTGCGTATCT
This sequence comes from Ruegeria sp. CG8, assembly GCF_056537165.1. Taxonomy (NCBI): domain Bacteria; kingdom Pseudomonadati; phylum Pseudomonadota; class Alphaproteobacteria; order Rhodobacterales; family Roseobacteraceae; genus Ruegeria; species Ruegeria sp. CG8. The sequence continues at coordinate 74,428 of NZ_JBQFRA010000004.1, read as the reverse complement.
GCCGATCACCCGCGTGATCAATGCCCGTTTGGGACTGTCGGACACCAAATCCGATGCCGAACTGGACCAAAAGCTGTCCGAGGTTCTGGGCGGGACCAAGTTCCTGGATGCGCATACCCGATCGGCCCTGTATTCACTGTTCAGCCGTTTCCAAACGGAACCGGCGCTTTCGGCTGTAGATCCGTCTCGCCGACGGAGGCAATTGAACCAGATGCTGTCGCGGCTGGTTCTGTCGATGAAGCAGGACAAGCCCCTGCTTCTGTTGTTCGAGGATTTGCATTGGGCCGACCAGGGGACTCTGGACGTCATCGACAACCTGCTGGGGCAGGTGCGGGGAACGAATGTTCTGATCCTCCTGACATCGCGCAACGCGAACCTGTTCACGAATGACCCGGTGGGCTTGCTCAAGGTCGTTCCGGTCGCCCCGCTGGGCGAGGCGGCCTGCAAGGACCTGATCACGCGCTTGCTGGGTCAGAGCGACATCGATGGTCAGCTGGGCTCATACATCGAAGCCATGAGCGGCCGCACACCGCTTTTCGTTGAAGAATTCGCTCACCACATGCGGGACCGCATGTCGCAAGCCGGGTTCAAGGACGGAGCGATGGACAGCCTGGGCGACATCGAGATCCCCGCCCGAGTTCAACCGTTGATCGCATCCCGGATTGATGCCCTGCAAAGCGAGGACCGCAAAGCTCTGCAGCTGGTTGCCGTCGGCGGGTTGCAGTGGACGTGGGGCGTTCTGGCCGACACGCTTCAACGGCTGGGCTTCGACGCCAAAACCCAGATTTCGACCTTGGTTGAACGCGGTTTTCTTGAACTGCCGGAATCTCAGGACGGCCAGCAGCTGCGGTTCAGCCATGCGTTGGTGCAGAAGGTCGGGTATCGCAGTATTCCACGCCAGCGCCGTGCAAGGCTGCACCGTGCGATTTATGAAACTCTGCTGAGCCGCGGAACATCCGACGATCTGGACGTGGCACAGTCCATCGCCCGTCACGCGGACAAGGGCGAGTTATGGCTGGAGGCTGCCGAGGCTTATACGCGGTGCGGCGAGATGTCGATCAAGCTGTTTTCATTCGAGGCCGCCGTCTCATATTTCGAAAACGCCCTGCGGTGCATCGACCAAGTTCAAAAGCGGACCGGCACTCAGGTGGCTGTTGACCTTGGGCTACGCGCCCGGCGCGGTCTGCGTGTGTCGCTGGTGGCCAGCGGGAACTTCAACCGTATCCTGACCATCTCACGCGAGGCGGAAGCCTTGTCCGACGCGTTGGGGGACACATCCGCGCGCGTTGCGTTTCAGGTCGACCAGGCGATCATGCTGACGATCCTGGCGGATGTGCGGCAAGCGATGGAGGTGTCAGAGCGCGCGCTGCGGACCGCAACCGTCGCCGAAGATCCGCGACTGCAGGCAAACGCGGCCTTTGCGCTGGCCCAGGCTGCGTGGTTTCACGGTAACTTCGCGGCCGCACGGTCGGCGATTGATCAACATGCGGACCTGTTCCAGACGGTGTTCCGTGTGGCCGAAGCGGGCACCACCGGGTCGATTTCGGTGCTTGGGCTTGCAACCCGTGCCAACGCCAACAGCATGATGCATCGGTTTGACGAAGCGGATGCAGGTATCCGCGAGGTGCTGTCGATCGCCGAAGAAACCGGCAAGGCCTATGACTTGAGTTTTGCGCTGATCGCGCGGGGGATCTGGTGCTGGCAACGCAATGAACCGGCCGACGCTGCCATCGCGTTGCGCCGCGCCTTGCGCGTATCGGACGATGCTGGAATCGATGTTCTGTGCTGTTTCGCAGCAGCTCCCTTGGCTCGGGTGCAGTCGGTTTTGGGTGAGCTTCCGGATGCCCGGCTGGTCCTGAACCGAGGTCTCGAACTGGCGCGGGACATGGAGATGGAGGCCTTCGTCGCCTGGCTGCTGTCGGCCGAAGTGCAGGTTCTGGCGCAGGAAGGCAGAACGAAGGAGGCCATGGAACTGCAATCCGATTTGAACGACCTGTGTGACCGCAACGGGTATTTCCAGCACGAGCAATCCAAGGCATTGAGGGCATTTAAGATTTGAACACCCCAAAAAGTCTCGGCTGAAACGACTGCGCATTCTGGCGCTACGACTTCAGCGTTGCAGGTTCAGCATCAGCCGGCCAAATCCGGCCGGCGGCGTAGTGATCCCGGCCATTTGCATTGCCTGAAATGCCATCGCCTGATTTGAAGTGACAACGGGCTTGCCAACAGTTTTTTCAAGCCGGTCGATGATTTCCACGCTGCGCATGTCCGTACAGGACAAAACCAACACCTCGGCCTCGGGGCAGTCTGCAGCCAATCCCAGGTCAAACACTGCCTGTGGGGTCAGAGCTCCTTGGCCGTAATTGTCCAGCTGGCCTGCTACTTCGGACCGCGACACGGTTGAAATGCCCGTCTCGACCAAGAACCGGATTGCCAAGTCATTGATGTCTGCGACATAGGGAGAGGCGAAGCCGATGCGTGTCGCCCCCAGCGTACGCAGCGCATGCACCAGGGCGCCCGCGGCCGTAACGGTCTGCGCCCCGCTGCTGGTCCTGATACGGTCGGCAAGTTCGCGATCGAAGGCCGGGCCATGGGTCAGCGTTGCCGAGGTACACCCGTAAAGAATGACATCCGGCCGGACACCGAGCAAAAACCTGAGCGGCTCATCCAGATCGGCGGCGCCAAGACCGTGCATTTGGGCTGCATCGGGGATTTCTTCCTGATCATAGCCACCCATCCGGGCAAAGTGCAGTGAAACGCCCTCGGGCCGTAGCATCGTCATGTCGGGTTCGAGATTGGTGTTCGTGAACGGCACGAGAATGCCGAAACGGGACCGGCCTCTGGATGGGTGGAAATTTGGCTGTGTCATGGCTGAAGCTCCTCGGCCCGATGTTCCAGAACCGCGGCCATGAGTTCGAGGTCGGCAGTCTGACCGATGGTGGCACGTAGGCAATTGGCCAGTCCCGCGCTGGATTGCGGTCTCAGGAATATGCCTTTTTCCCGTAGGGCTTTGTCGGCTCTGGTCGCGGTGGATTGGTCCGCAAAGCGGATCAGCAGAAAGTTGGTATGGCTTTTGGGAACGTCGTACCCGGCGGACCGAAGGCGATTGGCAAACCGGTCGCGCAGCTCGGCCGTGAGGTCACATGTCTCGAGCATGTAGTCCTGATCGTTCAGAGCGGCCAAGGCGGCGGCCTGTCCGCACACCGACACATTGTTTGGGTTCATCACCTTGCGTATCTGGACCGCGATCTGCGGTGGGAACAGGCCCCAGCCCACGCGAAATCCGGCCAGCCCGTAGGCCTTGGACAGAGTTCGAAGAACGACCGTGTCCCCCCGCGCGACAAGGTCGAACATCGGCTCGTTCAAATCATCGGCGAACTCGCCATAGGCCTCGTCGATCACAAGCAGGGTGTTGTCCCGCAACCCCTCCCGAAGCCGCAGCAGATCGCGGCGGCAGATACGGGTGCCTGTCGGGTTGCCGGGATTGGCTACAAATACCACCCTAGTATCCTGCTGCACGGCTGCCAGAAGCGCGTCGACGGATACGAATCCGTCCACCTCGGCGGCGGTGTCGAAACGGGCGCGAGCCAACTGAGCCACGGTACGAAAAAACGGGTATGCGTTCGCAGGGGCAAGAACGGCGGCGTCTAGTCCGGCAAAGGCAAGCGCCAGACCCGCAATCAACTCCATCGACCCGTTCCCGCACAACACACCTTGCCCGGGCAGATTATGAAGCTCGGCCAGTCGCGCACGCAATGCCGTCCAGTCTGGGTCCGGGTAGAGGTGCCCGTTTGCGGCCGCCTCGGCGACGGCCTGTCCGACCAAGGGACTCGGCGGGCGCAGGCTTTCGTTCTGCGACAGCGACACAAGGCGCTGTCCTGCCGGCGGATCCAGCTGAGCCAACGCGTAAGGTGACATGGCAGCGACATGGGAAACGGGACGGATCATGGCTTTACTCCATAGACATGCTGCGCGGCCCGGGCGCTCACAAGCTCGTCCCGCACATCCTGTCGAACAGCCAAGGGTGACCTTTCATCGGGTGGCCCAAATCCGCCGCCGCCCGGAGTTTGGAAGATCAGCGTTTCGCCGCCGCCAATTCGCACCTCGCCCTTGCCCGGCAAGTCCGGGCCGTCGGGGCCGAGACGGATGCGACCGGGCGCGCCCGCCAGTCCGCCGTGCCGTCCCTTGGCTGGGTTTGCGATGCGTTCGACCGAAAGGAACAGCATAAAATCCTCGCCGGTGGAGGAGCGTATTTCGATGTTCTGCCCCAATCCGCCGCGGAGGCGACCGGGGCCACCGCTGTCCTGGCGCAATTCGCGACGCGTGATCAGGACAGGCGCGACAGCCTCGGTTGTCTCGATCTGGCTGCCCCAGACACCCGAGGGGAAGGCCGTCGCCGACAGGCCATCCAGGCTTGGCCTTGCGCCGGTTCCGCCGCTGAACACCAATTCCAGAGCAAACTGCGTGCCACCGCGGGAAACCGCCTCGGGTGCGTGGCGCAGAGGCAGGTCGTACATGCATGATGCGCCTTCGGCCGGCACGGCGCCCGGCAGAGCCTGCGACAGGCAGCCATAGACCAGATCCGGGGTCATCTGTCCCAACGTATGGCGCATGGCCACCGGAGCGGGTGGCTGCGCATTCAGGATGCAATCCGCCGGTCCCGTCACGTGGAATGGCGCCAAAGAGCCTGCGTTGTTGGGGATGTCTGGGCCGATGATGCAGCGCAGGGCAAATACCGTATAGGCCGTTGCATAGTTGAGCGGCACGTTGATGCCTTTGCGCGACAGGCCCGATGTGCCCGAAAAGTCGACCAGAACCCGGTCATCCTTGATGGTCAGGGCTGCGTGCAAATCGATCTCGCACTCGTATCCATCGACGGTCAGCACATTGTGCCACGTGCCCTTCGGCAGCGCCGAAATGGCCTCGATCGTGCCGCGGCGCGAGGTTTCGATGATGTAATCGGCCAGACTGTCCAGAGTATCGATGCCAAACTCGACCATCATGTCGGCCAGACGCGCTGCGCCCGTTTCGCAGCATGCGATCAATGCGTAGATGTCGCCCTCGTTGGCGATGGGCTCGCGCGAGTTGGCTTTGACGATATCCATCAGCAGCGCGTTCAACTGACCTTGGTCGACCAGTTTGCACGGCGGGATTCGAAGCCCCTCATCAAAGATATCCGAGCCTTCGGGACCCATGCCCAAACCGCCAAGGTCGACCAGATGCGAGGTGCAGGCCGTAAACCCAACCACATTGCCACGATGAAAAACCGGCATCATCAGCAGGAAATCGTTCAAATGGCCGGATGCGATCCAAGGATCATTGGTCAGAAAAATATCGCCCGGCTTCATTTCGGAGCTGGAGTATCGCCCGCACAGGGTCTCAACCGCTTCGGCCATCGTGTTGATGTGGCCCGGCGTTCCGGTAACGGCCTGGGCCAACATACGGCCGCGTACATCAAAAATGCCGGCGGATATGTCGCCGCATTCACGAACGATCGGAGAAAAGGCGGCGCGGATCAGCGCCTGGCCCTGTTCTTCGACCACCGCTAGCAGCCGGTTCCACATGACCTGCAGGCGGGTATTCGTCGTGTTCATTCGGCGTCCTCCAGTATCCGGTTGAGCCAGAGATTGCCGCCGCCATCGACGCTGGCCTGAAAATCCGCGCTGACGAATGTGGTGGTTTGAGGCTCGGTAATCAGCGCCGGTCCGCGCAAGCTATCGCCGGGTTCAAGCCCGGATCGATCGTAGATACCGGCGTCGCACCAATGCCCGCTGACATCACAGAGAATGCGTCGATGGCCGCACGGGCGCACCGTGCGCTGGTGGACTGCGTCAGGAACCCGGCTGAGGGCAGGAGCGGGCGACGACACCTCGACGGACCAGTTGAGAACCTCGATCGCCATTCCCGGTACCGCGCGGCGGAACAACCGGCTGTACTCGGATTCGAAATCCCGGCGCAGGGTTTCGATGTCTGCAGGCCCAAGTGCCCGATCCGGAAGCGCGATCTCGATCTCATGACCTTGGCCGTGGTACCGCATGAAAGCCTGTTTTCGGATCGACAACTCGGCTTCAGGTGCACCGGCACGGACCACGGCCAGCGCCTCGGCTGTCATTTCGTCAAAAAAGGCGTTGAGGCCGTCGAGATCCGGCTGGTCCAGCGTGGCATAGCGCGACCGGACGATTTCGAAGGCGACCGGCGCATACAGAAATCCGACCGCTGACCCCACGCCCGGGTCCTTCGGGATCACGATTTGGTCGACCTGACACCGCCGGGCCACTCGCGTTGCGTGCAATGGCCCATTGCCGCCAAAGGCGATCATCACTCGGGTTGCCAACTCTTTTCCGGACTCGACCGCGTGCATCCGACCTGCGGCGGCCATGCTTTCGTCGACGATTTCGCTGAGACCACGTGCGGCCAGGTCCGGTGGCAGGTCCAGCGCGCTCCCGATTTCCACGGTGATGGCCCGTTCGGCGGCTGCCGTGTCAATCGTCAGGCGGCCTTCGGCAAACCGGCCGGGTTCGATCAGGCCCTGCACCACATCGGCGTCTGTCACGGTCGCCGCCCTGCCGCCATTGCCGAAGGCGGCAGGGCCTGGCTGCGCGCCGGCACTTTCGGGGCCAACCTGCAGGCGACCCAGCCGGTCGACTCTGGCAATCGAGCCGCCGCCTGCGCCGATTTCGATCATCTCGATCACGGGGATGCGCACCGGCATGCCCGAGCCCTTGATGAAGCGCGCGGCCCTTGCGATTTCGAACCTGCGTGCGGTCTGCGGGCGGAAAGCATCAATCAGGCACAGCTTGGCCGTCGTCCCCCCCATGTCAAAGCTGGTTACGGCGCGCGCACCGGTTTCAGCCGCGATCCGCGCGGCAAGGATGGCCCCGCCGGCCGGGCCGGATTCGACCAACCGGATAGGCAGGCGGGCGGCCGTTTCCAGGGTTGTCATGCCACCGCCGGCCGTCATCATGAGAATGGGACAGGTCAGCCCCTCTGCGGCGAAGCGGGATTGGAACTCGGCCAGATACCCTGCCATCTGAGGCTGGATATAGGCGTTGGCGATGGTGGTGCACAGGCGGTCAAATTCGCGCGCCTCGGGGCTGACTTCGTGCGAGAGCGAGATGGCTAGGTCGGGGAGCGCCCTGAGCAACTGGTCCCGCAGGGCAAGCTCGTGCTTTGGGTTGGCATAAGAATGCATCAGGCATACCGCCACGGCCTGGGCGTCGCTATCCTCAATCCGGCGCACCAGATCGCTCATTCCGGCGACATCCAGCGGTGTCAGCTCGTCACCACGTGCATCCATTCGCCCGCCGATCGTGAAGGCACGAGCGCGTGGGACCAGCAGGTCGGGCTTGACCAGATTGATGTCATACTGGCTGTAACGACGTTCATACCCAATCTCGAGTATGTCCCGAAACCCGTCGGTGGTTATTGTAGCAACCGGGGCACCGCGCCGCTCGATCAGGGCATTGGTGGCCAGAGTGGTGCCGTGAATGAACCCGGAAACCTGCGAGAAACCGGCATTGGCGTCATCCAGAACGCGCTTTGCACCAGTCAATGCACCGACGGTTGGGATGTCCGGTGTCGTCGGAGTTTTCGTCGTTGCGAGGATATTGGATTGCCCGTCCATCAGAACGGTATCGGTAAACGTGCCGCCAATATCGACGGCCAGCCGAAGCCCAGCGTGATTGTGCATAAAACGAAGCCATGGGCAGAAGTTTCAGATCGTACCGGGCTGTTGGTTCAGCATCCGGAGACTGCGAAAAAACCCGTCCCTCGTCAGACGACGAGGTCGCAACCGGTTGCCCGGCGGCCTTGGGTATCTTTGGTGCAGTCAATCACGGCTGGGTCACTCTGATTGTCGATCCGATGGAAAAATGCTGCCCATCGCGGGATCACCTGTCAACAGAAATGCGACCGGGTTAGGCGACGTCTCCCTGCAATTGTCGGCTCAGGTTGTCGGCGGCATCCGGGGCATACCGGTCGATCAGGGCACCCAATTCAGGCCGGCAAGACCCGCAATTTGTTCCGGCGCTCAACGCCGCGCCGATAGCGTCGACACTGATCGCTTTCCCGCACGAGATCGCGTCAACGATCGTCTTCAACCCGACGCCAAAACAGGCGCAGATGATCGGTCCGGTGTCCTTGGCATCTGCGGGTGCGCGGCCGGTCAGAAACTGTGCGGGTGGTATGTCCGGCATCGACGCAAGATAGTCCCGCATCAGGGGCAGCGGGCGCGGCGACACGAACAGTGCCGCTTGCAGGCATCCGTTCTGCGACAACGCAATGCGAAATGAACCGCGGGCGGGGTCACCTGCCGTGACCGCGTCCGCATCGGTCAGCGCAAACCATTCGCGGGCGGTTTTTTCCCAATTCAGTATCCGGGCATGATCAGCCAGCTCTGTCCTGTAACCGTTGTCCGTTCGGACCGTCGCCCGGTAAGCGACCGAGGGGATCAGGGGGTTCCTGGAGACTGCAAAGGCGTACCACGCCGCCTGCATGACCGAGATCGAAACGGGTGTTGCCTTGCTTTCGGGTTGTCCGGAAATCGGATCAGTAGTGCCGGGAACCAGCATGTCCACCCGGCCCGAAGGGGCCGTTTCCGCAGTCCAATGGATGGGAGCAAAGACGTGACCGATGCGAACATCTTGGGTGATGCGCGCGCGAAAAATGCCCCGCCCAGCGGGACTGGTGACCTCGACAAGGTCTGCGCTGGATATCCCCTCGCGGGCGGCGTCCTGGGGATGAATGTCCACAAACGGCTCGGCAAGATGGGCGGACAGGCGGGCTGAAAGACCGGTCCGGGTCATGGTGTGCCATTGATCCCGTGTGCGTCCGGTGTTCATCACAAAGGGATATTGCTGTCCGGGTAGGGCTGCCGGAGGTCGATGGGCAACGGGAACGATCCGGGCCTTCCTGTCGGAGTGAAAGAAGTGTCCGTCACCAAAAAATCTCCCACCTGCACGCCTGCGACCCAATGGCCAGCGGGTGGGTTCCAGTTCGGCATAGCCTTCCTCGTCAATTTCGGAGAAGCCCGAAATGTCGAAGTCTTTCCCGAACCGCGCGGCGATTTGGGACATGGCGGCGTATTCACGGAGTATCTCGGCCGGTGAAGCGTAGTCGAACGCGGTTTTCCATCCCATGCGGCGGCCAACTTCGGCCAGGATGTCCCAATCCGGACGCGCTTGGCCCGGTGGCCGCAGAACGGCGCGTTGCCGGCTGATGGTTCGGTCGGAATTCGTGACCGTTCCGTTCTTTTCGGCCCACCCGGCGGCAGGCAGCACGACGTCGGCCAGACGTGCCGTATCGGTGTGCAACGTCAGGTCACTGACGACCGTGAACGGGCAGGCGGCGATTGCGCGGCTGACCCTGTCAACTTCGGGCATGGTTGCCGCCGGGTTGGTGTGGATGATCCAAAGGGCCTTGATCTGCCCATCTTCGACCGCGCGGAACATGTCCACGGCCTTCAGCCCCGGAGACTGCGGTATTGAAGGGGATTGCCAAAACGCCTGAACCGCGGCGCGATGATCGGCGTTTTCGATGTCCAGATGGCAAGCCAGCGTGTTGGCCAGACCACCCACTTCGCGCCCACCCATCGCGTTGGGTTGGCCGGTGACCGAGAACGGGCCCATTCCCGGCCGCCCGATCCGACCGGTGGCCAGATGGCAGTTCAGAATGGCGTTGACTTTGTCGGTCCCGCTGGAAGACTGGTTCACTCCCTGGCTGAAGACCGTCACGACGCGGGGGGTATTGATCCATAGATCGAAAAATGCGGCGAGTTTTTCGGCAGGCAGGCCGGTTTCCGAGATCTGGTCGTTTCCGGCCGTTTCCAGAGCGGCTTCCAGACCCGAGGTTTGCTTGACAAAGCCCGGGTCTACGGCCCCTAGCCGATGAATCTCGGTCAGCAGCCCGTTGAACAGCGCCACGTCGCTGCCCGGATTCAGCGCCAGATGCAGATCGGCCTGATCGCAGCTGGCGGTGCGCCGTGGGTCGATCACCACGATCCGGGTCCCGCGCGCCTGCCGGGCCGCCAGAACCCGCTGATACAGAACCGGGTGGCACCACGCCAGGTTCGACCCTACCAGCACCACCAGATCGGCCTGGTCCAGATCCTCGTAGGTGCCCGGCACGGTGTCGGTGCCAAAGGCCCGCTTGTGCCCGGCCACGGTCGAGGCCATGCACAGCCGCGAATTGGTGTCGATATTGGCCGATCCGATGAAGCCCTTAATCAGCTTGTTGGCCACGTAGTAATCCTCGGTCAGCAACTGCCCCGAGACATAGAAGGCCACGCTGTCGGGACCATGCGCCGCGATCGTTTCGCGGAACCGGTCGGCCACCAGTTGCAGCGCCTCGTCCCAGCCCACGTCCCGGCCAAAGGCGCACGGGGTCAGCAGGCGGTGCTCCAGCCCGACCGTTTCTCCCAAAGCTGTGCCCTTGGAACACAACCGTCCGAAATTCGCCGGGTGGTCCGGGTCGCCCCGCACGGTCAGACCTCCCGCCCCGTCCGGGCGCAGCAGCACGCCGCAGCCCACGCCGCAATAGGCGCAGGTGGATCGCACCTCGGGCAGGTTCGAGCCGTCCATCACGCGGCGCTCCGCTCGGTGACGGCGCGGGCGTCCAGCAGGATGCGCCCGCCCTCCAGCCGAACCGGATAGGTGGTGATCCGGCCTTCATCCGCGCCTTGGGCCTCGCCCGTATTCAGGTCGAACACCCAATTGTGCAGCGGGCAGGTCACCGACTGGCCATGCACGATGCCTTCGGACAGCGGCCCTCCCTTGTGGGGGCAGGCATTGCTGGCCGCGAACAGTTCCGCCTCGGCCGTGCGGAAGATGGCGATGCAGCCAAGACGGGTTTTCACCAGACGGGCGCCCCGCAGCGGCACGTCGTCGATATGTCCGATGTCGATCCAGCTCATTCCGCGGCCTCCAGGGTGAAATCTGCAATCGGGGCATAGCTCGGCACCTTGTCGCGCACATGCTCGGCCCAGGGATCCTTGCGATAGATGCTCTGCGACAGTTCGAACCGCTCGACCAATGCCCGACGGTTTTCGAGGTCGTCGACCACATTGGCCCTGACCCAGTCCATGCCGACCTTGGCCAGCCATTTGTACAACCGGTCCAGATACTTGCCGCCCTCGCGATAGGCCTGGGTGACGGCCATCACAACCTCGATCGCCTCGTCCTCGGTCGGGACCTGGCAGAGCAGCTCGGTTTCCTTGACGTCCATCCCGGCCGCCCCGCCGATACCGATCTGATAGCCCGAGTCCACGCAGACTACGCCGATATCCTTGCAGGTCGCCTCGGCACAGTTGCGCGGGCAACCCGAGACCGCGAGCTTGAGCTTGTGCGGTGTCCACGAGCCCCACAGGATCTGTTCCAGCTTGATGCCAAGGCCGGTGCTGTCCTGGGTTCCGAAGCGGCAGTGATCGGTGCCGACACAGGTTTTGACCGTACGCAAACCCTTGGAATAAGCGTGCCCCGAGACCAGGCCGGCCTTGTTCAGGTCGGCCCAGATGGCGGGCAGGTCCTCGCCCTTGACGCCCAGCAGGTCGATGCGCTGACCGCCGGTGACCTTGACGGTGGGCACGTCAAATTTCTCGGCCGCGTCGGCGATGGCGCGCAGCTCGGCCGGGTTGGTGATGCCGCCCCACATGCGGGGCACGACGCTGAAGGTGCCGTCCTTCTGGATGTTGGCGTGTTTGCGTTCGTTGACGAACCGGCTTTGCGGGTCATCACGGTATTCCAGCGGCCAGTCGGCCAGCAGATAATAGTTGATCGCCGGCCGGCAGACATGGCAGCCATTGGGCGTTTCCCAGCCCAGCTCCTGCCAGACTGCGGCCTGGCTTTTCAGCTCTTGCGCCTTGATCAGGCGGCGCACGTCCTCGTGGGTCAGGTCAGTGCACCCGCAGATCGGTTGCGCCGCCGGCATCTGGAACTCATCGCCAAGCGTGACCCGCAGGACCTGTTCGACCAGACCCGTGCACGTTCCGCAGGATGCGCTGGCCTTGGTGCTGGCGCGCACGGCGGCCAGATCGGTGGCCCCGGCGGCGATCGCCTCGACGATGGTGCCCTTGCATACGCCGTTGCAGCCGCAGATCTCCGCCTCAGGCGGCAATGCTGCAACGGCTGAGAGAGGGTCCGCGGTGTCGCCCCCCTGGTAGGCCGGGCCAAAGATCAGCGTGTCACGCATCTCGTCGATGTCGGTGCCGTCCTTGATCAGGCCGAAAAACCAGCTGCCATCGGCGGTGTCGCCATACATGACCGCGCCGATCAGGCGGTCGTCTTCGATCACCAGCCGCTTGTAGACCCCGCGCGCCGGATCGCGGAACACGATGTCCTCGCGTCCCTCGCCCTCGGCGAAGTCTCCGGCGCTGAACAGATCGCAGCCGGTGACCTTCAGCTTGGTGGCCAGTTCCTTGACCACGAAGGCATCGGGCTGGCCCAGCAGGGTATTGGCCACGACCTTGGCCTGATCGTAAAGCGGCGCCACCAGGCCGAACAGGTGGCCGTCGAATTCGACGCATTCGCCCACGGCCAGCACATCCGGATCCGAGCTCTGCATCTGCGCGTTCACCTCGATCCCGCGGGCCACGTCCAGCCCGGCATCGGTGGCCAGCCGGGTTTCGGGGCGGATGCCGACGGCCATCACCACCAGATCGGCGGGCAGCGTCTCGCCGCTTTCCAGCAGCACCGCCTCGGCACGCCCTTCGCCCAGAATGGCCTTGGTCGAGGCCTGGGTCCGCACGGTGATCCCCCGCCTTTCCAGATCCTTGCGCAGCAGGTATCCGGCGGCCTCGTCCAGCTGCCGTTCCATCAGGTGGCCCATCAGGTGCACCACGGTGACGGTCATGCCGCGCTCGGCCAGCCCCGCCGCGGCCTCGAGCCCCAGAAGCCCGCCGCCGATAACCACCGCGTTGCCACCCTTGGCGGCCGCGTCGATCATCGCGTTGGTGTCGTCCAGATCGCGATAGGTGATGACGCCGGGCAGGTCCTTGCCCGGAACCGGAATGATGAACGGGGCCGAGCCGGTGGCGATCAGCAGCTTGTCATAGGGCACATGACCGTTTTCGCCCTCGACCACTTTAATCTCGCGGTCGATCTTCACCACATGCTCGCCAAAGCGGCAGGAGATGCCCCGCTGCGCGTACCAGTCGCCGTCATGGGTGACGATGTCCTCATAGGTCTTCTCGCCCGACAGAACCGGGCTGAGCATGATGCGGTTGTAGTTTCCGCGCGGTTCAGCGTTGAACAGGGTGATGTCGAACGCATCGGGCGCGATCTCGGTCAGATGTTCCAGCACGCGGCCCGACGCCATCCCGGCACCGATCACGACAAGTTTCTGTTTCATGGGGTCACTCCGCTGCAATGGCCTTGGGGGCGGGCGATTTCGGCTTGGCGCCGTGTTCGTATTCTTCGAGGAAATCCAGCACTTCCTGCCGGTAGGCGTAATAGTCGGGATGTTCGAGCAACGCCTTGCGGGTGCGCGGGCGGGGCAGGTCCACGCGGGTGATCTTGCCGATCGTGGCCTGCGGGCCGTTGGTCATCATCACCACCCGGTCGGCCAGCAGGATCGCCTCGTCCACGTCATGGGTGACGCAGATCGCGGTGACCTTGGTGCGCGACCAGACCTCCATCAGCACCTCCTGCAGCTCCCAGCGGGTCAGGCTGTCGAGCATCCCGAAAGGTTCATCCAGCAGCAGCAGCTTGGGCGACAGGGCAAAGGCGCGGGCGATGCCGACGCGCTGTCTCATGCCGTTTGACAGGTCGCTGGCCTGCTTGTCCATCGCATCGGCCAGACCGACGCGTTCCAGGTAGTATTCCACCACGTCCTGCCGCTCGGCCTGGCTGGCGTTCGGATAGACCTTGTCGACCCCGATCGCCACGTTCTCTTTCGCGGACAGCCACGGGAACAGGTTGGGCGACTGGAACACCACCGCGCGTTCAGGGTCGGCGCCTTCGACGTGGCGGCCATCCAGCTTGATCGCGCCCTTGGAAATCTCGTTCAGCCCCGCCGCCATGGTCAGCACCGTGGATTTGCCACAGCCCGAATGGCCGATCAGCGAGATGAACTCGCCCTTGTCGATCTTCAGGTCGAAATCCTCGACCACGGTCAGCGGCCCCTTGGGCGTGGGATAGACCTTGTGCAGTTGCGAGAAATCTAAAAAACGGCTGTCGATCATGCCCTTCTGTGCCTCGGTCACGGCGGCGGGCACGCCGTGGATCGGCGTGACCTCGGGCAGGATGCGGGTGCCTTCGACCTTGGCCTCGATCCCCACATCCATCAGGTATTTGGTGACCTCGGCGCGCAGGCGCTTGAAGGTTTCATCGGTGTTCATCGCCGCCCGGTCGCGCGGGCGCGGGATCGTGACGCGGAACTCCTGCCCCAGCGTGCCGTCGGGGTTCAGGGCGATGATCCGGTCGGCCAGGATGATTGCCTCGTCCACGTCATTGGTGATCAGCACGCAGGTCTTGCGGTCAGCTTCCCAGATGCGCTCGATCTCGTCGGCCAGGTTGGCGCGGGTCAGCGCGTCCAGCGCCGACAACGGCTCGTCCAGCAACAAGACCTCGGGGTTCATAGCCAGCGCCCGGGCCACGTTGACCCGCTGGCGCATCCCCCCCGACAATTCGGCCGGCCGGCGCGACGCCGCGTGGCTGAGGCCGACCATCTTGACGAAATGGGCTACCTTCGCGGCCTTCTCGGCCTTGGGCAGGCCCGGAAAGACCGTATCGACCGCCAGCCCGACATTGCCGCTGACCGTCAGCCACGGCATCAGCGAGTAGTTCTGAAAGATCACGCCGCGTTCCGGCCCCGGCCCCTTGATCGGCGCGCCCTTGAAGGTGACCTGCCCGCGGCTAGGCATGTCCAGCCCGGCCATCAGGTTGATCAGCGTGGTCTTGCCGGTGCCGGAAAAGCCCAGGATCACCAGGAACTCGCCCTCCTGCACCTGCAGGTCGATGCCGTTCAGAACATCGGTGCGCCCGGTGCCTTCACCGAAGGATTTCGAGACGTTTTCGAAGCTGAGGATGCTCATCACACTCACCGGTTGTTGGTAAAGGTAAACAGGGACTGCAGCGCGTACATCACCCGGTCCAGCAGGAAGCCGATGATGCCGATGGTGAAGACTGCCACCATGATCCGGGCCAGCGAGCTGGACGAGCCGTTCTGGAACTCGTCCCAGACGAATTTGCCCAGGCCCGGGTTCTGCGCCAACATCTCGGCCGCGATCAGAACCATCCAGCCCACGCCCAGCGACAGGCGCAGGCCGGTGAAGATCAGCGGCAGCGCCGAGGGCAGCACCAGCTTGGTGATCTTGGTCCAGGTGTTCATCTTCAGAACCTTGGACACGTTCACCAGATCCTTGTCGATCGAGGCCACGCCCAACGAGGTGTTGATCAGCGTGGGCCACAGCGAACACAGCGTCACCGTGATGGCCGAGATCAGGAAGGATTTCGCGAACCAGCCGTCATTGGTGACATAGACGGCCGAGACGATCATCGTCACGATCGGCAGCCAGGCCAGCGGCGATACAGGTTTGAACACCTGGATCAGCGGGTTCAGCGCCGCGTTTGCGGTGGGCGACAGCCCCGCCGCGATGCCCAGCGGCACCGCCACGACCGTGGCGATCAGGAACCCGAAGAACACGGTTTTGATCGAGGTCCAGATCTGCTGGTAGTAAGACGGCGCGCCGGTATAGGCGACCTGCTTGACCTCGTCTGCGCGGCCGGCCTCGATTAGCTTCTGGTTCCGCTTTTCGACCATCGCCTCGAACTTGGCGCGTTTGGCGGCCTTGGCCTGAGCGTCCTGATTCAGGTTGACCATTTCCTCCCAGACCTGCGCCGGGCCGGGCACCGCCCCAAGCGAGGTCTGTACCTTGGGGGCCAGCGTCGCCCACAGCAGCAGGAAGGCGCAAATCGACAGGATCGGTACGATCAGCAGCCGCCAGATCTCGGCCATCTGGGCGCGGGGATTGTCGCCGGCGGCGGCCTTCAGAACCGGGGTGGCCCAGCTGAGGCCCAGCACCTGGAACCATTTGTCGGCGGCGTTGATGCGGGTGAATAGACGGGCGCGGCGCGCGTCCCGTGCGGCGTCTGCGTTGAATTCCGGATCGACCGTTGTCATCTGATGCGTCCTTGCGATGGCGGGGCGTTTCAGGGGTCCTGCCCGACCGCAGCCGGGCAGGGCGGTTCGGGGTCAGCCTTGGATTTCGGTCCCGACGACCTTCTGGTCGCCCTTCAGGCCGATCGGCAGGCTTTCGAGATAGGCGTTCGGCGCGCGGCCATCGAAGGGAATGCCGTCGATGATGTCCTCGGCTGGGGTGGGCGCCTTGTAGCCGTCGCTGTCCCAGGGGAAATCGGCCTCGTCCGCCAGGCCTTCTTCGACCAGAAGGCGCGCGGCCTGCAGATAGATCTCGGGCTTGTAGACCGACTTGGCGACCTCGTCATACCAGCTGTCTGCCTTGGCTTCGGGGATCTGCCCCCAGCGGCGCATCTGGGTCAGGTACCAGACCGCGTCGGAATAGAACGGATAGGTCGCGTTGTAGCGGAAGAACACGTTGAAATCGGGCACCTCGCGCTTGTCGCCCTTTTCGTATTCGAACGTGCCGGTCATCGAGTTGGCGATCACCTCGTAATCGGCCCCTACATATTCCGGGCGGCTGAGGATCTCGACCGCCTCGGGACGGTTGGCATTGTCGTTCTCGTCCAGCCACATCGCCGCACGGATCAGCGCCTTGGTCACGGCCAAGGTAGTGTTCGGGTATTCCTCGGCGAATTCGGCGGTGATGCCGAACACCTTTTCAGGGTTGTTCTTCCACAGCTCGTAGTCGGTGATGACCGGAACGCCGATGCCCTTGAACACCGCCTGCTGGTTCCAAGGCTCGCCCACGCAATAGCCATGGATCGTGCCGGCCTCGAGCGTCGCGGGCATCTGCGGTGGCGGGGTGACCGACAGGAACACGTCCGCGCCGATCTGACCGGTCACGTTTTCAGGGCTGTAATAGCCCGGGTTCAGCCCCCCGGCGGCCAGCCAGTAGCGCAGTTCGTAATTGTGGGTCGAAACCGGGAACACCATGCCCATGTTGAAAGGCTTGCCCTCGGCCTTGTACTTCTCGACCACCGGAGCCAGTGCCTCGGCGCTGATCGGATGCTGCGGGCGGCCGTCGTCCATCACCGGGATGTTGGGTTTCATCTCCGCCCAGACCTCGTTGGATACCGTGATGCCGTTGCCGTTCAGGTCCATCGAGAAGGGCGTGATGATATGCGCCTCGGTTCCATAACCAATGGTCGCCGCCAGCGGTTGACCGGCCAGCATATGCGCACCGTCCAGCTGGCCGCCGATCACGCCGTCCAGCAGAACCTTCCAGTTGGCCTGCGCCTCGAGCGTCACGAACAGGCCCTCGTCCAGGAAATACCCCTGCTCATAGGCAACGGCCAGCGGCGCCATGTCGGTCAGCTTGATGAAGCCGAAGGTCAGTTCGTCCTTTTCCAGCTCCAGCATTTCTGCGGTGGCCGGCGCAACAAGGGCTGTCGTCGCAACAAGACTCAGAATGAGTTTTTTCATCTTTGTTCCTTTCGGTCCGGCCCAAACCGGGCTGGGTGGCGACCCGAGCAACGTTCGGGCCAAAAAAAAGCCGCCGACACACACCGCCGGAAGGAGAAGGCGGTTGGTCGAGCGGCTTTGCTCAGAAGTTTTGCCCAAGACATCGGGCGAATTCCTACGGTGGGCGACGTTGCCTGCCGTTGTCCTGATAAAGGCACCGGTGAGCAGATGAGTCATCCGAAATTGACGGCCATCAGGTGAAAATTCTGCAACGCAGCATAATTTGACGCTGCAGTGCAAAAAAATTAGGCGCACTTACTGGGAAGGCTCAAAAATCCGACTGTCGAAAAAGACGTTTTGCGGCAACATCAACTTTCCACCCGGGCCGGACACTAGCGTCGGGTCGTTGCCGGCACCCTCGGGCTTTTCAGAATCGGCGGGCATGACAACACCGATTCCCTGCAGCTCGCGCCGATACAGGTCACTTTGGAACACATCGGCTGCCGTACGCTCGGCATCTGACGGATCCAGTCCATATCTTCGCGCCATGTGGTGCGCGATCCATTTGGCCTGACTGCGCCACGGAAAACCCGTCGCGCCTTCATGAAAAGTGACAAAACGGTCGACCTGACGCTGGTCGCCGCGCGCTGAAATCGCAAATTGGCCGGTCAATGCCCGGTCGACCAGGTCCGCGGGAACATCAAGATAGAGCCTTTGCGCCAGCATCTCCGACGCCGTGGTCAGGCTTTCGGAATTTGAAAGCCATCGGCCCGCCCGCCAGATCGCCCGCAGCAGCGCGCCCGTCAGATGTGGTTCCGTCTGTGCCCAATCCGTTCGCACGGCCAGTACCTTTTCCGGGGCACAGGACCAGATCGCGTTCCCCGGCAGCAGAAGCGCACCCACCCGGTCATCGACGGAAAACGACCCCCAGGGCTCACCCACGCAGAAAGCATCGATCTCACCGGCGGCCAGGGCCTGGGCCATCAACGGTGGGGGAACGGTGCGGATCTCAACCTGGGTCGAGGCGAGTTCCGTGCCGCTGACCCAATATCGCAGCAGTTCCACATGCATGGAAAACGGAAACGGAACCCCGAATGTCAGCGTTTCACCGGCCGCCTTTGCCAAGGCCGCTCCGGCCGCAAAAGCATCGCTGAAATCGAAGGCATAGCCATTTTCGCGCAGCCGCGCCTCCAGTTGGCGGCCAACGCCGATCACGTTTCCATTTACCGACAGGACCGATACGGCCGAAAGGGGCGTGACGATCCCCCCAAGCCCCAGCGCCATGGCCACCGGGACAGGGGACAGCAGATGCGCCGCATCAACATGTCCGAAGGCCAGCATGTCCCGCAACGAGGACCAGGACGGGGCAGGGCGCAGGTCCAAAGAGATGCCTTCGGCCTGATCATATCCCATCTCGTGCGCCACGATCAGGGGGGCTGCATCGACCAACGGCATATAGGCCGCTCGGAGCGAGACCGCCCTCATGACAACAGCCCCGAAGCGGTCACCAATGCCTCGGCCACATCGGCCACCCGGCGGTTCTGATTCATGGCGGTCTTGCGCAGCAGGGCATAAGCTTCATCTTCCTGAATGCCCTTTGCTTTCATCAACAGCCCTTTCGCGCGGTCGATCACCTTGCGCTCTTCCAATGCGCGTCTCGTTTCGGCCAACTCGGTCCGCATTTGGCGCAGTACTTGGAAACGGGCGATGGCGGTGTCGATGATGGGCTTGACCCTTTCGGGATGCAGACCGTCGACGACATAGGCCGAGACACCTGCTTCGACCGCAGCTTTGGACAGGCCGCCTGCAGCCCCGGATACGAACATGGCAACCGGCCGCTCCATCGGGCCGGAGGCGGTTGTCAGTTCTTCAAGCATGTCCCGAGATGGATTGTCGATGTCGATCAGAACGACATCGGGATTGTGGACAGCAATCTTGCGCGGCAATTCAGACACGCCATCGATCACGTGCGCCTCGACGCTCCCCGCCGCTTTCAGGGCCTCGAGGATCGCATCGGCGCGGTCCGGGTTCTGTTCGACAACAACAACGGTCAACGTTTGGTTCATAACATCGAACTGACCAAGCAGGCAGGGCGAGGCAATGCCACCCTCGGAGCGCTGCGCTCAATTCTCTGGAAAGCGCCTATCCAGATGGCAGATCGTGCGCAGATGCCAAATAATTCAGCACGTTGCTGCCCCGGACATATTTGGAGATACGACCAACCAACAAAAAAGGCGCCGCAGGGCGCCTTGTTTTATTGGTCGGAGTGAGAGGATTCGAACCTCCGACCCCTGCCTCCCGAAGACAGTGCTCTACCAGGCTGAGCTACACTCCGACCGTGGCGCGTGATCTATACCCAGTGGATTTGATGCGCAAGAGGGATTCTGTGTGCTTTTTGTCCGAACTGGCTCTGCCGCTTGGACCCGCAGGAATTGGCCGGTCAGGGCAGGGCCTCGGTTTGATAGAGGCGGATCTTCGTGCCGCCATGATCGACGATCGGACCCGGAGGCAGCAACGGCAAGCGGGTGGCGCGCGCCAGGGACTGGTTGCTGGTGACTATGCCGACACGCCAGCCGGAAAACCTGGACATCATCACCTTGCCAAAGCTGCCATACAGCGACCGCAGGCGTTTTTCATCGCCGATGCGTGCCCCATACGGTGGGTTGACGATGACCAAGCCCGGCCCGCCCATGGGCGGTTTCAGGTCAGCGACTGCGCGTTTTTGGAATTGTGTAGCGCCGTCCACCCCGGCGCGGCTGGCATTCGCCTGCGCGGCCGCGATCGCCCCGTCATTCCGGTCCGAGCCATGGAACACGGTATCTGTCTGCGTCGCGACCCAGTCGGCGCGGAGTTCTGCCCAAGCCTTGGGATCGAATCCGGCAAAGTCCTGAAAAGCAAAGGCTCTGGCGCGGCCGGGCGGCAGGACCATCGCGATCTGCGCGGCTTCGATCACGAAAGTGCCCGAGCCGCACATCGGGTCCAGTACCGGCTCCGATCCGTCAAAGCCGCAATTGCGCAGAAACATCGCCGCCATCGTTTCGCGCATGGGAGCCTTGGCGACCGCTTCCTTGTGCCCGCGCTTGTGCAGCGCCTCTCCGGAACTGTCGAGGGAAAGTGTGCAGATGTCTTTCTCGATTCGCAGCAAAACACGGACCGTCGCCTCGGACGAGATCGGAGCCCCCAACGTGTCAGAGATCGCGCCTTCAATCCGTTGCCGTGCGGCGCCGGCATGATAGATGCGGGATTTTCGACTGGTGGCCTCAACCCGAACCGGGACGTCGGGTTTCAGAAAATCTCCCCACGGAAACTTTCGTGCCCGCTTGTCCAACTGAGCCAGATGCACAGCCGGGAACGAACCCACCCGAACCAACACCTTGTTGGCCCCGCGCAACTGGAGATTGGCACGCCAGACCTCGCGCAGGTTGCCACGAACCGTGACACCTCCGGGTGCAAGTCGGGCCTCAGCGAATCCGGCCTCCTGCGCTTCGGCGAGGAGGGGAGCCTCCAGACCGGGTGTCGCGACCAGAAAAATCTCAAGATCGGTATTCTCCATTCCGGCTGCTTATATCAGCAGGGCCATCCGTGCGACACGAAATTTCCTACCAAGTTTTTGGTACTCCGCCCGTGGTTTCGGGTAAAAATAGCTACACGACGCGCGATTTGGGCGGTAACAGGTTTGCGTTTGGCCGCTTCGCCGCGTAAAGGGGCCGTAATCAGAGAGACGCCCGCGGATTTCGGCCGGTCCTCGTCGTTTTTACGACGGGCTTGACGAAACTCCGCGCTATTCAGTGCCCAAAGCAAAGGGCCCTGTATGACGGGCGCAAGAAAAAGGCTTGGAAGAACGTAGCGACATGCAAACTTTCAAACTGAAAAAGGGACTGGACCTTCCGATCGAGGGATCGCCTGAACAGGTCATTCAGCCAGGGCCAGCATATTCTTCGGTTGGCGTGCTGGGTGGAGACTATATCGGGCTCAAACCACGGATGCTGGTGCAGGAAGGGGACACTGTCCAGCGCGGCACGCCGCTGTTCTGCCACAAGGACGCGCCCGAGGCGATGATGGTGGCGCCGCTGACCGGCAAGGTCGTGGCCATCAACCGCGGCGCGCGGCGCGTGTTGCAGAGCGTCGTCATCGAAGTGTCGGACCCCAACGACCCCGGCGTCGATTTCTCGGGCGTGGGCGATGCCGAGACCGCGCAGGGCCTCACCGCCAAGCTGTGCGCCGCCGGCCTGTGGACCGCGTTCCGCACGCGGCCCTATTCCAAGATGCCGCAGCCGGGCACCGCGCCCGCCGCGATTTTCGTCACCGCCATGGACAGCGAGCCGCTGGCTGCCGATGCCGCGCTAATCATCAATGACGCGGCCGAGGCCTTTGCCGCCGGTCTGGCCGCCGTGGCCAAGCTGACCGAAGGCAAGACCTATCTGTGCCAGAAGGATGGCGACACGATCCCCGGCGCCGATCTGCCGGGCGTCGAGGCTGCGGCCTTCAGCGGCCCCCATCCGGCGGGCCTGGCCGGGACGCATATCCATTTCCTCGAACCCGTGACCGCCGCGAAAACCGTCTGGACCATCGGCTATCAGGACGTGATCGCCATCGGGCGGCTGCTGCAGTCGGGCCATCTGGACCCGAACGTTGTGGTGGCCCTGACCGGCCCCGGCGCGCGTCAGCCGCGTCTGATCCGCACCGTCATGGGGGCCTCGACCGAGGATCTGACCCGCGACGAGATAAATGTCGACGGCGAGGCCCGCGTCATTTCCGGCTCGGTCCTGTCGGGGCGTCACGCCACCGGGCCGTTCGCTTATCTGGGACGCTTCGCGCGCCAGATCTGCATCATCCGCGAGGATCACGACCAGATCCCGATGGGCTGGATCCGTCCGATGCCGTCGAAATACGCGGTGCAGCCGGTTCTGGGTTCGGCCTTTGCCAAAAAGCTGTTCGCCTTCACGTCGAACCTGAACGGTGGCCGCCGCGCCATGGTGCCCACCGGTACCTTCGAAGAGCTCATGCCGCAGGATTACCTGCCGACGCAACTGCTGCGGGCGCTGTTGGTGATGGATACCGACACGGCGCAGGCCCTGGGCGCGCTGGAGCTGGATGAAGAGGATTTGGGCCTTGTGGGTTTTGCCTGTCCGGCCAAGTATGAATACGGGCTGGCGCTGCGCGACTGCCTGACCAAGATTGAAAAGGAGGGCTGATCCACATGGGTTTGCGCAGCTTCTTTGACCGGATCGAGCCGAACTTCACCAAGGGCGGCAAGTACGAGAAGTTCTTCCCCATCTACGAGATGGTGGAAAGCTTCATCTACACTCCGAAAACCGTAACATCCGTGGCACCGCACGCGCGGTCCTACGTGGATATGAAGCGGATCATGACCTATGTCGTGATCGCCACCATCCCCTGCATCCTGTGGGGCATGTACAATACCGGGTTCCAGGCCAACTCGGCCATCGCGACTCTGGGCCCGGAGTCGGCAACCGGTTGGCGCATCGCCGTCCTGCAGGCCTTGGGCATTTCTCTGGACCCGTCCAGCATCTTTGCCAACGTGATGCACGGGCTGATGTATTTCCTGCCGATCTACATAGTCACGCTGGTCGCGGGCGGCACCTTCGAGGTGATTTTCGCCACCGTGCGCGGGCATGAAGTGAACGAGGGCTTTCTCGTCACCTCGATGCTGTATACGCTGATCATGCCGGCCACCGCGCCGCTGTGGCAGGTGGCGCTGGGGATCATCTTTGGTGTGGTCATCGGCAAGGAAGTGTTCGGGGGCACCGGCAAGAACTTCCTCAACCCCGCGCTGGTGGGGCGCGCCTTCCTGTATTTCGCCTATCCCGCATCCATGTCGGGCGACGCGGTCTGGACCCCGGTCGACGGCTTTTCCGGCGCGACCGCGCTGGCCGTTTCGGCCGCTGACGGCTATCAGGCGCTGGCGGCCGAGGGCATCACATGGTGGAACGCCTTCTTCGGCTCGATCCAGGGCAGCTTTGGTGAGACATCGACCCTGGCATGCATGATCGGGCTGGCCTTCCTGCTGATGACCAAGATTGCCAACTACCGCCTGATCGTGGGCTGTCTGGCAGGGACCATCGGCTTTACCCTGCTGCTGAACCTGATCGGATCGGACACCAACCCGATGTTCGCGATGCCTTGGTACTGGCACGTCGTGCTGGGCGGTTATGCGTTCGGCCTGGCCTTCATGGTGACCGAGCCGGTTTCGGCCAGCCACACCAATATGGGCCGCTATATCTACGGCGCGCTGATCGGGGTCATGGTCGTGATGATCCGGGTGGTGAACCCGGCCTTCCCAGAAGGCATGATGCTGGCCATCCTGTTCGGCAACGTCTTTGCGCCGCTGATCGACCATTTCGTCGTTCAGGCGAACATCAAACGGAGGGCGCGTCGCCATGTCTGATACGCAATCCCCTGAACCCAAAGGCGCCATCGCCCGGTTCCTGGCGGCCTCGCCGGACTCGGTTGGCAAGACGATCTTCATCGCGGTCGCCGTGTGCCTGGTTGCTTCGATGATCGTGTCGGCCGCGGCGGTCAGCCTGCGCCCGGTGCAAGAGGCCAACAAGCTCAAGGACAAGCAGATCAACGTTCTGCAGGTCGCGGGGGTCTATGAGCCGGGCATCGACGTGGCCGAGGCTTTTGCCGCTTTCGAACCGCATGTGCTGGAACTGGCGACGGGTGAATTCGTCGACGACCAGTTCGACCCGGCCACGTTCGACGACATTGCCGCCGCTAGTGACCCCGAGTTGAGCGAGCCGCTTGCCGACGACCCTGCCGGCATCGGCCGCAAGGCAAAATACCGCGTGATCTACCTGCTGCGCGACGAAAACGGCGCGTTGGACAAGGTGATCCTGCCGGTCCACGGCTATGGGCTGTGGTCCACGCTCTATGGCTTCATCGCGCTCGAAGCGAATGGCAACGACATCTACGGGCTGCAATTCTATCAGCACGGCGAAACGCCGGGCCTGGGGGCCGAGGTGGACAACCCGCGCTGGAAAGCCCTTTGGAGCGGCAAGAAGCTGCGCGACGATGCGGGTGATCTGCAGATCACGGTCGCCAAGACCATGCCCGCCGCAGGGCCCGACTTTTATATCGATGCGCTGGCTGGCGCGACCCTGACGACGGTCGGCGTCGACAACCTGGTGAAATTCTGGATGGGAGACGCGGGCTATGCTCCGTTCCTGGCCAAGCTGCAAGCAGGAGAGATCTGATGTCACAGACCAAGAAAGATCTGCTGGTCGACCCGCTTGTCGACAACAACCCGATCACGCTGCAGGTGTTGGGCATTTGCTCGGCGCTGGCGGTAACTTCGTCGCTGCAGGTGGCCTTCGTGATGTCGCTGGCGGTGATGTTCGTGACGGCGTTTTCGTCCTTCTTCATCTCATGCCTGCGCAACCAGATCCCTGGCTCGATCCGGATCATCGTACAGATGGTCATCATCGCGTCTCTGGTGATCCTGGTCGACCAGATCCTCAAGGCCTATGCCTTCGAGATCTCGAAGACGCTGTCGGTTTTCGTGGGCCTCATCATCACCAACTGCATCGTGATGGGCCGGGCCGAGGCCTTTGCCATGAAGAACCCGCCCGTGGCGTCCTTCATCGACGGCTTGGGCAACGGCATGGGTTATGGCCTGATACTGATGCTGGTCGGCGTCATCCGCGAGCTGTTCGGCTCGGGCTCTCTGTTCGGGGTGACCATTCTGGAAACCGTGAACAATGGCGGCTGGTACGTCCCCAACGGCTTGCTGCTGCTACCGCCGTCGGCCTTTTTTATCATCGGCCTGATCATCTGGGCCTTCCGCACGTGGAAGCCGAACCAGGTCGAGGAACGTGAATACAAGATCCAGCAGGTAGAGGCGCACTGATGGAAGGTCTCATCTCACTGGCCGTAAAGGCCATCTTCGTCGAAAACCTCGCGCTCAGCTTTTTCCTGGGCATGTGTACCTTCATCGCCGTGTCGAAAAAAATCTCGACGGCGCTGGGGCTTGGGATCTCGGTCATGGTCGTGCAGGCCATCACCGTTCCGGCCAACAACCTGTTACTGAACTACCTGCTCAAGCCGGGTGCGCTGGCGTGGGCCGGGTTCCCGGATGTGGACCTGACCTTTCTCGGCCTGATTTCATATATCGGCGTGATCGCCGCGATGGTGCAGATCCTCGAGATGGTTTTGGACAAGTATTTCCCGCCGCTCTACAACGCGCTGGGGATCTTCCTGCCGCTGATCACGGTGAACTGCGCCATCCTGGGCGGCTCGCTGTTCATGGTCGAGCGCGACTACAACTTTGCCGAGGCGGCAACCTATGGCCTGTCCTCCGGCTTTGGTTGGGCGCTTGCGATCACCGCGATGGCGGGCGTGCGCGAAAAACTGAAATATTCCGACATTCCGGACGGACTGCAGGGCCTCGGCATCACCTTCATCACCGCAGGTCTGATGGCGATGGCCTTCATGTCCTTCTCGGGCGTCAAACTGTAAAGGGGCAGGGGCATGGAAACTTTCTCGCTCGGCGTTGTCCTTTTCACCCTGATCGTTCTGGCCCTGGTCGCGCTTATCATGGCGGCCCGGTCTCGGCTGGTTTCATCGGGCAACGTCAACATCACCATCAACGGTGAGAAAACCATTTCGGTTCCTGCCGGCGGCAAGCTGCTGCAGACGCTGGCAGCCGAAAAGCTGTTCGTTCCGTCGGCCTGTGGCGGCGGCGGTACCTGCGCGCAGTGCCGGGTGCGAGTGCTGGAGGGCGGCGGGTCGATCCTGCCGACCGAAGAAAGCCACATCACCAAGCGCGAGGCCACCTGCGGTGACCGCCTGTCGTGCCAGGTGGCCGTCAAACAGGACATGAAGATCGAAGTTCCCGAAGAAGTCTTTGGCGTCAAGAAATGGGAATGCACCGTCCGGTCGAATGACAACGTGGCGACCTTCATCAAGGAACTGGTGCTGGAACTTCCCGAAGGCGAGGATGTGAATTTCCGCGCGGGCGGGTACATCCAGATCGCCGCCCCGGCTCACAAGGTCGACTACAGCGATTTCGACGTCGCCGAGGAATACCGTGAGGATTGGGACAAGTTCAACCTGTGGCAGTACAAATCCACGGTTACCGAACCGATCGAGCGCGCCTATTCGATGGCCAACTACCCCAACGAAAAAGGCATCATCATGCTCAACGTGCGGATCGCCTCGCCCCCGCCGGGGTCCGAAGGCATTCCGCCCGGGCAGATGTCGTCCTACATCTTCAACCTGAAGCCGGGTGACAAGGTTACGATCTCGGGTCCGTTCGGCGAGTTCTTCGCGCGCGACACCGACAAGGAGATGGTGTTCGTCGGTGGTGGCGCAGGTATGGCCCCGATGCGCAGCCACATCTTCGACCAGCTCAAGCGTCTGAACACCAAACGCAAGATCACCTTCTGGTATGGTGCGCGGTCGCGCCGCGAGATGTTCTATGTTGAAGATTTCGACCAGCTGGCCGCCGAGAACGAAAATTTCGAGTGGCACGTTGCTTTGTCCGACCCGCAACCGGGCGACGATTGGGATGGCTACACAGGGTTCATCCACAACGTTCTGTTCGAGGAATACCTCAAGAACCACCCGGCACCCGAAGACTGCGAATTCTACATGTGCGGTCCGCCAATCATGAACCAGTCAGTCATCAACATGCTGCTGGATCTGGGTGTTGATCGCGAAGACATCATGCTGGACGACTTTGGCGGTTAAGAAAAAAACCGGCGCTAAATTGCGCCGGTTTCATTTTGTAGCATCAAGACCCAAAACGCCGCGTATTGCCGTTGGTGGTTCAACGCGGTTGCTCCGCACGCAGCGTTCTACCAACGCCAACGTCCGGTCGGCTCGACGTCGATGCCAAAGACCCCGTAGCCGGGGAAACCGCCGCCTTTGACGGCTGTCCAAAAATCCCAGCCAGATCACGTATCGCAACAGGAAATAGGCCCAGGCCCTGAGCCCACCCGACGAGAACGTGCTGCATTCCCCATCGCAATCAGCGCGGTGGTCGCTGCGCCATTCAACGCGGACACAAAAGCAAGGACGCACAGCACAGCGGACCAAGCACCAGCCCGCCAACCAGAAGACTGCACTGGCCGGCGGCAACCCACAGGGCCTGGGACCTTGCGGACAGTGGTTTCACAGTCAGAGAGTGTCTCTCATTTCAGTGTGCTGGCGCGGGTCAGAGTCTCAGATCACTGGCGCTGCGCGGCAGGCAGGATTTGACGTCGAACAGGACATTCCGGGCCTTTCCGAACGCTCGGATTTCGGCCGGATCCATCGCAAGATATGCGTCATGGGCAACCGCAAGGACGATACCGTCATAGGTGCCGGGTTTGGGCTGCTCCAGCAGGTCGATCCCATACTCGTCACGCGCGGCTTGCGGATCGGCATGGGGATCGTGAACGTCCACAGTCACGCCGTAGCTCTGCAACTCATGAACGATGTCCACGACCCGGGTGTTTCGCAGATCAGGGCAGTTTTCCTTGAAGGTCAGCCCCATGACCAAGACCCGGGCGTCCGTCATCTCGATCCGCTCGCGGATCATCCGCTTGACCAACTGGGACACTACATATGCGCCCATTCCATCGTTCAGGCGCCGCCCCGCCAGAATGACCTGAGGATGATGGCCAACGGCCTCGGCCTTGTGGGTCAGGTAGTAGGGGTCGACCCCGATGCAATGCCCACCGACAAGGCCAGGGCGGAAGGGCAGGAAATTCCATTTGGTGCCCGCCGCCCGCAGCACCGCATCAGTGTCGATGCCGAGGCGGCCGAAGATCATGGCAAGTTCGTTCACCAGGGCGATATTCAGATCGCGCTGTGTGTTCTCGATCACCTTTGCAGCCTCGGCCACGCGGATGCTTTCGGCCTTGTGCGTCCCCGCCGTGATGATCCGCGCATAAAGCGCGTCCACCAGATCGGCGGCCTTAGGCGTCGATCCCGACGTGACCTTGCAGATATCGGCGATGCGATGCGCCTTGTCGCCGGGATTGATCCTTTCAGGACTGTACCCGACAAAGAAACCCACGTTGAAACGCAAGCCGGACTCCCGCTCGAGGATCGGGACGCAGTCTTCCTCGGTCGCGCCGGGGTAGACGGTTGATTCATAGATAACCAGATCACCAGGCTTCAACACCCGTCCAACCGTTTCTGAGGCGCGCAGCAACGGTGCAAGGTCTGGCTGTTTTTGTGCTGTGATCGGTGTGGGCACCGTCACGATATACGTGTCACAGTCCGCCAGATCAGCGGGGTCAGTGGTAAACCTAAGACCCCCGGCGGCGGACAGCTCGTCTTCGCTGACCTCATGCGTGGCGTCATTGCCCTGGCGCAGCGCGTCGATGCGCGTGGGATTGATGTCAAAGCCCAGAACCGGTCCGATCTTGCCAAAGGCAGCGGCCAACGGCAGGCCGACATAGCCCAGACCGATCACGGCGATCCGACGGGAATTGGGGTTCGTTTCAAGCATACGTCAGGTCCGGGTCACTAGATCATTTGCCGTGGTATTCGCGGAACCATTCGACAAACTGAGCGATTCCATCCTTGAAATCGGTCTGCGGACGATACCCGGTCAGGCGTTGCAGTAGGTCGGTATTGGCCCATGTCGCCGGAACATCACCCATCTGCATGGGCATGTAATTCCGGATCGCCTTCTTGCCCACGGCTTCCTCGATTGCTTCGACGAAATCCATGAGACGCACCTTGTCACCATTCCCGATGTTGACCACACGATAGGGCGCGACCGGCGACAGGCTGTCACCCTTCTCGATATCCTCGGGGCTGTCCGGACGGGCGGGGACCGCATCGATCAACAACCGGATCCCGCGCACCAAGTCGTTTACATTGGTGAAGTCGCGATACATTTCGCCGTGATTGTAGATGTCGATCGGGCGCCCATCCAGAATTGCATCGACAAACTTGTACAGGGCCAGGTCTGGACGGCCCCAGGTGCCGTATACGGTGAAGAACCGGAACATGGTCGTGGGCAGATCCCAGAGATGGGCATAGGAATGTCCCATCGCTTCGTTCGCCTTTTTGGTGGCAGAATAGATCGTCAATTGGGTGTCGGCCTTTTCCACCTCGGTAAAGGGCATGTCTTCGTTTGCCCCATAAACCGAAGAGGTAGATGCCATGAGCAGGTGCCCGACCTTGTGCTGACGGGCCACCTCCATCACGTTGAACGTACCCACAACGTTTGAATCGATATAGCTGCGCGGGTGTTCAAGGCTGTAACGCACACCCGCCTGAGCGGCGAGGTGAACGATAACCTCGGGCTGGAATTCGTCGGCAACCTGCATGAGACGTTCGTGGTTTTCCAACAGATCCTCGGTTGCTGAGAAGCCGGGCGTCTGCAACAGCATCTGATGGCGGCGCTGTTTGAGAGTGACGTCGTAGTAATCCGTCATCCCGTCATAGCCATGGACCTGAAATCCTTCGGACAACAGCAGCTTGGCCAGGTGGAACCCGATGAAGCCCGCAGTGCCCGTAATCAATACCCGTTGCATGAAACCCTCGAACGCAAATCAATAATCCCGACCATCAGGGACCCTTTCGACCCGCCAAGGTCAAGGGGATTATCCGTCGGTGGGGCCTCATATCCGATGCAGGGCGGTGCGCGTCAACCATTTGCCGCGCCCAGCCCCGCATTGACCATCGAGGGCAGGAATTGATCCAGCGCCCGACCCCAGGTCGTGATCCGCTGTTCTTGGATGAAGACAATATCGTTGGGGCGCAGTTCCATACGGGCCGCGATCGACAATGCCGCGCTGTTCGGCACCCAGTTGGCTGCGAACCGTGAAATTTCCGCGTGACTCCGTCAGTTCGGCGCGGCGCAGACCGACCTCCTGTTCAAGTTCGGCCAAGGCAGCCCCCTTAGCCTGACGGTTCAGGCTGATGATGTCGATCTGATCGCGATAAAACGCAAGAGTCCGGTCCAGGTCATAGCTGGTATCGGCAAACACCGCGTCTCCGCTCAAAAGAACCAGTTGCCGGAACTCCGGTCGGGCCTGATAGCCGCGCAACGGAATCCGATACAAATCCCAACTGCGGTAGAAGCGGATCGCGCCCAGCTCTCGATCCCAGATCGTCAGGCCTCCGGCCGCGGCAATCGCCTGACCGAGTGTCAATGAAGCGACGGTCAGCGGGACCACGATCGGCGTCGAGGATCGAGATCGTGCCGTCATCGCGCAAGGTGAAGGCATCCGGCTGAGCGCCCGCGCCAGCAAGTTCGGCAACCCGTGCGGGGCGTATGATCGCCACCACATCACCCGGTCCCAGGTGGAAAGGTGGAGCCTTCACACGCGGAGGCGCGCGCGACTCAAGGGGCTCGGGGGTGAAATCCGGAACGGAAGGACCATCCGGCAGCGCAACCAATCGAGAGTGGGCCGGCCCGGTGCCTGCGGTTTCATAGAAGGACTGCGGGAGGCTGCGTGGCCGATAGGGTGTCGTCCCGTTTTCCATGAGCACCGTCTGAGCCGTCAAAGGTACTTCTCGCAGAGCGACGCTGTCCAGTTGGTTGGAGATGCGCGAAAGCTGGGTTGGTATTCGCCGTCCAGATAGCTGTGCAGGCGGATATGGCGCGCCGAGTCGTCCCCGGCCTGCATGGCGCGTGTTCCACTCACATCCGCCGACATCAAGTCCGCGCCCAATCCCCGGCTTGAGACCAAAACTCCATCCAGAAAGGAAAGCGACACACCGTCCGTTTACTTCCAGGTTTGAACGTCACCGTTGCCACCGAACAGGGCCATCGTTGCGCTGACCGACAATTTGGGCAGCTCGGCCAGCAATGAGGACTGGCCCTGACGATCCAGCATCGCGCGCGTCAAAACCGAACGCGGGTCATCACCATCCGGGGTGCAGACCGTCAGAACCTGCACAAGGGCGATAGTCCGCGTCATCGCCAGAACCGACCTCAATTGCACGCACATCGTGCCCGCGCGGCCCTCGGAGCGTGTCAAACAGACGCTCGCCAGCTTTCATCTGCAATGCAAAAGACCGTCCCGTTTGAACCGTGTGACTCAAAGCCGCTTCCAATTCAGCGACGGCATCGTCAGCGGTGATTTCAAACCGGATCGATGCACCACCCACGTTTCTGAGAAGAATATCTTGGTCCGCGGCCGCATCGTGGCGGTTTTCGACAGACCACTGCGCGGCCGGTTTGTAAGTCATCGAATGCATGGAAAGCTCCTGTTGTTTTTCGGCGGCCACTCTAGTGCCGAGGACCCTTGCGTTGCGCGCCCGCCTCAATAACCTGTTGTTCACAACTACGGCAGTCGCGTCAGCCGGCCGTGTCCGCCATTGCTGCCTGGGCCACAGCGCGATAGGGAACAGGTCTGATGATAGGATCGTGGATCAAAAAACTCAGGCGAGGCACGAACGAGCCTGAGCAGGAATCGCTGCTGGAGACCCTGGCACCCGATCGGCGGTTCTATGTCGTTGGTGACATTCACGGACGGCTGGACCTGTTGCAGCAACTGCTGACCCGTCTCGATCCGGACATTCCTCTGGTATTTGTTGGGGACTATGTCGACCGTGGAGATTACAGTGCTCAGGTTTTGCATCACCTGCGGCATCTTTCGGAAAACGACGAGCGTGAAGTGATTTGTCTGCTGGGCAATCATGAAGAGATGCTGCTTCGATTTATCGAGGAACCCAAGCGGACCAGTCGCTTGTGGCTGGGAAACGGTGGGCTTCAGACACTCGCGTCGTTCGGCCTGACGGGAATAACCGAAGGGACAATGGGCGAAGATGCTGTCCAAATCTCGCATCAGTTGCGGTCTGTGATCGGCGATCCGGTTCTGACTTGGCTCGAAAACCGACCACTGACCTGGTCAAGCGGGAATGTCTCGATCGTCCACGCGGCCCTTGATCCGGCTCTGCCAATCGATGACCAACCACGCCATGTCTGTTTGTGGGGGCACCCCAATTTCCCGCCCACCGCTCGATTGGATGGCCAATGGGTCGTGCACGGGCATACCATCGTCCCAGATCCAAAAGTCAGTGGGCGGGTGATTTCGATCGATACCGGCGCGTTTGCGACCGGTCGGCTCACGGCGGCAGACATCAGCCCGGGCATCGTCAATTTCGTATCAACCGGCCCCGGCAATGAAGCCTCGGACACCGCCGGTCGGGCATGATGGCCATGGTCAAATGATGATCTCTAAATACTCTATTAACATTAGCTCGGTATTTACCATTCCGCAGCGAAACTCTCGCTGAGCCTACGCGATATCAGACGCTCAGGGTGGGATGGATGAGCATCGATATTGTTGGTTCCCAGGCAGCTTTTTCCGGTTTTGCCGCGCCGCGCGTAGGTCTGACATTCAGTATCACCAAACGCTTCATGGATGTTGCTGTTTCTCTGGCCCTGTTGCCACTCCTGGCGGTTTGCGCAGTCCTGTTGCTCGTCATGAACCACATTCTAAACCGAGGGCCCTTGTTGTTTTGCCAGATCCGCATGGGCAGAGGAGGAAGAGCGTTTGTCGCCTACAAATTCCGTTCAATGAAGTCTGGTCACGGTAAGATCAGGGGGCCCCTATGGCCCGGTTACCGCGCCCGGCTTGGCGTCCGCCCCGGAATCAGCGGCTATGCCCAGACCGAAGTCGGGCACGCACAAAGTCTTGAAGATATTCGGAAAAATTTTGGACCGACCACTACTACATCAATAATCCGAGCCTTGCATTCGAATTTTGGATTATTTGGCGGACGCTGCAGGCGGTTGCAGAGTTCAAGGGCAATTGACGCCAAGAAACGGTGACAGAACACAAGCACTTGCAAAGGCCTAACACGACCGACGAAAAACCTCATGGCGCGAACAGGCGCGAGAAAACCGTGGACGGTTTGGTTCTGCTGGCCTTTGCCCGGCTGTGATGGCCGGACAGATACTCAATCGCCAGCTGCGCGGGTCTCGGTCTTTTGCTGGGATTGGGGATCTCGACCTTTGCGATAGAACCCCGCTTCCGGTCCGAAACGACGTTGGTTCTGACACGCTCTGCGGGCTATTCCGACGTGCCGTCGCAAGCCATGACGGGCTAGGTGTCGACATCTCCGCCATCAATACCCAAGTCGAAATCCTTGGCTCTGCTCGTTTGATGCATAGCCCGGCGCTGGAGCTAAACCTCCAGGATGATCCATAGTTCAATCCAGCCATCCTCGCATCGCGTTGGACCGTATTTTGGCAAAATCCGGCGAACCGGTCGGATAGCGAAGCCCTGGGCATTGTCGCGGAAAACGTCACACAGGTGGTATCTATCGAAAACGTCCGGAATTCAGATGTCATCCGGATCGGCGCAACAACCAACCGCCCTCAGAAGTCGGCTGAGATTGCGGATACCTTGGCCCAGCTTTTTGTTCGGGATCAAATCAATGCAAAAGCCAAAGGACTAACCGAAACTGTTTCATGGTTGTCGGACCGGGTGGCCGGGCTGGAGCAGGAAATCGCCCGGCAGGAGGACGCCATCAAGGTCCTGCGGGCGCCAGCCCCGAAGCACTGGCCGCGCACCTTTTCGAAACCCGAACAAGGTTGGCCAATCTGCAAAGCCGTCTTCAAGAGCTTGACCAACTGGACCAGACACTTGTTGACTTTGACCCCGAACACTTCAAAGGCGATATTCCGGAGGCCAATCACGGTAGCATTCTCACCAGCCTTTCAAGGCAGGTCGCCACAGGGGACGCAGCAGCAAGGATAGCTCTCGCCGAACGTGTTTCAGAATTGATCGCCCAGAATGCCCGCGTGACGGCCGAACTGCGCCAGATCGAGCGCGACGCCCGTGCAATCCCGTTGCTGCAAGAAACCTTTATTTCCAGACTGGAGGAAGCCGCCGTCCAACTGGGCGCACAAACGCCGGACAGCCGCATAATATCGGCGGCCACTCCGGGCAAACAGGTTGCACCGCGTTCTGGTCTGATCATGTTTCCTAGGGTTTTCGCCAGAGCGGCTTTGGGGCAGGGCATCGTTCTTGTCCGACAAATCCGGCAATCTGCGGTTCCGATTGGGGCCGATCTGGAGCTGGCCACCAGCGTACCGGTTCTGGGCCGTCTGCCATTGGCGCCGATCCGCCAGCGCAGTCAGTTGGTCGGGTACCTGTCCACATATCCGACGTCGCCGCTCTCAGAGGCGGCCAGAAACCTGCAAACGTCTGTGCTGTCGCCATATGCGGACGCTCCACCGCAGGTCATTCTGTGCACCTCGTCGGTACCGGATGAGGGTAAGACCAAGATGTCGATTGCCCTTGCGCAAAGCATGGCGGGGCTCGGTCGATCTGTTCTGCTGCTCGAAGCCGACATCCGGAGCCTGTCTTTCAGGGCGTATTTTCCAGACAACCCGAACGGCGGTTTGGTCACAGCGCTGACCGGAGGGACACCCTTGGGCAACCTTCTGCGTACCAACACCCGGTTTTCGGTCAGTGTTCTGATGGGCGAGCGCAGCACACGCAGCGCCACGGATACTTTTTCGTCTTCGCGCTTTCATGACCTCATGCAGAGGTTGCGGGCAGACTGCGACAATATTCTGATCGACAGCCCACCGGTTTTGGCCATTCCTGACGCCCGGGCAATCGGGCAGGCCTGTGACGCGATCATTTTGTCGGTTGCACCGGCCACCACGTCCCGCGCCCAGTTGGCACAAGCGCTGCGCGAGTTTTCCAGCGTGAACTTGCAGGTCACCGTGCTGGTCATCTCGGACCTGGGGTCTGCCCGAAAGCAGACCAAGGCAGGCGGTCAGTCCTATGGGGCATATGCCCGTTACTACAACGTGCGACTATCTAGCCGACGATCATCTGCTTCATGCGCAGGGCTTCGTATTCCAGCTCTTTCAGCCGGAAATGCACGACATCTCCGATGGTGATCATGCCGCAAAGCTTGCCGTCGCGCAGAACCGGCATGTGGCGGAATCGCCCCTCGGTCATCGTCTTCAGCACATCCATCAGCAGGTCGTCCGGTGTGCAGGTCCGCACATCGCGTGTCATCAGCGCCTCGACCGACTGTGGCAGCGTCTGACCCGGAGTATCCGCCATGCGGCGAACGATATCCCGCTCGGACAGGATTCCCTGCAGTGCGCCGTTCTGATCGGTGACGACAACCGCCCCGATGCGTTTCTCCTTTAGAATTTCGACCACCGAATGGATGGTGTCATTCGGCCGAACCGAAAACACCGCATCACCTTTTCCTTCCAGCAATTTGGCGACAGTGGTCTGAGTATGTGACAAATTCGACTCGGCGGATTGGCTGTAAGTGCTTGACCCGGCCTTGTCGCCACGTGTCGGGGGCTGGTAAGAGCTTGGGGCCATGGGCGGTCTCCTCCTTCAACGCTACAGGCTGTCCTCACCACCTTATCGCAGCAGAGAAACCTGTATAGGGTGCAAATTCAAAAACCGGCGCAACCGCGCCGGGTCGCAAGGAAAAACCGGACCCCGTGACCCAACTCCATCTGTCTCCTGCGGTTGCCGCCCTGATCTTCCTTCTGGTCGTGATCTGCGGGCATAATTTCCGCAAACTGTGGAAAGAACAGCCCCCGGGTTGGCAGAAACGCGCGTGGCTGTTTGGAGTGCCCGCTGCGGTCGGGCTGCTGGTCCTGGGCTTCCTGCCGCTGGTGCCCTGACGCAGGTTTGACTCTGGGTGGGGCCGCTGGCATATGCCGGGCAACACATTTCCAGGAGATCGCCCTATGCGCCGACTGCTTGCTCTGGCCCTGCCGCTTGTTGTTTCTGGCTGTCTGTTCGACGAGGAGCCCGAGATCGTCCGTCTGTCCGGCGAAACCATGGGCACGACCTATCACATCACCGCAATCGGGGAGGATCTGGACGAGGCTGCCCTGTCCACCTCCGTGGAGGAAACGCTGGCGCAGGTGAATGCCAAGATGTCCAACTGGGACCCGAATTCCGAAGTCTCGGTCTTTTCCGCCTCGGCCAGCACCGACCCGATGCCGGTGTCACAGGAATTCGCCTATGTGATCGCGGCGGCCAACCAGGTGCACGAGCAAAGCGGCGGCGTTTTCGACGTGACCCTCGGCCCGTTGATCGAGCTGTGGGGCTTCGGCCCGCGCAAGCCCGAAGACCCGGTGCCGTCGGATGCCGAGATCGCGGCGGCGCTGGAACAGGTGGGGCAGGCCCGCCTGCTGACGCTGGATGCGCAGGCCGGGGCGCTGGCCAAGGCGCAGCCGGGCGTGGGGATCAACCTGTCGGCCATCGCCAAGGGCTACGGGATCGACGCCGTGGCCGAGACGCTGCAAGAAGCCGGCTTCGAGAACTACATGGTCGAGATCGGCGGCGATCTGGTGGCTCGTGGTCAGAACGACAAGGGCGAGGCCTGGCGCATCGGCATCGAAAAGCCCGAAACCGGGTCGCAGACCATCCAGTTCATCGTACCGCTGGACAACCGCGGCATGGCGACCTCGGGCGATTACAAGAACTTCTTCGAACAGGACGGGGTGCGGTATTCGCACATCATCGACCCGACCACCGGACGCCCGATCACGCATCGGACGACCTCGGTCACGGTTCTGGCCGAAAATGCGATGATGGCCGATGCCTGGGCCACTGCGATGCTGGCGCTGGGGCAGGAGCGGGGGCTGAAACTGGCCGATCAGCTGGGTTTGGCAGTGTTTTTCATCTCGCGGGATGTGACAGGCGGCGAAGATGCCTATATCACGGTACAAAGCAGCGCGTTCAAGGATGCGCTGGGATCGAACTGAAGGGCGGGACGACCGATGAGCACCTTTATCCTCGCGTTTGTTCTGCTGCTGATCATCATGGTCGGCATGTCGCTGGGCGTGATACTGATGGGCAAGACCATCAAGGGCAGTTGCGGCGGGCTGAACGCGATCTCGGGCGCCGACAAATGCGTGGTGTGCCAAAAAGACGTGGACCCCAACAGCCCCCTGCGTGACAAGCTGCAATGCAAGCGCGCCCGCCGGATGGTGGAACAGATGGAAAGCAAGGGCGCGCAGCACTGAATGGTCAAGGCCCGCAACATCCTGTTCATCATGTTCGACCAGCTGCGCTGGGATTACCTGAGCTGTTACGGCCATCCGCATCTACACACGCCCAATATCGACCGGCTGGCCGCGCGCGGCGTGCGGTTCACGCGGGCCTATATCCAATCGCCGATCTGCGGCAGCTCGCGCATGTCCACCTATACCGGGCGCTATGTGCAGTCGCACGGCGCCTCGTGGAACGGCATCCCGCTGAAGGTGGGCGAGCAGACCATGGGCGACCATCTGCGCAAGGCGGGGATGGACTGCTGGCTGGTCGGCAAGACCCATATGCGCGCCGACGCCGAGGGCATGGCGCGGCTGGGCCTGGAACCCGACAGCCTGATCGGCGCGCGCGTGGCCGAATGCGGTTTCGACGTGTTCGAGCGCGACGACGGGATGCGCCCCGAAGGTCCCGACGGGTTCTATGACCCCGACGGGGCCAAGGCCTATAACGCGTGGCTGGCCGACAAGGGTTATGACGGCGACAACCCCTGGCACGACTTTGCCAATTCCGGGCTGGACGAGGACGGCAACGTGCTGTCCGGCTGGTTCCTGAAAAACGCGCCGCAGGCCGCGAACATCGCCGAAGAGGACAGCGAGACCCCCTATCTGACCACGCGCGGCATCGAATTCATGGAAACCCATGACGGCCCGTGGTGCTGCCACCTGAGCTACATCAAACCGCACTGGCCCTATATCGTCCCCGAGCCCTATGCCTCGATGTACGGGCCCGGGCATGTTCTGCCCGCCAACCGGTCCGAGGCCGAACGGGCGGCGGCACACCCCGTGCTGAGCGCCTTCATGTACACCAAGATCGGTCAGACCTTCTGGCGGCAGGATGTGCGCGAGGCCGTGATCCCCGCCTATATGGGCCTGATCAAGCAGGCCGACGACCAGATCGGGCGGTTACTGGACTGGATGGAGAAGACCGGCCGCATGGACGACACGATGATCGTGCTGACCTCGGACCATGGCGATTTTCTGGGCGATCACTGGATGGGCGAAAAGACGTTCTTCCACGACGCTTCGACCAAGGTGCCGCTGATCATTTTTGACCCGTCCGAACAGGCCGATGCCACGCGCGGCACCACCTGCGACGCGCTGGTCGAGTCGATCGACTTGGCCCCCACTTTCGTCGAGGTCGCGGGCGGTGCGGTGCCTGATCATATCCTAGAAGGCCACTCGCTGCTGCCCATCCTGCACGGGCGGGCGGACGAGACCCCGCGCAAAT
Organism: Ruegeria sp. CG8; assembly: GCF_056537165.1. NCBI lineage: Bacteria > Pseudomonadati > Pseudomonadota > Alphaproteobacteria > Rhodobacterales > Roseobacteraceae > Ruegeria > Ruegeria sp. CG8. The sequence continues at coordinate 35,702 of NZ_JBQFRA010000004.1, read as the reverse complement.
TCGCGATCTGCGAATACGACTATTCGGCCTCGCCCATCGCGGAAACGCTGGGCGTTTCGGTGCGCGATGCGGCGATGTTCTTGGTGGCCACGAAAAAATGGAAGCTGATCCATTGCGAAGGCGGGTTCCGCCCGATCCTGTTCGATCTGGAAAACGACCCCGGCGAGCTGACCGATTTGGGCGACAGCGCGGCCCATGCGGATGTAATCGCGCAGATGTACGACCATCTGTTCGCTTGGGCCCGGCGTCCGTCGCAGCGTACCACGCGCTCGACGGCCGAGCTGGTCGAGATGCGCACCAAAAGTCGCGGCAAGGGCGTGATCCTGGGCGCCTATGACGAAAGCGACGCGCCGCCCGAGCTGACGGTCAAGTATCGCGGCCGCAAGGCGCGGCACTGGCAGCAGATCAGGAAATAGCCCGACGCGGGGCGCATCGCCGCAAAAGGCGGTTCACGATGCGGCGGGCAGGGGATAGAAGAACGGACAAGAGCAGTTATCGGAGATCCGACATGAGCGCACCCAAACCCGTCGTCCTGTGTATCCTTGATGGTTGGGGCCTGTCCGAAGACACGCAGGCCAATGCGCCCTATCTGGCCCAAACGCCCACCTTCGACGCGATCATGACCAAGGGCCCGCACGCGCGGCTGATCACCCATGGCCCTGATGTGGGCCTGCCCAGCGGCCAGATGGGTAATTCCGAGGTCGGCCATACCAATATCGGGGCCGGGCGGGTCGTGGCGATGGATCTGGGCCAGATCGATCTTGCGATCGAAGACGGCTCGTTCTTCGAAAATGCCGCACTGCAGGACTTCATCGCCAAGGTGAAGGCGGCGGGCGGAATCGCGCATCTGATGGGGCTGGTCTCGGATGGCGGGGTGCATGGGCACCTGAACCATATCGTCGCCGCCGCGACAGCGATCACCGAGGCGGGCGTGCCGGTGGCGCTGCACGCCATCACCGACGGACGCGACGTGGCCCCGAAATCGGCGCTGGACTTCCTGGCCGAGCTGGAGCGCCGCCTGCCTGCGAACGCGCGCGTCGTCACCGTCTCGGGGCGGTATTATGCCATGGACCGCGACAACCGGTGGGAACGGGTCGGTCGCGCCTATGACGCGATCATCAAAGGGCAGGGTGGGCAGGCCGATACCGCAAGCGCCGCGATTCAGGCCGCCTACGACCGGGGCGAAACGGACGAGTTCATCGCGCCCACGGTTCTGCCAGGCTACGACGGCGTCCGCGACGGTCACGGCTTCTTCTGCCTCAATTTCCGCGCCGACCGCGCCCGCGAAATCCTGCGCGCCATTGCCGAACCTGATTTCGCCGAATTCGACACCGGCCCGCGCCCGCACCTGTCGGCGCTGCTGGGCATGGTGGAATATTCCGACGGCCACAACGCCTACATGACCACAGTGTTTCCCAAGCGCGAGATCGTGAACACGCTGGGCGAATGGGTCGCCAAGCAGGGCCTGCGCCAGTTCCGCCTGGCCGAAACCGAGAAATACCCCCATGTCACGTTCTTCTTGAACGGCGGCAAGGAAACGCCCGAGCCCGGCGAGGACCGCTATATGGCCCCGTCGCCCAAGGTTGCAACCTATGATCTGCAGCCCGAGATGTCGGCCGCCGAGGTCACGGACAAGTTCGTCGAGGCGATCGAGGCCGGCTATGACCTGATCGTTACCAACTACGCGAATCCGGACATGGTGGGCCATACCGGTGACCTGCAGGCCGCGATCAAGGCCTGCGAGGCCGTGGATCAGGGCCTGTCCCGCGTGGTCGCCGCGCTGGAAAAAGAGGGCGGGGCGATGATCGTAACGGCCGATCACGGCAATTGCGAAACCATGATCGACCCCGAAACAGGCGGGCCGCATACCGCCCACACGCTGAACCCGGTGCCCGTGGCGCTGGTTGGCGAACCCGAGGGCGCAACCCTGCGCGAAGGTCGCCTGTCCGATCTGGCGCCTACGGTTCTGGACCTGATGGGCCTGCCCAAGCCACCGGAAATGACGGGTCAGAGCCTGCTGTCATGAGGCTGCGCGCGCTTCTTCTGGCGGCCCTGATGGCGGGGCAGGCGGCCCGGGCCGCGCCGGACCCCGCGCAGGCGGCGCTGGAGGCGGCGCAGATGCTGGAACAGGCCTCGATCGCGCTGACCGAGGCCGAAACCGCCCGCGACCGCGTGCGCGCCCTGACCGAGACGATCCAGGCCTACGAGGCCGGGCTGGCCGCCATGCGCGACGGGCTGCGCCGGGCGGCTTTGCGCGAAAGCCAGCTGACCGCCGAGTTGAACGCGCGCGAACGCGAAATCCGCCAGTTGCTGGGCGTACTGCAAACCATCGAAACCACGGCGCCACCGGTTCTGATGCTGCACCCGGCCGGGCCGCTGGGGGCGGCGCGCACCGGGATGATGCTGTCCGAAGTCACCCCTGGCCTGAACACCAGGGCCCAGGCGCTGGCCCGGGATCTGGACGAGGTGCAGACCCTGCGCCGATTGCAACAAAGCGCTGCGGACACGCTGACCGAAGGGTTGGAAGGCGTGCAGAACGCCAGGACGAAGCTGAGCGAGGCCATAGCGGACCGTACCGACCTGCCGCGCCGCTTCATCGAAGACCCGGTACGGACAGCCATCCTGATCTCATCAACGGAGACTCTGGATGGCTTCGCCAGCGGTCTATCTGAGATATCGGATGGAGAAATCTTAGCCTCGAACGCGGATGTGTCCCAACTGAAAGGACAGATTCCGCTGCCGACCCAAGGCGTCATACTCCATCGTTCCGGCGAAACGGACGCCGCAGGGGTCACGCGTCCGGGGCTTGTACTGGGAACCAGACCACGTGCATTGGTGCTGTCGCCGACAGCGGCCACTATCCGATACAGAGGGCCGCTTCTGGACCTTGGAAACCTTGTGATCCTGGAACCGCAGCCGGGTTTGCTTTTTGTCTTCTCCGGCCTTCAGGAGGTGTATGGGGACCCCGGTCAGGTGATCCCCGAAGGCACACCAGTGGGCCTGATGCCCGGTCAAACACCAGAAATCGGCGCGATTTTGTCAACAAGCGGTGATGGCACTGGAACTGATCGTCCAGAAACGCTCTATATAGAGGTAAGAGAGAACAATAGCCCCGTGGATCCGGAATCATGGTTCCGGACAGACAAGGATGGATAGACGAGTATGAAGAGATTTGTGATGGCCGGTCTGGCCGGCACCGTGGCAGGGATTATTGCGACTACCCAGATCGCCGGACCACTGCTGGCGCAAGAGGCCGAAAACAAGGCCGGAGTCTATGAACAACTTGACCTGTTCGGAGATATCTTCGAACGGATCCGCGCCCAGTATGTTGAGGAAGTCGCCCCCGAAGAACTGATCGAGGCTGCGATCGACGGCATGCTGACGTCGCTGGATCCGCATTCAAGCTATCTTTCCCCGGACGACGCCGAGCAGATGCGCGTACAGACGCGCGGTGAATTCGGTGGGCTGGGCATCGAGGTCACCCAAGAGGATGGCTTCGTCAAAGTCGTATCGCCAATTGACGGAACGCCTGCGGACGAAGCGGGCATCGAGGCCGGCGATTTCATTACCCATGTGGACGGCGAAAGCATCCTGGGCCTGACGCTGGACAAAGCAGTCGACCTGATGCGTGGCCCAGTCGGTTCGGAAATCGTGATCACCGTCGTGCGTGAAGGCGAACCCGACCCATTCGATGTGACCATCATCCGAGACACGATCAAACTGACCGCCGTTCGCGCCCGCACCGAAGGCGCCAGCGTGGTGCTGCGTGTAACCACCTTCAACGATCAGACCTTCCCGAACCTGAAAGAGGGGATGGAAAAGCAGATCGCCGAAGCTGGCGGCATCGACAAGGTGAACGGCTTTGTTCTGGACCTGCGCAACAACCCCGGCGGGCTGTTGACCCAAGCCATTAAGGTATCGGACGCATTCCTGAACGAGGGCGAGATCGTCTCGACCCGTGGACGCAATCCCGAAGATGGTGAACGCTTCAACGCAACCCCGGGTGATCTTGCCCAAGGCAAGCCGATCGTAGTGCTGATCAACGGCGGATCGGCGTCGGCATCCGAGATTGTTGCGGGTGCATTGAAGGATCACCACCGCGCGATCGTCGTCGGCACCAAAAGCTTCGGCAAAGGATCGGTTCAGACCGTGATGCCGCTGCGTGGCGACGGGGCGATGCGTCTGACCACCTCGCGCTACTACACCCCGTCGGGTCGGTCGATCCAGGCTTTGGGTGTCAGCCCCGACATCATCGTGGAACAGCCTCGCGTCCGTCCCGAAGCTGAGGAAGAGGAAGAAAGCAACGCACGTACGCGGTCCGAGGCCGACCTGCGGGGCAGCCTGAACAATGACAGCTTGACCGAGGATGAAATCCGCCAGATCGAGGAAGACCGCACCAAAGCGGAAGAAACCGCCGAACTGCGCAATGAAGACTACCAGTTGGCCTATGCGATCGACATTCTCAAGGGCCTGTCCGCCTTCAATCCGACAGAGCGGGCATCGCAGTAAGCTGCGCAAAAAATGACAGAAGGGCCGCGGTTTTCCGCGGCCTTTTCTTTTGGCTCAACTCTCGATTTTGTGCAGTTTCTTTTCGTCCAGCATCAGCGCCAGAACGAGGCCGATCGACACCGACAGCGTTGAAAAGACAAAAGCCATATCCATCCCGCTGTCAAAAGCCATCGACAACGCGGATTTGATCTTTTCGGCCTCGGCCGCGCTGAATTTCTGCATGACAGCCTGCGCGGTCTTGGTCGTCAAAGTACCGCCATTGATGGCTTTTTGATCGGCCAGTGACATGTCGATGCCAGCCTTGGAAAGGTGCTCGCGGAAGCTGGACAGGCTGACCATGTACATGATAGCCGTCGCGCAGGCGACCGAAATGGCGCCATAGACCAAGTGCACCATGAAGCTCAGACCGCCAACCAGGCCTGCACGTTCAGGCTTGACGGCGCAAACGGCAGCGGTGCCCGACGGGCCAACCGTCAGTGTCGCTCCCAACCCGATCAGAGCCATCCCCGGAAGAATTTGGAAATACCCCAGCCCGGCCGGCATCACGACGACACTAGCCGCGCCTATCGTAGCGCAGAGATACCCCCAGAACAGCAGGCGTTTGGGTCCGAAATCATTGTACAAGGTGCCAGAGACGATCGACCCGACCGCCAAAAGAACGGTCAGCGGCGCAAGGCCCAAAGCGGATTCAAATACTGACCAGCCAAGAACCTTTTGCATGTATTGCGGAAAATACAGCAATCCCACAAAGGCGGCCGAGACGTTGAACATGTTCAGCCCCAAGGTGATGCGAAATTGCGGATTTTGCATCATCTGCGGCAGCAATAGCGGTTCTTTCACCCGTTTTTCCACGCGTGGGAACAACAGAAATAGCGACGCGCTGAGGAAAAACAGAAACATCAGCGGAACCGACAGCCAGCCCCAGTCCGATCCGACATCCAGCGCGTACAGCAGCAGCAGGACAGCAAAAGAAAGGACGCCCATTCCGGCAAAGTCGATGTGCTCGCCCGTCTTGTGGGTCTTGTCACGCTGCATCAGCAGGACTGCCGTGGCCATCGAGATGCACGAGAAGACGACATTCGCCAGAAAGAACAGGCGCCAATCCCCAAGATTGACGACAAACCCGCTGATCATCGGGCCAAATACGTTGCCCGTCGTGACACCGGCAAGGATCAAACCCATGACCATCGCACGGTGTTCCTCACGGGATACCCTCGTGGCCCCGAAGGCCAGAGTGCAGGGCCACACGCATCCCGCGCCGATACCTTGAAGCGCGCGTGCGCCGATCAGGAAATCAAGGCTGGGAGATACGAAACACATGACCGAGGCGAATAGAAACAGCGACAATCCGATGATCATGATCTTGCGATGACCGTACATATCGCCCAGCCGGCCGCCTGCGACCATGGTCATGGCGAAGAACAGCGCGTAGATGTTCAACACCCACTGGGTACTCGTGATATCGGCATCAAACGAGTTTTCGATCGCCGGAACCAGCATCAGCGCACCGGTGAAGTCTATGCCGATGCCAAACGCCGTTACCATCAGCGCTATGACTTTGATAATGCTGTCACGTTCCATTCCGCCCCCTGAGTTTCCTTGGTGGCTCAATCATGCATGAATTCAGCGAAAAAGATAGGAATGCGTCCAAGCAGATTTCGACTACGTAGATCCTGCAGGCTTTTGTCCGATCAACCCTGATCAGCGCTCAACCGACGCACCACGCGCTTCAGAAGATCAAGTTCGGCGCGCAGCAGGTCCATCTCGGCGCGGATATCGTCCACGGCCGGCGCGCCCGCGATTACGGTGATGTCACTCACTTTTTCCTGTGAAGCGCTGTCGAGGATAATCACACTGTGTACACCTTCGGACAACAGGGCTGTTGGAACGGGAACCCGAACATGCCAGCCACCTTCGGCCTCGGAAACCTCGATACCTTGCAGGACCTGATCCCGGTACCGGGCTTCAAGTTGGGGTGCGGTACTTCCTGAATAGTGGCCTTCCCATACGCCGTCTTCGAACCGGATCGGGACGAGTTTTGTTTCCACCATGGCCTTTCCCTTCACAAGTCAGCGCGATGATGGCGGCACAGGGTCAGATCCCGCAGCACCACACGGTTCATACCAGGATCCTGGATGATAAGGTCCAGCCACATCTTTTCGATGCGACGTTCGTTCAAGGACAGATGCGCAAGATCAAAATCGATGTCAGATGTCGCATGTTGCGGTACCAGCTTTCGCAGCACCTGCTCGGTATTCGGTCCATTCTGGATATTCAGCCTAGCAAAGACCTCGGCCGGGCGTTCACTGTCGACCGTCACATGGGTCCGGACGAGGTGTTGCCGCGTCAGACCCTCGGCAGCGCTGCCCGGCAGTTCGACAGACACGGAGAGGAACGAGCCTTGAAAGCTGAATACGTCGATCGCCAGGCTGAAAGGCGCCAGATCCTTTTCCCCGCTGTTGCGGATTTGCCGGACTGCAATCTCGGCCAGCGGACAGTCATGGAAAAGCGCCACGCTGTCATCAAGTTGCGCCTTGCGAGACAGTGATACCAGGCCCGTAACGGGTAGGGGGCTGCCCCACAAATCCGGGCGCCATGCCCAATCCGTGCCAAGCGGTCTTGGGAAATTCTGGGTGCCGATATGCGGGCGGGTCAGGCGCCCGTCCGCAATCTGGATCAGCCGATCAAGTTGGGCGCGAAGAACACGCGCCTGATCACGCTGCTGGCGAAGCAGGGGCAGGTCTTCGTGCGGTGCGTTCTGCGCCGTCCGTTTCCAGTGCCCAACTGCCTTGCGGCTGAAATACCGATCCAGAAGTCTGCTCATGTGCCCAGTGCCTGAAACTGCACCTCTTTAGTCGGATTCCGCGGGCGGAATAAACCCGCCTTCGACAGATAGCACTGCAAAATTTCCGAATTGTGAACGACGCCGGTCGTGCCGGCCGGATTTTTGCAAGATCACGCCGGGGCACGTTCTTGAAATAGCACGGGGCAAAGCTTACCGTCAGTCACCCGGTCGCCGTGGATCCTCCGCAACGGGCCGCAGTCCAAAAAACAAGACGAGGCCGGGGCATGGAACCCACCCTATTCGCGTTCATCTGGAAACATTCCAAGAAACAGCAGTTCATTCTGCTGCTGTTGACCGTACTTTCGTTTCCGTTTCTCTATGCCTCGCTTGAATTGCCCAAGCAGATCATCAACGACGCCATCGGCGCGACCGGAAACACGGTAACGCTGTTCGGCACGAAGGTGACCCAGGTCCAATACCTGCTGATCCTGTGTTTTGCGTTCTTGGGAACCGTGCTGGCTGGCGGCCTCATGAAGATGCGCATCAACACCATGAAGGGGATCCTGGCCGAACGCATGTTGCGTCGGCTCAGATTCACCCTGATCAGCCGGATGCTGCGCTTCCCCAAACCGTATTTCTCGACCACAAGCCAGGGCGAGCTGGTGTCGATGATATCGTCCGAAGCGGAACCGATGGGTGGACTGATGGGCGACGCGATCGCCCAGCCGGTTTTTCAGTTCGGTCAGATGATGACGATTGTCACTTTCCTGTTCATGCAGAGCGTCTGGTTCGGGCTGGCCTCGATCGCGCTGATCCCGCTGCAAGCCTGGCTGATCCCGCGCCTGCAGCGTCAGATCAACCTTTTGAACAAGGACCGTATTCAGGAGATCCGTCACCTGAGCACCGAGATCGGCGAAACCGCCGCCGGTATCAGCGACCTGCGCGCGAACGGTGGTTGGCGCTATCGGCTGGCGCAGTTCAGTCATCGTCTGGGAACCTTGTTCGATATCCGGGTCCGGATCTACAACAAGAAATTCTTCATGAAGTTCCTCAACAACCTGATCACGCAGATGACGCCGTTCCTGTTCTATTCGGTCGGTGGCTATCTCGCTATCACGGGCGAAGTGACAGTCGGTGCGCTGGTTGCGGCGCTGGGGGCGTACAAGGACCTCAGCGGCCCTTGGCGCGATCTGCTGACCTATTACAATCAGGTTCAGGACATGTCGTTGCGCTGGCAGGTCGTCACCGAACGGTTTGCACCCGAGAACATGATCCCCGAAGAACTGTTCTATGGCGAACCGGAGAGCATCCCGCACCTGCAGGGCGACATCGAATTGCGCAATGTCACGGTGCGCGACGAGGACGGCAAGCTGATCCTTGAAGACATCGACCTGACGATCCCAAAGGGCGCTCGGGTCGCCATCAAGGCCTCGCACGACTCGGAAAGACAGGCGCTGGCCCAGTTGCTGATCCGCGAGATTCTGCCGGTTCAGGGCGAGGTCCTTCTGTCTGGGCACAACCTTCGCGAACTCCATCAGGCGGTGATCGCCGCCCGTGTCGGCTATGCCCACTCGCGACCCTACTTGTTCAACGGCACGCTTGGGGACAACCTGCTGATGCCTTTGCGTCCCCATCCCCAGCACGAGACCGAAGCTCTGAAGGCTCCATCACGTTATCAGGTCGAAGCCGTGCGCGCCGGCAACTCCCCGGACCTGCTGGAGGACGAATGGGTCGACCCACGCCTTGCCGGGCTGCAGAGCATCGACGAGATCCGGGATTGGTGGTTCGAACTGGTCGAGGCGATGGGCATCGACGAGTTCATGTTCCGGCGGACGTTGCGGTCGCAATTCGATCCCGAACTGCACCCCCATCTGGCCAAGGCGATCGTGGATGCGCGCGACAAGGTTGCAGCGCGTCTCAAGGAAAAGGGCTTGGACAAATACGTTTACCGGTTCGATCCGGACCGGTTCAACCCGGCCGTACCTTTGGGGGGCAACCTTCTGTTTGCCTCACCGTCGCGCAACATCTCACCGGACATCCTGGCCGGGGACGCTCGATTTCTTGCCATGCTGCGGGCCCATGATCTGGACAAGGACGCCCTAAGCATCGCGACGGCGGTCCTCAGCACGCTGCGGAAAACATTCGGCCGAGAAGGGACGGATCACCCGCTGTTCCTGCGTTTGGGCATGTCCAAGGACATGTACCACCGACTGCTCGACATCGACGAACGCCGCATGTCGAAAGGTGAGGCAACCCTGTCCGAACGTGAAATGGCACTGTTGCTGACGGTGCCGTTCATGCTGACCGCCGAACAGATCGGCCCCAGTTTCCCCGAGGAGTACAAGGAAAAGATCCTGTCGATCCGGCGCACGCAGGCCCAAAACCTGCACGCATCTTTCGACGGGCTGTTCATTCCCGTGGCACCCGAAACCTATGTTCCGCGCCTGACCGTCATGGAAAATGCCCTGTATGGCCGCGTGTCGCTGATGGCCGGGGCACATGCCGAAGAGATCGAGGATGCCGTAGCCGAAGTCCTGATCGAGGCCGGTCTCACCCGTCGCCTGGCGGCTATCATCTACGATCTGCCGACCGGTCTTGGCGGGGCCAACCTGCCCACGGTTTTCCAGGAACGTGCCGCGTTTTCACGGGCAGCGATCAAGCGGCCCGACATCCTGATCCTGGACAAGGTCCTTGCCAGCCACGATTCGGAAAGCCGTCTGCGTACGCGCCTCAAGCTGCGTGAGTTGCTTCCTGACTCGGTCATGATCTTCATGGAAGATCATTTTGGCCATCCCGAAGCCTATGACATGTACGTGGAAATCAAGGACGGCCGAATCGACGGTGTATCGCGTTCCAAGGTCGAGGCGGAAGACGAACAACCCGAAGACTTCAGCCGAAAACTCAAGATCATTTCGGCAACCGAACTGTTTTCGAGGCTTGACGGAAAACACCAGCGTCTGCTGGCCTTTTCGGCGCAATGGTACGACGCGGCGGCGGGGCAGACCATATTCTCGCGCGGGCAAACGCCCGACGCTGCCTATCTGTGCATCGCAGGTCAGGCGAGCCTGGAATGGACGATGCCGGACGGCGAAAAGCGCAACATCTCCGTCGTCGAGCCAGGCCGTCTGATCGGCGACCTGTCGATCATCACCGGCGCGCCTCGGCAACTTGACCTCGTTGCGATGACCGACTGTTCGTTCCTGCGGATCGGCGCGGAAGAGCTGCGCGCCGTGGTAGAAGGTGACGCGGCTGTTTCGATGCGCCTTCTCGAAACGGTGGCCGGGTATCTGACAACTGTCTCGGAACGACTGTTGCTGTCTAATACCCCGTTGACACCCGAAGCCGAGACCGGGGCGGGCGGTTAGGATGCGCGACCCGCAGCCACACCCGGCCTATGCCCCGCACGAAATCCTGGTGGCGCCGGCCAGGGCTTATCCCGAACTCTGGCGGCTGCTGCTGGGCTTCGCGATCATCACAGTCGTCGTGCTGGCACTGAATCTGGTTCTCCTGGCCGCTGTAACCGCCTTTGGTTCGGCCGAACTGGTGTCCGGTTTCGAAGACGGGTCCTCGGCCCTGGCGCTGCTGGTCATCCTTTCCAGTTTCGCCTTTGCTACGCTGGGCGTCGGATTGGCCGTGCGACAGGTGCAGCACCGGAAGCTGATCTCGGTGGTTGGGCCGCCGATTCTGACTGTACGGCAATTCTGGCGGGTTCTGCGGGCGCTGGTCGTGCTGGGTGCCTTGCTTTTTGTTCTGCCCCCATACGATATGGGACCGCCCTTGGAGCCAAACCTGCCGGTTTTCAGGTGGCTGCTGCTGTTGCCGCTGGCGCTGGTGGCTGTCCTTATTCAGGTCAGCGCCGAAGAGATTCTATTCCGCGGGTTCCTGCAACAATCGCTGGCCGCGCGGTTCAGGGCCCAGTGGATTTGGATGGGTGTACCCTCTCTGATTTTTGCTGCCGGGCACTACGCACCTCTTGCCGCCGGTGACAATGCTATCCTGATCGCAGTTTGGGCCTTTGTCTTTGGCCTTCTTAGTGCAGACATCACCGCCAGAGCAGGAACGCTGGGACCCGCAATCGCCATGCATTTTGCCAACAATGTAACGGCTCTGCTGATCGTATCGTTGCCTGACGGCCTGGGGGGGCTGGCCCTCTATCATCTTCCGTTCGAAACATCGGACACCGGTATCCTGCGCCAGTGGCTTGTCGTGGATTTCGCGGTGATGATCGTCAGCTGGCTGGTTGCGCGACTTGCGCTCAGGCGCTGATTGCATTTCCTTCCGTAGCGTCTTATTTGACTGCAACCCGCATCAGCAAGGTTCCGACATGAACTGGATCACAAACTACGTCCGCCCCCGGATCAACTCGATCTTCTCCCGCCGTGAGGTGCCCGAGAATCTCTGGCACAAATGCGACGAGTGCGGAACGATGCTGTTCCACCGTGAACTGGCGGACAACCAGAACGTTTGTACCCAGTGCGGACACCACATGCTGATCACCCCGCGCGAGCGGTTCAAGCACCTGTTCGACGGCGGTATTTTCACCGAAGTCGCAGTGCCCGCGCCCAAGGAAGACCCGCTGCAGTTCCGCGATCAGAAGAAATACCCCGACCGCATGAAGGCAGCGCAGAAAAAGACCGGCGAGAAAGAAGCGATGCTGGTTGCCACCGGCGAGATCGGCCGCACGCCGATCGTGGCCGCGGCGCAGGATTTCTCGTTCATGGGCGGTTCGATGGGTATGTATGTGGGCAACGCCATCATCGCCGCCGCACAAGAGGCGGTAAAGCTCAAGCGCCCGTTGATCCTGTTCTCCGCCGCCGGCGGCGCCCGGATGCAGGAAGGCATCCTCAGCCTGATGCAGATGCCGCGCACTACGGTCGCGGTGGAGATGCTGAAAGAGGCGGGCCTGCCCTATATCGTCGTTCTGACCCATCCCACTACCGGCGGTGTGACGGCGTCCTACGCGATGCTCGGCGACGTGCATATTGCCGAGCCGAACGCGTTGATCTGTTTCGCTGGCCCCCGCGTGATCGAGCAGACGATCCGTGAGAAACTGCCCGACGGATTCCAGCGCGCCGAATACCTGCTGGATCACGGCATGCTGGACCGGGTCACCAAACGGACCGAGTTGCGGGACGAGCTGATCACCATCACCCGGATGATGATGGGTCTGCCCCCGGCGGTCAAAGGCGATCTGCCCGCCCCGAAAGAGGGCGAAGCCGAACAGCCTGACGCGCAGGCCAAGCCTGCCGAAGACCAGCCCAAGAAATGACCGCGCCCACATCCGACGTCATCCTCGACCGGATGATGGCGCTGCACCCCAAGATCATCGACCTGACCTTGGACCGTGTCTGGCGTCTGCTCGAAGCTTTGGGTAATCCGCAGGACAAGCTGCCGCCGGTGATCCACATCGCCGGTACCAACGGCAAGGGCTCGACCCAGGCGATGATCCGTGCAGGGCTGGAAGGGGCCGGGCTGACGGCCCATGCCTACACCTCGCCGCATCTGGCACGCTTCCACGAGCGCATCCGCCTGGCGGGCAAGCTGATCTCGGAACCCGACCTGACCGCCGTTCTGGATGAGTGCTACGCCGCCAATGGCGGCGAGAACATCACCTATTTCGAGATCACCACCTGCGCGGCCCTGCTGGCCTTTTCCCGTGTACCCGCCGACTACACGCTGCTCGAAGTCGGACTTGGCGGGCGGCTCGACGCCACCAACGTGATCGCAAAGCCCGCGGTCACGGTCATCACCCCGGTCTCGATCGACCATGAACAGTTCCTGGGCAACACGCTGGCCAAGATCGCCGCCGAAAAGGCCGGCATCATCAAGCGCGGCGTGCCTTGCATCGTCGGCCCGCAGCCGGACGAGGCGATGGAGGTCATCGAGGCCACCGCCGCCCGCCTCGGCGCACCGCTGCTGGCTTACGGACAGCACTGGCACGTCCACGAGGAACATGGCAGCCTGATCTATCAGGACGAAAACGGCCTGCGCGACCTGCCGCTGCCGAACCTGCTGGGCGCGCACCAAGTCCAGAACGCCGGCGCCGCACTGGCGGTCCTGCGCCACCTCGACCTCGGCGACGAGGCCTACGAGGCCGCTGTCACCCGCGCCGAATGGCCTGCCCGGATGCAGCGCCTGAAAACCGGCCCGCTGGTCGAACAGGCGCCCCAGGCCGAACTCTGGCTGGACGGCGGCCACAACGCCGCCGCCGGTGTCGCGCTGGCGGACGTCTTGGCCAAGCTGCCCCCGCGACCCACACACCTGATTTGCGGCATGCTCAATACCAAGGATGTAACCGGCTACCTCTCCCCACTGGCACAGGAAGCTGCCAGCCTGACCGCCGTTTCCATCCCGGGCGAGACCAACACGCTGAGCGCCGAAGAAACCGCCGCCGCCGCCAAATCGGTGAACCTGCCCGCGACGACCGCCAGCAGTGTGTCCCAAGCCCTCGACACCATCATCAAAGCCAACCCACAGGCGCGCGTGCTGATCTGCGGCTCGCTCTACCTCGCGGGCAACATCCTGCGCGAAAACGGCTGACCATTCATTGAGTCACAGCTACGCCGGAGGCAACGTTCGCTATTGTCCCCAGTCCAGTGCCTGCATCTCCCGCAGGCGCGAGGCTGTGCGCTCGAACTCGAAAACACCTTCCCCCTCGACATACAGCATCTCAGGCTCGGCGGCCGCTGAACAGATCAACCGCACCTTCGCCTCGTACAGCGCATCGATCAACGTGACGAACCGCTTCGCCTCGTTGAAGTTGTTGCGCGACAGGCGCGGTATGTCCTCGAGCACCAGCACTTTTACCGCATCAGCAATGGCCAAATAGTCCCCCGGCCCCAACATCCGGCCGCACAGATCATAGAACGAGGCCCGTGCCACACCATTGCGAAAAGCGGGCAACACTACCTCGCGCCCCTTGACATGCAGGGTCAGGGGTTCGGCCGGCCCACCGGACAGGTCGGCCCACACGGCCCGGATCTTCTCCCGCGCCTCGGGTCCGATGGGCGTGAAATAGACCGGCGAGCCCTCGAGCCGGTTCTGCCGGTAATCCGTGGGCGAGGTCAGTTCCCACACTTCGAGCTGCTGCTTGATGTGGTGGATGAAGGGCAGGAACAGCTGCCGGTTCAGGCCATCCTTGTACAGATCGTCGGGATGACGGTTGGAGGTGGTCACAACGACGACGCCACCCGCATGCAGCATGTCGAACAGCCGCCCGACGATCATCGCGTCGGTGATGTCGGTGATCTGCATCTCGTCAAAGGCCAGCAGGCGCACGGATTTCACGACCGAGGCCGCCACCGGCGCCAGTGCATCCTGCACGCCGGTTTCGCGCGCCTCATGCATGCCAGCGTGGATTTCCTGCATGAAGGCATGGAAATGGACGCGCCGGGCCGGAACTTCGCCCAGCGTTTCGACGAACATGTCCATCAACATGGACTTGCCGCGCCCCACGCCGCCCCACAGGTACAGACCCTTGGGCGGCGGCGGTGCCTTGCGGAACAGCCCGCGTTTCACCGGCGCGGCCAGAGCCGCCCGGATGCGCTCGAACTGGGGCAGAACGGCCTCTTGCGCGTCGTCGCGGTTCAGGGTGCCATCGGCAACGCGGGCCTCGTACAACGAGATCATGTCGGTCATGGCCCGAGCCATAGCGCCCGCCCGCGCCATTGAAAAGAAGGCATCCTCCGGCACGCATCAATTTTGGTTAATCGTGACCGCAAAACTCCTGAATTGACGAGCGAGCCCAAGCGGATACTGTCGGCGGGCTGAACCCGGAGGCCCAATGACCCCAACCGCCCGTCTGCTCAACCCGGTGCTGATCGTCGGATGCGTGATCATCACGGTCAGCTTCGCCGTGCGCGCCTCGTTCGGAGTGTTCCAGATTCCGATCGCCGAGGAGTTCGGCTGGCTGCGCACCGATTTCTCGCTGGCCATCGCGATCCAGAACCTGGCCTGGGGCATCGGCCAGCCGATCTTTGCCGCCATCGCCGAAAAGATGGGCGACCGGCGGGCGATCATTCTTGGTGCGCTGACCTATGCGGCAGGGATGGTACTGTCGGCTTGGTCCGTTACGCCCTTCGGGCATCAGCTTTATGCCTGGCTGGTGGGCTTCGGTATCGCAGGCACGGGCTTTGGCGTCGTGCTGGCGGTGGTCGGGCGGGCCTCGACGGATCAGAACCGCTCGATGTCGCTGGCGATCGTAACGGCAGCGGGCAGCTTCGGGCAGGTGATCGGTGCGCCGACGGCTGAATGGATGCTGACCTTTCTGCCGTGGCAGCAGGTGTTCATCATCTTCGCCATTGCCATTCTGGCCCTTGTGCTGACACTGCCCTTCATGCGCGCACCCGCGCAGGTCAGCAAGGCCGAATTGGAAGAAAGCATGGGCCAGATCCTGGGCCGGGCCTTCCGCGACCCGTCCTATGCGCTGATATTCTTGGGTTTTTTCAGCTGCGGCTATCAACTGGGCTTCGTCACCGCGCATTTCCCGGCCTTCGTGACCGAGATGTGCGGCCCGATCCAACCCGGCGGTGTCCTGCATGCGATGGGCATCACCACAACGTCTGCTTTGGGTGCGCTGGCGATCTCGTTGATCGGGCTCGCCAATATCGGAGGCACCCTTCTGGCCGGATGGGCGGGCAATCACTTCCCCAAGAAATACCTTCTGGCGGCGGTCTACACCGGGCGCACGATCGCGGCCGCGGCGTTCATCCTGTTTCCCATCACGCCTCTGACCGTGATCCTGTTCTCGCTGGTCATGGGGTCACTGTGGCTGGCGACGATCCCGTTGACCTCGGGCCTCGTCGCGCATCTTTACGGCTTGCGCTACATGGGCACGCTGTATGGCATCATATTCTTCAGCCATCAGGTTGGCAGTTTCCTGGGCATCTGGCTAGGCGGCCGCATGTATGACCTTTATGGCGATTACACCGTTGTCTGGTGGATCGGCGTGGCAATCGGCGCCTTCAGCGCGATCGTACACCTGCCGATCCGCGAAAATCGCCCCACGCAGCCCGCTGCCGCATAAGGTCAGGCGGCCTCGTCGGGGGAGAGCAGACCTTCGGCCACCAGCCTTTCGGCCCAGCCCTGCGGACCGTCGAAATGGTGGGTCTGCCAACCACGGCCACGGGCGGTTTCGATGTTGTCGATCCGGTCGTCTGTGAACAGCAGCGTCTCGGGCGGCAGGCCGCAATCCTGTTCGACCATCTGGTAGATCGGGGCATGCGGTTTCACCATCTTCATCCGCCCCGAGACATAGTGCCGGTCGAACTCGTTCAGGAACGGATAGACGGTTGTGGCATAGTCGAAATTCTGCACCCCGAAATTGGTCAGCGCAAAGACCGGCACGCCCTTGGCCCGCAGCGCGCGCTGCAGCCGGACCGAATGCGGGATCTCGGGCGCGGCCAGTTCGATCCAGTTGTCGTGCCACATGCGGATCTCACTGCGCCATTCGGGGTATTTCTCGGCCCAGGCATAGATCGTGTCGGTGAAGTGATGCCCCTGATCGACCAGGTCATTCATGCCGTGCAGGTCGACGGCCGAGAACATCTCACGGCGCCGGTCCTCGCCGATCACGCGGTCATAATACCGCTCGGGCTGCCATTCGATCAGAACGTTGCCGATGTCAAAAACGACCGCTTCTACGGGCATGGGGTTTCCTGTTCGCTTGTGTTGCGTTCGGGGCTGACTGAACCAACCCGCCGGGCGGGATGCAAGGCCAATCTCAGCCGCGCAAGGCGGCGCGCATCTCGCGCTCGAGCGCGTCCAGAAACCGCGATCGGTCGGCCTTGGAAAACGGTTTGCCACCGCCCCCGGCACCCAGCGGATTGGCGGCGCGCAGATCCGCCATCAGATCGCGCATCGCAAGTTGCTGGCCGATATTTGCGGCGGTGAAGGCCTCGCCGTTGGGGCGCAGCACCCGCGCGCCGGCCTCGACGCATTTGGCGGCCAACGGGATGTCCGAGGTGATGACGATGTCGCCCGAGCCACACCGCTCGGCGATCCACTTGTCAGCCTCGTCCGCGCCTTGCGCAACGGTCACGATCTGAACCAGCGGGTTGGCCGAGGGGCGCAGCCCGCCATTTGCGACCACCACCATCGGCACCTTGTGCCGCGTGGCGACGCGTTCGGCCTCGGCCTTCACCGGGCAGGCGTCGCCATCGACATACAGGGTCGTCACGCCTGCTTGGCCTTCTTGGGCGCCAACTTCGCTGGCTCGGGCGCTTCGGACTTGCGCACCTTGAACTCGTCCGGGATCGGCATCCGGTTGAAGGCGTCGAGCCCGGCGATCTTGTAGGCCTCGGCCAGGGTCGGATAGTTGAAGGTGTTCTGCACGAAATAGTCCACCGTGCCCTTCAAGTTCAGCACCGCCTGGGCGATGTGGATCAGCTCGGTCGCGCCTTCGCCGACGATCTGCACGCCCAGCACCCGGCGGGTTTTAAGCGAGAACAGCATCTTCAGCATCCCGTGCTCGAGCCCCATGATATGCCCGCGAGAGGTCTCGCGGAACCGGGCCACGCCCACCTCGTAGGGAATGCCACGTTCCTGCAGCTCTTCCTCGGACATGCCGCAGGTCGAGATTTCGGGCACCGAGTAGATGCCATAAGGGAACCAAGGGCTTTCGGGCAGGGTGGGGGTCTCGAGCGCGTGGCAGGCGGCCACGCGGCCCTGCTGCATCGAGGTCGAGGCCAGCGAGGGATGCCCGATCACGTCGCCGGTGGCATAGATATGCGGTACCGAGGTCTGATAGGTCTTGCGGTCCACCGAAATGCGGTTGCGGTGGTCGGTTTCGATCCCAACCGCACCCAGATTCAGCGCCGAGGTGTTGCCCATGCGGCCCGCCGCGAACAGCAGCATCTCGGCCCGGACATGGCGGCCGTTTGACATGGTGATCTCGACATGCTTGCCGGCATCCTCGATCTTTTCCACGGCCGAGCCCAGGCGCAGGTCCACTCCGTTTTCGCGGATCTGGTGGGTGAATTCCTGGATCAGGGTCTTGTCGATGAAATCCAGAAAGGTCTCGCGCGGCTCAATCAGCGTCACCCGCACATCCAGCGCCGAGAACATCGTGGCATACTCGACCCCGATCACACCCGCGCCGATCACGCAGAGCGAGCGCGGGATCTCGGCCATTTCCAGGAACTCGTCCCCGTCGACGATGGTCTTGCCGTTGAAGGGCACGTAATCGGGGCGATAGGTTTTGGTCCCGGTCGAGATCAGGAATTTCGCGGCCGTCAGGCGGGTGGTGTCGCCCGCATCGGCGGTGACCTCGATCTCGTGCGGGCCGACAAAGCGGGCTACGCCGTCCATGGTTTCAACGTGGTTACGGTTGAACTGGTGTTCCAGAACGTCAACCTCGTAATCCAGCGTCATGTGCAGCCGGGCCTTGAGGTCCTCGGCGCGGATCTGATCCTTGACCCGGTACGAACGGCCGTAAAAGCTGCGCTCGCGCCAGCCCGACAGGTTCAGCACCGTTTCGCGGAGTGTCTTCGACGGGATCGTGCCCGTGTGCACCGATACGCCGCCCAACCGGTCACGGCGGTCAACCACCAGAACCTTGCGTTTCAGCTTGCCCGCCTGAATCGCCGCCGCGCGGCCCGATGGGCCCGATCCGATGATGATCAGGTCATAGTCGTATTTGCTCATCCCTCAGTCTCCGTACAGGGCTTCGGCGTGGAAGGTGACGTGGTCCTCCATGAAGGTGGACACGAAGAAGTAGGAATGGTCATAGCCGGGCTGCAACCGGTTCGTGGCCTGCTGGCGGCGTTCGGCGATGGCCTGGGCCAGAGCCTCGGGGCGCAGCAGGTCGATGAACTGGTCGTTGGTGCCGGTGTCGATCAGGATCGGGCCGTCAAAGCCCTTTTCCTTCATCATCAGCGTCGCATCATGTTTGGCCCAGGCGGCCGGGTCGTCGCCCAGGTAGGCGCCCAGTTGCTTGCGGCCCCAGTCGCTGGCCGTGGGGTTCGAGATCGGCGCAAAGGCCGAGACCGAACGGAACCTGCCCGGCAGGTTCATCGCCAGCGTCAGCGCGCCGTGGCCGCCCATCGAATGGCCGGTGATGGCCTGCCGGTCGCCGTCGATGGCGAAGTTTTCGACCAGCAGTGCGGGCAGTTCGTCAGCCACATAGTCCCACATGTTGAAATGCGGCGCCCACGGTGATTGCGTGGCGTTGACGTAGAACCCGGCGCCCTGGCCCAGGTCGTAATCCTCATGATCGGCGACCCCTTCGCCACGCGGCGAGGTGTCAGGAAACACCAGCGCGATGCCTTGTTCGGCGGCCCAGCCCTGCGCGCCCGCCTTGACCATCGCGTTTTCATGAGTGCAGGTCAGGCCCGACAGATACCACAGGACCGGAACCGGGCCGTCCTTGGCCTCGGCCGGCAGGAACAGGCCAAAGGTCATGTCGCACTGGCACGCCGCCGAGGCGTGGCGGTAAACGCCCTGCGCGCCACCGAAACAGGCGTTTTCGGAAAGGGTTTCCATCTGGCATCATCCTTACGTTGGGTTCGTGCCATGGCTAACGGGCGAAGGCCCCGGCGTAAAGTCCGGGCACCAATGTTCGCACGCATTTTGAAGTCGCCGCGTCAGAATGCGGCAACCCACGCGATGACCACCGGCACGGTCAGAATGCTGACAATGGTCGACAGCAGAATGGCGGCAGATGCCCGGTGCGGCGCCACCCCATAGTGGGCCGCCAGCATATAGACATTGCCGGCCACTGGCAGGGCGGCGGCGGAGATCGCTACCGCCGCGGCAAAAGGATCAGTCGGCAGCAGCCACAGTAGCACCACTGCCACACAGGCCGGATGCAAGGCCAGTTTGCAAAAGCTGAGCCACAGCGCGATCTGAACCCGCTCGGCTGATTTGCTGGCCAGCGAGGCGCCGATTGCGAACAGCGCCCCCGGCGTGGCGGCGCCGCCTAGAATGGTCAGAAAATCGTTCAACGGGTCAGGCACCGGCATCTGCAGGGCCGACCAGATCAACCCGGCCGAGATCGAGACGATCATGGGGTTTTTCAGCAGCCCGACTCCGATGAGCCGCAGCGTCCCAACCGTCAGCTTTCCATCCCGCCCGCCGTTGATCAGGATCACGATCAGCGAGGAAAACACCACCAGATCGACCGTCAGAACCAGCATGACCGGTCCGATTGCGGCTTCGGAAAACAGCAGGGCCAACATTGGCAGACCCAGAAAGCCCACATTTCCGATGGCGGCGCATTGCGCCTCGACCGCCGCGGTGGGGATGTCGAGCCCTCGCAGATAGGCAACCAACGTGGCCAGCGCGTATACGCCGGCGGTGCCGATCAGATAGCCCAGCATCAGCCGCGCGTTGAAGATCTCGGCAAAGGGCAGCGTGGCGGCAAAGCGGAAAAGCATCGCCGACAACGCGAAATAGAACACGAACTTGGTCAGATAGGCCGTGGCGTCTTCGGTGAAGAACCGGCTGCGCCCGGCCCAGTATCCCAGGCCGATGATCGCAAAGAAGGGCAGGGTGCGCAGAAAGATATCGACCATGCGCAGATTGGTAACATAGAATTACCACATCGCAAGCAGGCTCATCACCCGCTGCCGATCAATATCCCGGCTGCCAGCACCAGCGCTCCGCCCAAAACGACCTGAAAAGCCGCGCGGAAGAACGGAGTTTCCATATAGCGGTTCTGAATCCACGCGATCGCCCACAATTCAAAAAACACCACGATGAAGGCAATGATCGTGGCCGTCCAGAATTCCGGGATCAGATAGGGCAGGGCATGGCCCAATCCGCCGACCGTTGTCATCACGCCGGACGCCAAACCCCGCTTGACCGGTGATCCACGGCCCGACAGCTCGCCATCGTCCGATGCCGCTTCGGTGAAGCCCATGGAAATACCTGCGCCCACTGACGCTGCAAGGCCCACAAGAAAGGTCGTCCAAGGGTCGTGCGTGGCAAAGGCCGTCGCGAAGATCGGCGCCAAGGTCGACACCGACCCGTCCATCAGCCCGGCCAATCCCGGCTGGACCCAGGTCAAGATGAATTGCCGGTGCGAAATCACCTTTTCAGCTTCTTTTTCATCGTGATCCAGGTGGGCTTCTTCCAATTCGGCAGCCGCGGCTTGATGCCCTGCTTCGGCCGCAGCCAGGTCGCCCAAAAGTTTGCGTGTTGCTGCATCGGTCGTACGACCAGCAGCCGCCAGATAGAAGCGCTCCGCATCGCGCTCCATCATCTCGGCTTCTTCGCGGATTCGCTCGATTCCGAGATTCTCGACCAGCCAGATCGGACGGCGGGCGTAGTAACCGGCGACATGCTCGCGCCGGATCAGAGGGATCACCGGGCCGAACCGATCCTCGTGCAGAGCGATCAGGCGACGGCGGTGCTCGTCTTCCTCGGCAGCCATGCCATCGAAGATTTTGGCCGTCGCCGGATAGTCGGGGCGCAGCATTTCGGCATATGACCTATAGATCCGTGCGTCGTCTTCCTCGGACGAAATCGCAAGCGCGATGACTTCCTGCTCGGTCAGATCTCTGAAGTGTTTGCGCTGAGTGAAAAACCGCATTGCCACCCTCGTTTTAGAATTATTCTAATCTACGCCGCGTAACGGAACTTTCAAGCCGAATTGAAAACCGTTGAAACTGAACTGACTGGTTTATAGATTTGACGCAGCACTCAGCCAAGGAGACACCATGACCCAAGCCGCAACCATCGTGCGTACCGGACGGAAATTCGACCAGGTTCTGAACGGCGCCCGAGAGGTTTTCATGGCGGATGGGTTCGAAGGCGCCAGCGTCGATGACATCGCGCGCGCGGCGGGTGTGTCGAAGGCAACGCTCTACAGCTATTTCCCGGACAAACGACTTCTGTTTTCCGAGGTGGCGCAGACCGAGTGCTGCCGCATGGCGGAAAACGTGTTGTCCATGATCGACGAAACCAAGCCAGTGCGCGAGGCGTTGATGATCACCGCCACGCATCTGACCCGGTTTCTGGTTTCGGATTTTGCGCAGCAGGTGTTCCGCATCTGCGTGGCCGAGCGTGACAGGTTCCCGGAACTGGGCAAAGCGTTCTACGAAGCCGGCCCCGCCAACGGTCAGCGCCAGATGGCCGAGTATCTGGAAAAAGCCGTGGCCAAAGGTGAGCTGGCGATTGACGACGTGCATTTTGCCGCCGAACAGTTCTCGGAATTGTGCAAGGTGCGCCTGTGGACGCTGGCGGCTTTGGGGATCCAAACCCGGTTCTCGGACGAGGAAATCGACGAAGTGGCCACCAACGCCGTTGACATGTTCATGGCGCGTTATAGCACTTGACGGACCGGCTCAGCCCGAAAGTCCAACCAGCGCCACGCCCCCCGCCATCAGGATGGCGGCCCCCAGCCTGCGCACCCAATAGCCTTCGTGCAGGAAGACGAACCCGATCAGGGCCGCAAAAATCACTGAGGTTTCCCGCAACGCCGAGACCGCCCCCAGCGGCGCGAAATTCTTGGCATAGAGCACCAGCCCATAAGCCAGCATCGACACGAAACCGCCCAGGATGCCGATCGCCCAGGTGCGCGCCGGAAGCTGTGTTAGAACCTGCCGCCGTCGCAGGCCCACGAATCCAGCAATGAACAGGTGCAGAAACGCCCCCCAAGCCCAGTAGCTTAGCGTGTTTCCAGACAGCCGCACTCCGATGCCGTCTACAACCGAATAGACCGAGATGCAAAGTCCGGTTCCCACCGCAAACCCCAGCGCCGCGCCGCCGACGCCTTGCCGGAGCGAGCTCCAACTGCTGAGTTGGATGCCGAACGCGATAAGGCCGATGCCGATCCAGGCTTGCAGGGGCAGAACCTCATCCAGCAACAGATAGGCCCAAAGCGCCACCAACGCCGGAACGATGCCTCGGGCGATCGGGTAGACCACGCTGAGGTCTCCATGCTGATAGGCTTTGCCCAGCATGAAGTAATATCCGAAATGCACCACGGTGGACAAAAGAATGTAGACAAAACTTTCACCCCCCGGAAAGGGCAGGACAAGGATCATGACGCTGGCCGGGATCACATGCCCGAAGGCCACAAGGCCAAGCGTGGTCGTCCGGTCGCCCGCGGTTTTGACGATGGCGTTCCAGACGGCGTGCAGGATGGCAGCCGACAGAATGATCGCGACGACGAATGGGCTCACCGGCGGTCCTCAGGTGATGGGGCGGCCCCAAGAAGGATCGGCCCGGCTGCAACTTTCTCGCACCGGGCTATCGCAAGGACAGCGTCGGTGGTCGAATCCGGTTACATCGGATTGCCTTGCAGGCGCAAGGTTCCAAATTCTGGAACCGGAAACGCCCAAAGTCGGGTTGTGGGTCTTACGCCGTTGCACGTCGTCCGGCGTCGATGCCGGCAATCTTGTCCAACAGGTCGATGATTTCGCTCGTTCCGCTGCCGCTCCGCAGGTTGGCGAATACGAATGGCCGATCACCGCGCATTCGGGCCGCATCGCGCTGCATCACCGACAGGTCCGCTCCGACATGCGGAGCAAGGTCGATCTTGTTGATGATCAGGATGTCTGACCGAGTGATCGCGGGGCCACCCTTGCGGGGGATCTCTTCGCCCGCGGCCACGTCGATCACATAGATCGTCACATCCGCCAGTTCCGGGCTGAAGGTAGCCGACAGGTTGTCACCGCCGGATTCGATCAGAACGATCTCGACCTCGGGATGACGGCGCACCATCTCGGCCACGGCGGCCAGATTGATCGAGGCATCCTCTCGGATCGCCGTATGCGGGCAACCTCCGGTTTCCACGCCGATCACCCGGTCCTGCGGCAGGATCTGCATGCGCATCAGCGCCTCGGCGTCTTCCTGCGTGTAGATGTCATTGGTGATCACCCCGATCGAATGGGTGTCGCGCAGCGCGCGGGCGAGGGCGGCGGTCAGGCTGGTCTTGCCCGCACCGACCGGGCCGCCGATGCCCACCCGCAGAGGGCCGTTCATGCTGCTCATGTGCGGAAAATCCTTGGTTGTTGGGTTTCATGTTGCATGGCCGAAATCTCGGCCAGAAAGGCGGTGCCGGACAGGGCCGACAGATCGGCCTCCACTGCCGCGTGCGCCTGATGTGCGCACAAGGGGGCCATGTCTCGGACGACTCCTTGGGCAGCGGTCTGGCCCAAGGGCATCAGCCGCTGCGCGGCTGAAACAAGATTGCTGATGAACGCATGCAGATACAGTCGCGCGGTCGGCTCCACCTGCAAACCGGCGTGGCGCGCCGCGCAGCCGACAGCGACGGGATAGGCCAGATCCGTCAGTTCGATGCCCCAGACTGCAGCCGTCACACCGCAGAAGGCCGCGCCCTGTTGCGCGGTCTCGAATCTGCGCTCGAAGGGGCCGGCGAAGGCGCGGGCCATATCGTCAAGTTCGGCCACGGCCAACTCGGATTTAGCCCGCCAAGCGGCGGTCAGAAACAGGGCATCCGACCATCCGGCACCGTGTTCCAGCACGTCCTGCAGCCAGTCCCGCAGGCTGGCCGCATCGTGCACCGCGCCCGATTGGACCAAGCGTTCCAGCCCATGCGAATAGGCAAACGCCCCGACCGGGTAGGCGGGTGACAGCCATTGCGTCAGCGTCAGCACATCAAGGTCAGTGGCTGTGGCCATGGGTCCGTCCGTGCCCATAGGCGCCGCCTTCGGGGCTGAAGGGTGCGCGGATGTCTTGCACCGTCGCACCAAGTTTCAGCAGCATGTCGCGGATCACATGGTCGCGGCGGATCACCAGCCGGTCGGGCTCGATCTGGCAAGGGGTGTGGCGGTTGCCGATATGCCAGGCCAGCCGGGTCAGATCGGGGCCGGTGACGGCGAACAGGTCCTCTTCGGCGGCAACCACCTCGATCAGGCGGCCATCGGCCAGTTCGAACGCATCCCCCCCGTCCAGCGAGGTCGTCTGCGACAGATCCACCAGGAACTCTTCATTCTGTGCGGTGCGCAGCATCCGGCGGCGCAGAAAGCGGTCTTCGTAGTTCAGCGTCACGGTGCTATGGGTTTCGTCCCACTGACCGTTGCGGCGGATTTTCTGTGATGTGGCAAGCATCGGAGGTATCCCTTTTCAAAACAGGAAATAGCGTTGCGCCATGGGCAGGGTTTCGGCGGGCTGGCAGGTCAGCAATTCGCCGTCGGCGCGCACCTCGTAGGTTTCGGGGTTCACCTCGATCTCGGGCAGGGCATCGTTCAGCCGCAGATCACGCTTGCCGATTGCGCGTGTGTTGCGCACGGCGACAGTCTGCTTGGCCAGGCCCAGACGCGCGGCGATGCCGTCTTCTTGCGCTGCTTCCGACACGAAGGTCACCGCGCCCTGTTCGACCGAGCGGCCATAGGCCCCCCACATCGGCCGGGAATAGACCGGCTGAGGCGTGGGGATCGAGGCGTTCGGATCGCCCATCTGCGCACAGGCGATGGTGCCGCCCAACAGCACCATCTCGGGCTTCACGCCGAAAAAGGCGGGGTTCCACAGCACCAGATCGGCGCGTTTGCCCTCTTCGATGCTGCCGATATGGGTGCCAAGCCCGTGCGCGATGGCCGGGTTGATCGTGTATTTCGCGATATAGCGGCGCACGCGGAAATTGTCGTTTTCGCCCATCTCTTCAGGCAGGCGCCCGCGTTGTTTTTTCATCTTGTCGGCGGTCTGCCATGTGCGGATCAGCACCTCGCCCACGCGGCCCATCGCCTGGCTGTCGGAGGCGATGATGCTGAAGGCGCCCATGTCGTGCAGAATGTCCTCGGCCGCGATGGTCTCGCGCCGGATGCGGCTTTCGGCAAAGGCCACGTCCTCGGGGATGGATTTGTCGAGGTGATGGCAGACCATCAGCATGTCCAGATGCTCTTCGACCGTGTTCACGGTGAAAGGCCGGGTCGGGTTGGTCGAGGAGGGCAGCACATGCGCCTCACCGCAGATCTTGATGATGTCGGGGGCGTGGCCGCCGCCTGCGCCTTCGGTGTGGAAGGCGTGGATCGTGCGGCCTTTCATGGCGGCCACGGTGTTTTCGACGAACCCGCTTTCGTTCAGCGTGTCGGTGTGGATCATCACCTGCACGTCCATCTCGTCGGCCACCGTCAGGCAGCAATCGATGGCTGCCGGGGTGGTGCCCCAGTCCTCGTGCAGTTTCAGGGCGCAGGCCCCGGCCAGGACCTGTTCGCGCAGGGCCGCCGGTTGCGAGGCGTTGCCCTTGCCCGCAAAGGCCAGGTTCATCGGAAAGGCATCGGCCGCCTGCAGCATGCGCCCTATGTGCCAGGGGCCGGGGGTGCAGGTGGTGGCCAAGGTGCCATGCGCCGGGCCGGTGCCGCCGCCCAGCATGGTGGTCAGGCCGGAATGCAGCGCATCCTCGATCTGTTGCGGGCAGATGAAATGGATGTGGCTGTCGAACCCGCCGGCAGTCAGGATACGGCCCTCGCCGGCGATGGCCTCGGTGCCGGGGCCGACGATGATATCCACGCCGGGCTGCGTGTCGGGGTTGCCCGCCTTGCCGATCCGGGCGATGCGCCCGTCTTTGAGGCCCACATCCGCCTTGTAGATGCCCGTCCAGTCAACGATCAGCGCATTGGTGATCACGGTGTCCACCGCCCCTTCGGCGCGGGTGGCCTGCGACTGGCCCATGCCGTCGCGGATCACCTTGCCGCCGCCGAACTTGACCTCTTCGCCATAGGTGGTCAGGTCGCGCTCGACCTCAATGATCAGGTCAGTATCGGCCAGCCGCACCTTGTCGCCCGTGGTGGGGCCGTACATGGCGGCATAGTCGGAACGTTTGATCCGGGCTGGCATCAGAGGTCTCCCATGACTGCGCCGTTGAACCCGAAGACGCGCCGCGCGCCGGCGATCGGGATCAGCTGCACCTCGCGCCTTTGGCCGGGTTCAAACCGCACGGCGGTTCCGGCGGCGATGTCCAGCCGCATGCCGTGGGCGGCGGCCCGGTCGAAATCCAGCGCCGGATTGGTTTCGGCGAAATGATAGTGCGAGCCCACCTGCACGGGGCGGTCACCGGTATTGGCCACCATCAGGGTGATTGCAGCCGCGCCCGCGTTCAGCTCGATCTCGCCGAGGGCGGGGATGACCTCTCCGGGGATCATTTGCGCGCCTTCAGCCAGATCGCGACGCTGCCGATCGCCAGCAGCAGGAGCAGCACCAGCCAGGTGCCCGAGTCATGCGGGTGTAAATGCGGCCCTTCATGCGCCAGCGCGGGCGCGGCCATCAGGGCGAATGGCAGGGAAGTCAGGTGTTTCATCGTCATCTCCTTCAGCGGATGGGGTTGTGGACGGTGACCAGCTTGGTGCCGTCGGGGAACGTCGCCTCGACCTGCACCTCGTGGATCATCTCGGGGATGCCGTCCATGCACTGGTCGCGGGTGATGACCTGCGCGCCGGCCTCCATCATGTCAGCGACCGAGCGGCCGTCGCGGGCGCCCTCGACCACGGCATCGGTGATCAGCGCGATGGCCTCGGGGTAGTTCAGGCGCACGCCCCGGGCCAGGCGCTTGCGCGCCACCTCGGCGGCCATGGCGATCAGCAGTTTGTCTTTTTCGCGCGGCGAGAGTTGCATGTCAGATCATCCAGGGTCTTGGCAGGGAATTGCGGGTCAGCCGGTTCAGGATCGGCACAAGGGTCTGGCGCAGCGCGAAACCGTCGGGCGCCAGCAGGCGCATCAACAGCATGTCGTCACCCACAAGGCTGACGCCGCCGGTGTCAGGCAAGACTGCTCGGATCGGGTCCAGATGCGCAGCGGCATCCGAGCGGATCAGTATCAGGCTGCTGAGCGCGCCCGCGCCGTCGCCAACGCCCGGCCGGGCCATTTCCGCCGCCAGATCACCGATCAGGCGCAGCGCTTCCAGATGCGCCAGCCGGCCCGCACGCCAGATTTCGATGCGGTCTTGGAAGTGGGCCGCAGTAATCCGCTCGCCCATTGCGGCGCGTCCGAAGATCAGCGACTCCACCAGCAGCAGGCCGGCATCAGGGGCCAGATCGACACGAAGGCGGCGGTCGATCGCGCAACCATCGAAAAGGATCGTTTCCTGCGGTAGCCAGTTCAACTGGCCGCCTGCCGCCACGGTCAGATGTGTCCGAATACGGCCCGGAACTGCTCCGGACGCGCGATAAGCCCGCTCGGCCGCCTGCGTGGTCAGGGTCAGATGTGCATCTGCCAGAGCGGTGGCGGAAAGGTCAAAACTGTCTCCGCCGGTGACGCCGCCGGCGGTGTTGATCAGCACCGCCTGCAAGCCCGCGCCATCGCGCCGAGGAAACAGCAGCTTCAGCGACCCCTGCTGGCGCAGTCCCTGCAACTCGGTCCGGCCCGCGCGGCCAACCACGGACACATTACCCCGCCCGACAGCACGGGGAGGCGTGGCGATCGCTTGCGCGGCAGTTATTGCGGACAAAGAGGTAATTGGTGGCTCCGGGCGAAAGGACTGTCGGATGCGAAAGCACCACAGCCTTTTCCTGGAGTCAGTGCAGCCCGGCAGAGGCAATTGGTTGAGAAAACTCGTTCGCCCCATTTCTGAGCATTTTTTCCCCTATCGCCTGAAAAATAAGCATCCCGCTAATGCGTGTGATAATCCGGCCCTCGGCCACAAATCAAAAGAATAGGGCGGCCAGTTTGGCCGCCCGACCCGATGTCTGTCGCCGGTCAGAGCGTGATGCGGAAAGCCGCGAAACCGTCGGCCCCGTCGCCTGCGTCTTCCAGCGCCAACCCTTTGACGTCGCTGATGTAATCGCGGGCCTTGGGACCGGTTTCAAACAGAACGGTGGTCTCGCCCAGCGGCGCGAAGGACCAGTTGCCGTCGGCCTTGGGATCGATCGTGCCCTGTTCGACGATATAGCGCACGATCACGTCACGGTTGGTGTCGGGGGCCTCGAACACGATGGTGTCGCCCATCGCCCCCGGGAACGATCCGCCGCCCGAGGCGCGGTAGTTGTTGGTGGCGATGATGAACTCCATGTCGTCGGTCACCGGGGCACCGTTGAACTGCAGGTTCACGATGCGCGCCGCATCGGGGTTGACCTCTTCGCCCTTCGGCCCAAAGCGCGAGGGCTGAGACAGGTCGATCTGATAGGTCACACCGTCGATCACGTCGAAATTGTAGGACGGGAACTCGGGATTCAGCAGCAGCGCATCCTTGGCGCCCGGCTCGATCTGGTTGAACATCCCGGCCGAACGCTCCAGCCAGCCGCGCAGTTGCGCGCCGTTCACGCGAACCGCGCGCACGGTGTTGGGGTAGAGATACAGATCGGCCACGTTCTTGATCGCCACATCGCCCACCGGCACGTCGGTATAGTATTCCGGGCCACCCCGGCCACCGGCCTTGAAGGGTGCCGCGGCCGACAGGATGGGCAGGCCTTCATGCTCGGTGCCTTTCAGCATCTCTTCGACATACCATTTCTGCGCGATCGACACGATCTGGACCGACGGATCATCGGCCACCAGCGCGAAATAGCTGTGCAGCGGGGCCGAGGTCTTGCCCACCGCGCGGCGCACATAGGCCAGCGTTTCCTCGTGATCCTGCGCGACCGAGGCCAGCACCTTTGGGTCGTCCTCGACCAGCGCAGTGATCGAGCGGTCTTCGTTGCGCTTCGAGATCGGCCGCGCCTCGGAGGTGGTGGTGACCACGCGCCATTCGTTGCCGTCGCGTTCCAGCAACAGGTCGAGCACGCCCAGATGCGACCCCCAGAACCCGCCCATGACGGCCGGCTTGCCCATCAGCGTGCCCTTGTCCACGTCAACTCCGGCACGGTCGGCGAAGGTGGGCGAGGGGAAGACCAGGTGGTTGTGCCCGGTCACCAGCGCGTCGATGCCATCGACCCCGGCCAGCGGAACCGAGGCGTTCTCCATCCCGTCCGCGTGATCGGCCGCGCCGATGCCCGAATGCGACAGGGCCAGGATCAGATCGCAGCCTTGCTCTTTCATCTCGGGCACATAGGCTTTGGCGGTCTCGACGATGTCGCGGGCCTGCACGTTGCCTTCCAGGTGGCGGCGGTCCCAGTTCATGATCTGCGGCGGGGTGAAGCCGATGACGCCGATGCGGATCGGCTGCTTGCTGCCATCGCCCAGCTCGATCTCGCGATCGAGGATGACATAGGGCTGCACCAACGTCTTGTCCGCGCGCGGATTGGCGCCCTGTTCCTTGGCGATATTGGCCAGCACGATCGGGAACTGCGCCCCGGCTAGCGATTTTTCCAGAAAGCTCAGACCATAGTTGAACTCGTGGTTGCCCAGCGTCGCGGCATCATAGCCCAACGTGTTGAACGCATTGATGATCGGGTGGGTGTCGCCGTCGTTCATGCCACGCTCGTAGGCGATGTAGTCGCCCATCGGGTTGCCCTGAAGAAAGTCGCCATTGTCGACCAGCATCGAGTTGGTGGCCTCGGCCCGGATCTGGTTTATGATCGAGGCCGCGCGCGACAGCCCCACCGTATCGCGCGGCTTGTCGGCGTAGTAGTCATAGGGAAAGACGTGAACGTGAATGTCGGTCGTTTCCATGATCCGCAGATGCGCCTGGTTGCTTGCGGCGGCGGCGGAGAACGGGTGCAGGGAAACCATGGCGACGCCGGCCGTGGTGGTGGCCAGAAATTGACGCCGCGACATCGCGAATTTGCTGGATAGGGTCATGAGGCACCTCTCGAAATAAATTGGTCGACGCATCATCTGAACGTTTATGACGACAATGATGTGACAGCGCGGCCCGAGGGGATCACCCGGCGCGCCGATGGTTCAGACTGACCGCTTTTGACACCCGAGTAAAGCGTCCTCCCGGCCATTGACCCGCGCTTGGGCCATGCGGCGCCCAAGGTGCTGTTGGGCGGGCCCGGGCTGGGGAGCCCGGGCCGCGGCCTCAGTCCTTTTTCACGTCACCGGCAAACCGCGCGGCGTTTTCCCGCGCAAAGGCGCTGGCATCAGCCGTGGCATCCCAGAACTGCGGATTGGCCTTGGGAATGGTCAGCGCCTTCTGCACTGCGGGGCGGGCATCGATGCGGTCGAACCATGCGTTCAGATGCGGAAGGTCATCGACCTGAACCCGCGCCCAGACATAGGCCCGCGCCCAAGGGTACAGCATCATGTCCGCGATCGTGTATTGCCCTGCCGCAATCCAGTCACGCCCATTCAGGCGATCATTCATCACCTCCATAAGGCGGCGGCTTTCGTCCACGTAGCGGCGGATCGAGAACGGTTCGGTATGGCCATTGGGGGCGGCAATGTGCTGGAAATACATGGCCTGGCCCATCATCGGACCCACATGCCCGACCTGGAACAGCATCCACTGCATCACCTCGGACTGCTGCACCGGATCTGAGGGCAGGAACTGACCGTATTTCTGCGCGAGGTGCCACAGGATTGCGCCGCTTTCGAAAATCGCGCGACCTTCGGCCCGGTCCTCGATCACCGGGATCTTCCCGTTGGGGTTCAGCGACAAGAACGCCGGCGTCTTTTGTTCCTGTTTGGAAAAGTCGATGGGGGTCAGGTCGTAGGGTACGCCTGCCTCTTCCAGGAAGATCACCGGTTTGTAGCCATTCATCGTGGCCGCGGTGTAGAGATGAATGTCAGGCTGCGACATGCGCGATCTCCTCGAAATGCTGTTTCAGATGTGCGTCGAACCGCTGGAAATCCTGTTCGATCCGGGGGTTCTTCATCACGTCGAAAGCCGCGAAGGTAGGCAGGGGCTGCATCGCCAGAAACTTGGCGTTCAGGTGCATGGGCCACAGCAGGTCATCGACGCTGGCCCCGGCAAAGAACGGCTCGGTCGGGTTGTCGAACGCCTCGCGCGGAGCGTTGAAGGTGACCGACAGCATGTATTTCGTTCCATGCAGAAGGCCACCGGTGCCGTAATTGGCCTCGGGCGCCTCGGCGGTCCGGCCATCGCCGGCCAGCAACCGGCCGTCCATGCCCGCGGTATAGACCTCGTCGAGATACTTCTTGAACACCCACGGTACGCCCATCCAATTCACCGGAAATTGCATGATGACCACATCCGCCCAGACATGGGCGTCGATCTCGGCATTGATGTCGTATTCTTCGGCAACCGTGGTCACGCGCACCTCGTGGCCCATGCCGGTCAGCGCGTCCTGCGCGCGTTGTACCAGCGACGCATTCAGGCGGCCAGGTGCGAACTCGTAAGGCTGCGTACCGTTCACGATCAGGATCTTGCTCATGTCCATATCCTTGGTTTTGAAACTGCTTGCCCCTTGACTTCGACCGGGGTGAAACCGAACTTGAGAACGGTAGTGATGAATTGCAACCAGTTTACTTTTTGTAACCTAATACTGGACTGGAGAAGGCGATGCGTGCCCGTATCGAACAGGACGACCAAGGCAAGCGGCAAGCGGTGGATGCGTGCGGCGAACCATGCCCCATCGAACGCGGCATGCGTATCATCGGTGGCAAGTGGACCGGGTCGATCCTATGGCATCTCAAAGACGAGCCGGTACGATTCAATGACCTGGCCCGGATGATCGGTGGCGCCAGCAAAAAGATGATCGCCGAACGCTTGCGCCAATTGGAGCAACAGGGCCTGGTGCACCGCCAAGTGCTGGAAACCTCACCGGTTTCGGTGCATTACTCCGTGACCGACCGTGGACGCACCGCGCTGGGTTTTCTGGACGAGCTGCGGAAGTGGAGCGAGACCTTGCCGGATACGCGCGCCTGACCCGTCAGCGGTCCTTCTGCAGCGGCCCCGTGGTTTCCCGTGCGATGAACCGGGCTGAAACTTCGGACACGATTACCGGCATGTCAGGGTCTTTTATCCTGTCCAGCAGAGTACGTGCGAGCTTGCGGCCCAACCGCTTTGGCGAAACCGCCATGGTACTGAGCGCGGGAATTGCGACCGAGGCATCCTCGGT
Organism: Ruegeria sp. CG8; assembly: GCF_056537165.1. Classification (NCBI taxonomy): domain Bacteria; kingdom Pseudomonadati; phylum Pseudomonadota; class Alphaproteobacteria; order Rhodobacterales; family Roseobacteraceae; genus Ruegeria; species Ruegeria sp. CG8. The sequence continues at coordinate 2,609 of NZ_JBQFRA010000004.1, read as the reverse complement.
ATCGTCAAATCCAACAATCGAAACATCCCGCCCCGGCTGCAACCCAGCCCGCATCAGGCCGAAACACGCCCCCAAAGCGACCATGTCGCCATTGCAGACCACCGCCGTGACCTCTGGATGGGCGTCATGCAATTTCAGCATCTCCTTCATACCCGCACGCTTGGTGTCAGGTGAGGGCCAGATGATCGGCGGCCCCAAAGACAAGTCCTGCAGCGTACGCTCATACCCGGCTATGCGCTGCTTTCGAACGGGGTTCATGCCGATGCCGCCAAAAAACGCGATGTGCCTGTGGCCCAGCTCCGCCAGGTGATTGGTCGCGATCGCGGTCGCTTCGGCATTTCTGATACCCACATGATCAAAATCGGGGTTGACATGGCGCAGAAAGGTCACCGTGGGCAAACCATGCGTGCGCAACAGTTGAAGGGTTTCCGCCGTGGTCTCCAGCGCGGGAACCCACAGCAGGCCGCCGCGTCCGTTGCGGATGAAATCCCGCAATTGCCTGCCCTGCCGGTCCGCGTCGTCGCGCGTGTCCAAGATCGAAACCAGATACCCCTCGGCCTCCAGCAACTCGACCGCGCCGCTGACCACTTCGGCGTTGAACGGGTTTGCGAACTGGTTCAGAACGAACCCGATTTCCCGGTTCTCGCCCGACCGCATAGACGCCGCGCGCGAGTCCGTGACATAGTGCAGGTCCTCGGCCGCCTGCAGCACTTTTTTGCGGGTCTGCTCGGAAATCCGGCCAGTGCCGCGCATCACCTGACTGACCGTCGGAATCGAGACTCCGGCGGCTTTGGCGACACTGGCGAGGGTGGGTTTGGCGGGCATTTCTCGGACTTCTGATATATCGTTGCATCATCAAAATGCCCAACCCGCAGCGGTATTGCAACGAGCAATTCCTACTATTTTCTGAAGTTCAGACCAACCGATTGGAAAATATTCGTTGACGCAAGATATATCGTTATACCATGCTAATGGCATCGCCTGGGGTGAGTCGTCGCACGACACGCACAGCAAACCGACCCCACCGGGCAGAACGGGCAAAAGGCCCAATCGAAACTCTGGGAGGAGTCCATGTCAATTCAATCCAAGCTGGTCGGTGCCGCATCCGGCCTTGTTCTGGCCCTGGTCACAAACGTGGCGCAGGCCGAGGTTCTGTTCTGGTCGACACAGGCCAAGCCGGTCGAAGAGGCGCAGGCCATGCGCGAACAGGTCCTTTCGGGCTTCGAGGGTGGCGTGGACTACCAGCCCAATGACGGCGGCCCCTGGCTGACGCGTCTGCAGGCCGAATTGCAGGCCGGTTCGGGCACGATCGGCGTTCTGGGCGCGCTGCATGGTGATTTCTCGGCCATGAACCCCGATGACCTGGTCGACCTGGACGATCTGGGCTTCGCCTCGGCCTCGGACACGTTCAACGAACTGGCGACGCTGGGAGCAGGCAGCCTGCAATACATCCCCTGGATGCAGGCCAGCTATATCATGGCGGCCAACAAAGAGGCGCTGCAGTACCTGCCCGAAGGCGCCGACATCAATGCACTGACCTATGACCAGCTGATCGAATGGGCCGCCAACGCGCATGAGGCTGCAGGCGAGCCGAAATTCGGCTTCCCGGCCGGGCCCAAGGGCCTGAAGCACCGCTTCTTCCAAGGCTATCTGTATCCGTCCTATACGAACGGCGTGGTGCGGACCTTTGCCAGCGACGATGCCGTGACCGCGTGGGAAAAATTCCGCGAGCTGTGGACCCACACCAACCCGGCTTCGACCAATTTCTCGTTCATGCAGGAACAGCTGCTTTCGGGCGATGCCTGGATCGTGTTCGACCACACCTCGCGTCTGGCGCAGGCCTTCAACGAGCGGCCTGATGACTTCGTGGCTTTCCCGGCCCCGGCGGGCCCGACCGGGCGCGGCTTCATGCCGGTTCTGGCTGGGGTTGCAATCCCCAAAACCGCACCGGACATGGAAGCGTCCAAAGCTCTGGTCGCCTACATGATGAAGCCGGAAACCCAGATCGCCACGCTGCGCGCGACGAACTTCTTCCCGGTCGTCGCGGTTGACCTTCCTGCCGACCTGCCGCCGGCCGTCAAGGCCGCAGGCGACGCGGTCGCCAAGATGAGTGGCTCAGCCGATGCCAACCCCGGGCTGCTGCCCGCGGGACTGGGCGACAAGGGCGGTGACTTCAACCGTGTTTATACCGATGCGTTCGAGCGGATCGTACTGGGCGGTCAGGACATCCGCACCGTGCTGGACGATCAGAAAGGCGCGTTGCAGGCGATCATGCAGGAGACCGGCGCGCCCTGCTGGGCTCCGGATGCACCCTCGGACGGTCCGTGCCCTGTCGAATAAGGGTCTGACCTGATCCTGACACCGGGCCTGATGCAGGCCCGGTGTCCCCGAACTCTCTGCCCGAAACCACCGGAACTTCCGCAAGGAAAGGAGCGATCTGATGAACGCTCGTGTGTTGCCCTATGTGCTGATCCTGCCTGTGACGGCGTTTCTGTGCCTGTTTTTTCTGTATCCTTTCGTCCTGGTCGCCAAGCAGGCTTTCAACACCGGCGACGGATTCACGCTGGACAATTTCCGGCAGGTGGTCGGGTACTGGAAATTCCCGATCT